>CAWBQC010000020.1:0-32327 GCA_963790845.1 uncultured Actinomycetes bacterium | reverse complement strand
TACCTGGGGTACGTAGATTCCCCCCGCCATTCTGGGTAGTTCTCGCGCTGGTGTGCATCGCGGTCCTGGACCACTCTCTTCGGATGGCGATGACACTTCCACATCATCTGGATGCGGATGCTCGGGGTCCGCAGTCATCGGATTCCGCTCGGGCCCACCCCGGCCGTGCCGTGGTCGACAGGGCAGAGCAGCTGGCCCGCACCGGGACTTGGGAGTGGGATCTCGAGTCCGACGAGCTGCTGTGGTCGGACAACATGTACCGCCTGCTCGGTGTCCGGCCGGGCGAGGTCACGCCTTCGGCCGAGTACGTGTTGTCGCGGATGCATTCCGCCGACCGGGACCGAGTTGCGCGGGAACTCGACGCAGCGCGGCGGAGAAGGCCGGCTGCCGAACGTGACCTATCGGGTTGTGTGGCCGGATGGCGGCGTCCGGTGGCTGCGCTCGTTCTCCGAGCTTGCCGAGGAGAGGGATGGGCACCCAGTGCGCATGGTTGGCGCTGTGCAGGACGTCACCGAGCTTGTGGAGGCGCAGCGCGCGACGGCCGAATCGTTGACGCTCGTCGAGACGCTGCAGGAGAGCGCGCCGATCGGCTTTGCCTTGGTCGACCGTGAGCTGCGAGTCGTACGCATGAACAGCGTTCTTGCGGAGGTCAACGGCGCGCCGGTCGAGGAGCAGATCGGCCGACCCGTCGCCGAGCTGGTTCCGGATATCTGGTCGCAGATGGAGGGCGTGTATCGGCGCGTGCTCGACACGGGCGAGCCGGTCGTCAACCTGGAGGTTGTTCGTCTGCGGGCGTTGACGCAGGATCGCCGGCACTGGCTGGCCAGCTATTACCCCGTGGAGGTCGATGACGAAGTCATCGGGGTCGGGGTGGTCGTGACCGACGTAACCGAGCACGCGGAGGCCGAACACTTCCGCTCGACGATGATGGACACGATGGTCGAGGGCCTCTACGCGCTGGACGACGAAGGTCGTGTCGCGTTCATGAACTCTGCTGCAGAGCGCATGCTCGGGTGGACCGAGGACGAGCTGCGGGGCAAGCCGATGCACGAGATCGTCCATTTCCAGCACGCGGACGGATCGGCTCATCCTGCGGAGGACTGCCCGCTGCTGCGTGTCCGCCAGCTGGGCAAGCCCACGCGGAGAAGCCACGAGGCGTTCACGCGCAAGGACGGGACGATCTGTCCTGTTTCCTACTCGGCCGCGCCGCTGCGCAACGGCTGGAAGGCGAACGGGGTCGTGGTGGTCTTCCGCGACGCCAGCGATGAGCAGGCCGAGCACGAGCGGACCCGTCGCGAACTCGACACGCTCGCCTGGGTCGGACGGATCCGGGACGCCATCGACGAGGATCGGCTGACGCTCTACTCACAGCCCATCGTTCCTCTTGCCGGCGGCAAGCCTTGTCAGGAGCTGCTGCTACGGATGATCGGCGCCAACGGCGAGGTCATCGCGCCCGGCAGCTTCCTGCCGGTGGCCGAGAAGTACGGGATGATCGCCGAGATCGACCGCTGGGTGATCTCCCATGCCGCCCGTCTCGCCGGGAGCGGTCAGAACGTCGAAGCCAACCTCTCCGCCGACTCGATCAGCGACCTCAGCCTGCTGACCTTCATCGAACACGAGCTACGCGACGCCGGCGCCGATCCCGCGAGCCTCGTCTTCGAGATCACAGAAACCGCCCTCATGGAGGACATAGAAGCCGGCAAGGCCTTCATCACCGGGCTCACAGACATCGGCTGCCGCGTTGCCCTCGACGACTTCGGCACGGGATTCGCCAGCTTTACCTACCTCAAGACCTTCAACCTCGCATATCTGAAGATCGACGTCGACTTCGTGCGGAACCTGCCCGCCGACACATCCAACCAGCACCTCGTCAGAGCCATCGCACGGCTGGCCAAGGACTTCGGCTACGAGACGATCGCCGAGGGCGTCGAAGACGATGAGACCCTGGCCATGCTCACCGACTTCGGCGTCGACTTCGCTCAGGGCTTCCATCTCGGCCGTCCCTCTCCAATCACCACCTTCTGACGAAAATGTCCCAGCCGCGCCCACTATCGAAGCGCGGCGCGCCGCGCACGTCGTCAGGGGAGGCGATCCGCTGGAGGCTCGACACTCGTTCAGGCCACCCCGCCCGGTGGGCTAGCGGAAACCTCGCCGGCCCGCCCTACCGTCCGGGAGTGGCGGCCGGGAGGCGCAAGACCGTTCTCGCTGCGCTTGCCGCCGTCGCGGCCTTCCTCGGTGCCTACGGCTTCGCAGCGACACTCGGATCCAGCTCAACGGGCCTGGGAGCCGGGAGCAAGGTTGTCGCCTCATGCGGCAGCGGCTTGACGTTCGCGTACACGGCCGCGTTCTCCGCCACCAACTCCGAGTACGTCGTCAACGGCGTCGAGCTCTCGAACATCCCTGCCGGCTGCCAGAGGAAAAGCTTGTCCGCGAGCTTCTACGACAGCGACGGCACCCCGGTCGGGTCGGCCGTGGACATGACGCTGACCGCGTCGGGCTCGACCCAGAGCATCGCCATCGCCCCGAGCTCGAACACGATCGACGCCGGTCAGGTCAACGGCGTCTCGGTTGTCGTCTCGTGAAACCGGGCCGCTTGTAATCGTGCTCCGGCCCGAACTCGAACGCTTCATCCAGACAGGAGGTCAAAGGGGGCGGCCGAAGAGGTCGCCGGCTCCGTACGGTGACCGCTGCGCGCTAGCTGCCTGCGACGGCGCCCATGGCTGACGGCGGAGAACACGATCAGAGCGGCGATCGTGAAAACGACGACCAGGGCGGCAATCGTGAATTTCGTCTGCGTCATCGTGGGATGGTTCGACGCCCGATCACACAGACCTGTCTAGTCCGTTAGCGCCCGGCGAAAGCCAGCGCCCGTAGGACACCGGGCGGCAGCCGGTGCCCTACCTCGACGCGCCGGGCTAGCCCTGCGTCATTCGTCGTCGGGTGTCTCGGTGTCCGGGTCGAGCCGGTCGGCGCGTGCGCCGACCTGGGCCGCCTCCCTGCGCGCCTGGCGCGCCTGGTGCGCCTGCTCCTTCGCTACCCGCTCGCGCTCCTCGGCCTGCTGCGTGCGCGTCTCCGCTTCCTGGCGAAGCTCGCGCGCCTGCTCCCGCCGCTGCCCATTCTCACGGTTACGCATTGCCCCGAAGACCGCCAACGCGATGACGAGCACGACGCCGATTGCAATCAAGATCCAGACCCAAACAGCCATTGCTGCCTCCTTCTTCCGTAGTCCAGAGGCAACGGCGGCCGCACCGCTTCGGTTCCGCGATGGTTCGCCTAGGCCAGCGCCGGCAGCACGCGGCCTCGCACCTCGCCGAGGTCGACGCCGTTTGCCGCGCGCCCGCGCAGAACGAGCTCATCTCCGTCCTCGAGGAAGCGCTCGCCCCGGAAGAGCTCGATCATCGAGCCCTCGGAGCCGGGCTCGGCGCCGGAGATCGTCCCAGACGCCATCAGGTCGCCCGTGCGCAGCCGCGCCCCGTTCGAGGTCGCATGCGCGAGCTGCTGCGGCATCGTCCAGTAGAGCGTCTTCGCGTTGCCGCGGGAGATGGTCTCGCCGTTCAGCTCCACCTCGAGCGCAATGTCAAGCGCCCAGTCCCGTCCGCCGTGGAGGTGGGGAAGCGGCGGCGGGTCCATCCACGGCCCTTCGACGCGCGCCTCCTCGAGTAGCGCGAGCGGCGTCACCCAGGCCGAGGCCGACGTCTGGAACGACTTGCCGAGGTTGGGGCCGAGCGGCACGTACTCCCACGCCTGGATGTCCCGCGCGCTCCAGTCGTTGACGAGAACGACGCCGAAGACGTGGTCGGAGAACGCCTCTACCGGAACGGGCTCGCCGAGCTTCGTCGGAACGCCCACCACGAAGCCGATCTCGAGCTCGAAGTCGAGGCGGCGGGTCGGGCCGAACGTCGGCGCGTCCTCGTCCGGCGCCTTTCGCTGTCCGGACGGCCGCACGACGTCCGTCCCGCTGACGACGACGCTGCCCGCCCGACCGTGGTACGCGACCGGGAGCCAGCGCCAGTTCGGCAGAAGCGGCTCCTGATCCGGCCTGAACATGCGGCCGAGGTTCGTGGCGTGCTCGAGTGACGAATAGAAGTCGACGTAGTCCGCGACGTCGAACGGGAGCCTGAGGCCCGCGTCCGAGAGCGGGGTGCGCGGCCCGTCGTGCTCTCGCGCTGCCGAAATCGCGTCCTCCCAAACCGCCGGCCCCTGCGCCATGAGCGGATTCAGCGTCGGCTGCGCGAGGACGTCGCCGAGCCCGGAGAGGTCGACTGCCTCGTCACCGTCCCGCCAGAGCAGCCCGCTCGGGCCCGCGCCGAAGCTCACAGGATCCCCAACCGTTCGAGCTCCTCCACCGGCTCGAAGAACGAGCACGTCCCGATCGAGTGGAAGAGAGACGAGCGCACGTCGACGAGCTGCGTGGGGAGCGCTTCCTGGTCGCGCCAGCGGAACGAGGTGGCGTCGAGCGCGAAGGCGGGAGCACGTTCCCGCAGCGCCTCCTCCTCGTCTCCGAACGCCGCGGCCGCCAGGAGGTTGAGGAAGCCGTGCTCGCCGTCGGTCGGGTAGGCGTGGTGAAGGCCGGCGGTCGCCTTGAAGACGACGCCACGGGAGCGGCAGCCACGGATGAAGTCCGCGACCTCCTCGACCGTCGGCACGCGCTCGCCGCCACAGCGAATCTTCGCGCGCAGCCCGCGCGCGGCGACCTCGTCGAGAGGCACGTCCTCGAGGTAGACCGACTCGCCGTGGTGCTCGGCTCCCGTCTCGACGAGCGCCAGCGCGCGATGCTCGTCCTGCGGAATCCCCGACAGCTGCGCCGCCGGCCAGACGAGACGACCGAGCATCCACGCCTGCTCGCTCTCTCGGGCACGCCGGTCCTCGGCGAGCGCCTCTGCCGGCGGCAGGCCGGCCGGCGGGAACATCGGCGCGTGGTCGAAGAATCGAGTGAGCAAGGCTCGGCGCGCGTCATCGGGCATGAGGCCGGAGGCTACACTCGGTCTGGGCCAGGCCCCGTGCAGTGGGAGCCTGCGAACCGCGTCAGATCCGGGAGGAAGCAGCGCTAAGTAGTCCCTCTCAGGTGTGCGGTGTGCCTGGTCCATCTGTCCGCTTCGCCCGCTTCGCCTTCCGCTCGCTCGGTGCGAGCGGCTGCGCGTACCGTTCTGCTTGAATCGTCGAATGGCCGCGCTCTACCGGAAGTACCGTCCCCAGAGCTTCGCGGACGTCGTCGGGCAGGAGGCAGTCGTCCGGACGCTGAGCAACGCGATCGGCACCGACGCGGTGCGCCAGGCCTATCTCTTCGCCGGCCCGCGCGGCACCGGCAAGACCTCGATGGCGCGCATCCTCGCCAAGTGCCTCAACTGCGCGCAAGGGCCGACGACCACGCCCGACGGCACGTGCAACGCGTGCCGCACGATCGCCGCGGGCACCTCTCTCGACGTGATCGAGATGGACGCCGCGTCGCAGCGCGGAATCGACGACATCCGGGAGATCCGCGACCGCGTCGTCCTCCAGCCGGTCGAGGGGCGCTACAAGGTCTACATCCTCGACGAGGCGCATCAGCTGACGGACGCCGCCTGGAACGCGCTCCTGAAGCTGATCGAGGAGCCCCCGCCCCACCTCGTCTTCGTCTTCTGCACGACCGACCTCTCGAAGGTGCTGCCGACTGTCCGCTCGCGCTGCCAGACGTTCGTCTTCCAGCGGCCGAACCTGCAGCAGCTCGTCAAGGTGCTGCGCCAGATCGCGGACGCCGAGGAGATCGATGCGCCCGACCAGGCGCTCGCGCTCGTTGCGCGCAGCGGCCGCGGCGCCTATCGCGACGCGGTCTCGATGCTCGACCAGCTCGCCTCCGCGACCGGGAATCAGGTCACGGTGCAAGCCGTCCTCGAGCTCCTCGGCACCGTCGAGGAGGAGGCGCTCTTCCGGCTCTGCGATCTCGTGATCGACAAGGACACCGCAGGCGCGCTGACGTACGTCGAGGAGCTGTCGGAACGCGGGCACGATCTCGGGAGGCTCGTCCTCGACCTGATCGAGCATCTGCGGCAGCTCATGCTCGCCCAGCATCTCGGCGACGCGCCCGAGTCCGCGGCGACGAGCGAAGAGGCACGGGAGCGGTTGAAGGGACAGGCGAACCAGCTCGGCGAGGCCACGGTGCTGCGACTCGTCGACCTGCTCGCGGTGGCGATCGACGACATGCGCCAGGGCGGCGATCCGCGCCTGCCGCTCGAGCTTGCGCTCGTCAAGGTGACCCGGCCGGCGAGCGACCTCTCGCGCGAGTCGATCGCATTCCGGCTCGAGCGGCTCGAGCAGGGCGAGGCGGTCGCCGCGCCCGTGCCCGCGCCGCCACCCGACACCGAGCGCGCCCGAAGCGGCGGCCGAGCAGCCCGAGCCCGCCCCCCAGCCCGAGCCGGAACGCGTTCCCGTGCCGGTCGGCGCACCCGCGCTCGAGCTCTCCCAGCTTCAGGAGGCCTGGGCGCGCACCGTCCTCCCCGCCGTCGAGGAACGCGGCGGCATCCCGACTGCGTCGCTGCTGCGCGAGGCGCATCCCGCCGATCTGAGCGGCGACACGCTCACGCTCGAGTTCCCGCCGACGGCGCAGTTCCACCTCGACCTCGCGCGCGGCCCGAAGAACGCAGGCCTGCTCGCGGACGCCCTCTACGACGTCACCGGTCGACGGCTCGAGCTCGTCTTCGAGCTCGGCGAGGCGCGAGAGAGCGCCGCAGCGACCGACGACGAGCCGGCCGGCGAGGAGCGGATCCTCGAGCTCCTCAAGGAGACGTTCGACGCCCAGGAGCGAGACAGCTAGCCATGTCGTCCTTCGACATGGAGCGGCTGATGCAGCAGGCCGCACAGATGCAGGAACAGGTGCAGCGAATGCAGGACGAGGCTGCGCAGGAAACCGCGCAGTCGTCGGTCGGTGGGGGGCTTGTCAAGGTGACCGCGAACGGCGCCGGCGAGGTCGTCGCGATCGAGATCTCGCGCGACGCGATCGATCCGGACGATCCCGAGGCGCTCGCCGACCTCGTTCTCGCCGGCGTGAACGAGGCGCTGCGCTCGGCCCGCGCAGGAGTCGAGGCGAAGGCGCAGCACATGCTCGGCGACATGGGCCTCGGCGGGCTCGGGCTTCCCGGGCTCGGCGAGTGAGCACGCCTCCGCGGCGGACCGTCCGCGGCCGGTACATCTTCTCGAACTGGCTCTGGGCGATCATCGTGCTGGCGCTGATCGGCGTCGTGATCTGGGGCTGGGCGTTCGACTTTTCGCCCAGATAGCCCGCCTAGCCTGTCCGAAGCGGACGAGTACCCTCAGGCCACATGTTCAGCCCCTCCGTCGAGAACCTCGTCGCGCAGCTGACGCGCCTGCCGGGCATCGGCAGCCGCACCGCACAGCGGCTCGCCTTCCACCTCCTCCAGACGGAGAAAGAGGAGGCGCTCGCGCTCGCCGGGGCGATCGAAGAGGTCAAAGAGCGCGTCCGCTTCTGTCGCGACTGCGGCAACCTCACCGAGGACGAGCTTTGCGGGATCTGCCTCGACGCGAGGCGCGACCGGACGACGATCTGCGTCGTGGAGCAGCCCGTCGACCTGGTCTCGCTCGAACGGACGGCCGAGTATCGCGGCCTCTACCACGTCCTCGGCGGCGCGCTTTCGCCGCTCGACGGCGTCGAGCCCGAGCACCTGCGCATCGACGAGCTCATGCACCGCGTCCAGAGCAACGGCGTCGTCGAGGTGGTCCTTGCCACGAACCCGAACGCGACGGGCGAAGCGACCGCGTCCTACCTCGCGGGCAAGCTCCGCGACCGCGTTCGCGTGACCCGCCTTGCGAGTGGGCTGCCGGTTGGCGGCGATCTCGAGTACGCGGACGAGGTCACGCTCGGCCGGGCGCTCGCCGGCCGCAGGGAGATGTAGGTCGTGGCGACCACGCAGTACGAGCCGCTTCCG
The DNA here is from genome assembly GCA_963790845.1 of uncultured Actinomycetes bacterium. Classification (GTDB taxonomy): domain Bacteria; phylum Actinomycetota; class Thermoleophilia; order Gaiellales; family Gaiellaceae; genus Palsa-739. Next base: position 24,408 of record CAWBQC010000020.1, on the reverse strand, counting down.
GAGATCGCAGCCGACGCGTCGGCGCGTCGTCCCGACCTCGTGGTGATGAAGTTCGGCGGCACCTCGGTCGGCGACGTGGAGAAGATCAAGGACGTCGCGCGCCGGCTCGTCCGCGCCCGCGAGGAAGGCAAACGGGTCGTCGGCGTCCTCTCGGCGATGGGCGACACGACCGACGAGCTGATCCGCCTCGCGCACGAGATCTCGCCCGTCCCGCACCCGCGCGAGTACGACATGCTCGTCTCGGTCGGCGAGCGGATCTCGAACGCACTGTGCGCGATGGCCGTCCACGACCTGGGCCACGAGGCGATCTCGCTCACCGGATCTCAGGCGGGGATCGTGACCGACACAGCCCACGGCAAGGCAAAGATCGCGGAGGTGCGCGCGACACGCATCAACGACGCGCTCGACGCGGGAAAGATCGTGCTGGTCGCCGGGTTCCAGGGCGTTTCGGCCGACTCCCACGACGTGACGACGCTCGGCCGAGGCGGCTCCGACACGACTGCCGTCGCACTCGCCGCCGCTCTCGGCGGCCCCTGCGAGATCTTCACCGACGTCGAGGGCGTCTTCACCGCCGACCCGCGCATCGTCCCCGACGCGCTCAAGCTCAAGACCGTCAGCTACGAAGAGATGCTGGAGATGGCGGCGACCGGCGCTCGCGTGATGATGGCGCGGTCGATCGAAATCGCACGAAGGTACGGTGTGGCGCTCCACGTGCGCGCGTCGTTCTCGGACAGCGAGGGCACGCGGATCGCCGAGGAAGGAGATCTGGTGCTCGAGAAGGCGATCGTGTCAGGCGTCACCCATGACGCGTCCGAAGCGAAGGCGACGATCGTCGCCGTGCCCGACAGCCCGGGCATCGCCGCGCGCGTCTTTCGCGCGCTCGCCGACGCCGGGGTGAACGTCGACATGATCGTGCAGAACGTCTCCGAGAACGGGACGACGGACATCTCGTTCACGCTGCCGAAGAGCGACCTCCCCGTCGCCGAGCCGATCCTCGAGCAGCTCCGCGCTGAGATCGGCGCCACGTCGATCGATCTCGACGACGAGATCGCAAAGGTCTCGCTCGTGGGGGCCGGAATGAAGAGCCACCCCGGCGTTGCCGCCGACATGTTCGAAGCGCTTGCGGAGGCGGGCATCAACATCGAGATCATCTCCACGTCGTCGATCCGCGTCTCGTGCGTCGTCCGGGCGACCGAGGTCGAGCGTGCCGTGCGGGCGGTGCACGACAAGTTCCGGATGTACGCCGAGGAGCGCGTCGATGCGTGACGCGCGCGTCGCGGTGATCGGCGCGACGGGCGCCGTGGGCAGCGTGACGATGCGGATCCTGCGCGAGCGCGGCTTCGAGAACGTGCGCGCGTTCGCCTCGGCGCGGTCGGCCGGGTCTGCGCTCGCCGACGGCACCGTGGTGGAGGAGGCGACACCTGACGCACTCGCAGCCGGGGGGATCGACATCGCACTGTTCTCGGTCGGCACGGAGGCGTCGCGCGAGCTCGTCCCCCACGCGGTTCGCGGCGGCGCAGTCGCGATCGACAAGTCGTCGGCCTACCGGCTCGAGCCCGGCATCCCGCTCGTCGTGCCGGAGGTGAACGGCGCCCGGGTCGCCGACCACGACGGGATCCTCGCCAACCCGAACTGCTGCACGATCCCGCTCACCTGTGTGCTCAAGCCGCTGCACGACGCGGCGGGGCTGCGCAGCGTGCGGGTCTCCACGTACCAGGCCGTCTCGGGCAAGGGCGCCGCGCGCGCCGAGCAGCTGAGGCAGGAGCCGGTCGAGCAGCACGACGTCGGCTTCGACTGGACGTGGGAAGGCGCGGAGACGGACGAGGAGTCGAAGATCCGCGCCGAGTCGCAGAAGGTTCTCGAGCTGCCCGAGCTGCCGATCAGCGCCACCACGGTGCGCGTCCCGGTGCTCGTCGGCCACGCCGAGTCGGTCTGGATCGAGCTGGAGTCAGAGCTCACGCCCGAGCAGGCTGAAGCAGTGCTCGGGGAAGCCCCGTCGGTGCGTTTGGTCGACACGCCGACGCCGGCCGCGTCCGCCCGGTCCGACGATGTCCTCGTCGGCCGAGTGCGGCGCGATCCTGCAGCCGAGAACGGGCTCGTCCTGTTCCTCGCCTGCGACAACCTCAACAAGGGTGCCGCGCTGAACGCCGTTCAGATCGCGGAGAGGGTGCTCGACACCGCATGGCGTCCGTTGACGTCGGCGTAGGCCTCCTGGGTTACGGCACGGTCGGCTCGGCCGTCTCTCGGATGCTCGCCGAGAGCGGCGACGAGATCGAGCGCGCGACCGGGCACAGGCTGACGGTGGTTCGCGCGCTCGTGCGCGATCCCGCGAAGAACCGGGAGTTCGTGCCGGGCGGCGACGTGCTGACCGACGACTTCGCGGCGCTGCGCGACGACCCCCGCGTCAACGTCGTCGCCGAGGTGATGGGCGGGCTCGAGCCCGCAGGCGGATATGTGCGCGAGCTTCTGCGCGCCGGCAAACCGGTGGTCTCCGCGAACAAGCAGCTGGTGGCCCGCGAAGGCGCGGATCTGTTCGCGATCGCGTCCGCCGCCGGTGTCCAGCTGCGCTTCGAGGCGTCGGTCTGCGCCGCGGTGCCCGTCGTGAAGGTGCTGCGCGAGTCGCTCGTCGCCGAGAACGTCCACCGCGTCCTCGGCATCGTCAACGGAACGACGAACTTCGTCCTCTCGCGGATGGCACGCGGCGGAACGTACGCCGAGGCGCTCGCCGAAGCGCAGGCCCTCGGCTTCGCCGAGCCCGATCCGAGCGACGACGTCACCGGCGCGGACGCGGCGGCGAAGATGGCGATCCTCTCGACAGTCGCCTTCGGCTCCCGTGTTCTGCTCGACGACGTGCAGTACCGCGGGATCGAGGCGATCGAGCCGGCGCACGTCGCTGCTGCGGCGTCGTTCGGCATGGCGCTGAAGCTGATCGGAATCGCGACGCTCACGGACGGCGCCGTCGACGTTCGCGTGCAACCTGCGTTCGTCGAGAACGCGCATCCGCTCGCGACCGTCGAGGGGAGCTCGAACGTCGTCGTCCTGCAGGGAGACGCCATCCGCGAGGTGACGCTCGGCGGCCCCGGCGCAGGCGGGATCGAGACGGCCTCTGCGGTCGTCGCCGACCTCGTCAGCGTCGTCGGCACGTCGGGCACGGGCTTCCTCCAGAACGACGCGTGCTGGCGGGAGCTGCCGCGGCTCGACCCGGCCGGCTGGCGGGCGCCGTTCTACGTTCACCTCGACGTGGCCGACCAGCCGGGCGTGCTCGGGCACGCCGCCGCGACGTTCGCGAAGCACGACGTATCGATCGCGCAGCTCGTCCAGCACCTCGAGCCCGGCCGAGCCTCCCTCGACCTCGTGCTGCACGAGGCGACGATCGGCTCCGTGGAAGCCGCGCTCGACGAGCTCTCGGAGTCGCCGGAAGTGCTCGGCCGTCCGTTCATCGCGCCGGTGATCGCCGCGTGACGCAAATCACGCTCGGCGAGGGCAACACGCCGCTCCTGCGCGCACCGCGGCTCGGCGAGCGCTACGGCGTCGAGGAGCTCTGGCTGAAGTGGGAAGGTGCGAACCCGACCGGCTCGTTCAAGGATCGCGGCATGTCGGTCGCGACCACGCGCGCGGTGGAGCGCGGACTCACACGCCTGGTGTGCGCGTCGACCGGGAACACCGCCGCCTCCTGCGCCGCCTATGCGGCGCGGGCGGGGATCGAAGCCGTGATCGTGGTGCCGGCAGGCGCGATCGCTGCCTCGAAGCTCGTCCAGGTGCGCGCAGTCGGCGGGCGGATCGTCGAGATCGAGGGCTCGTTCTCGGACGCGTTCGCGCACGCGGAGGAGCTCGCCTCGGAGCCCGGGTCGACGTTCGTCAACTCGGGCGGCAGCGAGGACCGGATCGAGGGCCAGATGAGCGTCGCGGCCGAGATCGCCGAGCAGCTCGGCGGCGCTCCCGACGTCGTGACTCTCCCGTACGGCGGCGGCGGCAACACGCGGGCCGTGGCACGGGGATTCGAAGAGCTCGTCGGGACACTGCCGGCGCTCTACCCCGTCGAGGCGGCACAGCGGCCCGACACCGTCGCTTCGGCGATCCGCATCACCGAGCCCGTGCACGAGAGGTGGGTGCACGAGGCGATCGAGCGCTCGGGCGGCGCGCTCATCACAGTGCCCGACGAGGAGATCCTCGACGCCTGGCAGAACCTGCGCACACTCGAGGGCGTCTTCTCGGAGCCTGCCTCTGCCGCCGGCATCGCCGGCCTCGCCCATGCCAAGCACGAAGGCCGTGTCGTCTGCATCGTCACGGGCCACGGCTTGAAGGATCCGGCCGCCGTCGGAGCATGACGCGCTTCCGCGCACCGGCGACGACGGCGAACCTCGGGCCGGGCTTCGACGTCGCCGGCGCCGCGCTCGAGCTCTGGAACGAGCTGGAGCTGACCGAAGGCGGGAGCGGCGCCGACGAGTCGCATCTCGGCGTGCGCGCCTTCTCCGCCTACGCGTCTCCCGCGGAGTGGACGTTCGAATGGACGAGCCGCATCCCACGCGAGCGCGGCCTCGGCTCCAGTGCGGCGATCGTCGCGCTCGGCCTCGTCGCCGGCGCCTGGGCTGCGGGCGTCTCGCCGAGCGTCGAGGAACTGCTCGCAGCGGGACTCCCGCTGGAAGGACACGCGGACAATCTCGCGCCGGCACTCGCAGGCGGCGTCTGCCTGACGTGGGACGGCCACGTCGCACGAGTCGCCGACGACCTGCCGGCGCTGCCGATCGCGGTGATCCCCGAGACCCAGGTCTCGACTGCGGAGTCGCGGCAGGCGCTACCCGACGCAGTGCCGCGCGAGGACGCGGTGTTCACCGTCGCGCGAGCGGCGCTGCTGGGCGCGGCGATCGCGTCGGGAAATGCGCCGCTGTTCACTGCGAGCCACGACGACCGCCTGCATGAGCCGTACCGCGCCGCGACTGCGCCACTGCTCACCGAGCTGCGCGCCGAGCTTCCCCACGAAGCGCTCGGCGCGACGCTCTCAGGCTCGGGCCCGACGGTGATCGTCTGGGCCGAGCGCGACATCTCCGCTGAATTGCGCGCGCGATATCCCGAGCATGAGGTGGTTGCCCTCCGCGTCGCCCAAGACGGCGCCGGAAACGCCTAACTCAAGTTTGATCTTTTCTTCATCCGCCCGATCTACATTCGGCGCGGAATGAAGAGGCTCAGGGGCGTGCTCCTCGGATCGGTCGCGGTAGGAATCGGCCTCACGCTGGTCGCAAGCGCGATGGGCACGACCGCCAAGAGTGCCGCGAAGACGAGGTACACCCAGTCTCGGATCGAAGCGCTCGCGATCGACGGCAACCGCATCGCCTACGACGTCGGCTCGACGCTCGGCAAGAACAACAACAAGGTGTTCGTCTGGAACGTCCGCACCGGGCAGACGACGACGGTGAGCGGCAAGCGCACGAGGATCGTCGACGACTCGAGCACCGGCTCGGGCGTCTTCCAGCTTGCAATTGCCGGCACGCGCGTGGCGTGGCTGGCCAACGTCGGCGGCAACACCGAGGGCGACGACTATCTCTTCACATCCTCGGTGACAAAGCCTCAGGAACGAAAGCTTGCAACGGTTACACGCTACGGCGACAACTGTCCCGGGCGCTCGCCACATTGCGCAGGGACTGGCTCGGCGGGCTCGTCGGCTCGGGGAGCCTGATCGCGCTCAATCGGTGGACGACCGACGGCAGCGGCACGGTCACCGCCGGCGAGCTTGATCTCCTCAACGGCACGACCTTGAAGCAGGTCGCGACGGGGCCCGCCACCGTCCAAGCAGGCTCAGCGGACGGAGCACGCGTGGCAGTGCTGCGCTCCAGCGGATCGGTCGGCCTATACGCCTCGTCCGGCAACCTTTTGCGGACGGTGGCCACTCCGCCGAGCGCGGCGTCGGTCGCTCTGAGCGGGCACAACCTCGTCGTGCTGACCAAGACGCGGCAGCTCCAGCTGTATTACGCACCGTCGGGGTCTCCCTCGAAGACATTCTCCGTGCGTGGCAGCGGGACTCCGGGCAACCTCGACGTCCAGGGCCAGATCGCGATCTACAGCGTCGGCAGCTCGGTACACGCGCTCAATCTGGGCGAACGGTAAGGACCGGGTGATCGGAAAGCTCAGTCGGAGCATCGGCCTCGCCCGCATCGGCAGCGCAGGGGTCGTCTACAGCAACAGCCCCTACGCGAGCAAGGGAACACTTGTCTTCCTCCCGTTCGCGCGGGTCACGGCCGCAGTGTCCTAAGGACGCTGCGGCTCGGGCGCGGGCATGAACGCTTCGCGTACGACGGCGAGCACCTTTTCGCGCGTCGCCCTCCTCGACCGGCTGGAGCCCGCCTAGCTCGAGTCGCGCGAGCTCGACGCGTCCCTTCGTGCGTACGGAGAAAAAGCCGAAGTCGGCGAGGAAATCCGACGGGAAGATCGTGCGGTGGACGTGGAAGCGCTCGAACGTCGTCTCCCCTTCCGGATAGCGATATGCGAAAGCTTCGAGCGCGCGTGCGCCTCGGTCGCGCGCATCGCCGATCGCCGTGAGGAACAGCGACTGCATGACCCACGGCCGGGACGGGTCGGTGAGGTAGGCGCACGTGACGAGGACGGCATCGTCACTCGGCGGCCCTGCCGGCAGCTCGCGCGCTCGCGGGAAGAGCCCGGCCGGCCCGTACTGCATCGAGCCGAGCAGCCGTCCGCCGTCGTCCTGGTAGACCGTGCCCCAGGCGCCCCACTCGTCCTCGGCGTCACGGATCCACTTGCGCTTGTCGGTACTGCGCCCGTTGCGGGTCTGCCACCAGATGCAGTCGTGGCAGACGGTCGGCGCCGTCTCGAGCGTCAGTCCCGTCAGCCCGGAGATCCGCGTCACGGTGCCGGCCCCACCGCGTCGACGACGACCTCGACCGCCGCCGGCTCGACGTCGGCCATGCTGCGGAGGTACTCGCGCACGCGCTCCTGGACACGTCTGCCGACCTCCGGGATCGACGCCCCCCACTCCGTGACGAGGTGCAGCTCGAGCCGCACCGCGCCGTTGTCTCCCGACACGCGGACCGCGTGCCGGCGGGGGAGCGGGCTGTCAGCGAGCTCCCGTACTCCTTCGACTCCTCGCGCCGCATCCGCGGCGTAGCGTGCGAGGATCTCGGTCGAGATCGACGCCTGGCCGGCCATGTGCCTAGGTTAGCCCCGTCTCAGTGTCAGTTCCGTGGCCTCCGGCCGCGCGGCGAAGCGGAACGGGACGAACGTCGTGCCGAGACCGGCGGAGACGTGCATCGTCGCGGCCGGGCTCCGGTAGATGCCCCGGGTGTACGGCGCGCCCGGATGGGCGAGCAGCACCTTGCCTCCGGGATACGGGAGGGTGATCTGTCCATCGTGCATGTGGCCTGCGAGGACGAGGTCGAAGCGGCCGGGCTCGAGCCCGTCGAGAACGCGCGGGTAGTGGCAGAGGAGGATCGAGAAGTCCGCTTCGCGGGCCAGTGAGTTCGGGTCGAGCCGCGGGCGGCCACGCACGATCAGCCGCGGGTCGGCGCCGGCGAGCCAGACTCGCCGGCCGCGGAGCTCGAGCATCCGCCCCTGGTCGCGCAGCAGCGTGGCCGGCTCGAGCTCCTGCAGGTCGGAGCGCCTTGCCTGCGGGTCGCGGCTGATCGCGAGATCGTGGTTGCCGAGCACCGCCGCTGTCGGCTGCGGCAAGACGCGCACGAGCCTCCGCAGCATCGGTTCCCCTCGCGGGTGCGTGAGGAGGTCGCCGGTGATCGCGACGAGATCGGGCTGCCGTTCGCGCGCCCACGCGGCCGCGCGCCACGCAGCGCCGACGCCGGGCGACGGGACGCCGAAGTGGAAGTCCGAGAGGTGGATGATCCGGAGTCCGTCCAGCTCCGGCGGCAACCCCGGGAGCTCGACCTCGAGCTCGCGCAGCCGCACCCAGCTCGCCTCGAACAGGCCCCAGCCGAGGCCGCCCGCGATCGCGGTGCCGATGCCTCTCAGACTTCGAGCCGCTCGAGCGCCGGCCGTGGATCGACGATGTGGCGCTTGAACTTCAGCTCCGACTCTTCGAGCCCGGCCGCAACGCCGACGAGCTGCGCGAGATGGAGGATCGGCAGGCCGAACTTCTTGCCGGTCGACGCCTCGAGCTTCTGCTGCCAGGCATCGAGCGAGAGATGGCAGAGCGGGCACGGCGTCACCATCACGTCGGCCCCGGCCTCCATCGCCTGCTCGATCGGCTGGATGACCTCGCCGAGCGCCGTCTCCTCGCGCGCCGCGATGATCGGGAAGCCGCAGCACTTGATCTTCGCCGGATAGTCGATCGCCTCGCCGCCGCAGGCCTCGATGATCCGCTCGAGCGACCACGGGCGATCGGGATCCTCGAAGCCCATGATCTTCGAGGGGCGCAGGATCTGGCAGCCGTAGAAGGGCGCGACCTTGAGCCCCTTCAGGCCCTTGTGCGCCACGCTCCTTGAGCTTCTCGTAGCCCTCGCCCTCGGCGATCTCCCAGAGGAAGTGGCGCACGTCGACCTTGCCCGAGTACGCCGGCACGCCCGACCGTTTCGAGGTTCTCGTTCACCCGCGCGAGCAGGTCCGAGTCGCCCTGGAGCATGAAGTTCGCCTGCCGCAGGTTGAGCGTGCAGACGTTGCAGACCGTCATCAGCGTGTCGCAGCCGGTCGCCTCCGCGTAGGCGAGGATGCGCGCGTTCAGGTGGACGTAGTAGTCGGGCTCGGCCTCGTGGATGTCGCCCGCCCCGCAGCACGTCACCGACTCGAGCTCGACGAGCTCGAGCCCCACCTGCGGCGCGAGAGCCTGCGTGGACGTGTCGAGCTCCTTCGCCGAAAGCGACGCAAGGCAGCCCTTGTAGTACGCGACTCGCTTCAGCGGCGTCTCGGTCGTGCTCACGCGGACGCTCCTCCTCCACTTCGGGTAGCCATGGCCTCGGCGCGGCGCCCGGCCGCGCGTAGATCTCCTCGAGCGACTCGTTCACGTGCCCGTGCGCCAGGCGCTCGAGCGCACGCTCGCCCTGCACGTGGCCCGAGCGCGCCCTGCCGGTCCTGCTCGCGCACGAGCTTGCGCAGGTTGCGCGCCTCGTTCACGTCCTTCGCCACGTGCGGCATCGGCACGGGCCGCACCTTGCCGTGCGCGCGAGCGAGTAGCCGAACTTGAGCTGCTTGATCGCGCTGACGTAGCCCTGCGTCTTCGGGATCAGCTCCTCCTCGCGCAGCCAGCCGGTCGTCTCCGCAGAGCGGACGAACCACTTCGCGTGCTTCGCGCCCATGTCGCGGTCGATGCCGAGCCGGATCGACTCGGCGCCGAGCTTCGCGATCGCGTCGCGCGGGTCGACGCCCTTCGGGCAGCGCTCGTTGCAGAAGTAGCAGCGCGTGCAGTCCCAGATGCCGTGCTCCTGCGTTGTAGCGCTCGAGCCGCTCGACGGTCGCACCGTCGCGCGGGTCGCCGACGAAGCGCATCCCCTTCGCGAGCGCCTGGGGGCCGAGGAACTCCGGGTCGGACTCCATCGCGTTGCACTCCGAGACGCAGCAGCCGCAGTTGATGCAGAGCGACTCCTTGTGGATGACGTTCATCCGCTCCTGCGAGATCCGGTACTCGCGGCCGTCCTCCGGCCGCTCGTAGCCGGGCTCGAGCCACGGCCACATCGCCTTGAACTTCGACCAGAAGGGATCCATGTCGACGACGAGGTCCTTCACGATCGGCAGGTTCCCCATCGCCGAGATCACGGGAACTCGGCCCTCCTGCGCGATGTCGTACATCCGCGTCTTGCACGCGAGCACCGCGGCGCCGTCCATCCGCATCCCGCACGAGCCGCAGATCATCATCCGGCAGCTCTTGCGGTAGGCGAGCGAGCCGTCGTGGCGGTCCTTGACGATGTCGAGGCAGTCGAGGAGCGTCGCCTCCTCGGGCGCGTCGATCTCGTACTCGCGCAGCGCGCGCTCGCCCGTCGCCGAGTCGTAGCGCCAGATCTTGAGCCCGACCTGCATCAGTACTTCCTTTCCTGAGGCTCCCACTTGGTGAAGCGAACCTCGGATTTGGAGAGCTCGACGCCGCCGTCCTTCCAGCGTGTGATCGAGTGGTGGAGGAAGTTCTCGTCGTCGCGGGTCGGGTAGTCGTGCGGCCGCGCGTGGGCGCCCCGGCTCTCCTTGCGCGCGATGCCGGCGGTGACCATCAGAGCGCGGTGTCGAGCATGTTCCCGAGCTCGATCGCCTGCGTGAGGTCGCTGTTGAAGACCTCGCCCTTGTCCTCGACGTAGACGTTCGGATAGCGCTCGCGGAGACCCTCGAGGATCTCGATCTGCTTCGTCATCTTCTCCTCGGTGCGGAAGACGGCGAAGTTCTCGAGCATCGAGTTGCCGAGCTCCTCCCGCAGCTTCCAGGGTCGCTCGCCGTCGGTGCGCTCGAGCAGCTCGCGCAGCCGCGCCTCGGCGTCGCGCTCGGCCGACTCCGGGATCTCGACCGTCGTGTGCGACAGCGCCCACTCCGCGGCGGACCGTCCGGCGCGGCGGCCGAAGGTGATCGTCTCCATGAGCGAGTTGCCGCCGAGCCGGTTCGCGCCGTGGATGGAGACGCACGCGCACTCGCCGGCCGCGTACAGACCCGTCATCTCCGTGGCGCCGTCGCTGTCCGTCTCGACGCCGCCCATGTGGTAGTGGGCTCCTGGCCGCACCGGCACCGGGTCGTAGATCGGGTCGAGGCCGGCGTACGTCATCGCGAGCTCGCGTGAGCTCGGTAGCCGCTCGAGGATCCGCTCGGCGCCGAGATGGCGCATGTCCAGGAGGACGCTCCCGTCGACGCCTCGGCCCTCGTCGATCTCCGTCTGCTCGGAGCGGGAGACGACGTCGCGCGAGGCGAGCTCGAGCGCGTTCGGGGCGTAGCGCTTCATGAAGCGCTCGCCGTCCTTGTTGATCAGGTACCCGCCCTCGCCGCGGATCCCTTCGGTGAGCAGGATGCCCGTCGGGTACAGCGTCGTCGGGTGGAATTGCATGAACTCCATGTCCTTGAGCGGCAGACCGGCGTGGAGGGCCATCGCCATCCCGTCTCCGGTGCACGCGTACGCGTTCGTCGTCACGCGGTACTGCCGGCCGGCCCCGCCCGTCGCGAGCACGACCGTCTTGCCGCCGATGGTCTTGAGCCCGCCGTGCAAGAGGTCCCAGCAGACGACTCCCTGGCAGCGGTCTTCGTGCTCGACGAGCTGCCAGGCGAAGAACTCCTCGTAGACGGGGATGTCGCGCTTGCAGACCTGCTCCCAGAGCACCTGGATCAGGACGTGGCCCGTGATGTCGGCCGCGAAGACGGTGCGCGGCGAGCCGGCGGCGCCGAACGGCCGCTGCGCGAGCTTCCGTCCTCGCGGCGCGCGAAAACATCGCGCCCCAGTTCTCGAGCTGGACGATGTCGCCGGGCGCCTCCTCGGCGAAGATCTCGATCGCGTCCTGGTCGCCGAGGTAGTCGGAGCCCTTGACCGTGTCGTAGGCGTGGATCTCGGCGTTGTCCTCGGCCGCGTTGCCGAGCGCCGCGTTGATACCTCCCTCGGCCGCCCCGGAGTGCGAGCGCGTCGGATGGAGCTTCGAGATCATCGCGACGTCCGCGCCGGCGTCGTAGGCCTCGATCGCGGCGCGCATACCAGCGCAGCCCGCTCCGACGACGAGCACGTCGTGCTTCGCGATCACGGAATTGACGCTAGCGCAAGGGAAAGGAACGACGCCCGGCGAACCGTCCCTTCGTGGACGCACGCGCGGCAGCCGATCGCTTCCTCGCCTCGCCTGCCTTGAGCGAGGCGACCCGGCGCGCGTACGGCGGCGACGTCGGAGAGTTCTGCACCTGGCTCGAGGATCGCGGCACGGACCTCGACTCGGTCGACGTCCGCGTGCTCGCCGACTATGTCGCCTGGCTCGGCGGCGCGCGACGCGGTAGGAAGCTCGCGCCCGCCACGATCAGCCGCAAGCTGGCAGCGGTGCGTGCCTTTCTCCGGCATGCGCTCGGGCCCGAGCGCGTCCCCGACGCGCGCCTCGGCCCGCGCCGCGCGCGGCGCCTGCCCGACGCCCCCACCGCCGCAGACGTCGAGCGCACGCTCGAGGCGCTCGAGGGCGACGGGCCGATCGCGCTGCGGAACCGCGCTCTCGTCGAGCTCGTCTATTCCGCCGGGCTGCGGAGCGCGGAGGCTGTGGGCCTCGATCTCGGGGACGTCGACTTCGAGCAGGAACTCCTGCACATCCGGCGCGGCAAGGGCGGCAAGGAGCGCGTCGTGCCGCTCGGCGAGGAGGCCGCGGCCTGGCTCGCCCGCTATCTGCGCGAAGCGCGACCGGCTCTGGCTGGAGGCGCCGCGGCGCGCGGCGCGAACGGCGCCCTCTTCCTGTCCGCGCGCGGTCGCCGCCTCGACACGAGCACCCTGCGCCGGATCGTCCCCCACCCGCACCGGCTGCGGCACGCGTTCGCCACGCACCTGCTCGACGGCGGAGCCGATCTGCGCACCATCCAGGAGCTGCTCGGCCACAGCTCGCTCTCGACAACGCAGATCTACAGCCACGTCGACCCGCGACATCTGCGGCGGGTCTACGACCGTTCGCACCCCCGCAGCTGAGACGGGAAGAATGGGGCCTGATGCGGGTCTCTGCCAAGGTCGACTACGCGCTCCGGGCGATGGCGGAGCTGGCCGCGGCGCCGCCCGGGCTGACGACGGCCGAGCAGCTCGCCTCGGCTCAGAGCATCCCGCCGAAGTTCCTCGAGAGCATCCTCTCGCAGCTTCGCAGCGGCGGGCTGGTTGCGAGCCAGCGCGGGGCCGAGGGCGGGTACCAGCTCGCACGTCCTGCGGAGGAGATCTCGGTCGCCGAGGTCATCCGCGAGCTCGAGGGGCCGATCGCCACCGTACGCGGCGTGCGACCGGACGAGCTCCAGTACGACGGCGCGGCCGAGGGGCTGCGGGACGTCTGGCTCGAGCTGCGCACGCAGATCCGCGGTGTGCTCGAGCAGACGACGCTCGCGGACATCGCGGCGGCGCAGCGCAAAGCCTGATCGTTCGGATTCCGTTCGGATCGGCATGGCGACGGAGACTTATGGTAAGTATCAGCATCGCCAATACCTATAAAGCTGGTAGGTAATCCCGAGAAAGGATCCTCGCGCGATGCGGAAACTCTTGCTCCCCGCCCTGATCGTCCCCGTCCTGTTCGGCTGCACGAGCGGCGCCGCCCAGGCTCATCAGGCGGGAACGACCGTGAATCTCGTCGCCTATTCGACGCCCAGGCCCGTGATGGCGAAGCTCATCACCCGCTTTCAGCATCAGCCTGCAGGACAGGGCGTCTCGTTCAACCAGTCGTACGGGCCGTCGGGCGCCCAGGCCAAGCAGATCGCCGCCGGGCAGCCGGCCGACATCGCCTTCCTCTCCACTGGGCTCGACATCGACACGGTCGCCGGCGCCGGCCTCATCTCCAAGTCCTGGACCAAGGCGAAGCTCGGCGGGATCGCGGCCGACTCGGTCGTCGCGTTCGTCGTGCGGGCGGGGAACCCGAAGCACATCCACAGCTGGAAGGACCTGGTCAAGCCCGGAGTGGAGGTCGTAACGCCGGATCCGTTCCCCTCCGGCTCGGCGAAGTGGAACGTGCTCGCGGCGTACGGCCAGGCGCGAAAGTCGGGGCTGAGCAACCGCCAGGCGATTCAGTGGGTGACCAAGCTCTTCAAGAACGTGGTCTCGCAGGACTCCTCCGGGTCCAACGCAGCGAACACCTTCTTCTCGGGCAAGGGCGACGTCCTCATCACGTACGAGAGCGAGGCATACGCCGCGTTCGCTGCCGGCAAGCAGGGGAAGCTCGTCGTGCCCAAGCCCACGATGCTGATCCAGTTGCCGATGGTGGCGACCAAGAGCGCTCCTGCCGCGGCAAAGGCGTTCATCAAGTACGCACACGCGCCGAAGCAGCAGAAGATCTTCGCCGTCAACGGCTACCGGCCCGTCGTGAGGTCTGTGCTGAAGAGCCACGACCTCGCAGGCTGGCGCAAGAAGTACGACACCGGCCCAACCTTCAACATCAGCGACAAGCTCTTCGGTGGCTGGCTGAAGGCGAACAAGGTGTGGTTCGACCTGGAGAACGGCCGGATGGTCAAGATCGAGCAGGCCGTCGGAGGCCCCACCCATTAGCGCCGTCGCGGCGCGCGCGACCGCGCCGGCACGCAGGCTCAGCGCCGACGGACGGGCCAGTACGGGCCTGTCCGTCGGCGCCATCTCGACGTACCTGCTCGTCATCGTCGTCCTGCCGATCGCGGCACTCATCTGGGAAGCGAAGAAGACCGGAGCGCACGGCTTCTGGCAGGTCGTCTCGAGCCCCGAAGCCGTCGGAGCACTGAAGCTGACTTTTGCGGCGGCCTTCGTCGTCGTCGTGATCAACGCAGTGCTCGGCACGATCACGGCGTGGGTGCTCGTCCGCGACGACTTCCACGGCAAGTCGCTCGTCAACTCCGTGATCGACCTCCCGTTCGCCCTGCCGACGATCGTCGCCGGCCTGACCCTGCTCACCCTTTACGGCCCGAATTCGCCGGTCGGAATCGACGTCGCCTTCACGCGCACCGCGATCGTGCTCGCGCTCTGCTTCGTCACGCTTCCGTTCGTCATCCGGACGGTCCAGCCCGTGCTGATCGAACTCGACGTGGAGATGGAGGAGGCGGCTCGCTCGCTCGGCGCCGGCCAGTTCACCGTCTTCCGGCGGATCGTCTTGCCGAACATCCTGCCGGGGATCCTCTCCGGCTCCGTGCTCGCGCTCGCACGCGCCCTCGGTGAGATCGGCGCGATCGTCCTCGTCGCGGGGAGCACCCTCCACACCGAGGTCGCCTCGGTCTTCATCTTCAAGGTGATCCAGGACGGCCAATCCGCCGAAGCTTCAGCCGTCGCGATGGTGCTGCTGGGTGCAGCCTTCGTGCTGCTGCTCGCCGTCGGCGCCTTGCGCTTCTACGTCACGAGGTACGAGCGTGCCTAGGCGGCTGGGCCTGCGCGTGGTAGCCCTCGGCTACCTGACCGTCATCCTGCTCGCGCCGCTCACGATGGTCTTCTACCGCACGTTCGAGCACGGGCTGGAACCGGTCTGGCAGGCGCTATCCGACCCCCTCACCGTGCACGCGTTCAAGATCACGCTGATCGCGGCGGCCATCGCTGTCCCGCTCAACACCGTCTTCGGCGTGCTCTGCGCCCTCGCGGTTGTGCGCCGCCGGTTCCGCGGCAAGGGGTTGCTGAACGCCTTCATCGACCTTCCCCTCGCCGTCTCGCCGGTCGTCATCGGCCTGGCTCTATTTCTCCTCTACGCGCCACGCGGCGGCTGGTTCGGCAACTGGCTGACCAACCACGGGTTCCAGGTCCTGTTCGCCATGCCCGCGATCGTGCTCGCGACGATCTTCGTCTCGGTGCCGTTCGTCGCGCGCGAGGTCATTCCGACCCTCCGCGAGCTGGGCAACGAGCAGGAGCAGGCCGCGGGCACCCTCGGCGCGACCCGCTGGCAGCGGTTCCGGCTGATCACGCTGCCTTCGATCCGTTGGGCGGTGATCTACGGCGTGATCCTGACAACGGCGCGCTGCCTCGGCGAGTACGGAGCCGTGGCTGTCGTGTCGGGTCGGATCGAGGGCCAGACCGAGACGGCCACGACGCGCATAGACGACCTGATCCAGAACTTCCAGACGAGTGGCAGCTACGCGATTGCCGTGGTGCTTGCCGTCATCGCGGTGCTCGTGCTCGTCCTGATGACCATGACCAAGCCAAAAGAGGGAGCCGTATAGATGTCGATCGAGATTCGCAACGTCACCAAGCGCTTCGGCACCTTCACCGCTCTCGGCGACATCTCGCTCGAGATCCCCGACGGCTCGCTCACGGCCGTGCTCGGCCCGAGCGGCTCGGGGAAGTCGACCCTGCTGCGCATCGTCGCCGGCCTCGAGCGCCCCGACTCCGGCGAGGTGCTGCTCGCGGGCGAGGACGCAACCCGGCTCACGCCGCAGCGGCGCAACGTCGGCTTCGTCTTCCAGCACTACGCGGCGTTCAAGCACATGACGGTCCGCGACAACGTGGCCTTCGCGCTCACGATCCGGAAGCGGCCCAAGCAGGAGATCCGCGAGCGCGTCGACGAACTGCTCGATCTCGTCCAGCTCTCGGGCTTCGCAGATCGGTATCCCTCGAAGCTGTCGGGCGGCCAGCGCCAGCGCATGGCCCTCGCACGCGCGCTGGCCGCGAAGCCACGCGTCCTGCTCCTCGACGAGCCGTTCGGCGCCCTCGACGCCCGCGTGCGGGCCGAACTGCGCGACTGGCTGCGCCGCCTGCACGAGGAGGTGCACGTGACGACGGTGTTCGTCACGCACGACCAGGAAGAGGCGATGGAGGTCGCCGACCGTGTGGCGGTGCTCGATCACGGTCGGCTGGAGCAGGTCGGCGCGCCGGCCGAGCTCTACGACTCGCCGGCTTCCGAGTTCGTCCTGCGCTTCGTCGGCGATGCCGTGCGCCTGGGCGATCGCCTCGTGCGGCCGCACGAGGTCGTCCTCCGCCGCTGGCCGAGCGACGGTGCCATGGAGGTCGAGATCGAGCGGATCGCGGTGCTCGGCGCGGATGCCCGCGTCGATCTCGCAGACGGCGGCGGCGAGCGTCTCACGGCCCGCCTGCGCCGGGACGACCTCGAGGATCTGGACCTCGCGCGCGGCGAGATCGTCTGGGCGAGCGCCGAGCCGTTCCGCGACCTGGCCTCAGCCGGCGACGCGGAAGCCGGCCAGGCCCTCGGGTGATTCCTCCTCGACCTCCACGCGCTCGACGTCGGCGCCGCGCGGCCCGCGGCGGCAGAAGTCGACGAGCGCCTCGACGTCCCGCGGCTCGCCTTCGAAGACGGCCTCGACTGCGCCGTCGCCACGGTTCCGCACCCAGCCGGACACATCGCGCGAGCTCGCGGCCCGCTGGACGGCGAAACGGAATCCGACCCCCTGCACGAAGCCGTAGATAAGGACATGCCTGCGCTGCACCCCACCATTCGAGCAGGCGTCGCGCGTCGCGGGCCGAAGTCAGCGCGCGTGACCGAGAAGTCCGATCCGGCCGTCGAGGGCTTCCTCGCGCTCTCCTCGGCGCGCCTCGCGCCTCGCACCGTCGAGGCGTACCGGCGCGATCTCTCCCACCTCGCCAGGTGGCTCGGCCGCTCGCCCGCCGACGCGAGCAGCGACGACCTGGCCGCCTACGTCGCGCAGCTCCGCGCAGACGGGCTCGCCCCGACGACGGTCGCGCGCAGGCTCGCAGCCGTCCGCTCCTTCTTCCGACACCAGATGCTGCTCGGCGCGCGCACCGACAATCCTGCGGCGATCGTCGAGCTTCCGAAGCGCCGGCGCACGCTGCCGCGCACGCTGTCGCCGGCGGAGGTCGAGCGCCTCCTCGACGCGGCCACCGGGACCACGCCGAGGCATCTCCGCGACCGCGCCATCGGCGAGCTCCTCTACGGCGCCGGGTTGCGCGTCAGCGAGGCGGTTGCGCTCGACCGCCAGTCCGTGGATCTCGAGAACCGGCTCGTCCGCGCCTTCGGCAAGGGAAGCAAGGAACGAGTCGTCCCGATCGGGCGCGAGGCAGCGGACTCCCTCCGCCGCTACCTCGCGCGCGGTCGTCCGTACCTCGACCGGCACCACCGGCAGGAGCTGTTCCTGAACGCGCGCGGCGGGCCGCTCACGCGCGCCGGCGTCTTCCTGATCCTGCGCCGCCTCGCCGACAAGGCCGGGCTCGAGCCCGGGCGCATCCACCCGCACCTCCTGCGCCACTCCTTCGCCACGCACCTGCTCGAGGGAGGCGCCGATCTGCGCGCGGTGCAGGAGATGCTCGGGCATGCGGATCTCGCGACGACCGAGCTCTACACCCACGTATCCGATCGTAGGCGGCGCGAGTTGTATTTCCAGGCGCACCCGCATGCGCGCCGTTTGAAGCAGGCAAAACAAGCAAGGAAGTAGGCATGCACCTCGATCCGCACGTCGCAATCGCCGCGGTCAGCACCCTCGCAGCTGCCTGGCTGATGATCACCGCGGGCCTTCAGAAGAGCGCTCTCGAGCGCCGCCGGCACAAGCGTGTCTGCCCGTCCTGCGGTCGCGAGATTCAGGCTCGCGTCTGCACGACCTGCACGTCCTAGCGCTTGTCCTGAGCCTTCCGCTTCAGCCCCTGGGCGACCGTTCCGGCTGCCCTGCGCAGCTCTGCGTCCGCACGGTCGTCGACGGCCAGCCCTTCGAGCAGCATGACCGTGTCGCGCTGCGCCGAGCCGTTCTTCAGCACCAGCACCGCAAGCCGCCGCACGGCTGAGTTCTCGTCCTCGTCCGCCAGCATCTTGTGCAGGAGCGGACGCACGGAGTTCACGGTGCTCGGATGGTCGCGAGAGAGAAGCTCGAGCGAAAGCAACGCGGAGCCGCGCGCGGCGGGGCTGCCGTCGTCGAGGCCGCGGCGCAGCAGCTCCTCCTTCGCGCGCCAGCGGAACATGCCGACCGCGCGAAAGGCGAGCGCCCGCTCGCGGAAGTCCGCACCGCGAGCCGCGGCCTCGAGCTCGTCGTCCCACTGGGCGCGCAGCTGGGAGAGCTCGCGCTCCGACCCCGCCTGCGCGAGTTCCTCTGCCTGGGTGGCGGCTTCCTGCAACGACATGCCGCGCACCTTAAATAGAGTGGGCGCCGTGGCGCACAGGGTCGTCCTCATTCCCGGCGACGGCACGGGGCCAGAGCTGACAGAGGCGACGCGGCGCGTTCTCGAGGCGACGGGCGTCGAGCTCGAGTGGGACGTGCGCGAAGCAGGCGCGGACGTGATGGAGAAGCACGGCGGCAATCCGCTGCCTCCTGACGTTCTCGACGCGATCCGCGAGACGGGCGTCGCGCTCAAGGGGCCGATCACGACGCCGATCGGCGGCGGCTTCCGCTCGGTCAACGTCGCGCTCCGCAAAGAACTGGACATGTACGCGCAGGTGCGGCCGTGCAAGAGCTATCCGGGCGTTCGCAGCCGCTTCGCCGACGTCGACCTGATCATCGTGCGCGAGAACACCGAGGATCTGTATGCCGGCATCGAGTACCAGCAAGGCACGCCGGAGGCTGCGGAGCTGATCGAGTGGATCGAGGGGCACGGCGGCCGGCTCCGCCACAACGACGCCGGCATCTCGATCAAGCCGATCTCCGTCACCGGGACGCGCCGCATCTTCGAGTTCGCCTTCGACTATGCGCGGAGCAACGGCCGCCGCAAGGTCACGGCCGTGCACAAGGCCAACATCATGAAATTCACCGACGGGCTCTGGCTGCAGGTCGCCCGCGAGGTTGCGGCCGAGAACGTGGATGTCGAATTCGACGACCGGATCGTGGACAACATGTGCATGCAGCTCGTGCAGCGGCCCGAGGAGTACGACGTGCTCGTGCTGCCGAACCTCTACGGCGATGTGCTCTCCGACCTCGCGGCGGGGATGATCGGCGGGCTCGGCGTCGCCCCCGGCGCGAACCACGGTGAGACGGTCGCGGTCTTCGAGCCGACACACGGCTCCGCGCCGAAGTACGCGGGACAGAACAAGGTCAACCCGATCGCGCAGATGCTGTCGGGCGTCCTCATGCTTCGCCACCTCGACGAGCGCAGCGCGGCCGACCGGCTCGAAAGCGCGATCGCTTCCGTGATCGCCGAGGGCGAGAGCGTCACCTACGACATGAAACCGAACCGCGACGACCCGACCGCCGTAGGAACGAGCGAGGTCGCGGACGCGGTCATCGAGAAGCTGGAGGCTGAGGTAGCGGCATGATGAGAAGGAAGATCACGATCGTCGGCGCGGGCGCCACGGGCGCAACCGCCGCGCACATCCTCGCGGCGCGAGACTACGCGGACGTCGTCCTCACGGACATCAAGGAGGGCCTGCCCGAGGGGAAGGCCCTCGATCTGAACCAGATGGGCCCGGTGCTCGGCTTCGAGCCGAACATCACCGGCACGAATGACTACGAGCAGACGGCCGGGTCCGACGTGGTCGTGATTACCGCCGGCCTGCCACGCTCGCCCGGCATGTCGCGCGACGACCTCGTGACGACGAACGAGAAGATCGTCGGCTCGGTGACCGAGCAGATCGTCGCCCAGAGCCCCGACTGCATCATCGTCATCCTCTCGAATCCCCTCGACGCGATGTGTCACGTCGCGAAGAGCGCCTCGGGCTTCCCCAAGGAGCGGGTCTTCGGTCAGGCCGGGATCCTCGACACGGCGCGGTTCCGCACGTTCATCGCCTGGGAGACCGGAGCCTCCGTCCGCGACGTGCAGGCGCTCGTGCTCGGCGGCCACGGCGACCAGATGGTGCCCATCGTCTCGGCGACGACCGTCGGCGGAGTCCCGCTGCGCGAGCTCGTGTCCGAGGACCGGATCCAGCAGATGGTCGAGCGCACCGCGAAAGGCGGCGGCGAGATCGTGCAGCTGCTCGGCACGTCCGCGTGGTACGCGCCGGGCGCGGCGATCGCGGAGATGGTCGACGCGATCCTCCTCGACCAGAAGCGCGTCCTGCCCTGCACGGCGCTGCTCGAGGGCGAGTACGGGATCGACGGCCTCTACATTGGCGTGCCGGTGAAGCTCGGTGCCGGCGGGGTCGAGAAGATCGTGGAGCTCGAGCTATCCGACGACGAGCGCGAGGCGCTCGG
The DNA here is from genome assembly GCA_963790845.1 of uncultured Actinomycetes bacterium. Lineage (GTDB taxonomy): Bacteria > Actinomycetota > Thermoleophilia > Gaiellales > Gaiellaceae > Palsa-739. Next base: position 3,816 of record CAWBQC010000020.1, on the reverse strand, counting down.
GCAGAGTGCCGAGGCGGTTCGGGACGTCGTCGGCGTGCTCTCCACGTGAGCAGCGTTGCTCGAGACGATCGAGAACCGGTTCCAGGGGCGCGACTACCTCGTGGAGCTCGGCGCGCCGGAGTTCACCTCGATCTGCCCGCTCACAGACGCGCCCGACTTCGGCGAGCTCACGATCCGCTACGTCCCTGACGCGAAGCTCTATGAGCTCAAGTCGCTCCGCGACTACCTGACGTCGTTCCGCGAGCGGAAGATCTTCCAGGAGGAAGTCGTGAACGAGGTGCTCGACCAGCTCGTCGCCGACGGCGCGCCGCGATTCGTCGAGATCGAGGGCGAGTTCGCCGCCCGCGGGGGCATGACGACCCGCGTGGTCGCAAGCTCCGGAGCGCTGCCGGAGTCATGGATCTCGGACTGAGCGGGCGCACCGCACTCGTCTGCGGTGCGTCGTCGGGCCTCGGGCTGGCGAGCGCCGAGGCGCTGGCCGAGGAGGGCGCCGACGTCGTCCTGTTCGCCCGCCGCGCGGAGCAGCTCGACGAGCACGCCACGCGGCTCGACGCGGTCGCGGTCGCGGGCGACGTGAACGATGGCGGCGACCTCGAGCAGGCCGTGTCGACCGCAGTCGAGCGGTTCGGCGGCCTCGACGTCCTCGTCTGGAACGGGGGCGGCCCGCCGCCGGGGACGGCCCGGGACGCTGACGAGGCGTCGCTCGAGTCGGCCTACCGGCTCCTCCTGCGTCCCGCCGTGACGCTCGTGCGGCTCTGCCTCGCGCATCTCGAGCGCAGCCCCGCGGGCCGGATCGTCGCCATCACGTCGCTCGCGGCCCAGGAGCCCACAACGCACCTCGCGCTCTCGAACACGTTCCGGCCCGCGCTCACCGGCTGGCTGAAGACGCTCAGCCGGGAGGTCGGGCCGAAGGGGATCACCGTCAACTGCGTGGCGCCGGGCCGGATCGCGACGGCGAGGCTCGACGAGCTCTATCCCGGCGGGCCGAGCGACGAGCAGCTCGAGGAGATCGCCCTCCGGCGCTGGGGAACGCCGCGTGAGTTCGGCGACGTCGTCTGCTTCCTCGCCTCCGACCGCGCGCGCTACGTCACCGGGCAGACCCTCGTGGTCGACGGCGGACTGAAGCGGTTCCTGTTTTGAGACGTCGGCTCACACCCTGGCGCGTCGTCGGGCGGAGTCGTCGTCCTCTTGGTCCTGACGTTCGTGATCCTCAACCGCATCCCGTCGGGCCAGTACATCCTCATGGTGGACCCTGCGCACCCCGTCGGACCGCTCGTGCAAGTGCAGGGCTCGCGTCCTGCCGATTCGGGCACGCTGTATTTCGTCGACGTGAGGGAGCAGAATGCGACCGAGTTCCAGAAGCTCTTCTCCTGGATCTACCCGCACTCTTCGTTCGTGCCCGCCGAGGACATCGTCGCGCCCTGCGCCTCTTCGGCACAGGCCGAGGCGGCAGCGCTACAGGAGATGTCGTTCTCCCAGCGTGTCGCCGCGGCCGTCGCGCTGCGCAGGCTCGGCTACCACGTCGTCGTCAAGCCCACCGGCGTCGTCGTTTCCCAGCTGATCGCCGGCACGCACGCTCCCTGCAACCTGCAACCGATGGACGTGGTCGTCGCCGTCGACGGCAAGCCGACACCGACGAGAGGCTCACTGCATGCCGCACTGGGGCAGGTGCAGCCGGGAGCCGTGGTCAAGCTGCGTGTCCTTCGAGGCGGGCGCACCTTGACCGTGCCAGTCCAGACCGTGCCCGAGGGCGGACGAGCGCTCGTCGGGTTCGTCCCGGACCAGTCCGCGAAGATCAAGCTGCCGATCAAGGTCGCGATCGACAGCAGCGGCATCGGCGGGCCGTCTGCGGGGCTCGCCTTCACGCTCGAGGTGATGCGGAAGCTCGGCCGCAACGTCCTCCACGGTCACCGCGTGGCAGCAACGGGCGAGATCGAGCTGAACGGCGCGGTCGGCCCGATCGGAGGCATCAAGCAGAAGACGTACGGAGTGCGGCAGGCCGGAGCCGACGTCTTCCTCGTGCCGGCCGGGCAGAACGCGAGGGATGCGCGCCGCTATGCGGGCCCGGTTCGCATCGTTCCGGTCCACAATCTCAGCCAGGCGTTGCGCGCGCTGGCAACGCTGCCGCGAGCGTAGGAGAAACCGTCCTTTTCGGGCTGCTCGAAACTGCCGGAAATTCGTCAGTTTTCGTCCTCGGCAACGCTTGCTTCCGTGGAATTCCCGCCTATCATCGCACCTCGAGAGCGGCCTGCGGTTCCTAGAGCAAAGACCTCAATGAGCAAACGTTCCACTCCTACCTGCGCAGATTGCTATTTCCGCCGCGCCGGCCTTTGCGCCCTTCCCGGCGAGGCGATCTGCCCGACGTTCCGCGCTCAGTCCGTCGGTCGGCTGACGCCGCCGCCGCAGCCGCGGCTCGTCCCCCGGCCCGTGCCGGTCCAGGCAGTCGCCTAGCTCATAGGATTCCGGCGTGCGCCTGCGCCGCCCACGGATCGACACCGACGAAGTCAGCGATCGCTGGCAGCCGCGCCTCTATCTCCGCCTGATCGTCCTCGGACTGCTCGTCGCCTACGCGATCGCCTTCGTCCTCGAGAACCGCAACGCGGTGCACGTCCACTTCGTGCTCACCTCTGCGCACGTGTCGCTGGTCTGGCTGATCCTGCTCGCGCTCGCGGTCGGTCTGATCGGCGGGATCCTGCTCGCGCAGCTAGAGCGCCGCCGGCGTCGCCGCGCGCACCAGGCTCCCGAGCACTGAGACGCCCTCGGCGATCTCGTCAGGCGAGACGAAGCTGAAGGCGAGCCGCAGGGCGCGCTCGCCGCCGCGCCCGCCGGGGAAGAAGTCGCCGCCCTTGACGAACGTGACGCCCGCCGCCTCCGCCTCCACGAGCAGCTCGTTGCTGGGAGGGCCGGACGGAAGCTCGACCCAGACGAAGTACCCGCCTTCCGGCCGGGTCCAGCTCGCGTCCTCGGGCAACTCGCGCCCGAGCGCATCGAGCATGGCGTCGCGCCGCTCGCCCAGGAGGCCGTTCACCCGCTCGAGGTTCGGCTCGAAGCTGTCCCGCCGCAGGAACTCGAGCACGGTCGCCTGCGACAGGTACGGCGGCGAGATGTAGGTGGAGACCGCGAGCGCCTCGATCTCGGCCGCAAGCTGGGCGGCAGGACGTACCAGCCGACGCGCACTCCGGGAGCGATCGTCTTCGAGAAGGACGAGCAGTACGCGACCTGCTCTCCGTCCGCGAGCTCGAAGAGGCTCGGAAGCGGCTCGCCTTCGTAGCGCACGAGGCCGTAGGGATCGTCCTCGAGCACGAGCAGGTTCCGCTCGGCCGCGAGCTCTACGAGCCGTCGGCGCCGCTCGACCGAGAGCGTGCGCCCACTCGGGTTCTGGAAGGTCGGGATGGTGTAGAGGAATGCGAAATCGCCGTCCGGCAACTCGTCGGGCAACAGCCCCTCCTCGTCCATCGGCACGGTTACGACCTCGGCGCCGAGGCGGTTGAGGATCTTGAGCGGCCGGTCGTAGGTCGGCGCCTCGACGAGCACGCGCGTGCCGGGCCGGACGAGCTGCTCGGCGAGGAAGACGAAGCCCTGGAGCGAGCCGCTCGTGATCACGATCCGCGCCGACTCGACGCCGTGCCGCTCGGCGAGCCACTCGCGCAGCGGCCCGTAGCCGCCGCCGGGGCCGTAGCTCAGGATCGTGCGGCCGTCGCGCTCGAGCGCTGTGCGCGCGCAATCCGCGAGCTCGTCGACGGCGAGACACTCGGGGGCCGGGACACCGCGGGCGAAGGAGATCACGCTCGGAGCGTATCGCCGCTTCCGGCCGGC
>CAWBQC010000019.1:0-106839 GCA_963790845.1 uncultured Actinomycetes bacterium | reverse complement strand
GCTCGTCGAGCTCGAGCCGGAATCCTCGTGGCGTGGGCTCGACGGCGGCCCCGACCGCCGGCGAGCGGTAGCGGAGCTTCGCCTCGACCCGGCTGGCAGCGGCGTAGAGCCGGCCCCGGGCAGTCACGTGAGTGCGCGCGAGCGACGCGTGCGGGCCGACGACGACGGCGTTCGCAGAGGGACGCGTGCCGAGAACGTAGAGCGGTTCGCCGGCTGCAAGCCCGAGGCCTCGCCGCTGCCCGGGAGTGAAGCGCCAGAAGCCGCCGTGCCGGCCGAGCTCGCTTCCGTCCTCACCCACGATCGCACCCGGGCGCGGCTCGAGCCCTTGCCGGCCGAGGAACTCGCGATAGTCGTCGCCGGCGAGGAAGCACGCCTCCTGGCTCTCCGGACGATGAGCGGCCGCGAGCCCAGCGCGCTCTGCCTCGGTCCGCGTCGCCTCCTTGTCCTGCTCGCCGAGCGGGAAGCAGATGCGCTCCAGCCGGCGCGGGTCGAGCGACGCGAGCATGTAGCTCTGATCCTTCGTCGCAGCGGCGCCGCGCGCGAGGAGAAGACGGCCGTCGCGCTCGACGATGCGCGCGTAGTGCCCCGTCGCCAGCCGCTCGGCGCCGGCGCGCCGCGCGAACGCGAGCAACTCGGCGAAGCGGAAGCCGCCGTTGCAGCGCGTGCACGGGTTCGGCGTCTCGCCGCGCGCGTAGCCGCGCACGAACGGCGCGACCACGGCTCGGCGGAACTCCTCGCGAAGGTCGAGCGTCACGTGCGGCACGCCGAGCCGGTGGCACGTCTCGCGTGCGGCGATGACAGAGTCGGGCGAGCAGCAGGCCCTCTCGGAGTCCGGCCCGTCCGGATCGAGCCAGAGCCGCAGCGTCACGCCGATCGCGTTGGGTAGCGAGCGCAAGAGCGCGACGGCGCTGTCGACGCCGCCGCTCATCGCCACGGCAATACGTCCCTCTGACGGCGCCGCGCGGAAGACCGGCCCGAGCGCGTTCGCGAGCGCGTCCACCGCGAGCGTCTCGCCGCCGACAGCGGCCGCCTCGAGCAGCGTCAGCCCCGTGATATCGCGTTCGACGCCCGGCGCGTCCGCCTCGACGATCCGGTCGCCGTCGACGAGCAAGCGGACGGCTGCCCACTCGCCGTTACGGCTCGAGTCTCCGAAGACCTCAATCATTAGTGGGCCCGGACATAGGGAACCTGATTTCTCAGGTGGGTGCCCTGCCACGCAAAGCGTGGACGCGGGCTCCCTTCATGGTGCTGTTGGTTCACCATTTAGCCCGGGCCCACTGAAAGGCTAGCTCACGCTGGGGGGTCGAGCAGCTTGATGCCGAGCTCCTGGAGATGCGCGGGCTCGGCGTCGCTCGGCGCGCCGGTCATCGGGTCGACGCCGGCCTGGTTCTTCGGGAAGGCGATCGTGTCGCGCAGGTTCGGCTCGCTCGCCAGCACCATCATCGTCCGGTCGACGCCCCACGCGATACCGCCGTGTGGCGGCGCACCCATCGCGAGCGCGTCGAGGAGGAAGCCGAACTTTGCGCGCTGCTCGTCGGCGCTGATGCCCAGCATGTCGAATACGCGCGCCTGGATGTCTGGCTCGTGGATACGGAACGAGCCCCCCGCCAGCTCGTTGCCGTTCCCGATCAGGTCGTAGGCGAAGGCGCGCGCGCTGCCGGGATCCTGGTCGAAGCGTCCCTCCCACTCCGGCGTCGGCCGTGTGAAGGGGTGATGCACGGCGGTCCAGCGCTCGTCCGTCTCGGACCACTCGAACATCGGGAAGTCCGTGACCCACATCCACGACCACACCTGCTCGTCGACGAGGCCGAGCGTCTCCGCGAGATGGATGCGAAGCGCGCCGAGCACGCGCGACGTCATCGGCCATGCGTCGGCAGCGAAGAGAAGCGTCTCTCCGGGCTTCCCGCCAAGGGCCATGAGCGTCTCCTCGGAGAGGAACTTTGCGATCGGCGAGCGCACCTCGCCCGACTCGTCGTAGACGAGGTAGGCGAGCCCCTTCGCGCCCCACTCCTTCGCGAACTCCTCGAGTTGCGCGAGCTCGGTCCGAGAGAAGGTGCGCGGCGCGCGGAGGAAGCGCACGGCCTCGGCCGAGGCGAAGACGCCGAACTCCGAGCCACGCGTCGCCTCCGTCGCGTCCTCGATCTCGAGCTCGTAGCGGAGGTCGGGCTTGTCGGTTCCGAAGCGGCGATCGGCCTCGTCCCAGGTCATGCGCAGGAACGGCGTCTCCAGCTCGACGCCGAGGCATTCGTGCCAGATCGTCTGGACGAGCTGCTCGGTGAGCGCGAGGAGGACCTCGACGTCGGGGAACGCCATCTCGACGTCGAGCTGGGTGATCTCCTGCACGCGGTCGGCACGAAGGTCCTCGTCGCGGAAGCAGACCGCGACCTGGTAGTAGCGCTCGAAGCCGGCGATCACGAGCAGCTGCTTCGCGATCTGCGGCGATTGGGGCAGTGCGTAGAAATGGCCGGGCTGCAGCCGGGCCGGAACGAGGAAGTCGCGCGCACCTTCCGGCGTCGGCTTCCAGAGGACGGGCGTCTGGATGTCGACGAAGCCGGCCGCCTCCATGAGGCGCCGCATGATCCCGACCATCTGCCCGCGGAGCCGGATGTTCCGCTGCAGCCGCTCGCGGCGCAGGTCGAGCCAGCGGTAGCGGAGCCGAAGGGTCTCGTCGACGTTCTCCTCGTCGAGCTGGAACGGGAGCGGCGTCGAGCGCGAGAGGATCCGCAGCTCGTCCACCTGTACCTCGATCTCGCCGGTCGGCAGGTTGGAGTTGACGAGCTCCGGAGCGCGGGTCACGACCTCTCCAGTCGCCTGGAGCACGAACTCGTTCCGGATCTCGTGCGCGATCCCGGCCGCGTCCGGTGAGCGCTCGGGATTGATCACGAGCTGCACCTTCCCGGCGGCGTCGCGCAGGTCGACGAAGACGAGCCCGCCGTGGTCGCGGCGCGTGTCGGCCCAGCCGGCGACCGTGACCCGGCGACCGGCGTCGCCGGCCCGCAGCTCGCCGCACATCGCGTCGCGCCAGGCCATTACAGCTCCGCCAGCGTGTGCACGACGCGGTCGGCTTCCCCACTGCGCCGCACTTGGTACGTCCCGTCGCTGCGCGCTACGACGACGGTCTCCGCGCCGAGCCGCTGCGCCTGGGTGAGCTGCCCCTTCATCGAGCGGCCAGCGTAGTCGGTGTCCACCGAGCGGCCTTCTGCGCGCCATTTGGCGATCTGCGGGAGTAGCCGGTTGCGCAACTCGGGCTCCTCGAACGCGACGAAGAGATCGAGCCGGGGCGCATCCGCGGTCGCGCCTTCGCGCTCCATGGCGAGGACGAGCCGCTCGAGTCCGATGCCGACGCCGATCCCGGGTGTCGCCGGGCCGCCGACCGCCTCGACGAGGCCGTCGTAGCGCCCTCCGCCGCAGAGCGCCGAGTTGGCGTTCTCATCCGGCCCGAGAAACTCGAAGGTCGTGCGCGTGTAGTAGTCGAGTCCGCGCACGAGCGCCGGGTCGATCACGTACGGGACGTCATACGCATCGAGATGCGCCTTGACCGCGTCGAAGTGCTCACGGCAGCCGTCGCAGAGCGCCTCCCCGATCTTGGGCGCGTCGGCGAGGGCCGCGAGGAGCTTCTCGTTCTTGACATCGAAGACCTGGAGGATGCTCGTGGCGCGCTTGTGGGCGACTTCCTCGTCGACGAGCTCCGGATGTGCGTCGAGCCACTCGTTGAGCCGCGCGACGTACTGCGGGCGGCAGTTCTCGTCGCCGATCGAGTTGAGCCGCAGCTCCCACTCGGTCACGCCCAGCCGCCGCAGAAGCTCCACGTAGAACTGGATCACCTCGGCGTCGACCGCCGGGTCTTCCGACCCGATCGCCTCGAGCGACAGCTGCCAGTGCTCGCGATAGCGGCCACGGCCGGGACGCGAGTAGCGGTACATCGGCGCAACGAGGTAGGCCTTGACCGGCTGCGGCTCCTGCGCGAGGCCGTGCTCCACGTACGCGCGCGCGATCGGCGCGGTCCCCTCCGGACGCAGCGTGACCGAGCGGCCGCTGCGATCCTCGAACGTGTACATCTCCTTGTGCACCACGTCGGACGCCTCGCCTGCCGTGCGCTCGAACAGCGCAGTGTCCTCGAAGCCGGGTGTGGAGATGCGCGACCAGCCGTACTGCGCGCATTGCTCGTCGATCGTGCGGATCACGCGCCACCAGAGCCGGTCGCGCGGCAGGACGTCGTGCGTCCCCCGCGGCGCCTGGAACTTGCTCATGCGCGTAGTTCTGCGAGGAACGGGTTCCGCGCGAGCTCGACGCCGAGCGTCGTCTCCGAGCCATGGCCCGGGTGGACGACCGTCTCCGGCGGCAGACGGCCGGCGAGCATCCGCACCGAGTCGAGCAGCGTGTCCCAGTCGGAGCCCGGCAGGTCGACGCGGCCCACCGACCCGGCGAAGAGCAGGTCGCCGCTGAAGAGCTCGCCGTCTGCGTGGAACGCGATGTGGGCCGGCGAGTGGCCGGGAACGGCGAGGCATTCGAAGGAGATCCCCGCGACCTCGACCGTCTCCCCGCCGCTGAGCACGTGCTCGGGCGCGTGCGGACGTCCTGGCACGCCGGCGGGTGCGAACTCGGGAAAGCGCTCGAGCCGCTCGCGCTCTCCCTCCGGCATCCAGACCTCGGCGCCGGTCCCCTCGGCGAGGTCGGCGACGCCGCCGAGATGGTCGAAGTGCCCGTGGGTGATGAGGATCCCTGCGCACTTGGTGTCGAGGCGCGCGAGCTCGAGGCGCAGCTCCGTCGCTTCTCCGCCCGGGTCGACGACAGCGCACTCCGGCGCGCCCGGCTCGCGCCGTACGACGTAGCAGTTCGTCTGCAGCGGACCGAGCGCATATCTGTCCACTGCGAGCGGCATCGCGGCGAGTCTAGTGAACCTCTGGTTAGCCGCCCGGCAGGTGCGGGAAGGCCGGGGTCGTGCGCCACTGGAACCTGCACGAGATCGAACTCCCGAACGGCACGCGGTCGCCTGTCGTCCTGCATTCGAAAGAGGGCGCGGAGCGCGCGGTGCTCATCGCGCTCCGTCCCGGCGAGGCACTCGGCGACCACGGCGTGAAGGAGTCCGCCCTCCTCGTCGTGCTCGACGGAGAGGTGCACGTCGAAGCCGGCGACGAGTGGGTGGAGGCCGGCGCGGGGACGTTGCTTCAGTTCGAGCCGGACGAACGGCATTCGGTGACCACCGCCGGCGGCGCGCGGCTCCTGTTGCTCCTCGCGCCGTGGCCCGGTGAGGGCCACTACCGGGGCGACCGGCCCGCCGCCTCCGGCGTCAGCGCTTCTTAGGCTGCTGCTTCGGTCCCTGCTGCCCGGTGCGCCGCTGCCAGCGGTTGTACGCGAAGCGGTCGATCATGAAGGAGAACGGGACGAAGAGGCCCGTATAGAGCAGCGAGATGAGCAGCGCAGACCCGAGGTTGTGCTGGCCCTTCGAGCCGGCGAGATAGAAGAAGGCGAAGATCACGACGCCGAGGATCGCCGAGCGCTTGCCGGCGCGCTGCCACGAAGGCTTCGGGGGTTCACGACCCGCGCGACCGCTGCGCTGCGGAGTCGCTTTCGCCTTCGGCTTCGTGCCGTTCCGCTTCTCAGGCGCCGCGGCAGGCTCTTCCGGCGGCTCGTCGAGCTCGTTTCCGTCCTCGTCGACCCAGACCGTCTCGTACTCGTGCCGCCGTTCCTTCTGCATGCGGCGCCGCTGCTTCCTCGTGGGCATGGACGGCTAGCGTAGCTCGCCCCCGACGACCACCTTGGCCACGACGCGGCCGCCGAGGTGGTACGCGAGGTAGCGCCAGTCGGGTGCCTCGAGAAGCGCGACGTCGGCGCGGTAGCCGGGCGCGAGCCGGCCGATGCCGTCGGCGCGGCCGAGCACGTGGGCGGCGTTCACGGTGCAAGCGGCGAGCGCCTCCGCCGGCGAGAGATGGAGCTGCGTCGCCGCGAGCGAGCAGACGAGAGGCAGGCTCTCGGAAAAGGCGCTGCCGGGGTTGAAGTCGGTCGCCAGCGCGACGGCCGCCCCGCCGTCGACGAGCGCTCGCGCGGGAGGCATCGGCCGATCGAGAAACAGCGCGCTCGCAGGCAGGAGCACGCCGACGACGTCGCTCGACGCGAGCGCCCGGATCCCCTCCTCCCCGGTCGCCTCGAGATGGTCCACCGAGCGGGCGCCGAGCTCGACGGCGAGCGGGATCGCGCCCGACTCCGTGAACTGGTCGCCGTGGAGCCGCAGCGCGAGGCCGGCGTCGCGGCACGCCTCGAGGTACCGGCGCGCTTGCGCAGCGTCGAAGGCGCCCCGCTCGAGGAACACGTCGGCCGCCTCCGCGAGCTCGGCCGCTTTCGGCAACACCTCGGAGAGCGCGAAGTCGAGGTAGCCGTCGGCGTCGGGAAACTCCGGCGGCACGGCATGGGCGCCGAGCCACGTCGGGACGCCGCCTGCGTCGCTGATCGCGCGGAGCGACGCGAGCTCTGTCTCGCGGTCGAGCCCGTAGCCGGACTTCGACTCGAACGTCGTCGTCCCCTCGCGGAGCATCCACGAGCGGTGGAGCTCGACCGCCGCACGGAGCCCGTCCTCGCCGGCCGCTCGGGTCGCGCGAACGGTGGAGAGGATGCCTCCACCGGCGGCGTGCAGCTCCTCGTAGCTTGCGCCGCCGGCACGAAGCGAGAACTCGTCGACGCGGTCGCCGCCGAATGCGGCGTGCGTGTGGCAGTCGACGAGGCCGGGAATCGCGCACAGCCCGCGGCAGTCGACCTCGACGACGTCGTCGTCGAGCACCGGCAGCGAGCTCATCCGGCCGACGGCCTCGATTGTCTCGCCGTCGCAGAGCACGAACGCGTCCTCGACGACGTCGACCGCGCCGAGGGCCGCTCCGCGCAGAGGCGCTTCCGTCCCGGACGGCGTCGCGAGCTGCGTGAGATCGCGAAGGAGCAGCACTAGCGGGGGATGTGCAGGCCGCCGGCCTCGGCTGCCTCGACGGCTTCGGGGTAGCCCGCGTCGACGTGCCGCATCACGCCGGTGCCCGGATCCGTCGTGAGCACGCGCTCGAGCCGTTCCGCCTGCGCGTCGGTGCCGTCTGCGAGGACGACCATGCCCGCATGGATCGCGTTGCCGATCCCGACGCCGCCGCCGTGGTGGACGCTCACCCACGTCGCTCCCGCCGCCACGTTGACGAGCGCGTTGAGGATCGGCCAGTCCGCGATCGCGTCGGATCCGTCGCGCATCGCCTCGGTCTCGCGATAGGGCGAGGCGACCGAGCCGGAGTCGAGGTGATCGCGCCCGATCACCACCGGCGCCTTCACCGCGCCGCTGCGGACGAGCTCGTTGATCGCAAGCCCCGCCTTGGCGCGGTCGCCGTAGCCGAGCCAGCAGATCCGGGCGGGCAGCCCCTGAAACGCCACGCGCTCGCGGCGCGAGCTCGAGCCACTGCTGCAGGAGCGGATCGTCCGGGAACAGCTCCTTCAGCCGGGTGTCGATCGCCGCGATGTCCGCCGGATCGCCCGAGAGCACCGCCCACCGGAACGGGCCGACCCCACGACAGAAGAGCGGCCGGATATAGGCCGGGACGAAGCCCGGGTATGCGAACGCGTCCTCCACCCCACCTTCACGCGCCTCGCCCCGCAGGTTGTTGCCGTAGTCGAAGACGTGGGCGCCGCGCCGGTTGAACTCGAGCATCGCTTCCACGTGCCGGACGATGGACTCGCCGGCGAGCCGCAGGTACTCGTCCGGATCGGACGAGCGCAGAGCCGTGGCCTCCTCGACCGAGTACCCGCGCGGCACGTATCCGTTCAGCGGGTCGTGGGCGGCGGTCTGGTCGGTGACGAAGTCGAACTCCTCGCCGCGGGCGACAAGCTCCGGGACGACGTCCGCCGCATTCCCCAGCAACCCGACCGAGAGCGGGCGCTTCTCGGCGGCTGCCGCCCGCAGGCGCGAGAGCGCATCGTCGAGCGACTCCGTCGCCTCGTCGAGGTAGCGCGTCTCGAGGCGCCGCTCGATCCGGTGCGGGTCGACCTCGATGCAGAGGATCGCTGCGCCGGCCATGGTCCCGGCCAGCGGTTGCGCGCCGCCCATTCCGCCGAGGCCGGCGGTGAGGATCGTCCGCCCGCGGAGGTCCGGCGAGCCGAAGTGCTTCTCCCCCGCCGCCGCGAAGGTCTGGTAGGTCCCCTGCAGGATCCCCTGGCTCCCGATGTAGATCCACGAGCCCGCCGTCATCTGGCCGAACATCGTCAGCCCCTCGGCCTCGAGCCGGCGGAACTCGTCCCACGTCGCCCACTTCGGCACGAGCAGCGAGTTCGCGATCAGCACGCGCGGCGCTCCTTCGTGCGTCGTGAACACGCCGACCGGCTTGCCGCTCTGAACGAGCAGCGTCTCGTCGGGCCCGAGCTCGAGAAGGGAGGCGACGATCGCGCGCAGGGCGTCGTGGTTCCGCGCCGCCTTGCCGGAGCCGCCGTAGACGACGAGGTCTTCCGGGCGCTCTGCGACCTCCGGGTCGAGGTTGTTCATCAGCATCCGCAGCGGCGCCTCCGTCGACCACTGGCGCGCGTTGAGGTCCGTTCCGCGGGGAGCGTGGATGGACGAGAGGTCGCCGACGAGCGCCTCGACCCGCTCGGCGAGCGTCGCGGTCGCGCTCATGCGAGCGCCGCCCCCGACTCGGTCTCCACCGCAGCGACCAGAGAGCCGCTGCGAATCGCTCCGGCCACCGCCTCGATGTCGCCTCCGAGCGGACGGTCGTCGCGCAGCCGCGACGAGAGCTCCCGCACGGCCGTTCGCGCGGCCCGCCCCCCGGCTCCGGGCTCGAGCGGCGCGTGGAACTCGACCGCCTGCGCGCCGGCGAGCAGCTCGATCGCCACCGCCCGTTCCGAGTTGGCGAGCACCTGCCACGCCTTCAGCCCGGCTGCGTTCCCCATCGAGACGTGATCTTCCTGTCCCGCGCTCGTCGGGATCGAATCGACCGACGCCGGATGGCAGAGCGACTTGTTCTCGGAAACGAGGGAGGCGGCCACGTATTGCGGGATCATGAAGCCGCTGTTGAGGCCGCCGTCGGTGGTGAGGAAGGCCGGAAGTCCCTCGGAGAGGTTCGGATTGACGAGCCGCTCGAGACGCCGCTCGGAGATGTTCGCCAGCTCCGCCACGGCCATGGCCAGCACGTCGAGCGCAAACGCGAGCGGCTGCCCGTGGAAGTTCCCGTTCGAGACGAGCTCCTCGTCGTCGACGAGAACGAGCGGGTTGTCCGTCGCCGAGTTGAGCTCGACCCCGACCGTGTACCCGGCATAGTCGAGCAGGTCGCGACTGGCGCCGTGGACCTGCGGGGCGCACCGGAGCGAGTAGGCGTCCTGCACCTTGTCGCACCAGCGGTGCGCCTCGATGATCGCCGAGCCCTCGAGCAGCCGGAGGATGTTGGCGGCGGCGGTCATCTGCCCGCGCAGTGGACGCAGCTCGTGAATCTGCGGCAGGAACGACGTGCGTGAGCCCTGGAGCGCTTCGACGGAGAGCGCGCAGGCGACGTCGGCCGCCCGCGCCAGCCGGCGCGCGCGTACGAGCCCGAGCGCCAGCATCGCCGCCATGAACTGCGTGCCGTTGACGAGGGAAAGGCCTTCCTTGGCAGCGAGGCGCACGGGCTCGAGACCAACGCGCGCCAGCGCGTCCGCACCCGTCAGGCGCTCGCCTTCGACCCACGCCTCGCCCTCGCCGACGAGCGGCAGCGCGAGGTGCGCGAGCGGCGCGAGATCGCCGGAGGCGCCGACGGAGCCGCGGCTCGGGACGACCGGGATCACGCGGCGGTCGAGCAGCGCCAGCAGGAGCTCGACCGTCTCGACCCGAGCGCCCGAGTTGCCTTTCGCGAGCGCGTTCGCCCGCAGGAGCATGGCCGCGCGGATGACCTCGTCGGGATACGGCTCCCCCACGCCGCACGCATGGGAGCGCAGCAGTCGTAGCTGCAGCTCCTCGGTCTGCTCCTCCGGGATCGCGACCGCCACGAAGCGGCCGAAGCCCGTGTTGACGCCGTACGTGTGCTCGCGGCTCCCGTGCGCGACTCGCTCCACGAGCTCGCGCGCGGCGTTCATCCTCTCGCGCGCGCGATCGGACAGCCCGGCTGGAGCTCCGTCCACGGCCACGGCCCAGACGTCGTCCACGGTCAGGTCGTCGCCGGTGAGGCCGATCGCCGTGCGCTGCGCCACGCGGCGAGTCTAGGAGGTGCCGGCCGACCGGTGCTCCTCGTGGCCGCAGCGAATCAATCACCGATTGAATGGTCAGTCAAAATGGATTGAATAGTCAGTCAAAAAGAATCTTCAGTTTTTTGGTTTAGTTTGTCGTTCTTCTTGGGAATTACTGCGCCGTTCTATTCCGCTCCCACCCCAAGGAGGAGAAATGACGCGGAAGGTGGTGCTGCTCACACTTGCGGCACTCGTCGCGGCGCTGACTGCGGCCGCCGCGCTCTCGGCGACCCGTCCGTGACGATCACGGCGCCGAAGAGCGGACAGAAGGTCTCGCTGAAGCAGAACCCGTACCTCGCGGTCGCGGGCAACGCAAGCTTCGCCGACACGTCGGCGGGCACGACCCAGTTCTTCCTGCGGCGCGACGGCTGCGGCACCTCGGCCGACAACCCGCACCTCAGCGTCACGTCGGGCACCGACGGCGGCGACGGCTGCGGGCTGATCATCGACCAGGTCGGACTGGTCGGCGACGCCGCCCCGCAGGCGACGTTCACCGACTACCCGGCAGTCGACGGTATGCCTCTCGCCTATGACGGGACGCAGGCGATCAACGGCCAGGTCTCGCTCACCGGCGCTCAGGTCGGGCTCGCCGAGGTCGACGTCGACGTCCAGGCGCTCGTCGGCGGCAATGCCGTCGACATCGGCTCCGCGACCGGAAGCGCGATCCTCGATCCGACCGGCGACTCGACCCCGGTTCCGTTCACCATCGCGCCGAACGTGGCGCTCGACGGCTCCGACATCCAGGCGCTCGACCTGCGGGTGACCATCCACGGGCCGAACGTGTACAGCGGCTTCGTCGCGCTCAGCGGCGCGTCGTGGATGGACGTGCCGAGCTACGCGGCCAGCGTCAACAAGAGCGTCGAGATCTCCGTCGACGATCCGACCTTCTCCAACCCGACCCCGGCACGGATCTCCGGCTCGAGCTGGAGCGTCGCGATCCCGACGCCGGGCGTCGGCAAGCACACGATCTACGCAGAGTCGACGCAGGGCTTCAGCACGTCCGCGCCCGCGAGCGCGACCTTCAGCGTGACGAAGTGAGGAGGAACGAAACCGTGAAGAAGCTCTTCATTCTGCTCGCGCTCGGCGCGGTCGCACTCCTCTTCGGAGGGACCTCGGCCCGAGCCGGCGACCCCCTGCATCACCCGCTGTACATGCCGAACGCGGCCAACACCACGAACCCGGCGCTGCAGCCGCCGCCGATCTGCTGCGCTCCGGTGGCGCCGCCGCCTGCGGGGGCTCCGGCGCCGGTGAACATGGCGTACTTCGGCGGCCACGTGCAGGTGACACCGAAGGTCTATCTCGTCCTCTGGGGCTGGGGCCAGGCCGGTGCGTTCAACCATGTGACGCCCGGGATGCCCACCTCTGATCCGGACGGCGCCGGCGCTCGCATGCTCGCCTTCATCAAGGCGATGGGCGGCACCGACTGGATGGGCTCGCAGACGCAGTACTACGAGACCGTCGACGGGCAGAACATCAACATCCAGAACCCGACGAACCAGTACGGCGGCGTCTGGTACGACAACTCGAACCCGATCCACAACAACGTGTCCGGGCTCGAGCTGGCCCAGGAAGCTCAACGCGCCGTCGCACATTTCGGCGTGACCGATCTGAACAACTCGCAGTTCGTGATCGCGCAGCCTCAGATGTACAACGAGGCCGGCTTCAACGGCGGCGTCGGCTACTGCGCGTGGCACGACTACACGCAGCCGCAGTACTACCCCGGCGTCCAGCCCGGCATCTCGTTCACGAACATGCCGTACGTCCTGAACTCCGGCACGAGCTGCGGCGAGAACTCCGTCAACACCGGCTACTTCGCCGGCCGGCTCGACGGGTTCACGATCGTCATGGGCCACGAGATCGAGGAGACGATCACGGATCCGGGCGCCGAGGACGTGATCAACGGCGTGAATCTCGGCGGCTGGTACGACTACAGCGCGTACGAGAACGGCGACAAGTGCGCCTGGGTCGGATACACCGACGGGATCGCGCCTCCCAGCACGGTCCCCGGCGGACTGAACAACATCACGGGCAACGACGGAAAGCAGTACCCCGTGCAGAGCCTGTGGAGCAACGACTCGGCCGGCGGCACGGGCTGGTGTGCCGGCGCCGGCGACGACCTTCCCGTCGCGGGGTAGACGGGAGCGGAAGGCCGTGGGCCCGCCGTCGCGGCGGGCCTGCGGCCAAAGCGCTTCTACTCGCCGAGCAGACGCAGCTCGAGGACGTGTGACGGGTCGAGGCCGGCGACACGGAGCAGTGAGCCGGCCGCGGCGACCGCGGCGCCGGCCGGGAGCAGGCCGACGAGCTCGGCCCCCATGACGTCGAGGCCTCGCTACCCGCCTCTCGTTCCACCGCGGCGACGACCTCGTGCAGCGGCGAGGCCCGCCAGTCCTCGATGTTCATGCTGACCTGGACGTGCCCCGCAGCGGGCAGCCGCAGCCCGAGCGCCCGCACTCCCGGGAAGCCTCCGTCGCGCTCGCGCACTGCACGCGCCACCTCGCGCGCCGCCTCGAGGTCGTCTCCGGCGAGGTTGACGTTGAACGCGATCAGCGCGCGACGTGCTCCGACGATCACGCCGCCGGCTCTCTCGTCGAGCTGCGCCGGCCCGAAGTCCGGAGCCAGCTCCCCTGCGTCGATTCGCCGCTGCAGCTCCGCGGGGCCGCCACGCCGGAAGAAGGCGGGGCCGCGACCGGGTGCGAGGTCGGCGTAGAGGAAGACCGGAAGCGCGAGCTCCTCCCCCACCCGCCGCGCAAGCTCCAGCGCTGCGGCGCGGGCGCGCTCGGCGTCGGCCTCGTGGATCGGGACGAGCGGGACGACGTCGGCCGCTCCGATGCGCGGATGCGCGCCCTGCGTGGCTGCGCAGGTCGATCCGCTCGCGGGCGCACGCGATGCCGGCGATCAGCGCTGCGACGAGTTGCTCCTCGTTGCCGACGAGCGTGTAGACCGACCGGTTGTGGTCGGCGTCGCTATGGAGGTCGAGCAGGCGCGCATGTGCGCCGAGCGCCTCGCCGATCGCGTCGATCGTCGCGCGGTCGCGTCCTTCGGAGAAGTTCGGGACAGCCTCCAGCGGCAGCATCGGCGCTGAGCCTACGCTCCGAAGCGGTGACCGCCCGCAAGTCCTCCTACCGCTCGCTCGCGTCCCTCCACCGGGACCTCTCACGCTGCCGCGCGTGCGCCGAGGCGGGCTACCCGCTCTTCTCACTGCCGGTGCGCGTGCCCGGCGCCGGCCAGCTGGCGTACCTCTTCGGCCAGGCGCCGGGCCCGGTCGAGGGCCAGGAGCGGCTCCCGTGGCGTGGCAGCGCCGGACAGAGACTCCGGCGCTGGCTCGACCTTGAGGGAGACGAGCTCTACGCGAAGTTCCACTGCGCCTCGGTCACACGGTGCGATCCGGGACGCGCAGCTACGCGCGGCGACCGCACTCCGGGCCGGCGGGAGCGGGAGCTCTGCTCGTTCTGGCGCGACTGGGAGCTCGAGCTGCTCCGGCCGCGCCTGATCGTCACGGTCGGCGGGCTCCCGTTGGAGGAACTGCTCGGCCTCAAGCCGCTGACGCCGTGGGTCGGCAAGCAGTACGAGCTCGACGGCACGCCGGTTGTCCCGCTCCCCCACTCCTCCGGCGCGAGCGGTTGGCTGCACACCGATCCGGAGAATCCTGCGCGGCTCGCCGCGGCGCTCGCCCTCGTTCGTGAGCACCTGTCCGCCATCTACCCTCAGGAGAAGTGAGCGCGGTTCCCTATCGCCGCACCTTCGCGCGGCTCCTTTCGTTCCTACGCCCGTACAGGCGCGGCCTGGCGATCTCGATCGTGCTCGCGGTCGGCTCGCAGGCGGCGCAGATCGCGCTCATCTGGGTCACGGGTCGCGACGTGATCGACCGCGCGCTCAAGCACCACGACTCGCATCTGCTCTGGACGTATGTCGCGGTGATCGCGGGCCTCGGCCTCGTCTCCGCGGCGCTGATGCTCGGCCGGCGGCTCATCTCCGGGAAGCAGGCGCTCGACGTGGAGATGGACATGCGCCAGGGCCTGTACTCGCACCTCGTGCGCCTCTCGTTCGGCTTCTACGACCGGCACCAGACCGGCCAGCTGATGTCACGCGCGACCGTCGACCTTCAGGGCGTCCGCTTCTTCCTCGGCTACGGCCTGATCTTCTTCTTCCAGAACGCCCTCACGGTCGTGTCCGTGTCCATCGTCCTCTTCTTCTTCGAGTGGAAGCTCGCGCTGATCGTGCTCGCCGTGACGCCGGTGCTCGTCGCGCTCGCGTACCGCTACAGCCATATCGCGCACCCGACGCTCCGCGACGTCCAGCAGAAGCTCGCCGACGTCGCGACCGTCGCGGAGGAGAACATCGTCGGCGTCCACGTCGTGAAGGCGTTCGCGCAGGAGCCCGCCGAGGAGGAGAAGTTCCGCGGCCGCAACGAGGCGCTCTTCGGGCAGACGATCCGTGCGAACCGGCAGCGCGCGATGTACGTGCCGCTTCTTTCCTTCCTGCCGCTGCTCGCCCAGGCGGCGGTGCTGCTCGTCGGCGCGCGCATGGTCGCTCACGGCTCGCTCTCCACCGGCGGCTTCGTCGCCTTCAACCTCTACCTCGGCATGCTCGTCATGCCGCTGCGCTCGCTCGGCATGTGGGTCGGGCAGGCGCAGCGGGCGACCGCGTCGGGCGAGCGGATCTTCCAGGTGCTCGACGAGCCGGAAGACGTCGCCGATCCGGCACGTCCGATCGAGCTGCCGCCCGGCGAGGGCGCGATCCGCTTCGAGGACGTCTCCTTCTCGTACCTGGCCGACCGGCCCGTGCTCGAGCATCTCGACCTCGCGCTCGACGCCGGGACGACCGTCGCGCTGATCGGCCACACCGGCGCCGGCAAGACGACGCTCGCCTCGCTCGTGCCGCGCTTCTACGACGTCGACTCCGGGCGGGTGCTCGTCGACGGCGTCGACGTGCGCGACGTGACGCTCGCCTCGCTGCGCAGCGAGATCGGCGCCATCACCCAGGATCCGTTCCTCTTCTCCACCACCGTGCGCGAGAACATCGCCTTCGGCCGGCCGGAACTGACCGACGAGGACGTCGAGCGCGTCGCGCGGCTCGCGCAGGCGCACGAGTTCGTCGAGCGGCTGCCCCAGGGCTACGAGACGGTGATCGGCGAGCGCGGGATCACGCTCTCGGGCGGCCAGCGCCAGCGGATCGCAATCGCCCGCGCCCTCGCGGTCGACCCGCGCGTCCTGATCCTCGACGACGCGACCGCTTCGGTCGACGCGACCACCGAGGCTCGTATCCGGGCCGGGCTGCGCCAGGTCATGCAGGGACGGACGACGCTGATCATCGCGCACCGGCTCTCCACCATCGCCCTCGCCGACGAGATCGTCGTCCTCGACAGCGGCCGGATCGCGGCGCGCGGCACCCACGACGAGCTGATCGAGACGAGCCCGGTCTACCGCGAGATCTACGAGCACGGCCTGCTCGAGCGGCAGTTCGCCGACGCCGTCGAGGCGCGCGCCGACGTCGAGGAGGTCGCGTGACCGGCGTAGGCTCGACGGAGCCGGCAAAGAGCGAAGCCGCCGGCTTCGCCGGCGGTGGAGCGGAATGAGGGTCCACCAGCCCGGCGGCTACCTCATGCGCCAGCGCGGCGCCGAGGTCGAGGACTGGTCGTGGAACACGACGCGCCGCAGGCTCGGCGTGCTCTGGCGGCTGACGAGGCCCTACCGCCGCCGCACCTTCTTCTCCGTCTTCTCCCTTCTCACCGCGACGGCGACCGCGCTCGCCCCGCCCTTCCTCGCCAAGTACGCGCTCGACGCCGCGCACAACGGCGACACCGGGGCGCGGCTCTGGCTGGTGGTCGGGATCTTCCTCGCCGCCGGGCTCGCGAACTGGGGGATGACCTACGTCGAGACGTACATGACGGGCTGGGTCGGCGAGCGGATCCTCGCCGACCTGCGGAAGCAGCTCTTCGGCCACCTGCAGCGCCTCTCACTCGGCTTCTACGAGCGAAACCGCGCCGGCGTCCTGATCAGCCGGATGACGAACGACGTCGAGGCGATCGACCAGCTCGTCACCGACGGCGTGACGACGCTCGCGCAGAGCACGCTCACGCTCGTCGGGACGGCCGTCCTCCTGCTCATCCTCGACTGGCGGCTCGCGCTCGCCACGCTCGCGGTGATCCCGTTCATGAGCATCGGGACGCTGCTCTTCCGCACGCGGTCGGCGCGCGCCTACGCGGCGGTGCGGGAGCGGCTCGGCCTCGTCACCGCGACGCTCGCCGAGGACATTTCAGGCATGCGGATGGTGCAGGCGTTCGTCCGCGAGCAGCGCGCGACGGAGAACTTCGGGGTGGTCGCCCGCCGCTATCGCGACGCGAACATGCAGACGGTCGTCCTCAACGCCGTCTACTTCCCGTTCGTGAGCTTCCTCGCCACGCTCGCGCTCGCGGTCGTGCTCGGCTACGGCGGCCACCTCTATTTCCGGGATGCGATCTCGCTCGGGACGCTCTTCGCCTTCATGCTCTACGTGAACAACTTCTTCGATCCGGTCCAGCAGCTCTCGCAGCTCTACAACACGTTCCTCTCGGCGACCGCTGCGCTGGACAAGATCATCGGCGTGCTCGACGAGGAGCCGGAAGTCGTCGACCGGCCGACCGCGCAGCCGCTCCCGCAGATCGAGGGGCACGTCCGCTTCGAGGAGGTCCACTTCGCCTACGGACTTCGCGGCGGGGAGCTGGGCGAGGAGGTACTGCATGGGATCGATCTCGACGTCACGGCCGGAACGACCGTCGCGCTCGTCGGTCATACGGGCGCCGGGAAGTCCACGATCGCGAAGCTTCTCGCGCGCTTCTACGAGCCGACGAGCGGGCGGATCACGATCGACGGCCACGACCTCAACGACGTGACGCAGGAGTCGCTGCGCCACCAGCTCGGGATCGTGCCGCAGGAGGGCTTCCTCTTCGCCGGCACGGTTGCCGAGAACATCGCTTTCGGGAAGCCGGACGCGCGGCCGGAGGAGATCGTCCGCGCAGCGCAGACGGTGGGCGCGCACGAGTTCATCCTCCGGCTCGAGGACGGGTACGAGACACAGCTCGGCGAGCGCGGCTCGCGCCTCTCGCTCGGACAGCGGCAGCTCGTCGCCTTCGCCCGAGCGCTCCTCGCCGACCCGCGGATCCTCATCCTCGACGAGGCGACGTCCTCGGTCGACATCGGTACCGAGCGGACGATCGAGCGGGCGCTGCGGACGCTCCTGGCCGACCGGACCTCGTTCGTGATCGCGCACCGCCTCTCGACGATCCGCGACGCCGACCTCATCGTCGTGCTCGAGCACGGCCAGGTGATCGAGCAGGGCTCGCACGAGGAGCTGCTCGCCCGCCGCGGGCTCTACACGAGCCTCTACGGCGACTGGGCGGCGGCATAGCTCACCGCACCGGCACGACGACGTCGTTCGCAGCCTTGTCGTGCCAGCACTGTTTCTCCTTGTCCCAGAGCATCCAGAGATAACCGAGCAGGAGGACGATGGCCGAGACGATGCTCACGAGCCAGCGAAGGAAGGCGCGCCCGTACCCGATTGAGCCGTCGCTGTCGAGACCGACCACGCGAATCCCGAGGACCATCTGGCCGAGGGTCTGGCCTCGCTCGGCGCCGACGAACGCGGTGAAGTAGACGGCCGAGACGACGAGCCCCAGGCCGGTGCCGGCTCCGGTTCCTAGGATCTGCCTGAGGATCCCGCTCGCGACCCCGACGAAGATCCCGTCGATGAACGCGCCTGCGAAGCGGCGCCAGAACCCTGCGCGAGCGCTTGTCATGCCTCAACGATGAGGACGCCGTCGGACGTGGCTCACGTAGTAGCGCGTCATCTCGATCCGCTGCAGGAGCGTCGGGTGGTTCTCGAGGAAGACGTAGTCCCACCCCGGCGGGCTCGGGTCGTCGAGCGTCTCCGACGCGAAGAGCTGGAAGAGCTGCCGGCCTGCCGCGGGATCGTGCGTCGCGCGGAGCGCCGACCAGTCCGCCTCCGCTTCCAGGTGGCGTTCGACGACGTTCTGCAGCGGCAGCGCGACGAGCTGCAGCACGACGTAGACGAAGATCGCGAGCGGGATCGCTTCCGGTAGCCCCATCCCGCCGCGCCGCCGGGCCGCGAGCGAGAGCAGATACGCGAGCGGGAACGCGAACAGCGCGTACCAGCCGATCGACTTCCAGATGTGGTTGTGCGCGAGATGCCCGAGCTCGTGCGCGAGCACGAAGCGGTCCATGCGCGGGGTGAACGGGAACTGGACGATCGGGTCCCAGAGGAAGACACGCCGGCTCGGGCCGAGGCCGGTCGCGAACGCGTTCGGCTCGCTGAAGCCGCTCAGCACGCGCACGGGGACGTGGACGTGCTCCGCCTGCTGGAGCTTTGCGACGTAGGGCGCGTTGAAGGGGCTGCCGCCAAGGAGCCAGGGAGCGATGAAGGCGAGGAGCGTGCGCAGCCCGACGAAGACCGGCGTGGCCGGCAGCCACCACCACCGCCCGATGCGACGCACACGCGCGAGACCCATCACGATCGCGAGCGCGACGCAGAGGAGGACGAACTGCGCGCCGAGCGCGAACCAGTTCCCGATCGTCGCGTCCACGTAGCTCCCGGACAGCCCGTAGCGGTGGCGCCACCAGATGTTCAGCACCGAGAAGGGCAGCTCTGCGCTCCAGACGAGCGCGAACCCGATCATCCCGAGCAGCATCCCGGTGCCGATCGGCCCGGCGGCCGACTCGCGCATCCAGCGCACGCCGTAGCGGACGAAGACGCCCAGCACCACGAGCTGCGTGAGCGTCTTCCCGAGCCAGAAGAGACGCTCTACGCCGCTGTAGTGCTGCGCGCGGTGAAGAGCGTGCGCCGGGAAGAGCGCGTGCTCGTCGAGGTGCGGCAGGTGGTACGCCGGCAGCGACGAGCGCCAGAGCAGCCACGCCGCGACTGCCCAGACGGCGGCGAGCGCGAGAACGAGCGCCGCGCGGCTGCGGGTCACTCCACCGGCGTGTCGTCGCCCTCGAGCGGGCTCGCGTGCGGATAGGCGTCGGTCAGAAGCAGGATGTACGCCTCGGTTTGCGCGTCATAGCGCAGTGCATAGGCCGAGAGATTCCGCAGCCCCCATGGTGCCGAGCCCTTGACGAGCGCGTAGAACCAGGTCAGCACCGCAGAGGCGAAGAGCGCTCCGCCCAGGGCCGCGTTCACGAGGAATGCGGGGATCGCAAGAACGAGACGGAAGCCGGTCTTCCAGCGGTTCTGCCGCCGCGGGCCTTCGACCTCGAGGTCGAGTGGGTACGTGCCCTCCACGCCCGCGAAGCCGGGGAACGGATTCCCGACGAGCAGGAGGAAGGCGTAGACGTGGAGCCGGTAGCGGACGTAGCGGGTGAGGAAACGATGCAGCCCGGCCGCGGGTGTGCCGCGGAAGAGCGTGACGAACCACTGCGCGACCGCTGCGAGGAACGCAACGATCGACCAGAGCACGAGCCAGACGAGGTGCGGAAGCGACAAGAGGAGCCGGAAGAAGACAGTCACGCGCGAACGCCGAAGGTCGTATGGATCCCCGACGACACGCACCGGGTGGCGCGGCGGCCGGTCGGTGACCTCGACGAGCATCTCCGTCGGGTCGGCGTTCGGGTAGCGATCGGTGACGAGGAGGAGGTAGGCGCTCCCCTGCGCCGAGTAGCCGATCGCGTACGCGCCGGCGTCGCGCAGGCCCTTCGGCATCCGGCCCCGTGCGAGCGAGGCGAACCAGCCGAGCACCCCGCAGACAAGGAGCAGTGCGCCGCCGCCGGTGCCGCGTCTCGCGCTCTTCCTGCCGCGAGACCAGCCGATGTTCCCACCGCTCAGCCCGGCAAGAGCGCCGGAGACGATCAACGCAGGCAATGCGAGGAGGAAGCGCAGGAAGATCGTCCAGCGCCGCTGCGCCACCGGCTCCGCCGGAAGCTGAATGTCGATCGGGTACTCCCCTGCCTCGCCCATGAAGCCGGGATAGGGATTGCCCACCAGCGCGAGGTACGCGCTGAGGTGCGCCTGGTAGCGGATGTAGGCGCACATCAAGTCGTGGAACCCCTGCGGCGGCCGGCCGGTGAAGATCGAGATCAACCAGTTGAGGAAGCCGGCGATGACGATCAACACCGTCCACAGCAAGAACCAGATGATGTGCGGGATCGCGAGGATCAGGCGGAAGAAGACCGTGACCCGCGTGCGCCGGTAGTCGTCCTCGACGACCAGGTGGACCGGATGCGGTTCGTGCATAAGCCCATCTATACGCCATCCGTCAGACTGCGCCTAGTGATGGACGAGGCCAACCTCGACGAGCCGACCCGCGAGCGGATCGAGCAGCCGGTCGACGCGGAGGCCGAGCACGAGACGCGGCTCACGCCCGCGGAGGCGGTCGCACGGATGCGCATCAACGTCCCGGTGCGCGGCAATCGCAAGCTCAGAACGCTGATCGAGCGCGTCAACGCCGACGACCAGCTCAAGGGCTGGTGGCACGTCTCGAACGTGAACGCGGTCGCGCGGATGGAGATCAACGACCACTCCTGGGTGCACATCCAGATCGTCACGAACATCGCGCTCAAGCTCCTCCGCCAGCTCACGAAGCACGGCGTCGAGCCCGGCCTCGTCCGCGACTTCGGGCTCGACCAGGACGACGCCGAGGTGGTCGTCGTCCTCGCCGCCCTCCTCCACTGCGTCGGCATGTCGATCCACCGGCACGGCCACGAGGACTTCTCGCTCTTCCTTGCGGAGCCGAAGATGCGGGAGTTGCTCGACGGGATCTACGAGGAGCCCGACCTGACGGTGATCGTCTCCGAGGTTCTGCAGGCGATCATCAGCCACCGCGCCGACGGCGAGCCGCTGACCGTCGACGCCGGCATCGTCCGTGTCGCCGACGCGCTCGACATGGCGAAGGGCCGCTCGCGGATCCCGTTCGAGAAGGGCAGCGTCTCGATGCACTCGCTCTCGGCCGCCGCGATCGAGGACGTCACGATCTCGGACGGCGAGGAGCGGCCGATCAAGATCGAGATCCTGATGAACAACTCCTCCGGCCTCTTCCAGGTCGACGGGCTCCTGAAGTCGAAGCTGCGCGGCAGTGGTCTCGAGCCGTACGTCGAGGTGATCGCGCACATCGACACCGAGACCGAACGGCGGCTCGTGCCGATGTACCGGCTCGAGATCTGAGGCTTGAGCGGGCCGCAGCTCAACTTCTTCACGCTCGCCTGCGCCGACGTCGAGCGCATGGCGGATTTCCTGCGCGCGCTCGGCTGGATCGAGGACTCGGCGAGCGAGCCGGCGCATCGTCTCTTCCAGGGGACGAACGGGGTCGTCGTCGCGCTCTATGCCGCCTCGAACTACGAGCCGCATTTCGGTCCGCGGGCAGACGGCTTCCGCGGCTTCACGCTCGGCCTGAACGTCGCGAGCGCGGAGGAGGTGGATCGGGTCTACGAGCTGCTGCAGACCGTCGACGGCGCCGAGCTGCTGGAGGAGCCGTTCGACTCGCCGCACGGCTTCCGCGGCTTCAGCCTCCGCGACCCGGAGGGGAACATCTGGGACGTGGCCTGGAAGCGCGGCTCGACGGTCTCGCCCGAGGGCGACCTGACCTGGTCGTAGGCCTCAGCCCACGTGGATGCGGTCGACGTCGCGTCCGCCGTAGATCGGGACCCAGACGTCGCCGAACGCGTATGCCGACGGGAAGGGCTTCGCGCCGACCGCGATCGTGCCGACGACCATGTTCGTCGCGGGATCGATCCGCGATACCGTGCCTCCGGAAACGTTCGGGACGAACACCGTCCCGTCTCCGGCAACCGCGGCATTGTCCGGCTGTTCGCCGACCGGGATCGTCGCGACCACCTTGCGGGTGGACGGATCGATACGGGAAACGGTGTTGTCGGGCAGCGTTCGAGACCCAAACGGCCGTCGGTGAGACGGCCACGGAGCGTGGGCCGTTCCCGACACGCACGGGGCTCACGCGGCCGGTGCGCGTGTCGATGCGGAAGACCCGGTTTCCGTTCTGCGTGCCGACCCAGACGGCGCCGGCGCCGTAGCGCAGGTTGCCCAGTTGCAGGTAGCCCGGGATCCGGAAGCGGCGCGTCACGCGGTTCGTCTTCGGGCTGATGCGGACGACGTAGTTGAGGCTGGTCTCCGTGGCCCAGACCGCGCCGGCCCCGAAGGTCACGTCCCAGATCCGGTCGGGCAGCTTGATCCGCCTCACGACCTTCATCCGCTTCGGATCGACGCGAACGACGGAGGCCGAGGTGTAGCCGTCGACCCAGACGCTGCCGGCACCGATCGCGACACCGCACGGACCGGCTCCGACCCGCACCTTCCCCGTGACCTTGTTCGTGGCCGGGTCGATGCGCGTCAGCGTGCTGCTGCCGTTGTTGCCGACCCACAGCGCTCCGAAGCCGCCCGCCTCCGAGCACGGCCTGCTTCCCGTCTCGATGCGGGCGACGACCTGCGGTGTCCCGGTCGCCGCCGTCGCGGCGGCGGCGGCGACCAGGACGAAAGCAGCGCCGACAAGGAGGGTGCGCAGCTTCACGCCGGCCACGCTAGAGACTCTGCTGTCCAGTGTTAAGGTCCACTTCGGAGCGGATTCAGTGGACCAGTCGACGAGAGCAAGCCGCGCGCCGGAGGTGCTCGTCGAGCTCGACCGCGGTGGGCGCGAGCCGCTGTCGCTCCAGCTCGAGCGCGCGCTGCGCGACGGCGTGCGGGGCGGCTCTCTTCCGCGCCGGAACGCCGCTTCCCTCGACGCGGGCGCTGGCGGCGCAGCTCGGGATCTCACGCGGTCTCGTCGTCGCCGCGTATGCGCAGCTCGGTTCCGAGGGCTACCTCCGGCTCCGCCGGAACGCACCGCCGATGGTCGCGAGCGGCGTCGGGGTCGCCGCGGAGGCGCGGGCACCTGCCGCCGCGCCCGAGTGGCGGCACAACCTGCGCCCCGACCTGCCCGACTACGGCGCCTTCCCCCGCGGGGAGTGGCTGAAGTCGTACCGCGCAGCGCTCCGAAACGCACCGGACGCGGAGCTCGCCTACGGCGACGTCCGCGGCTCGGCAGACCTTCGCGACGCGCTCGTCGCCTACCTGGGCCGCGTTCGCGGGGTGGTGGGCGAGCCGGAGCACACGTTCATCTGCTCCGGCTTCGCGCAGGCCGTCAGCCTGATCGGCAACGTCCTGGTGCGCGAAGGGCGCAAGCGGATCGCCGTTGAGGATCCCGGTCATGCGGGGATCCGGGCGATCGTCGCGCGGAGCGGGCTCGAACCGATCCCGATTGCCGTCGATGCCGACGGGATCGACGTGGACGCGGTGGTCGCCGCAGCCCCGGACGCCGTGCTCGTGACTCCGGCCCACCAGTTCCCGACGGGCGTCGTGCTCGCGCCCGGGCGGCGGGCGCGACTCCTGGCCTGGGCGGAAGAGACGGGCGGGCTCGTGATCGAGGACGACTTCGACTCCGAGTACCGGTACGACCGCCCGCCGGTCGGCTCGCTCCAGGGTCTGATGCCCGAACGCGTCCTCTACTGCGGGACGGCGAGCAAGACGCTCGCGCCGACGCTTCGCCTCGGCTGGATCGTGGCCCCGGGAGAGCTCGTGTGGCCGCTCGTCGAGCAGGTCCTGTACACCGTCATCTCGCCGCCGCGACTCGAGCAGCTCGCGTTCACGGACTTCCTGGGCCGCGGCGAGCTCGACCGGCACCTGCGCAGGATGCGCCTTCGTTACCGGCGACGCCGTGACGCGCTCGTGCGGGAGCTGGCGCGGCAGCTGCCCGAGCTCGAGGTGCGCGGCCTCGCGGCGGGGCTCGTACGTCGAGGCCGTGCTCCCGCCGGGAGTGGACGAGGCGCGCGTGCTCGTGGAGGCGCGAACACGCGGCGTGGCGCTATCGGGCATGGCCGAGCACTGCGCGGAAGCCGTCCGCGAGCCGGCGCTCCTCCTCGGCTACGCGGCGGCGCCGGAACCGTCGCTGCGGCGAGCGGTCACCGTGCTCGCCGAGGCAGTGCGAGCGGCGACCTAGCGCCGGGTCAGGCGGTGAGACGGATACGCGGATCGAGGAACGCGTAGACGATGTCGACCAGGAAGTTGAAGATGATCACCGCGAGCGTGGCGAAGATCGTGATGCCGACCACAAGCGGCAGATCGTCGTTGAGCGCCGCGCCGATCAGATCCTGGCCGAGCCCGTGCAGGTTGAACACCGTCTCGGTGAACACTGCGCCGCCCAGGCTGAGGCTGATGTCCATGCCCATCATGGTCACGGTCGGCAGCAGGCTGTTCCGCAGCACGTGATGGAGCGTGACCCGCGTCGCGGGTGCACCCTTCGCGCGTGCGGTGCGGACGTAGTCCTCCCCCATCGTCTCCAACATGCTCGCCCGGACGAAACGCGTATAGATGGCGGCGTTGAGGAACATGAACGCCGTCCACGGCAGGATCAGGTGGTACGCCCAGCGCAACGGGCCGGAGCAGACCCCGATCTGGTGGCTCGGGAAGAAGTTGCAGTAGTCGGCGATCGGCGTCCAGCCGAGCTTGAAGCCGAAGATGTAGGCGAGGATCAGGCCGATCCAGACCGCCGGCGCCGAGATGCCGATCAGGACGAAGACCATCGTCGCCCGGTCGAGGATCGACCGCGGCCGGAGCGCCGAGATGATGCCGGTCGGAATCGCGAGCAGAGTCCAGAAGAACGCTCCTCCGAACACGAGCGACGCAGTGACCGGCGCATCCTGCGCGACCACCCAGCGCACCGACGTGCCGAACCGGAACGAGTAGCCGAGCGAGGCGTGCCGCAGCATGTTCCAGAGAAAGAGCCAGTACTGCTGGTAGATCGGCAGGTCGAGATGGAGGTTGTGGCGGATGTGCGCCACGATCTCCGGCTTCGCCGCCTTCCCCGCCGCGAGCTCCGCGGGATCCGTCGGGATGATGAAGAAGATGACGTACGTGAGAAGCGTCGCGACGAAGAAGAGGAAGACGGCCCAGAAGAGGCGACGGATGATGTACGTAGTCACAACCGGATCGTAGCCCGCGCAAACGCCTGGCTACACTGGGCGCCGACCCGTTGCGGGGTCGTCTAATGGTAGGACGCCTGACTCTGGATCAGGAAGTTGGGGTTCGAATCCCTGCCCCGCAGCCTCAGCGAAAGGCCCGCTAGTGCGGGGCTTTTCTTTCCCCGGTGCGGCGCCGACAAGGGACTTCTTATGCATCCGGGACCCGGGGTCAGGTCTTGGGGACCCGGGGGACCCGGGGTCAGGTCTTGCGTCGATGCACGCGCCTGGTCGCGAGCAGACTGCGTGGATTCAAGAACTGACCCTGATTCAACCTTTCACGCGCCTGCGACGCGAGGAGACTGCGTGAATGCAAGACCTGACCCCGTTCCCGGACCCCGTTCCCGGAGACCTCCCGTCGCCGAGGAGCCGGAGGCGCTGATCCCGGAAGCACGAACGCGGTACCGGCGGCGGATGCTGCTCGTCGCCATCACTCTCCTGGCTGCGACTGGGCTGGGGCTTGGGGTGTGGGCGTCTTGGCCTCGCGGTGGTTCGACTGTCCACTTCGGCGACGGGCCGATTGGCGGGGCAGTCGAGCACTCGGGTGGAGCAGCGGCGCGTCTGAGGGGGATCGCCGATGTCGGAACCAGCGGAGGCGTCACCTGGGTAGCCAATTCGCACGGCATCTGGCTGACAACGAACGAGGGGCGAAGTTGGCGTCGATCCGTGCCGCCGAATCTTGCTGCGAGAGGTGTCGCCCCTGGCTTGATCTCGGGCGTGCAGTTTGTAGACAAGAAGCACGGGTGGATGAGCGTGATCCTCGACGCCGACCCGACCTCGCTGGCCAAGGGCGGCCATCACTTCGAGATTGATAGAACGACCGACGGCGGCCGCACCTGGCACTGGTCGCTCCCACCCGGTTGCTCTGCGACCTGCGGCGCGAGCACGATCAACTTCCTCGACGCGCGGCACGGCTACGCGCTCGCGTGGTGGGTCAGGATGAGGGATCGACATTCAGGAATGAAGTTCTTCCGCACAGACGACGGCGGTAGTACCTGGAAGCTGGCCTCGCGTCCCTCGGTCGGCGGCCAGATCACCTTCCTAAACCAGCGAGAAGGCTTCGTCGTCGAGACGCAACCGATCATCGGATTGATCGCTCCGATACCGGAGCCGGCGCTCCTCTCCCACACCATCGACGGCGGTCGCACCTGGTCGAGCTACCAGATTCCTTCGCGCTCACACTGGATGCAGGTGCCATTCATCTCGTTCGGACGCCACCTTGTAGTCGCCGGCTTAGCGCCGCGTCACGTCAACGGCCCCAACGCGTTCTATACAAGCGACGACGGCGGCAGGCACTGGAGCGCGCGTACACCGCCGCGGGGCACACGACTACCGACATCTTTCAGCGCGGGCTCCCCGAGCATGTGGGCCTTGTCCGCCGGCCACGATCTGTTCGTGACGCACGACCGCGGGCAGAGCTGGCGCAAGATCCAGCTGCTCGGCCTCCCGGCGGGAGTGAACATCGAGAAGATCGTGTTCAGCTCATCCCGCATCGGCTGGGCAATCCTCGGCCCGCATTTCCCCGGCGGCAACTCCCCGACATCGCTGGTCCGAACGACTGATGGCGGTCTCCACTGGAGCCCCGCCGGCCCGAGGCTGCCACGGCACTGATCGGTTTTCCCCGAGTCTCGACGCTCGGCTACCCCTGGACCCGGGTCGTGGACCCGGGGTCAGGTCTTGTGGACCCGGGGTCAGGTCTTGCGTCGATGCACGCGCCTGGTCGCGAGCAGACTGCGTGGATTCAAGAACTGACTCTGATTTCAACCTCCCGCGCGCCTGCGACGCGAGGAGACTGCCTGAATGCAAGACCTGACCCCGTTCCCGGACCCCGTTCCAGCTGAGCGGTCAGCCCTCGGTGAGGGGGCTTTGCTCCTCGACTGCAGCACGATCGCGCTCGAGCTGTGCGGCAAGCCGTTCGATCTCCACGTTCCGACGCTCTAGCTCTGCTCGCGCGAGATCGCCGCGCTCCTTCCAGCGGCGTTCGGCTTCCTCGTGGCGTGAGGCGGCTTCCTCGTGTGTCGTAGCCGCTTGGAGGTGCCTCTCCACTTGATCCATCCTCGGGATCTACCCCGACAGTCCGCCGCAGACTCGTGTCGTTTAGTCCGTTGTCGCCGTGTCCATATTCGGTAGGCGCGCAGGCGTGGAGCAAAGGGTCCTCCTGACCGCCCAGCATCGCCTTAGGGGTCTCGCGCCTGCGCGTCCAGTCGGCTCGATTCGCCGCACGCAAGGGCTACCGGCCGCGGTGTCGCGGCCAAGCGTCAGCGCTCGCTGAAGCGGAGCAGCGCCGAGTACGCTCGCTCACGTAGCTCGTAGAGCGCGGCGATGGTGGCTTCGTCGGCGATCTCGCCGTCGACGCGTTCGGCAACGCTGAGCAGAAGTTCGGTGGCGCCGACCAGCCTGGCTAGCTCGCCACGATCTGGTTGGCCGTCCATCGTCGGCCCAGTACCCAAGCCGGGAAAATTCAGTCCGCTGACTTCAGCATTCCTTAGGCGCGTGACCCGCCACGGAGTACGCTCGTTGCATCGGGGGATGCTGAGAATGGACGACAAGCCTCCCGAAACCCGGCCTCATGCCGCGCAAGCCGCGAGAGCCGCAAACTCCCATATCCTCGCGCTGGAAGACCTCCTGGCCCCGCGAGGCGGAGACGAGCAGGAGATCGGGTTCTTTTGCGAGTGCGGCTGTCTGGAAGTCGTGGCGATGACCAGAGCCGAGTACGAAGCCGCCGGAGGCGCGTGGCTCGCAGGGCACAAACCCGACTAGAGATTGGGGAATGGAGGCCGGGGCACGCCCGTAGGCTGCGTAGCAGCCTCCACCCCAGCGGAGCGTAGGCGCTCCTCGAGGCTCTGTCGATGCGAACAGGTTCTGGCCCGATCCGGACGCCGGGTTTGCATCTCGTCAGTTGCGGGAGGCGAAGCCTTAACACAATGATCAAACTTCGCAGGGAGGTCATCCCGCATGGCAAGCACGCCAGAGACCTATACGCGAACGATCAGCACGATGAGCGCGGTACTCGACAGTCTGCGCGACGAGCCAGATTCAGACGGAGCCCTCACAGTGCTCGCTGACCGGATCACGGTTGAGCGGGAATGGGTGCGAGTGCTCATGGCTCTCGGTGAGGCACCGCGCAGGCCGCCGCGCTGGCTTGGGCCGCACGTGGCAGCGTCGATTCATTGAGCGCAGCTTCACGCGGCTCCGAGGCGGGACGGTGCCTCGGTGCCCGCGTTCACCGCGGCGAGCACGCGGCGCGTGACGCCGGCGAGGCGCGCAGCTGCGCCGGCCGTGAGGACGTCGCAGACGAAGTCCCAGTGCAGCGAGACGAGGTCGCCCGGATGCGGATGGACGAAAGCGCGGTCTCCGTCCCGCCAGCGGACGCGGCGCGGCTCCGGCTCGCCCAGTCGCAACTTCCCGTCGCTCCAGAGCAGCGGCTCCGCGAGGACGTCTGCCGTCATCGCCCTCGACCGCGAGCACGAGCGCGGGTGTGATCCGGCACTGGTCGAGCACGTGGAGCGGCTCGTCGACGATGCCGCTGCGCAATAGCCCCAGCCAGGGATAGACGCGCGAAGACGTGGAAGCAGTGGTGCGGCACCGCGCCGGCCGCGACCACGGCGGGGACGCTGTCGGCCGCGCTGCCGAGCCGGCCGTGGAAGCGCTCTCGCACGTGGCGCGCGAGCTTCGCCGGCGGGACGCGCGTCGAGCAGGTCGTTCCCGACCCAGTACGCCTCGACGACCCGCGCGTCGAGCGGGTCGTCGATCCGGTTCGACCCGGCGATCAGCGTCAGGTAGGGCCACGCGCCCTCGAACGTCCGCGCGAGCTCCGCCAGCCCTGCCGTCGCTCGCTCCCGCGTCGCCGTACTCGAGCAGCGTCCGCGGAGCGTCCGCACCGCAGAGGCCGAGTGCGTTCGGCGGGTACGCGTACCGCGAGAAGAGGAGCGCGCCGGCGAAGTCGCTCACGGCGCGAAGCCCAGCCGTGGCCGCCGCACCGCCGCCCACGCGACGAGCCCGGAGCCGGTCGCGACGAGAATCGTCCCGCCGACGCTCGACCGCCGCACCGTCGACGACGCCGGAGAGGATCGCGGTCACGACAGCGCCGAATACGAGCACCGCCGTCACGTCGATCGCCTGAGCGCGGGCGAGTGCCGCGTACCAGGTCGCCACGTAGCCGGTGAGGAGCAGCCCGGTCAGCAGCGCCCAGCGCCACTGCACGCGCGGAGAGCGCGGTGAGGTCGCCGAGCTTGCCCGTCAGCGGCGAGCCAGCACAGGAGCAGGACCGTCCCGAGGGCCATGCGCGCCGCCGCCAGCGACGCGCGGCGGGACCGAGCCCAGAAGGTGCTTGACGAAGACGACCTCGACCGACCACAGGAGCGTCGCTCCGAGGATCATCGCCTCGCCCTGCCCGAAGGCGACCGTGCCGAGCTTCCCCGCGAGCCAGGCCTGTCCGGCCATCAGGCAGCACGATCGCCAGCGCGTGCGGCCACCGGAAGCGCTCGCGCAGCAGCGGCACCGCGAGCAGCGCGACCCAGACGACGAGCGTCTTCTGGATGAACGCCGCCTGCGTCGCCTCCGACCGCGCGAGGCCCTCGAAGAAGAGGACGAACGGGATGCTGCCGCCGATCACGGCGACCGCGAGCAGCGCCGGCCAGCGGCGGCGCGCGATCGACGGCAACGATCGCGCGGCCGCTCGAGCCGAGCGTCAGCACGAGTACGAGCAGCAACACGCCGGCGACGGCGTTCTTCGCCGTCGTGTAGACGGTCGCGTCGGCGAAATGCTTGACGGCGCGGCCGTTGAGCCAGATCGAGACGCCGCTGATGCAGGCGGTGACGAAGGCGAGTGCGATTCCGTGCGCTGCGGGTCATGCGGCGGCTCCTTCTCGGATCGAGCCTCGCGTGCGTTCGGGGTCGAGCACCTCGACGGGGATGCCGAGGTGGAGGAGCACGTACGTCGCCGGCGCGCGCCTCCGGCACGAACGCCAGCGAGACGACCCAGCCGTCGTCGAGCCGGCCGACGCGGGCGCCGCCGTCGTCCCAGGCGTCGGCCAATAGCTGCCGATCGCGCCGATGCACATCAGCCCACGCCCTCTCGCTCGGGTGCCTCGACCTCGATGCTCTCGAGCACGACGCCCGCCGCGCGCGGGTCGTCGAGGTCGTCTCGCAGCACAGCGTCGACGGCCGCGCCCTCGGCGAGCGTGCCGCTGCGAGGCGTCGACGAAATGCTCGCGGAAGTGCTCGGGCGTGAAGTGCGAGAGCGCGCCGAGCCGAACCGACGACGCGGGTCACGCGCGTCGGCGCCGCTCGGCGGCGGCGACCGCTTCGATCTCCCGCATCAGGTCGGTCATCAGCGCGCGCTCGTGCATCGCTCCTCCTCCAGGTCTGCCAGCACGTCCTGCACGAGAAAGTCGACCGCCGACCGCACGGCCGTCGTGAGCCCGGCGCCGGTCGCGAAGCCCGCGCCCTCGATCCCGTAGACGACGACGCGGCGCGGCAGCCGGCCGAGCGCGCGGGCGAGCTCGATCGCCTCGCCGATCCCGAACGCGTGCGTCGAGGAGCGGAAGATGCGCGCGGGGATCGCATCGTCGCTCGCGTCGAAGCGGTGGAGCGTCCCGGGCTCCGCGCCCGAGCGACACGCTGTCGACGAGCACCGCGCGATCCGCGCCCTCCCACGCCTCGATCAGCCTGCTCGGCTCCTGCTCGCAGGCGACGACCTCGACGCCCTCCGGGACGCGGCGTGCGCAGCCGCTCGGCGACCGCGACGCCGGCCGCGTCGTCGCCGCGGCAGCGCGTTGCCGACGCCGATCACGATCGTGCGGCTCACCGTCGCTCCACCTCGAGGTCGAGGAAGTGCGTCGCGCACGAGATGCACGGGTCGTAGTTGCGGATCGTCTGCTCGCAGAGCGCGTCGCAGCGCATCGTCGCTCGAGGCGAGCGTTGCGCGCGACGACGTCGCGCAGGTCGTCCTCGATCGCGAGCTGGTTCTGCGAGGTCGGCGGGACGATCTTCGCGTCGAGGATCGTGCCCTCGGCGTCGATCCGGTAGCGGTGGTAGAGCAGCCCGCGCGGCGCCTCGCTCACGCCGTAGCCGGTGCCCGCGACGGGCTCGACCGGCACGGCCGGCGCGGTCCGGCTGCTCGTAGGCCTCGATCAGCCGAAGCGCCTCGTCGCAGGCGTAGACGAGCTCGACGCTGCGCACGACGATGCTGCGGAACGGCGTCGCGGCACTCCGCGCCGAGACCCGCTTCGCGCCGCCGCCTCGCGCGCGAGCGGCGAGAGCTGCTCCGAGGTCGAGGCGAGTAGCGGGCGAGCGGCCCGCAGAGGTAGGTGCCGCCGCCGCGGAGCTGCGACTGGAGCGCATTCGAGCGCTCGACGTGCAGCTCCTCGAAGTGCTCGTCGTACTCGCGCCGGCGGCGATGTCGAGACCCGCGCTCGAGACGGATCCGGCCGCGCTCGATCGCGTACTCGCCCGGGTGCGACGAGCGCGACGAGGTCGCAGTCGACGGCCCGCTCGGGGAAGTCGAAGCCGGCCGTCCAGCGCACGGTCTCGAGCGCCGCCTCGCGCGCCCGCTCGAGCGGCTCGACGAGCGCGCGCAGCTCGCGGCGCGTCGGCGCGCGGTAGAAGCCGCCGACCCGGACGTTGATCGGATGGATCTCGCGGCCGCCGACGAGCGCCATCACGTCGTTGCCCGTGCTCTTCAGCGCGAGCCCGCGCTCGACCGCGGCGCGGCGCGTCGCGCGCGAGCTCGATCGCGCCCGTCGTAGCCGAGGAAGTCGGGCGCGTGGAGCATGTAGACGTGCAGCGCGTGGCTCTCGATCCACTCGCCGCAGTAGAGGAGGCGGCGCAGCAGCCGGATCGGCTCGGGCACCTCGACGCCGCAGAGGCTCTCGATCGCGTTGACCGCGCTCGTCTGGTACGCGACCGGGCAGATGCCGCAGATGCGCGCGGTGATGTCCGGCGGCTCGAGGAACGAGCGGCCGCGCAGGAGCGCCTCGAAGAAGCGCGGCGGCTCGAAGATCCGCAGCTCGACGTGCTCGACGCGGTCGCCGTCGAGCCGGACCGTCATCGCGCCCTCGCCCTCGACGCGCGCGAGGTAGTCGGTGACGGATCGTGCGCCGCTCAGCCACGGCTCGACCGCCTCCCGGAACGGCTCGGCGTCCGCGTTGAAGGTGCGGAAGACGCGCTCGACGTCGTCGCTCGCTCCGTGCCGAGCCGCCGCAGCAGCGGCACGAGCGCGCCGGTGTTCGGCGTCTCCATCGGCCCGAAGCAGCCGTAGCAGCCGCGGTCGTAGGCGGGGCAGAGCGCGCCGCAGCCGGCGTGCGTCACCGGGCCGAGGCACGGCGTGCCGTGCGCGACCATGACGCAGACGATGCCGCGCCGCTTGCACTCGGTGCAGACGCTCGTCGACGGGATGCCCGGCCGGCGGCCGTGGAGGAACGCCGTCACGACCTCGAGCAGCTGGCGCTTGTCGATCGGGCAGCCGTGCAGCTCGAAGTCGACCGGCACGTGCGCGGCGATCGGCGTCGAGGTGGCGAGCGTCGAGATGTACTCGCGGCGAGGCGTAGACGACGCGGGTGAACTCGTCGACGTCGGCGAAGTTGCGCAGCGCCTGGATCCCGCCGGCGGTCGCGCAGGCGCCGATCGTGACGAGCGCCTTCGACGCGCGCGCGGACCTCCTGGATCCGCTCGGCGTCGTGCGCGCGTCGTGATCGAGCCCTCGACGAGCGAGAGGTCGTACGGCCCGTCGACGACGCGCGCTCGTCGCCTCGCGGAAGTCGGCGATGCTCGACCGCGCCGGCGAGCGCGAGCAGCTCGTCCTCGAGGTCGAGCAGCGTGAGCTGGCAGCCGTCGCACGAGGCGAACTTCCAGACCGCGAGCTTGGGCTTCGGGCGCTCACAGCTCACGCACCTCCAGCAGCGGCGCGACCTCGGCGTAGCGTGTAGACCGGGCCGTCCCGGCAGATCAGCGTCGGCCCGAGCTGGCAGTGGCCGCAGAGGCCGACGCCGCAGTCGCATGTCGCGCTCCAGCGAGACGTGGATCCGCTCGGTCGGGCACGCCGCGCTCGAGGAGCGCCTCGACCGTGTAGCGCATCATCACCTCGGGGCCGCAGACGAACGCGCGTCGCCGGCTCCGGGACGGAAGTCGGCGCTGCGCAGACGAGCTTCGGCACGACCCCGACCCGCCCGCGCCACGTCGTGTCCGGCGGCGTCGACCGTCACGTCGACGCGCAGGTCGCTCGCGCCATGCCTCGAGCTCGTCGCGGTAGAGGAGGTCCTGCGGCGTGCGGGCGCCGTAGAGCACGCGACACGGCCTCGTAGCTCGTCGCGGTGCGCGAGCGCGTGCAGCACGACCGGCCGCAGCGGCGCGAGGCCGATCCCGCCGGCGACGACGACCACGTCGCCGCCCGCCGCGTCGCTCGACCGGCCAAGCTGTTGCCGAACGGCCCGCGCAGGCCGAGCACGGCGCCCGGGCTCCGCGGCGCAGATCGCCTCGCGTCACGGCGCCGACCGCGCGCACCGTGAGCACGACCGGCCGCCGGGCCGCTCGGGCGGGCCGCTGACCGAGATCGGCACCTCGCCGACCCCGAACGCGTAGACCATCACGAACTGGCCCGGCGCCACGGCGGAGCCGTCGCCCGAGCGGGCTCGAGCGTCAGCGTCCACGTGTCGGCCGTGTCCTGCGCGCGCGGTCGGCGACGCGGAACGGCGCCGGCGTCATCGCGCCGGGCGGCGGGCTCAGCTGCAGTCGCCGTCGCCATAGACGTCCAGGAGCCGGAGCCGCGTCCACTGCAGGCGCTCGATCAGCACCTGCGCGAAGCGGCTCATCAGGTCGTAGCCGAGCGCGGGATCGGCGTCGCACTTGCTCGCGCAGGCAGGCGCCGTCGAAGGCGGTCGCGCGCACCGAGCGTCAGCGCGCGCGCGTCGAAGTGCCAGCGGTACGGCGGGAAGAG
The DNA here is from genome assembly GCA_963790845.1 of uncultured Actinomycetes bacterium. GTDB lineage: Bacteria > Actinomycetota > Thermoleophilia > Gaiellales > Gaiellaceae > Palsa-739. Next base: position 72,708 of record CAWBQC010000019.1, on the reverse strand, counting down.
CCACGACCAGCCGATCACCTCGCCGGCCTCGATCGTCTCGATCATCATCGCGCCGCGCGCGCGGGACGAACGTCTCGACCGCGACGCTGCCCGTGCCGGACGACGTAGAAGGCGTCGGCCGGATCGCCCTCGCGGAAGAGCCGTCGCGCCGGCGTCGAAGTGGACGTTGCGGCCGCAGCCGGCGATCAGGGCGAGCTCGTCGTCGCCCATGCCCTCGAAGAACGGCACCTCCCGCGAGGATGCTCGTCAAGCGCCTTGCGCATTGCCTGCCTCCTCGTCGCGCGGATCGCGGCGACCTCCTCGGTGATGTCGATCCCGACCGGGCACCACGTGATGCAGCGGCCGCAGCCGACGCAGCCCGAGGTGCCGAACTGGTCGTGCCACGTGCCGAGCTTGTGCGTCATCCACTGCCGGTAGCGCGAGCGGCCCGACGGCCGGACGCTGCCGCCGTGGATGTACGAGTAGTCGACGCGAGAAGCAGGTGTCCCACACGCGGGTGCGCGCTCGGCCTCCTCACCGGCGAGGTCGGTCGCGTCCTCGACCGACGAGCAGAAGCACGTGGGACAGACGAGCGTGCAGTTGCCACACGTGAGGCAGCGCTCGGCGACGTCGTCCCAGCGCGGATGCTCGAGGTTGTCGGCGAGGAGGTCGCGCAGGTCGACGCTGTCCATCGTCCGGCCCATGCGCTGCGGCGGCCGAGTCGACGACGGCGGCGGCGGCGCGAGGCATCGGCGTCCTCGGCCGCGCCGCGACGGGCAGCTCCGCGAGCACCTCGCGCCCCGCCGGTCGCTGCCCGCCTCGACGAGGAAGCGGTGCTCGCCGTCGAGGATCTCGGTGAGCGCGAGGTCGTAGCCCGCGCTCGACCCGCGGCCCGGTCGCCCATCGAGACGCAGAAGCACGTGCCCGCCGGCTCGAAGCAGTTGACCGCGACGACGAACGCATCCCGCGGCGTCGCGTCGCGTAGTCGCGGTCGACGTAACGTGCCGCCGATGAAGACGCGGTCCTGGATCCCGATCGCGTGCAGCTCGCACGCGCGAACGCCGATGAACGCGAGCGGCGTCTCGTCCGAGCGCGTCCTCCTCGACGACCGGCGCACCGCCGTTCCGCGCGCGCGCCGCCAGAGCCGGAGCCGCGGCGGGAAGAGGAACGCTTCCACGAGTGCGGCCCGACGGCGTAGCCGAAGCGCGCCTCGTCGGCGCGGCGCTCGAGCCGGTAGGTGCCCGCCGTCCTGCCGGTCCGTCCAGCCGATCGGCAGCTCGGCCGCGCGACTCGAGGTCGTCGTAGACGATCGCGCCGTCGCGCACCGTCGGCCCGAGCACGCGATAGCCGCGGCTGCGCAGCGCGCCGAGCAGGTCGTCCAGCGCCTCCGGCGCGAGGACGGCGGTGATGACGTTTGCCTTCTCCACGACGGTTCCAGCATCCGGCCCTCCCCGAGGACGTGCATCCGGGGGTTCGCGGAATTGCCCTGCGGCGATTCTGCAGCTCGCCGGCGCCTTCGTGCAACGCCCACTGGAATCCGCGCGCTCCCGGTTCGAAATCTCAGCGATTTACCTGATGGCGGCGGCCGCCCGTCCGGCGATGCTGGACACGTCGATTTGGAGGGAGAGAGCGATGGACGCCCAGACGCACGAGAACGTGGTCGCGGCACTGCACGGTGAGGCGTTCGCGTACGCGCGCTACAGGCTCTTCGCACGTGCAGCACGCAAGCGCGGCGACGACAGGCTCGCCTCGATGTTCGACGGCATCGCGTCCGCCGAGCTGGACGAGCACTTCGCGGAGCTCGCAGAGCTCGCAGGGCTCGTCGGCACGGATGCCGACAACATCCGGGCCGCCCTGCAGGACGAGGACGACGAGGTCGAGGCGCGCTATCCGGAGTTCGCGGAGCAGGCACGGTCGGCCGGTGAGCTCGCAGTTGCTGCTCGGTTCGAGGAGATCACCGAGGACGAGCGGGAGCACGAGAAGACGCTCGAGCAGGCGCTCGAGCGCCTCGAAGTGCCCGCCTAGCCCGGCAGCGACGCGGGTCGCCGTGTTCGGTCTCGCACTCACGGTCCTGGCGCTCGCGGCGCCGGCGCCCGGCTCGACGGCCACGATCGACGTGTCCGTCGCCACGCTCTGGCGGGCGCCGGGACTTGCCCGGACCATCGACGCGCCGTCGCTGGCGAACCCGGTCGATCTCGACCGCTGGAACCGGAACCTCGCGACGACGGAATCGCGCGCCTGGCTCGATTCCCGCGTTGTGACCCAGGCGCTCTACGGCGAGAAGGTGACGGTGCTGGTGGTCAGCGGCCGCTGGGTCAAGGTCGTCGTGCGCGACCAGCCGACCCCGCTCGACCGCCGCGGCTATCCGGGCTGGCTGCCGGCCCGGCAGCTCGCCGGCAACTACGGCGACGCCGGGGTGAAGCGAGTCGTGCTCACGCGGACCGCCGTCCTCCACGTGGCGCGGCGCACGCTCCGGCTCAGCTACGGAACGCGGCTTCCCACGACCGGCACCGATGCGCAGGGCAACTGGCTCGTGCGCACGCCGGACGGGCCCGGCTCGATCGCCCGGAGCTCCCTGGGGAAGGCTCCGGCGCCGACGGGCGCTTCGATCGTCGCCTCCGCAAAGCGCTTCCGCGGGCTCCGCTATCTCTGGGGCGGCGTGTCGGCGTGGGGCTTCGACTGCTCCGGCTTCGTCTGGGACCTCTTCCGAGCCCACGGCGTCACCGTCCCGCGCGACACGGGCCCGCAGTCGAGGGGCGGCAGGGCCGTCGCCCCGTCCGGCCTGCGGGCCGGCGACCTCGTCTTCTACGGATCGCCGGCGACGCACGTCGCGATCGTCGCCGGCCACGGCCTGATGATCGAGTCGCCCGACTCGGCCCACGCGGTGCGCGTCGTTCCGTTACGACCGGGCTTCACGTCGGCTCGTCGCTACACGACTGGCTGACCAAACGGGACAGAGGCGCCGGAACGTCAGGCCGCGCGCTCGAGCAGGTGGCCCAGGCCGGAGACGGCGATGTCCGCGCCCGCGCTACGCAGCTGCCGCAGTCGATCCGGGTCTCCGGTCGGATCGACCGCCACGACCCAGGCGAAGCCCGCGGCCCGCGCCGCGGAGACGCCGGCCCTGGTCGTCTCGAACGCCGCCGCGCGGAGTGGGTCGACCTGCAGCTTCCGGCACGCCGCGAGCAGCCGGTCGGGGGCGGGGCGATTGCGCAGGTGTTCGGCGGCGATGGTTTCGGCGTCGACGCTGTCGTTCACGAGATCCGCGAGCCCGCTCCGCTCGAGCATCGCCCCGGTGTGGGCGCTCGCCGAGACGACGGCGCAGCTGATGCCCGCGTCGCGCGCGAGCTCGAGGTAGTGGCGCACGCCGTCGAACGCGCCCACTCCCCGTTCCGCGAGCAGCCGGTGGAACCATTCGTTCTTGCGGTTGGCCACTCCGTGGACGGTTTCCTCACCGGGTGGATCGTCCGGCTCACCCTCCGGCAGGCGGATTCCGCGGCTGGCGAGGAAGTTGCGCACGCCCTCGAGCCGCGGCCGGCCCTCGATGTGCTTCGGGTAGTCCACCGGCGGATCGAACGGCGCGATCAGCTGGCCGTAGGCCGTCTCGGAGCGGGAGGCCCACAGCTCGTTCAGCGCGCGCGTCCACGCCTCCTGGTGCAGCCCGGCGCTGCCGACCAGCACGTCGTCCAGCTCGAACACGCACGAGCGCACGGTCGGAGGAAGGCCGAGCACCCGCCGCGCGCGACTGCGCGGCAGGAACGGCTCGGCGAGCTCGATCGGAAGACCCTCGTCACGCGCGAACTGGCGCAGCTCCGCGGCCGCCGACTTGTACTCGTCGCGCAGATGACGCTCGTGCTCCTCGAGCTCCTCTTCGGGGAGGACGCCCTCCTCCGCGCGTAGCGCCGCGCGGGCCGCGAGCAGCGCCGCGCGCCACTCCGAGCGGAGCTCGTCCAGCTCCTGGCGCTCTGCGTCACTGGTGGTCATACCGTCAGCTTGCGCCGGGCGCGGCTCTTCCGCATCGGGGAAAACCGCAGCAGCACTCCGGCCTGCCACCGATGCCGCAGGGCGCCGGGAGGACGAACCTGAGTGCATGCAGTCGACGATGTGGGCGGTTCGGAAGGAGCGCCCTACGCCCGGCCTCGATCTCGTCGAGGTCCCGGTGCCGGCGATCCGGCCCGACGAAGTGCTCGTCCGCGTCGAAGCGGCGAGCGTCTGCGGAACCGACCTGCACATCTACCGCTGGGACGACTGGGCGAGACAGCGGATCCGGCCGCCCCTTGTGCTCGGCCACGAGTTCGCAGGCACCGTCGTCGAGGCCGGCCCGCTCGTGCGGAACGCCCGCGTCGGCGACTACGTATCGGCTGAGAGCCACGTCACCTGCGGTGTCTGCTTCCACTGCCGCACCGGGCGGGCTCACATGTGCGAGCAGACCCGGATCCTGGGCGTCGACCGCGACGGCGCCTTCGCCGAGTACGTCGCCGTGCCGGACAGCGTGCTCTGGCAGAACGACCGCGCAAAGCTGCCGCCCGAGATCGCGACGCTGCAGGAGCCCTTCGGCAACGCCGTGTTCGCCGTGGGCCACGCGGACCTCGCCGGGAAGACGGTCGCCGTCCTCGGCTGCGGGCCCGTCGGCCTGTTCAGCATCGGCATCGCCCGCGCCTCGGGTGCGGGCCGCATCGTCGCGTCGGACACCCGGCTCTTCAGGCTCGACCTCGCGCGGCGGATGGGCGCGCACGAGGTCCTCGACGTGTCCGCACGCACCGACGCGACCGCTGCGCTCGTCGAGTTGAACGAGGGCCAGCATCTCGATGTCGTCTTCGAGATGTCGGGCGCGCCGGAGGCGATCGAGACCGCCTTCACGGCGGCGCGAAACGGCGGCCGCGTGATCCTGTTCGGCATTCCGGCGCATCCGGTTCAGATCGACGTGGCCGAGGCGCTGATCTTCAAGAACCTCGATGTCTCGGCGGTCAGCGGCCGACAGGTCTGGGACACGTGGTACCGGACACGCTGGCTCCTCGAGCATGGAGTGGTCGACCTGCGCCCGCTCGTCACCGCCGAGTGCGGACTCGACGGTTTCCAGCACGCGTTCGAGTCGCTCGCGGGCGGCGATGCTTGCAAGATCGTGCTCCGGCCTCAGATTTCGCTGGCGGAGGCGGCGGCGTGACGAAGGCACGCCGCGCTGAGGGGGTTCGGGGGAACCGTCAGGTTCCCCCGAAAGGATGCGCCGGTGCGAAGCATCGGCGGCAGCGCGCAGGGGGCTCGCGGGGGAAACCGGGTTTCCTCCGCGCACCGGAGCCGAAGGCGAAGGTGGCGGCGTGAGCACGCTGGGCGTCGAGATCCGCGACGAGCTCGACGGGCTGCGCGCGGCGGGCACCTACAAGCGGTTCAACGTCCTCGAGAGCCCGCAAGGGCCGGTCGTGCAGATGGCCGGGCGCGGCGAGGTGATCGTCCTCTCGTCCAACAACTACCTCGGCCTCGCCGACCACCCGGACGTGGTCGCGGCGGGAATCGAAGGACTGCGCGAGTACGGCGCCGGCACCGCCTCGGTCCGCTTCATCTGCGGCACCTTCGCCCCGCATCTCGAGCTCGAGCGCGACCTCGCGGGCCTCTCCGAGACCGAGAGCGCGCTCACCTACGTCTCGTGCTGGAACGCGAACGAGGCCGTCATCCCCACGCTCGCGGACGACCGGACGGTGATCATCTCCGACGAGCTCAACCACGCCTCGATGATCGACGGCGTCCGCCTCTCGAAGCCGCACCACAAGCTCGTCTACAAGCACTCGGACATGGCGGAGCTGCGGGATGCGCTCCGCTCGTGCGAGCGCGGACAGCGCAAGCTGATCCTCACCGACGGCGTCTTCTCGATGGAGGGTGACCTCGCCCGCCTGCCGGACATCCTCGAGCTCGCGCGCGCTCACGACGCGATCGTGCTCGTCGACGACTCCCACGGCGTCGGCGTCGTCGGAACGACGGGGCGCGGGGTCGCCGAGCACTTCGGCGTGCTCGGCCAGGTCGACGTCCTCACCGGAACGCTCGGCAAGGCGCTCGGCGGCGCGGCCGGCGGCTACGTCGCCGCGACCGAGGAGGTGTGCGACCTGCTGGCGCAACGCTCGCGGCCGCAGCTCTTCTCGAACGCGCTGCCGCCGACCGTCGCGTGCTCGGCGCGCGCGGCCGTCCGTGTGCTTCGCGCCCGTCCCGACCTCGTGTCCCGCCTGCACGAGAACACGCGCTGGTTCCGCGCCGCGCTCCGCGAGGCAGGGTTCGCGCCGCTGGCGGGCGAGGCGGCGATCATCCCCATCATCGTGGGCGAGACGGCCCGCGCGATCGAGCTCTCCCAGAAGCTCCTCGACCGCGGCGTGTTCGTCACGGGTTTCGGCTATCCGGTCGTGCCGGAGGGAACGGCGCGGATCCGGGTTCAGATGTCGGCGGCACTCGAGCCCGTCCACCTTGAGCGCGCGCTCGCGGCGTTCGTCGAGGTCGGACACGAGAGCGGACTGCGTACCGAGGCTGAGTAGAGGAGGAGTGGAACGATGAGCGTCCAGACGAAGGAAGCCGACCTCGCCGGTCCGGGCATCGGCGACTACGGCGAGCTCGAGCACGTGCTGCCCGACGACTACGTCCCGCTGCTCGACCCGAAAGAGACGATGCGCGGGCTCTATGCCGCGAAGCGCCTGATCGAGGACCGCCTCTGCGAGGAGCTGAACCTCACGCAGGTGCAGGTGCCGCTGATCATCGACCGCACGAGCGGCGTGAACGACTACCTCGACCGGGACGGCTCACGCACTCCCGTCCCCTTCCACATCGCCAACGACTTCGACCAGAACCCGATCGACGCGGAGGTCGTGCAGGCGGCGACCAAGTGGAAGCGGATGGCGCTGCGCCAGTTCGGGATGCGCGCCGGCGAGGGCCTGCTCACCGACATGCGCGCGGTGCGCAAGGACTACTTCCTCGATCACGACCACAGCGCCTACGTCGACCAGTGGGACTGGGAGCGGACGATCACGGCCCGAGGACCGGACGCTCGACTATCTGCACGCGACGGTGCGCTCGATCTGGAAGGTGCTGAAGGAGGCGGAGGCTCTGCTCCACGAGCGCTATCCCGCGCTCGGCGAGGTTCATCCGCCGCTGCCCGAGGAGCTGGAGTTCATCCACGCCGAGGACCTCCTCGCCGCCTACCCGGACCTGCCGCGCAAGCAGCGCGAGACGGCGCTCCTGCAGGAGTATCCCGCCGTCTTCATCTACGGCATCGGCTGGCCGCTCGCCGACGGGCTGCCGCACGAGCTGCGTGCGGCGGACTACGACGACTGGTCGACGGAGACGCGCTCCGCGGACGGGCGCCCGATGCACGGGCTCAACGGCGACATCCTCGTCTGGAACCCGGTCACCCGCCGGCGGCACGAGCTCATGTCCGGCGGCATCCGGGTCACGAAGGAGTCGCTCATCCGCCAGCTCGAGCTCTCGGGGCAGCTCGACTTCCTCGAGCTCCCGTACCACCGGGCGATCATGCGGGACGAGATCCCGCTCTCGATCGGAGCCGGGATCGGACAGTCGCGCACCATGATGCTGCTGCTCCGCAAGGCGCACCTCGGCGAGGTGAGCGTCAGCGTCTGGCCGCACGTGCTCAAGCGCATGTGCGCCGAGCGAAACATCCACGTCCTCGAATGAAAGGAGGAGCTGTGGCCACCGTATTACGCGAGTCACATCTCAAGGAGAACCCGTACGACGTCGCACGCACCCAGCTGCGCCGAGTCGCCGACACGTTCGGCATCGACGAGTCGCTCGTGCGCGTGCTCGAGCGCTGCAAGAAGGGGGTCATCGTCTCCATCCCGACCCGGATGGACGACGGACGGATCGAGGTCTTCGAGGGCTATCGCGTCCAGCACAACCTGGCGCGCGGGCCGTCGAAGGGCGGCATCCGCTACCACCCGGACGTGACCCTCGACGAGGTCCGCGCCCTGGCGATGTGGATGACGTGGAAGTGCGCCCTGACGGGCATCCCGTTCGGCGGCGCCAAGGGCGGCATCGCCTGCGATCCGAAGACGATGTCGAAGGGCGAGCTCGAGCGGATGACCCGCCGCTACACGAGCGAGATCGTGAACGAGATCGGCCCGGACAGCGACATCCCCGCGCCGGACGTGAACACGAACGCGCAGACGATGGCGTGGATCTTCGACACGTACTCGATGAACAAGGGCCACTCGGTGCTCGGCATCGTGACCGGCAAGCCGCTCGACATCGGCGGCTCGCTCGGCCGCGAGGAGGCGACCGGCCGCGGCGCGTTCTTCACGGTGCGCGAGGCGCTGAAGCAGCTCGAGCCGGGCTTCGAGGGCCTCGCGAGCGTCGTCCAGGGCTTCGGCAACGTCGGCAGCTACGCTCGCGCTGTTCCTGCACGAGCAGGGCGCGAAGGTCATCGGCATCTCGCGACTCGGCGGTCGCGCTCCACAACGAGAAGGGAATCGACATCCCCGCCGCGTTCGCCTGGAAGCGGGAGCACGGGCACGCTCCGCGGGTTCCCGGGTGCCGAGGAGATCGGCGCCGCCGAGCTGCTCGAGCTCGACTGCGACCTGCTCGCTCCCTGCGCGCTCGAGCAGGTGATCACGGCCGAGAACGCCGCCCGCATCAAGGCGACGATCATCTGCGAGGGCGCGAACGGCCCGACGACGCCCGAAGCCGACGAGATCCTGGAGGAGCGGGGAATCCTCGTGCTCCCGGACATCCTCGCCAACGCCGGCGGGGTCGTCGTCTCGTACTTCGAGTGGGTGCAGGGCCTGCAGCAGTACTTCTGGTCCGAGCAGGAGGTCGACTCGCGCCTCGACGCGATCATCACACGCGCGTTCGAGGAGACATGGCAGCTGCACGAGGAGCGCGAGCTGCCGCTGCGGGTCGCCGCCTACGGACTGGCGGTGCAGCGCGTCGCCAACGCGACGACCATCCGCGGGATCTACCCGTAGAGTCCACACGGCAATCCGTCCGCTCCGCGGCCAGAAGGCGGCGGAGCGGACGGCCCCGAGCAGCGGAGGTGAGATCATGAAGGCCGTGGGCGAGGACTACGAGGTGCTGTCGGCCCTCGAGCGGGAGCGAGCCTCGATCGTCGGCACGGCGGCCGAGTCGATCCGGCACGGCAAGACGCATTACGAGGCGGCCGGCCCCGACGAGACCCGGCGGAGACTCGAGGCGTTGTACGACGAGCTGCTCCGAGCTGTCTCGAGCCATGACCTGAGCGGCATCGTCGGTTACGCGCGGCAGCTCGCTGCGGAGAGGTTCAACGCCGGCTACGACCTGACCGAGGTTCAGGGTGCGTTCAACGCGCTCGAGGAAGCGGCGTGGAGTCGCCTCTGCGCAGAGCTCCAGCCCGAGCAGCTCGAGTTGTCGCTCGGCTCGTGAGCACCGTGCTCGGCGCCGCCAAGGACGCGCTCGCGCGCGAATACGTCTCGCTCGCGTCGCGGACGCACGTGCCTTCGCTCGACATGAGCGCGCTCTTCACCGGCGACGCAGGGGCGTAGACCATGCATCCGTCCGCATCATTCAGCGCTGCGATCCGGGTCAGGATCGAGAACCAGCCCGGTGCCTTCGCGCGCCTGGCCGCCGCGATCGGAGAGGCCGGCGGCCTCCTCGGCGCGATCGACCTCGTGCGCGTGGAGGGAACCACGAAGATCCGCGACGTCAACGTCCTCGCGGACGACGAGCGTCACCTCGACGCGATCGTCGCCGCCGTGCACGCCGTCGACGGCGTCGAGGTCGTCCATGTCTCGGACCGGGTCTTCCTCGCCCATCTCGGCGGCAAGCTCGAGGTGCGACCTCGGCTGCCGCTGAAGACCCGCGAGGATCTCTCGATGGTCTACACCCCGGGTGTCGCTCGCGTCTCGGGCGCGATCGCCGACGACCCGGAGAAGGTCTGGAACCTGACGATCAAGCGCAACTGCGTGGCGGTCGTCAGTGACGGCACCGCCGTGCTCGGGCTGGGCGACATCGGCCCGGAGGCGGCGCTGCCGGTGATGGAGGGCAAGGCCGTGCTGTTCAAGGAGTTCGCCGGCATCGACGCCTTCCCGCTCTGCCTCGACACGAAGGACCCGGACGAGATCGTGCGCATCGTGGAGGCGGTCGCGCCGGTCTTCGGCGGCGTCAACCTCGAGGACATCTCCGCCCCGCGCTGCTTCGAGATCGAGCGCCGGTTGCGTGAGCGCCTCGAGATCCCGGTCTTCCACGACGACCAGCACGGCACAGCGGTCGTGGTGCTCGCAGCGCTGATCAACGCGCTCCGCGTCGTGGAGAAGCGTCTCGAGGACGTCCGCATCGTGACCACCGGATGCGGCGCGGCCGGCATGGCCGTGACGCGAACGCTCCAGAGCGCGGGTGCTCGCTGGATCGTCGGCTGCGACGAGGGCGGGGCTCTCTTCCGTGGTCGCGAAGGACTGAACGCAGCGAAGCAGGAGTACGCCGAGCTGACGAATCCCGAGAACCTCCGCGGCACAGCCGACGAGCTGCTCGAGGGCGCAGACGTCTTCATCGGCGTCTCGGTTCCCGGCGCGATCACCGTCGAGGGCGTGCGCCGGATGGCGCCACGGGCGATTGTCTTCGCGATGGCCAATCCGAACCCCGAGGTCGACCCGGAGGCGATCGAGGGCCTTGCGGAGGTGATCGCGACCGGCCGGAGCGACTACCCGAACCAGATCAACAACGTGCTCGCCTTCCCGGGCATCTTCAGGGGCGCACTCGACGTTCGCGCGCGCACGATCGATCCGGAGATGGAGCTCGCCGCAGCCCGGGCGATCGCCGGGGCGATCCCCGACGAAGAGCTCTCGGCGGATTACGTGATCCCGAGCGTCTTCAACCGGGCGGTCGCGCCCGCCGTGGCGACTGCCGTGGCCGAGGCTGCGCAGGCGACCGGGTCCGCCCGCCGTTCCGTGGCCGCACCGTCCACGGCTCCGTAGTTCACCCGGATGCGGCGTCCCTCGGGGGCCGGAAGGATCGAAGCATGGTGAACGGAGACCATCGGTTGGAGGACGCCCCCGCGTTCGAGTCGGCCACCGCCGGCGACGTCATGAGCCGCGGCGTGATCAGCTGCTCGCCCGAGACGCCGCTCCGGGTCGTCGCGAAGATGATGGCCACGCACGGCGTTCACGCCATCTTCGTCTTCGAGCACGCGGACGAGGACGACGAGGATCCCCAGCTCTGGGCGGTCGTCTCCGACCTCGACCTCGTGGCAGCTACGCGACTCGATCTGGACTCGCTCACCGCAGGCGCAACCGCCGTCACGCCTCTCGTCAGCGTGGCGACCGAGTGCCCGATTGCGGAGGCCGGCAGCCTGATGGCGCAGTACGGCATCGCCCATCTCGCCGTCACCGATCCTGATTCGAAGCGCCCGATCGGCGTCATCTCGACACTCGACATCGCCCGGGCGATCGCGACCGGGCTTGGCCCGCGCGCGGCCGTTCCCTCCGCCTGACGACTCAGGTCTCCAGCAGCCGGCGGGTCTCGGCAGCGATCACGAGCTCCTCGCGCGAGGCGACGATCTCGACGCGGAAATCGCCGAGAAAGCGGGCGCGCTCGACGATCCGCTCGCGGACCGCGTCCGCGTGCTCTCCGATCCCGCCGGTGAAGGCGAGAACGTCGATCCCGCCACAGGCCGCCGCCATCGCCGCCACCGCCGCGGCGACTCTGTGGACGAAGACGTCGAGCGCCAGGGGTGAGGCGTCTCGCACGTCGCCGGAGCCGCTACCGGAGAGACCCGCGAGCCCCGACTCGTGCTCGAGCGCACGCTCCACCTCTTCCTCCGTCAGCAACCGCTCGCGGAGCACGTACAGAAGCGCGCCGGGATCGACGGAGCCGGAGCGAGTCGCCATCGGCACGCCCTCGAGCGGAGAGAATCCCATGGTCGTGTCCACGGATCGCCCACTGCGCACCGCCGTCACCGAGCAGCCGCCGCCGAGGTGGCAGACCACGAGCCGCTCGGCCTCGACCTGCGAGGCGACCCATTGCACGGAGATGCCGTGGAAGCCGTAGCGGTGGACGTCCCACTCCTCGCGCCACCGCTCCGGGATCGCGTAGGTCGAAGCCGCGGGCGGCATCGTCCGGTGGAACGCGGTGTCGAAGACGGCGACGTGCGGGACGTCCGGCAGGGCCTCCCGCGCGCGGCGGATCTCCTCGAGCGCACGCCGGTTGTGGAGCGGCGCGAGCGCCGAGAGCTCCTCGATCGCCCGCTCGGCCTCGGCGTCGAGGAGTGCCGGGCCGACGAAGCGACGGCCGCCGTGCACCACCCGGTGGCCGACGGCATCGGCCGCGACAAAGCTGTCCACGGCCCTGGATTCGTCACCGCGAACGAGGTGAAGCTTGAGACTCGTGGAGCCGGCGTTGACCACCAAGACGTCCATCGAAGGAGATTCTCGTGACGAATGACGAGCTGCGGGCGCTCGATGCGCACTGGCGGGCTGCGAACTACCTCTCGGTCGGGCAGATCTACCTGCTCGACAACCCACTTCTGCGCGAGCCGCTGCGCCCCGAGCACGTCAAGCCGCGCCTGCTGGGCCACTGGGGAACGACGCCCGGCCTGAACTTCCTCTACACCCACCTGAACCGCGCGATCCGCGAGCGCGACCTCGACGCGATCTTCGTCTGCGGTCCGGGCCACGGCGGCCCGGCGGTCGTCTCGCAGGCATATCTCGAGGGGACGTACAGCGAGCTCTACCCGCACATCACGCGGGACGAGAACGGACTGCGTGCGCTGTTCCGCCAGTTCTCCTTCCCCGGCGGGATCCCGAGCCACGCGGCGCCGGAGACGCCCGGCTCGATCCACGAGGGCGGCGAGCTCGGCTACGCGCTCTCGCACGCGTACGGCGCCGCTTTCGACGATCCGGGGCTCACGGTCGCCTGCGTCGTCGGCGACGGCGAGGCCGAGACGGGGCCGCTCGCCACGAGCTGGCACTCGAACAAGTTCTCGAACCCGGAGCGGGACGGGCGCGTGCTGCCGATCCTCCACCTCAACGGGTACAAGATCGCGAACCCGACCGTGCTCGCGCGGATCCCCGAGGACGAGCTCGCGGCGCTGATGCGCGGCTACGGCCATGAGCCGCTCTTCTTCACCGCCGGCTTCGACGCCGAGGACGCGCTTTCGCATCCACGGCCGCTTCGCCGAGCTCCTCGACCGCGCCCTCGACGACCGGAGGGCCATGATCGTGTTCCGGACGCCGAAGGGCTGGACCGGGCCGCGCGAGGTCGACGGGCTCCCGGTCGAGGGCACGTGGCGGGCGCACCAGGTCCCGCTGGCCGAGGTGCGGACGAACGCCGACCACCTCCACCAGCTCGAAGAGTGGCTGCGCAGCTACCGGCCCGAGGAGCTGTTCGACGACGCGGGCGCTCTACGCGATGAGCCCTCGGCGGTCGCGCCCGAGGGCGAGCGGCGGATGAGCGCCAACCCGAAGACGAACGGCGGGCTCGTGCTCCGTGACCTCGCGCTGCCCGACTTCCGCGACTTCGCCGTCCCGGTCGACGAGCCGGGAGCGACGACCGCCGAGGCCACGCGCGTGCTCGGCCGCTGGCTCACCGAGGTGGTCAGGGCGAATCCCGACAACTTCCGCATCTTCGGCCCCGACGAGACCGCGTCCAACCGGCTCGACGCCGTCTTCGAGGTGACCGACAAGCAGTGGAACGCGCGCGTCGAATCCGTCGACGAGCACCTTGCGCCGAGCGGCCGGGTGGTCGAGATGCTCTCGGAGCACCAGTGCCAGGGCTGGCTGGAGGGCTACCTGCTCACCGGCCGGCACGGGCTCTTCAACTGCTACGAGGCCTTCATCCACATCGTGGACTCGATGTTCAACCAGCACGCGAAGTGGCTGAAGGTGACCCGCGGCATCCCGTGGCGGCGGCCGCTCGCCTCGCTCAACTACCTCCTCTCGTCGCACGTCTGGCGGCAGGACCACAACGGCTTCTCGCACCAGGATCCCGGCTTCATCGACCACGTCGTGAACAAGCAGGCCGAGATCATCCGGGTCTACCTGCCGCCCGACGCGAACTGCCTCCTCTCGGTCGCCGACCACTGCCTGCGCAGCCGCCACTACGTGAACGTGATCGTCGCCGGCAAGCAGCCGGCTCTGCAGTTCCTGCCCATGGACGACGCGATCCTCCACTGCACGCGCGGCATCGGGATCTGGGACTGGGCGTCCAACGACGAGAGCGGAGAGCCGGACGTCGTCCTCGCCTGCTGCGGCGACGTGCCGACGCTCGAGACGCTCGCCGCAGCGGCCATCCTCCGCGAGCGCCTTCCCGAGCTCAAGGTGCGTGTCGTCAACGTCGTCGACCTCATGCGGCTGCAGCCCGAGGTCGAGCATCCGCACGGGCTTCCGGATCACGAGTTCGACTCCCTCTTCACCACCGGACGCGCCCGTCGTCTTCGCGTACCACGGCTACCCGTGGCTGATCCACCGGCTCACCTACCGGCGCACGAACCACGCGAACCTCCACGTGCGCGGCTACAAGGAAGAAGGCACCACGACGACGCCGTTCGACATGGTCATGCTCAACGACCTCGACCGCTTCCACCTCGTGATGGACGTGATCGACCGGGTGCCGGGCCTCGCCGATCGCGCGGGCCGCCTCCGGCAGGAGATGGAGGACGCGCGGCTGCGCGCACGCACGTACGCGCGCGAGAACGGCGAGGATGCGCCCGAGCTGGCCGAGTGGCGCTGGCAGCCGGAGGCGACCGCCGCCCCCTGACCGCGCGCCTCAGTCGTCCGCGCCCTCGTCGTGCGGCCGCCCCGTGGTCGGACGGATCATCCAGTGCGGGGCGGCCGGGAGGTTCGCGCGTGGGCTGAGCCGGCCGACAGGGTCGTTGCTCGCTTGGGCACTGCGGAGCAGCAGGACGTTCGCCGCGATCGCCGCAGCCGCGACCGCCGACACGGCGAGGACGACGAGGAGCATGCGGCTCACGCGGCTTCGACCCTCGCGATCGTGATTGCTCCCATCGGGCAGGAGTCGCACGCCTCGCGCACGGCTTCGTCTTCGCTCAAGGCCGTACGCACGACCGCGAGGCCGTCGTCGCCGAGCGCGAAGACGTCGGGAGCGAGGGCTTCGCACACGCCGTAACCGTTGCACAGTGAGGGGTCGATCGAGATCCGGTACATCAGATGCTCCTTTGGGTGGCGGGGCTCGTGCGGCGGCCAAGCGCTCGCCAGGCCGTGGCGAAGGCGACCGCTCCGACCGCCGCGAGGTAGAGGTCGTGCGCCCACGGCTGGCTCGAATCGGTGCCCGAGGCCACGCCGTGGACCGTGGCGAGGAGGAAGACGAGATAGGTCGCCCAGTGGAGGCGGCGCCAGTTGCGTGCCCCGATCTTCGAGCGCAGCAGGAAAGAGACGTAGATCAGCGCCATGAGCTCGGCGGCGACCACTCCCGCCGCGACTGCGGCCGGCCGATACGGAGACGCACCGGGCACGAAGAGTCCCGCAAGCGGCATGTGCAGGGTGCGGTCGAGCGCGATCGTCACTCCGTGCACCACGAGCATCCCAAGGCCGAGCAGGGCGAGAAACCGGTGGATGTCGGTGGTCGAGGCGGGCTTGAGCGCGCGCCCGAACGGCCGGGCCTTGAGCACGAGCCCTGCGAGCACGGAGCCTGTCAGCAGGCCGTACGCGGTCAGCCCGCTCGCGCGGGCGAGAAGCCAGAACGTCGGGTCGTTCTTCACGACGTCCTCGTGATCACGTGCGCGGGCAGGTTGACGACCTGAACCGCCGGCGCGGCTGCCGTAGCCTGCTGCGCGGCTGCAGCCGACGCGGCGACCCTGGCGATCTCCGCCCGGCGCAGCTTCAGCTCGCCGCGGTACTTCGCCCAGCGGACGGCGACGACCTTCTGGACGAGCTTCGCCTCCTGCCGCAGCTGCGCCTCGCGTACGGCGAGCCCGCGGAGCCGCGGATCCGGCGTCGCGGATGCCCAGGGGTGAGCGGCGACGACGGCCCAGCTGACGAAGAAGACGACGAGACCGAGAGCGAGGACGTAGAGGCGCCCTTGATGGCTAGTCATCTCCGCCTCCTCCGCCGTCCGCTTCCCGCGAGCCGTCGTCGGAGTGCCGGTGGACGGTCACGACCACGGGCGGCGGCTGGTGGTAGACGATGCGCGGCGCCGACGCGGCGGCGGCAGGTGCCGGATGCGCCTTCGGAACCGCCGGGAGGGCCGGCGGCTTCGCGTGCAGCTCCTTGCGCAGCTTCGCCGCGAACGAGGAGAGCTGTTGCACTCGAGCGGAGTACGCCGCGTCGTTCGACTGCCGGGCCGCGGACCCGAGCTTTGTCGTATGTGCGACGGCGACGGCGCCGAACACGGCCGCGCCGCCGAGCAGCAGTGCGATCACTGTTACGTGGAATTTGTGCATGCCGCCGACGCTAGGCCCCCGCCGGTGAGGCGCGGGCGAGCGATCGATTCGGGTTCTCCCAAGCCGCGGTAAAGGTTCGGCCAACTACCGATGCCGCCCGGCCGCACGGGCCCCACACTCGGAACATGCACATCCTGGTCGTCGAGGACGAGGACTCCATCGCCGAGCCGCTCGTGGACGGTTTGCGCCGCGAGGGGTTCGACGTCTCACGCGTCGCGACCGGTGCCGACGCGCTCGAAGCGGCACCATCCGACCTCGTCCTGCTCGACCTCCGGCTCCCCGACGTGGACGGGCTCGACGTCTGCCGCCGCCTCCGCGAGCGCTCGCGGGTTCCGATCATCGTCGTCACCGCCCGCGGCGAGGAGGCAGATCGGGTCGTCGGTCTCGAGCTCGGCGCCGACGACTACGTCGTCAAGCCCTACGGCCTCCGCGAGCTGATCGCCCGGATCCGCGCGGTCACGCGCCGCGCCGCGTCGAACGGCGGCGGTCGCGAGCCGCTGCGGGTCGGCAGCCTCGAGGTGGACGAGCGCGCCCGCCGCGCGACGCTCGACGGCCGCGAGCTCGAGCTCACGCCGAAGGAGTTCGACCTGCTCGCCGCCCTTGCGCGGGATCCCGGCGCTGCGGTGAGCCGGCAGCGGCTGCTCGCCGACGTCTGGCAGACGACCTGGTACGGCTCGGCGAAGACGATCGACGTCCACGTCGCTTCGCTCCGCAAGAAGCTCGGCGACCCACGCTGGATCGAGACGGTGCGTCGAGTCGGCTTCCGACTCGACGAGCCGTGACCCGCCGGCTGCTGCTCGGTTACCTCGGGGTCACGCTGTTCGTCCTGCTCAGCCTGGAGGTGCCGCTCGGCGTCCAGAACCAACGCACCGAGCGCCGCGACCTGACGGCGAAGGTCTCGCACGACGCGATGGTGCTCGCCGCGGATGCCGAGGATGCCGTGCAGGCGCCGACGCGCCGGCAGGTCGCCGCGCTCGCCTCCGTCGCCTCCGGCTATGCCGGCCGGACCGGGGCGCGCGTCGTGGTCGTGGACCGACGGGCCTACGCGCTCATCGACACGAGCGGCCGCGTCCGAGGCACCGAGAGCTTCGCCTCGCGCCCCGAGATCAGAGGAGCGCTCGCCGGTCGATACCCACGCGGCGTCCGTACGTCGAACACGCTGCACGAGCGGCTGCTCTTCGTCGCCGTGCCGATCGCCTCCGGCGGGCAGGTGCACGGGGCCGTCCGGGTCACATATCCCCTCTCCACTGTCGACGCGCGCGTTCTTCGCTACTGGCTGATCCTCGGGCTGATCGGCCTGCTCGTGCTGGCCGGAGCCGCTGTCATCGGCCTCGGCGTCGCGCGCTTCGTGACGCGGCCGCTGCACCGGCTCGAGGAGGCAGCTGCCGCCGTCGGCGACGGCCGTCTCGAGGCACGCGCCGACGAGCGCGCCGGACCGCCCGAGGTGCGCTCCCTTGCCACCGTGTTCAACGAGACCGTCGGGAAGCTCGAGCGGCTGCTGCGCTCGCAGGAGGAGTTCGTCGCCGACGCGTCGCACGAGCTGCGCACACCTCTGACCGCGCTGCGCCTGCGGCTCGAGACGCTGCCGCCGAGCGCCGAGCGCGACGCGGCGCTGCGGGAGGCCGACCGGCTCCGCGACCTCGTCGGCGGCCTGCTTGCGCTCGCGCGGGCCGACGCCGGCACCGAGCCGCCGACCCGGATCGACGCTGCCGCACTCATGCGCGACCGCCTGGAAGCCTGGTCGCCGCTCGCCGACGAGCAGCACGTGAGGCTCGTCGCAGAGCTGAACGGGCCGCTGCCGGTTCGCGCCGCACCGGGACGCCTCGTGCAGGTGCTCGACAATCTCGTCGCCAACGCCGTCGAGGCTTCGCCGGCCGACGGGACGGTCTCGCTCTCGGCAAGTGCCATCGGGCCCTGGATCGAGCTGCACGTTGCGGATCACGGCCCCGGCCTGACCCCGGACCAACGCGCCCGCGCGTTCGACCGCTTCTGGCGAGCCGGCTCCGGCGAGGACGGTTCGGGTCTCGGGCTGGCGATCGTGCAGCGGCTCGTCGCCGCCGACGAAGGACAGGTCGAGCTGCGTGAGGGACCGACCGGCGGCGTCGACGCAGTCGTCCGGCTGCGCCCCGGCTGAGCCGAACCTTTACCGAAGCTTGGCAGCATGCTCGCCCGTCCTTTCCCCACGTGGGCGTACAACCGGCCCATGAACACGAAACGACAAGCGCTCGGGCTGGCCGCGGTGCTGGCGGCGACCGTCCTCACCGGCGGCGGGGCCATCCTCGGTCTCGTGCACCGGCCGGTGGCCACGGCTCCGACCACAACGGCGGCGGTCGTGCAACAGGCGCCTCCGGCGGCTCCAGCCTGGAGCGAGGGAGGTGACAACTGATGCAGCGCGTCTGGGTCGTAGTCCTCTCGGTCTGGGCCATGCTCGCAATCGTCGCCGTCCTGGCCTGGTCTTCCAGACCCGCAGCAGCGCCGCCGCAGCAGGTGGCCTCGCAGCAGGTGCTGGTGAAGGGCAAGAACGGCAAGCAGCGGCTCGTCGTCCTCAAGGCGCCGGCGCACGCGACCACGTCGACCTCGGCGGCGGTGCGACGGTGAGCCCGCTGGCCCGGATCGAGTGGCGCGCCGTCGGCACGACCTGCTCGGCGGCCGCCACGAGCACGGTCGGCGAGGAGGCTGCTGCCCAGGTCGCGCTCGCGGCTGCGCAGGACGAAGTTGCCGCCTGCGAGCGGGAGCTCTCCCGCTTCGACCTCGGCAGCGGCCTCTCCCGGCTGAACGCAGGCGCAGGGGACTGGGTCCAGGTCGGACCGCGGCTGCGAGAAGCACTCCGGCTGGCCCTGCGCGCGCGGGAGGAGACCGCGGGTCGCTTCGATCCCACGGTCCTCCCCGCGCTCGTCGCCGCGGGATACGACCGCTCGTTCGAGCTGCTGGAAGAGCGGCCGGCCGCGCAGGCCGACGGCTGGCGCGCCGGCGCCTCGATCGAGGTCGACGAGCGAGGCTGCCGCGCCCGGATCGAATCCGGCGCAGCCGTCGACCTCGGCGGCATCGGCAAGGGCTACGCAGCAGGCCGTGCCCTCGAGACGATGTTCAAGATTGAGCCACGCCTCCGCGGCGGCCTCGTCGACCTCGGCGGAGACATCGCCCTGCGCGGCGATGCTCCCGAGGGCGGCCCGTGGCGGATCGCCGTCGCCGACCCGCGCCGCCCCGGTGAGACGCTCGCGATCCTCGCGCTGACGGCCGGGGGCATCGCCACGTCCGGCCGCGATGCCAGGCGCTTCGGCCCTGGTCGCTCGCTCCACCACCTCATCGACCCGGAGACGGGCGAGTCGGCGCTTGCCGGGCCCCTCACCGTCACGGTCGTTGCACCCGACGCGGCGCAGGCCGAGGCCGTCGCGACGACCCTCGCGATCGCGAGCCTCACCGAAGCGGAGGGCTTCGTGGCCATGCGTCCAGAGCTCTCCGCCCTCTACGTCCCCCACTCGGGCCCGCCCATCCGGCTCGGACAGCCGCCGATCGAGGCACCGCGTTTCGTGGTGACCGCCGCATGAGCGGAGTGCCGCTCGCCTGGCTCGTCGCGCGATCCTCGGGGCTCGTCGCGTTCGGCCTCCTGACGCTGTCCGTCTGGCTCGGGCTCGCCATGAGCACGCGGCTGCTCGGGCCGAAACGCCAGAAGCTGTTGCTTCCCCTGCACCGCACGCTCGCCTGGACGGGTCTCTCGATGGTCGCGCTCCACGTGGGAGCGCTCCTGCTCGACCCGGTGCTCCACTTCGGCGTCCTCTCCGTGCTCGTGCCCGGCACCGCCACGTGGCGGCCCGCCGCGGTCGCTCTCGGCGTGGTCGCCGGTTGGCTGAGCCTCGCCCTCGCCGCCTCCTTCAATGCCCGCCGCTGGATCGGCCAGAAGGGCTGGCGCCGGCTCCACTACGCGAGCTTCGCCGCCTTTTGGCTCGCTCTCGGCCACGCGGTGCTCGCCGGAACCGATCTGCGTGGCTTCGGCGGGCCGCTGACCGCGCTGCTCGCGGCGGGCCCGGTCCTGTGGCTGACCTTCTACCGGCTGCTCATGCCGCGCACTACGGGCCGCGCGGCTCTGGCGCCCGCCGCGGCCTAGCCGCACGCTGCGGCAAGTCCACCATCCGAATCGTGGCGCTTCCGGATGCCGCCGGCACCGCTGCCCGCAAGGCTCCGAGCAATGAGCGACATGCACTCATCAGTGGAGCGGCTGGAGACGAGGCTCGACTACCAGGCAGCCCGGCTCGACGCGCTGTACCGGATGCTCGAGACGGCCGGCGTTCTCCCACGGCCTGCGCGCCGGGGACGCGGCGAGGCATTCTTCGACGAGCTCTTCCAGGTCGAGGACTCCCCGCTGGCCCGGCAGCAGCGCGAGCCAAGAGCTGAGCGGCGGGCGGCACGGTTCCACGTCGGCAACGCCACCGGCGTCTGAGTCGTCTCGGCGTCGTCTGCACCGCCCGGTAAAGAAGCAGGCGGTGACGCCTGTGGCCGAGCGCGCGATGATCGAGGTCGAGGATATGACGAAGCGCTTCGGCGAGACCCGGCGCTCACCGGGGTGAGCCTCGCCTGCCCGCGCGGTAGCGTCCTCGCCCTGCTCGGCCCGAACGGCGCCGGGAAGACGACGCTCGTCCGCATCCTCACCACGCTCCTCCGGCCCGACCGCGGGCGCGCGACCGTGGCCGGCTTCGACGTCGTCACCGACGCCACGCCGCTGCGCTCGCGTGATCGGGCTCGCCGGCCAGTACGCCGCGGTCGACGAGTTGCTGACCGGGCGCGAGAACCTCGAGCTGATCGGGCTCTGGTACCACCTCTCCAAGAGCGAGTACCGCCGCCGCGCTCAGGAAGTGCTCGAGCGCCTCTCGCTCACGGACGCCGGCCGATCGGCTCGTCAAGACGTACTCGGGTGGGATGCGCCGCCGGCTCGACATCGGAGCGAGCCTCGTCGGGCGTCCTCCCGTGCTCTTCCTCGACGAGCCGACGACCGGGCTCGACCCGCGCACACGCAACGACCTGTGGCAGTTCCTCGAGGAGCTCGTCGAGGCGGGAACCACCGTGCTCATGACGACGCAGTACATGGAGGAAGCCGAGCGCCTCGCGCGACCGCATCGTCGTGCTCGACACCGGGCGCGTGATCGCCGACGGAACCTCCGAGCAGCTGAAAGATCTCCTCGGAGGCGACCGGCTCGAGGCTCGCGTCGCCGATCCCGCGGACCTCGAGCGCGCGGCCACGCTGCTCGGAGAGCTCGCCGGCAGCGCGCCGCACGTGGACGCCGAGCAGCGGCGCGTGAGCGTGCCCACCGACGGCGGCACGGCATTCCTGTTGCGGGCCGGCCTCCGCTTCCAGGAGGAGCAGATCCGGCTCGACGACCTCGGGATCCGCCGGCCGTCGCTCGACGACGTCTTCCTCTCGCTGACCGGCGGGCACATCCGCGACGCCGGCGAGGACGCGTGACCGAGCTCGCGCCTCACGCCGCGCCGGCCGTCGACACGGCTGCTGCTGCGCGACACGCTCGGGGTCGCGAAGCGCAACCTCCTCCGGATCGCGCGCACGCCGCTGATGCTGATCGTCACGGCAGTCCAGCCGGCGTCTGCTGTTGATCCTGTTCCGCTACGTGCTCGGCGGTGCGATCTCGATCCCCGGCGGAAGCTACGTCGACTACGTCGTCCCCGCCGTGTTCGTGGAGGCGGTGCTGATCGGCGGCATGACCACGTCGATCGGGCTCGCCGAGGATTTGAAGAGCGGCATCGTCGATCGCTTCCGGAGCCTGCCGATGGCCCGGTCGGCCGTCCTCGCGGGGCGCACTCTCGCCGACCTCAGCCGCAGTGTCTTCTCGCTCGGCGTCATGGTCGGGCTCGGCCTCGCGGTCGGCTTCCACTTCCATGCCGGCGCCGGCTCGATCCTGGCCGGCCTCGCGATCGTCATCGCCTTCGGCTACGCGTTCTCGTGGATGTACGTCGCGATCGGGCTCGCGACCAAGGATCCGGAGACGGCGCAGATCGCCGGGATCCTTCCGTTCTTCGTCCTGATGTTCGCGAGCAACGCCGTCGTGCCCGTGGCCACGATGCCGGGCTGGCTGCAGGGATTCGCGCGCAACCAGCCGCTCAGCGTGACGGTCTCCGCGACCCGCGCGCTCCTCGAAGGCGGCCCCGCCGGACACTGGGTGTGGCAGTCGCTCGCCTGGGCGGCAGGGATCCTGCTGGTGTTCTTCGCGGCGTCGCTGCGCCTCTACCGCAACAACACCGGCTGACCCGGATCGGTAGTTCGCGCCGCGTGCCTCCGCGTTTCCGCGGAGGCCGCCGCGCAGGCGGCGCGCGATGCTCCAGACACACCTAGAAAGGAGCGACTCATGGCTGTCGCGACTCCCGCAGCCGATCTCCGCCACGCGCGGGTTCGCGTCCGCCTTCCGAACTCGAAGCCGCCGGCCCTCGCCGGCCTGGAAAGGAGCTGACCGTGCGCAAGGTCATCATCATGGGAGCCGGCGGGCGCGACTTCCACAACTTCAACGTCGCCTTCCGCGAGGATCCCGAGACGCGAGGTCGTCGCCTTCACCGCGACGCAGATCCCCGGCATCGCCGGCCGCATCTATCCGCCGTCGCTCGCGGGCCCGCTCTATCCGGACGGGCATCCCGATTCGCCCCGAGGAGGAGCTCACCGAGCTCGTTCGCAGCCACGGCGTCGACGAGGTCGTCCTCGCCTACTCCGACCTCAAGCACGAGACCGTGATGCACAAGGCGTCGCTCGTGCTCGCCGCGGGCGCGGACTTCCGGCTGCTCGGCCCCGACGCGACGATGCTGGGCTCGTCGAAGCCGATCATCGCCGTCTGCGCAGTCCGCACCGGGTGCGGCAAGAGCCAGACGAGCCGGAAGGTCGGCCAGACACTGCTCGACGCCGGCCTCGAGGGTGGCGCTCGTGCGCCATCCGATGCCGTACGGCGACCTCGAGGCGATGCGCGTGCAGCGCTTCGCGACGCTCGAGGACATCGACGCCTCGCATCCCACGGTCGAGGAGCGCGAGGAGTACGAGGAGCCGGTGCGGATGGGCATGGTCATGTACGCCGGCGTCGACTACGAGGCGATCCTCCGCCAGGCCGAGGAGGAAGCCGACGTGATCGTCTGGGACGGCGGCAACAACGACCTCCCCTTCTACAAGCCGGATCTCCTGATCGTCGTCGCCGACCCGCTGCGCGCGGGGCACGAGCTCATGTACCACCCGGGCGAGGCGAACATCCGGATGGCCGACGTCGTCGTGATCAACAAGGTCGACTCGGCCGCCGCGCACGACGTCGAAGCGGTCGTCGAGAACGTGCAGAGCGTCAACCCGCTCGCGCAGCTCGTCTTCGCCGAGTCGCCGCCGGTGCTCGACGACGGGCCGGACCTGCGGGGCAAGACCGTGCTCGTGGTCGACGACGGGCCGACGCTCACGCACGGCGAGATGCCGTTCGGCGCCGGCCTCGTCGCCGCGCGCAGGGCGGGAGCCGCCCGGATCGCCGATCCGCGGCCGTACGCCGAAGGCTCACTGCACGACGTCTTCGAGAAGTGGCCGCAGCTGGCGAACGCGCTGCCGGCCATGGGCTACTCCGACGAGCAGCTCCGCGAGCTCGAGCAGACGATCAACGCGGTCGAGTGCGACGTCGTCATCACCGGCACGCCGATCGACCTCGGACGCCTGATCGACTCGCGGCATCCGATCCGCCACGTGCGCTACGAGCTCGAGGAGCTCGGGCATCCCACGATCGCGGACGTCATCGCGCCGATCGTGATGCGGGCGAGGCCGGAGGTGGTGATCTCGTGACGGCCGTAGCCACCGGGATCCGTCACTTCAGGCGGATGACGGATCTCCGGCGCGGCGAGCTCGAGGAGCTGCTCGAGCTCGCCGCCCGCATGAAGGCGGAGCCCGACGCATGGGGCGACGTCCTTCGCGGGCAGACGGTTGCGTGCTTCTTCGAAAAGCCGTCGACGCGCACCCGCGTCTCGTTCGCGGCGGCCGCCTACCGGCTCGGCGCGCATGCCCATCGTTCGCTCCGCCCCGACGAGCTGCAGCTCGGCCGCGGCGAGCCGATCGCCGACACCGCCCGCGTGCTCTCGGGCTACGCGGCAGCGATCGTCGTGCGCACGTTCGCGCAGGACGAGTCGACGAGGTCGCGCCGCCTCGTCGGTGCCGGTCGATCAACGCGCTCACCGACCAGCACCATCCGTGCCAGGCGCTGGCCGACTGTCCTGACGCTCGCGCGAGCGCTTCGGCGGGCTGGACGGGCTGCGCTCGCCTACGTCGGCGACGGCGAACAACGTCGCCCACTCGCTGATCGAGGCGGCGCGCTGACCGGCATGCGACGTCGCGCTCGCGTGCCCGCCGAGCTACTGGCCGATGCCCGAGTCCTCGCGTCCGCGCGGGAGCTGCGCCGCCGAGAACGGCAGCCGACGTCAGCGTCCTCGAACGACCCCGCGAGGCGCGTCGCCGGCGCCGACGCCGTCTACACCGACGTCTGGGTCTCGATGGGCGAGGAGGACGAGCAGGAGCGCGCGCCTGGCCGACGCTGGCGCCGTATCCGCGTGACCGCCGAGCTGATGGCGCTCGCCAAGCCCGACGCGGTCTTCCTGCACTGCCTGCCCGCGCACCGCGGCGAGGAGGTCGACGGCGGAGGTCATCGACGGGCCGCAGTCCGCCGTCTGGCAGCAGGCGGCCAACCGCCTGCCGACCGAGCAGGCCCTCCTGCTCGCGCTGACGCAGGGGTTCGAGGCGTGAGCAGGCTCGTCGTCGCCCTCGGAGGGAACGCGCTGCTCCGCCGCGGGCGACCGCTCGGAGGCGGAGATCCAGCGCGCGAACCTGCGCGAGGCCGCCCGGGCCATCGCCGACGCTGGCCGTGGAGAACGAGCTCGTGCTCACCCACGGCAACGGACCGCAGGTCGGGCTGCTCGCGCTCCAGGCGGACGCCTACCAGGACGTCGAGCCGTATCCGCTCGACGTCCTGGGGGCCGAGAGCCAGGGGATGATCGGCTACCTGATCGTGCAGGCACTGCGCGGCGAGACGGATTCGAGCGTCGTCGCGCTGCTGACGGAGGTCGTCGTGGATCCCGACGATCCGGCGTTCGGCAAGCCGACGAAGCCGATCGGGCCCGTCTACACGAAAGCCGAGGCGGACGACGTCGCCGCGGAGCACGGCTGGGACATCGCGCGCGACGGAGAGCACTACCGCCGCGTCGTCCCGTCGCCGCAACCGCGCGAGATCGTCGAGCTCGACTCGATCGAGACGCTGCTCGACGGAGGCTCGATCGTGGTCTGCGCCGGCGGCGGCGGCATTCCGGTCGTGCGCGAAGGGAACCGGTTGCGCGGCGTCGAGGCGGTGATCGACAAGGACCTGACCGCGGCGCTGCTCGCCGAGCAGCTCGGCGCCGACCGGCTCGTGATCTCACCGACGTGCCGTACGTCGAGCGGGGCTGGGGGACGGCGACGCCGGCTCCGATCGATCGCACGACGCCGCGTCGAGCTGCGAGAGCTCGAGTTCGCCGCCGGCTCGATGGCGCCGAAGGTCGAGGCCGCCTGCCGCTTCGTGGAGCGGACCGGCGGCGAGGCCGTGATCGGCTCGCTGGCGGAGCTCACCGAGGTCGCGGCAGGCCGGAGCGGAACGCGCGTCGAGCCGCCGGGACTGGTGGCGGCTCCGTAGTTCGCGGCATCCCGGTTCACGGGTTTCGCGGATGTCCGAGCGTTCCCGGCCCGGCAGCCTGGACTCTGACCGACATGGGAGGCAAGGATGGCCGTTCGCGTACGGCCGCGGCGCTTCGAGCACGAGCCGCTGGTCGCCGAGCATCCCGGAGTGGTCGCGCCGGCGACACCGCGTGGAGTCGATCGTCGAGGCGCGCGCGGTCGACAAGCGTCTACGACACCGGCAAGGTGCAGGTGCACGCGCTGCGCGGCGTCAGCTTCGCGGTCGCGCCGCGGCGAGATGGTCGCGATCATGGGCCCGAGCGGCTGCGGCAAGACGACGCTGCTCAACTGCCTGTCCGGCCTCGACGCGATCGACGCGCGGCGAGGTCCTGATCGAGGGCGTCGCGCTCGGCGGCGATGTCCGACGACGAGCGCACCGACTACCGCGCGCGGCGGATGGGCTTCGTCTTCCAGTTCTACAACCTGATGCCGGTGCTGACGCGCGGTCGAGAACGTCGAGCTGCCGCTGCTCGTCGCGCGCGTGCCCGGCGAAGGAGGCGCGGCGCAGGGCGCTCGAGGCGCTGGAGCTGGTCGGGCTCGCGCGACCGCGCGGCGCACGTGCCGACGAGCTCTCGGGCGGGCAGCGCCAGCGCGTCACGATCGCCCGCGCGCTCGTCAACGACCCGGCGATCGTCTGGGCCGACGAGCCGACCGGCGACCTCGACAGCGAGAACGCCGAGGAGATCGTCGCGCTGATGCGCCGGCTCAACCGCGAGCGCGGCCTGACGTTCCTGATCGTCACCCACGACATCGCGGTCGGCCGCGCGACCGACCGGATCGTGCGCATGGTCGACGGCCAGATCGTCGACGAGGAACTTCTGGAGGTGAGGCGACGATGGTCGCGCGCGTGACGCTGGCCGAGATCGACACCGTGCGCATGAGCGTCGAGCGACGCGGTCGAGCGTGTTCGAGCGAGTCGGTGCTCCCGGCGCTGCGCGAGCAGGACGGGCTACGAGGGCTGCTACGTGCTGCGACCCGCGAGGGCAAGGCGCTCGTGCTGACGTTCTGGGAGACGAGGAGGCGGCCGAGGCCGGCGTCGGCGAGCGGCTTCTACGCCGAGCAGGTCGAGAAGTTCGTGACCCTCTTCCGCTCGCCGCCCGGCCGTGAGACGTACGACGTCGTCCTCGCCGACGCGCCCGGCGGTCGCGATCGAGCTAGGAGCGCGACATGAGCAAGCTCTTCGGCATCCCGGTCGGCGACGCTCGCGGTCGTGCTCGTCGGCGCTGCTCGTGGTCGCGCTCGGCGTCGTCGCGGTGCTCGCGCTGCGCAACCGCGTCTTCCTGCGGCTCGGGCGTCCGCAACGTGCGCCGGCGGCGCGGGCGCAGCGCGCTGATCGTCGTCGGGCTGATGCTCGGCACGGCGATCATCGCCGCGGCGCTGGCGACCGGCGACACGATGAGCCAGACGATCCGCTCCTCGGCGCGTGCTCGGCGCTCGGCGCAGACCGACGAGGTCGTCGCGCGCGAAGGGCGTCGAGGCGGCGCTCGCGGCGCGGCACCGGCGGCGACGGGCGCGCGCTACTTCCCGCAGGCGCTACGCGCGACCGGATCGCGCGCGCGGCGGCGCGGCTCGGGCTCGTCGACGGCGTCGCGCCCGGCGATCATCGAGCCCGTCGCGGTGCAGGACTCACGAGCCGCCAGAACGAGCCGCGGGTGACGCTGTTCGCGAGCGACCCGGCGCGCTGCCCGGCTTCGGGCGATATCCGCGCGACGGCGACGGTCTCGCTCGCCGACGCTGCGGCCGGGCGAGGTCGTACCTCAACGCCGAAGGCGGCCGACAAGCTCGACGCGAAGGCGGGCGACACGCGTGCGGATCCTCGCCGGGCGAACGTCGCCGATCACGTGCGGGTGCGAGGCGTCGTCCGCTACGACGGGCGGCGCGGCACCGACGGCGCGGGCCTGCTGATGCCGCTCGCAGCGGCGCAGCAGCTGCTCGGCAAGCCCGGGTGATCAAGGCCGTCCTCGTCGCGAACCGCGGCGGGCGTCGGGCAGCGCACCGACGCGGTCATCGCAGCGCTTGACGCCCGACGCTCGCGCCGCTCGGGCTCGAGGCGGACAACACGAAGCAGGACGCGCTCGAGCTCGCCGACACGCAGGGCGCGACGTTCATGTCGCTGTTCACGACGTTCGGCTCGTTCTCGATCGCGGCCGGCATCCTGCTGATCTTCCTGATCTTCGTCATGCTCGCCGCCGAGCGGCGCGGCGAGCTGGGCATCGCGCGCGCGGTCGGCACCCGGCGCCGCCACCTGGTCCAGATGTTCCTCTTCGAGGGCGTCGCCTACGACCTGCTCGCCGCCGCGGTCGGCGCCCTGCTCGGGCTCGGCGTCGCGTACGTGATGGTGCTCGCTCATGGCGGGCGCGTTCGACATCGACGAGCGGCATCCACATCGCGCTACGCCGTCACGCCCGCGAGCCTCGCGTCGCCTACGCGATCGGCGTCCTGCTGACGCTCGTGGTCGTCGCGTTCTCGGCGTGGCGCGTCAGCCGGATGAACATCGTCACCGCGATCCGCAACCTGCCCGAGCCGCCGACCGAGTCGCGGCGGCGCAGGCGCTGGCTGCTCGGCCGGCCGTCGGCATCGTGCTCGGCGCTGCTGCTCGTCTGGCGTCGGGCGTGCAGCGCCGAAGGACGCGTCACGCTCGGCGCTCGGCGTCTCGCTCGCTGATCCTCGGCCTCGTGCCGATCCTGTCGCGCGGCTCGGCCTCCCCGAGCGCGCCGTCCGCACCGCGGCGGGCCTCGCGCTCGTGCTCTGGTTCGTGCTGCCGATCAGCCGCTGGCTGCTTCGGACGACCTGAAGATGGACTTCTCGATCTTCGTCCTCGGCGGGCTGATGATCGTGGTCGGCGCCACCTGGGCGATCATGTACAACGCCGACGTCCTGCTCGGCGGGCTCGACGCGACGCTCGGCCGGATCCGAGCCGCTCGCGCCGGTGCTGCGCATGTCGATCGCCTATCCGCTGCGCAGCCGGTTCCGCACCGGCGTCACGCTCGCGATGTTCACGCTCGTCGTCTTCACGCTCGTCGTCGGCGCGACCATCGACCGGCTCGTTCGTCAACGCCTTCAACGACGTCAAGAGCGTTCGGCGGCGGCTTCGACGTGCGCGCGCGACGTCTCCCCGCGAGCCCGATCGCCGACATGCCACCAGGCGCTGCGGCATGCGCCAGGGCCTCGAGCCCAGCCGACTTCCGCGTCGTCGTCGAGCCAGTCCTTCCTGCCGGTCAAGGCCCACCAGGTCGGCGACGCGGCGAAGCGCGGAGGACGTACCTCGTCCACGGCGTCGACGGCGCGTTCCTCGCGCAACACGACCTACGGCCTCGCGGCCCGTGCGCGCGGCTACGGCTCGGCGCCGGCGGTCTGGCGCGCCCTTCGGACGCATCCAGGCCTCGCCGTCGTCGACCCGCTCGTCGTGCCGCGCAGGCGCGAACTTCAACTTCGGCGCGGCCGCGGAGTTCCAGCTGCAGCGGCTTCTACCTCGAGGACGAGACCTTCACCCCGGTCCGCGTCGACGTGCGCGACCCGCAGACCGGCCGGCGCGCACGCTGACCGTGATCGGCGTCCTCTCCGACACGCGCCCCAGCGCGATGGTCGGGCTCTCGACCTCGCAGCGCACGCTCGCGCCGGCGTTCGGCGACCGCGTCGCCGCCGACCGACCTACCTGTTCGCGCTGCGGCCCGGCGTCGACCCGAGTCGCGACCGCCGAGCGACGCTCGAGTCCGCGTTCCTCGCCAACGGCATGCAGGCGGACTCGCTCTCCAAGCTGCTCGCACGACGCGGTCGCCGCGAGCCTCACCTTCGACCGCCTGATCGATGGGCTTCATGGGACTCGGCCTGATCGTCGGCGTCGCCGCGCTCGGCGTCATCAGCGCCCGCTCGGTCGTCGAGCGGCGCCAGCAGATCGGCGTGCTGCGCGCGATCGGCTTCCGGCAGCGGATGGTGCAGCTCGCGCTTCCTGCTCGAGTCGTCGTTCATCGCGCTGACCGCGATCGTCGTCGGCACCGTGCTGGGCCTCGCCGTCGCCTTCAACGTCGATCGACGATACTCGCCGCCAGCCGAGCTGGAGAACCTCGGCTTCGACGTCCCCTGGCTGACGCTCGGCGTGATCTTCCTCCTCGTCTATGCCGTCGCGATGGCGACCACGCTCGCGCCCGCCCGCCGCGCCTCGCGCATCTATCCCGCCGAGGCGCTGCGCTACCAGTAGCTACGGGTTTTACCGCAAGAAAGACGAGGTAAGGCCGCCGTCAACGTTCCGGCTTCCCCCGGATGGCGCCGGCTCCGTTCCGACCGACACTACCCGGCAATAGGGCACCAAAAAGTTCGAAAGGAGTCGGGACATGCGCAAGTTTTTCGAGATCGGAGGCCTAGTCGCCGCGGTCGTCCTCATCGCGTTCGGGGCAGTCGCCATCATGATGGGCGTGAACGGCCGGAACACCGTCAACAAGAGCCTCGCAAACGAGTACATCGTCGGCGGCGCCGACATGACGCCGTCGGCGATCAGGGCCGAGGCGAAGAAGGCAGGCATCGCCGCCTCGGTCAAGGAGTGGCCGACGAAAGGCATCGTCGGTAAGACGATCAACACCGGCGAGCGGGCCCGCCTGATGGCCCAGTACATGCGGATCCACACGCTCGAGTCGACGCACGGCTTCACGTACGCCCAGATGGGAATCTGGACGGCCAAGCCGGGGACGCCCAAGTCTCAGCTCGAGCCGGGCGGCGGCACCAGCAACGCGGAGTTCGCCGCAATCGATCCGACGACCAAGGCGCCGATCTCCAACTCGGCGCGGCAAATCTGGGTCACGGAGACCGCGCTCACGACCGCTCTGAACACGAGCTACATGGCAAGCCAGCTCGCACTGTTCGGACTCGTGGTCGGGATCGCCCTCCTCCTCAGTGGTTTCGGGTTCGCGATCCTCGCGATCGGCGGGGCGCTCCGGAATCCGCAGACCGCCATCTCCTTCCTCCGGCGGCCTGTCAAGGCTCCCGCGGTGCCCGTGGCATAAGCGCCCGACTCCGCCGCGAGACGCTGAGGGCCGCTGCGAAGCGGCCCTCGGTCGTTCCTGCGGGTAGGGGAAAGGCCGCAGCGAGAATCGGCGGCCTCCACGACGGCTTCCCGAAGGTCGAGGGAGATCATGACTCCATGGCCATGGAGCAAACGACACGGCGCTGCTCGCTCAAAGCGGTAGTCGGCAAGGCCGAAGCCTGTCCGGAGGGACGCTGTCCTTTCTGGGAGCCCGGCGGCGCGGCGCTCGGCGGACGGTGTGCGGTCGAGGAGCTCGGCCTGGTGGCCGACGCCCCGCTCGCGACGTGGCTGCTCGAGATGCGCGACCGACTCGAAGCCGCCACCTCCGTCGAGGAGGAGCGCACGCTGCGCGGCGTCTTCCACCAGCTGCTGAACGACTCGTCCGAGTAGCCGCGGAGCGGCGCAGGGTCACTGGGGCTCGAGGAACCCACGCTCGAGCGCGTAGGCGACGAGGTCGGCACGGGTCTGCAACCGGAGCTTCTGCATGATGTGCGCGCGGTGCGTCTCGGCCGTGCGCACGGAGATGTAGAGCTCCTTCGCGATCTCCTGATTCGTGTGGCCGAGAGCGAGGAGCCGCAGCACCTCCCGTTCGCGGTCGGAGAGCGGGTCCTCCTCCTTGAGCTTCTCAGCCTCGGCGTCTGCGGCCACCAGCCTCGCGCCGAGCTCGGGATTGACGTAGCGGCCTCCTGCGGCGACCTCACGCACCGCCGCGACGACCTCCGTGTCGGCGGCCTCCTTGAGGACGTACCCGCTCGCCCCCGCCGCGAAGGCCTCGCGCACATACCGCGGCTCGTCCTGCATCGACAGGACGAGCACCTGCGTGTCGGGGTTCTCGTGCTTGAGCTGGCGGGAGCACGTCGAGACCGGTCCGGTCGGGCATGACGAGGTCGAGCAGGATCACGTCGGGCTTCATCGCACGCGCCTGGAACACGGCGTCACGGGCGCTGCCCGCCTCGCCGACCGGCTCGATGCCCTTCTCCGCTTCGAGGAGGAGCCGCAGCCCGCTCCGAACCACGGCGTGGTCGTCGACGATGAGCACCCGGATGCTCACGTGGTGGGCACCTCGGCGACGATCGTCGTTCCGACACCCGGGCGCGACTCGACGTGGAGCCGGCCGTCGATGAGGGCAAGCCGCTCGCGCATCCCGATGAGGCCGATCCCGTCCTCGCGCACGGACCGTGGGTCGAAACCCGCTCCGTCGTCCTCGATCGTGGCTGCCACGCTCGCATCTCTCCGCGCGACCGAGATGCTGACGCTGCGCGCGTTTGCGTGTTTGACGATGTTCGTCAGCGCCTCCTGTACGACACGGTAGAGGGCCGTCTCGACGTCGCTCGGCAGTCGTGCCTCCCCCAACGCGGAATGGAAGTCGACGCGGCTGCCCGTTTGCTCGGCGAACGACTCCGTCAGTCGCTCGAGCGCGGCCACGAGGCCGAAGTCGTCCAGCACCGCGGGGCGAAGCTCGACGGCGAGCCGGCGCACATCCTGGAGAGCGCTCACGACGTGCTCCCGCAGCTCGGCCAGGCCGGCGCGAGCGGGGTGATCCGCCAGGGCGTCCTCGAGCGGCTTGAGCCCCAGCAAGATCGAGGTCAGCGCCTGCCCGGTCTCGTCGTGGAGCTCGCGTGCGAGCCGGCGGCGCTCCAGCTCCTGCGCCTGCACGACACGGCGCAGAGCGTCCTGTGCGACCCGGTGCGAGAGCTCGACGGCGACGGCGGCGCGCGCCGCGAACGTCTCCGCCAGCCGCAGGTCGTCGTCCGAGAACCGAGCGTCAGGTCCTTCCTTGTCATGGATCCCGAGCACGCCGATCACGCGGTCGTGGGCTATGAGCGGCACCCACATCCCGGTGCGAGCCGCAAGCCGCCTCGTCGTCTCGTGGTGTACTTCGGGGTCGTCGAGCACGGAGTCGACACGCTCGCTGCGCCGGCGCGCGAACACTCGACCGCTCTTCGAGCCCGAGCGGGACATGGCCTCCCCCAGCAGATCCTCGGCCGCCTCCCCCGCCGCGGCGGCGAACCGCATCTCGTCAGGGCCGGTCGGCAGGGCGAGCGCGACGACCCGGGCTCCGAGCAGGTCGCGCAGATGCCGGACGACGAGGTCGAGCAACCGCTCCAGATCGGTCTCGGTGGCGAGTGCGTTTCCCACCTCTTCGAGCGACTGGAGCTGCCGCGACCAGCGGGTCGAGGCCTCGTAGAGCCGGGCGTTTTCGATCGCAACCGCCGCTTGGCCGGCGAGCAGCGTGAGTGTCTCCTCGTCTTCGTCGGTGAAGTCCTCGCCGCCCTGCTTCTCGGTGAGATACAGGTTCCCGTAGGCGACGCCCCGCAGCATGATCGGGACGCCGAGGAAGCTCCGCATCGGCGGGTGGCCGGGTGGATAGCCGACGGAGCGCGGATCGTGCGTGAGGTTGTGGAGCCGCAGCGGGTGGGCCTCGCGGATGAGCACGCCGAGGATGCCACGGCCGCGCGGCAGCGAGCCGATCTCCGCGCGCGTGTCGGAGTCGATCCCGTGTGTGAGGAATTGCTCCAGCTCGGAGCCGCTCGCATCGATCACGCCGAGCGCCGCATAGCGGGCGCCGGTCAGCTCGGCGGCCGCTTCGACGGTTCGGTGCAGCAACGCTTCGAGCGAAAGCTCGGAACTAACCGCCAGGCTCGCCGAAAGCAGCGCACGCAACCGTCCCTCGCTGACGGACAGCGCGTCCATGGGGTCAGCCTATTCCAACGGTTACGCAGTCGTCAGCTTTTCGGCCTCGTCGACCGCCCGCTCGGCTTGCGGCGCCGGCGGCACGACGAGGACAGGACGATGCGACGTGTGGCAAAGGCCGCGCGCCACGCTGCCCATGAGAGTGGCGACGAACGTGCCGCGGCCGTGCGTGCCGACCACGATCAGATCCGCGTCGACGTCATCCGCGACATCCGCCAGGAGCCTCGCAACGTCCCCGCCGCCGGTGCGGATCTCGAGCCTTGCGTCGAACCCAGCCGCGCAGAGCTCCTCGACCTGCCCCGCGAGCTTCTCCTCGATCTCGGTCTCGTCGGCCAGGAGCGGCGCTCCGCCGAACGGCCCGGAGAGCAGCTCGTTCACGTGCACGGCGACGATGCGGGAGCTGTGGGTCTCCGCGAGCCCCCGGACGTGCTCGAGCGCCTTGTCGGCGAGCTCGGACCCGTCGGTCGCCCAGACGATCGTCTCGAACATGGTCTCCGTCCTTTCCGTGACAGGACGATCGTCGACCCGGCGGCCCCGGATCGCATCGGAAACCGCCACGAGAGGCGGTGCGTGGTTTTCCGCAGCATCGGCAAGGCCGTGCCCCGATGTTGCCGCCGGCGCCACGGTCGACACTGTGTCCATGAACCACGGGACAAAGGAGGAAGCGCGATGACCACTACCAGACCAATCCTGTTCGCGACCGACGGCTCACCCTCCGCGGCAGAGGCGCAGGAGAGGGCAATCGAGCTCGCCCGGCTGCTCGAGGCTCCCCTCCTCGTCGTCTCGGTGGCGCATCCTGCGCTACCGGCGGTCGGCTACGCCGCCTACGGCTACTCGAACGTCGTCGCCGAGCTCACGGAAGCCGAGCACAAGCGCGTGGCGGAGCTCGTCGGGTCGATCACAGAAGCGGCCGAGGCCGAGGGCGTATCGTGCTCGACGGTGATTGCAGATGGCCTCGTCGTCGAAGAGATCTGCCGACACGCAGCCGATTCGGGCGCGCAGCTGATCGTCGTCGGCTCGCACGGCTGGGGCGCCGCGCGG
The DNA here is from genome assembly GCA_963790845.1 of uncultured Actinomycetes bacterium. Lineage (GTDB taxonomy): Bacteria > Actinomycetota > Thermoleophilia > Gaiellales > Gaiellaceae > Palsa-739. The sequence continues at coordinate 37,920 of CAWBQC010000019.1, read as the reverse complement.
CGGCTCTTCTCCGGCAGCGTCTCGACCGGGCTCGTCCATTCGGCGCCCTGTCCGGTGCTGGTCGTCCGCAGCCCGCAGCAGGCCCGCGAGCACGCTGTCGCCGCATGAGCGCAACCGCGGCGAACGCTGTCACCGCGACCGACGTCATCCTCCGCGACGGGTCGACGCTCCGGCTGAGACCACCCGCCGCGGAGGATGCCGACGCGCTCCTCGAGTTCTTCTCCACCCTCTCGGAGCACAGCCGCTACCTCCGCTTCCACGGCTTCCCGGCACTCGGCCCGAAGCTCGTCGAACCGGTTCTCGACCCCGACTGGCACGAACAGGGCGCGCTGCTCGGCTCCCTCGACGGGCGCATCGTCGCCCTCGCGAACTGGGTCCGGCTGCGCGACCCGCGCGCCGCCGAGATCGCCTTCACGGTCGGCGACGACTACCAGGGCCGCGGGATCGGCACCCGGCTGCTCGAGCAGCTCGCAGCCCAGGCGGCGGACGCCGGGATCGAGGAGTTCGTGGCCGAGGTGCTGCACGAGAACAACGCGATGATCGACGTCTTCCGCGACGCCGGCTTCGCGGTCACGCGCGCCGGCGAAGGCGGCGAGGTCGAGATCCGCTTCCCGATCGCGCCGACAGGCAGCTACCGGGAGCAGGTGGCGACCCGCGACCACGTCGCTGTGCGCGGCGTCGCTCGAGCCCTTCTTCCAGCCGAGCTCCGTCGCCGTCGTCGGTGCGTCGAAGCGGCGCGGCTCGATCGGCGGCGAGCTCTTCCGCAACATCCTCTCCGGCGACTTCGCCGGCTCCGTCTATCCCGTCAACCGCAACGGCGACCCCGTCGCCGGCGTCCACGGCTACAGCGGAATCGCCGAGATCGCGGAGGCGATCGACCTCGCCGTCATCTGTGTCCCCGGCGAGCAGGTGCTCGCCGGCCGCCGAGGACGCGCTCGCCGCCGGCGTACGCGCGCTCGTCGTCATCTCCGCGGGGTTCGCCGAGACGGGCAGCGAGGGGGTCGAGCGGCAGGAGAAGCTCCTGGCCCTCGCCCGCGAGCACGGCGCGCGCCTGCTCGGCCCGAACTGCCTCGGCATCGCCTCCTCCCCGGTCCACCTCAACGCGACCTTCGCGCCGCGCAGCTTCCCGCCCGGAAAGATCGGCTTCTCCTCGCAGAGCGGCGCGCTCGGGCTCGCGCTGCTCGAACGGGCGGAGGCGACCGGTCTCGGCGTCACCTCGTTCGTGTCGATCGGCAACAAGGCGGACGTCTCGTCGAACGACCTGCTCGAGTGGTGGGAGGACGACGACGCGACCGAGATGGTCATCCTCTACCTCGAGTCCTTCGGCAACCCGCGTGCGTTCTCGCGGATCGCGCGGCAGGTCGCGCGCCGCAAGCCGATTCTCGCGCTGAAGGGCGGGAGCACCGGCGCCGGCAGCCGCGCCGCAGGCTCGCACACCGCGGCCCTCGCCGGCTCGGACGTGGCCGTCGACGCGCTCTTCCGCCAGGCGGGCGTGATCCGCGCGCGGACGCTCGACGAGCTGATCGACGTCGCGACGCTGCTCTCTGCGCAGCCGGTGCCGCGCGGACGGAGGGTCGCGCTCGTGACGAATGCCGGCGGCCTCGGCATCCTCGCGGCGGACGCCTGTGAGGCAGCCGGCCTCGAGCTGCCGCCGCCGAGCGACGCGACCCTGGCGGCGCTCGCCGAGGTCATGCCGGCCGAGGGAAGCGCCGCGAACCCGATCGACCTGCTCGGCGGCGCAACGGCCGAGAGCTTCGCCGCCGCGCTTCCGCCCATCCTCGGGGATCCCGCGTTCGACGCCGCGATCGTCCTCTTCGTCCCGACCGTCGGCTCGAACGAGCAGGAGGTCGGAGCGGCGATCAGCCGGGCGGCTGCAACCGTCACCGACAAGCCCGTCCTCTGCGTCTTCGTCAGCGCGAAGGGCGCCCCGGCAACCCTGCGCAGCGCAGCGAGCGTCCCGGCGTTCGAGTATCCGGAAGCAGCAGCTCGCGCGCTCGGCCGCGCGGCGGAGCGGGGCGAATGGCTGCGCCGGCCCGCGGGCGCCGTGCCTGAGCTCGAGCTGAACAGGGACGAGGCCCACGCGCTGGTACGGGAAGCGATCGCGGCCGGCGGCGGCTGGCTCGACGCGGCGCAGACGCGCCGCCTGCTCGAGGCCTACGGCGTGCCGATCGTGCCGGAGCGGGTCGTGCCCGACGGCGGAGGCGGCAGCGGAAGCGGCGCGCGAGCTCGGTTTCCCCGTCGTGCTCAAGACCGCCGCACCCGGAGCGCACAAGACGGAGCAGGGCGGCATCGCCCTCGACCTCGCCGACGAGGCCGCGGTGCTCGCCGCTGCCGAGCGGATCGGCGCGCCGCTCCTCGTGCAGCCCTTCGTTCACGGCGGAGCAGAGCTGCTGGCCGGCGTCGTGCAGGATCCGGTCTTCGGGCCGCTCGTCGCGTTCGGCCCGGGAGGCGTCCTCGCCGAGCTGATCGGCGAGGCGCAGTTCCGGCTCGCACCGCTCACCGACCTCGATGCGGACGAGCTCGTCCACGGTGGGAAGGCGGGTCGCCTGGTCGCCGGGTTCAGGGGCGCACCGCCGGCCGACGAGGCCGCGCTCGTCGACCTCCTCCTCCGTCTCTCCCTCCTCGCCGACGACCTGCCCGAGGTGGCCGAGCTCGACCTCAACCCCGTGCTGGCGCTGCCGAACGGCTGCCTCGCCGTCGACGCGCGGGTGCGCGTCGCAGATCGGGCCATGCCGCGCCGCACGAAGAGCTGGTGACGGAGTAACTCTGAGCGTGCGCGGCTTCGATCCACGCGACGCTGTCCGGCGCCTCCGGGCCGCGGGCGGCGGCTACGAGATCGTGCACGAGTCCCCGGGCCTGGAGCTCGGCGTCTACGTCCTCGTCGCCCCCGAGCCGGACCGCCAGCAGCCGCACTCCGACGACGAGGTCTACGTGGTGCTCGAAGGGAGCGGCACCCTCGAGGTCGAGGACGAGCGGATCGATCTGAGCGAGGGTCAGGCCGTCTTCGTGCCGGCGGGCGCCGAGCACCGGTTCGTCGGCTACGAGCAGCTCGCCGTGCTCGTCGTCTTCGAGCGGCCGACGCGCTGATCTGCGGAGAAATACGGACCACGAAAGCGGAGTATCCGGATTCCGGTTTCCGCTCGGGGCAACAGGATGCGCCCATGCCACGGACTACCGAAGGAGCAATGATGAAGATCTGGGCGCTATCACTTGCCGCCGCGCTGACGATCGGCGCAGGAGCTTTCGGCGTCGGACAGGCGCTTGCGACGACTACGCATCAGGCCGCGCCGAAGAAGCTGATAGATCGTCATGCACGATCCCGGCTGTCACTGGTTCAAGGTCGCCGGCAAGCTCACGACGAAGGCCGCGTTCACCGGCCGCGTCAAGCTCGTCAACTTCGACGAGGCCGCACTCAAGGTCATGTCCCGCCACAGCGTGAAGCACATCCCGGTCGGCAAGTCGCTCGTGGTCAGCCGCGGGCACTACGTGATCACGATGGTCAAGCAGGCGTCCGACGACAACTACCTCAGGCTCACCGTCCGCTAGGCCAGGGTCGGGTACCCCAGAGAGGGCGGCGCAAGCCGCCCTTTTCTTTGCTCAGTCGATCGCGCGGCGGTAGAAGCCGCGCACGCCGATCGTGATCAGGACGCTGACGGCGACGACGAGCACGAGCAGGCAGATCCAGGGTCGGATGTGCGGCACCGTCCGGCACGAGCGCGGCGCGCAGCGCCTCGCTCACGTAGGTCATCGGGTTCGCGGCGGTGACGACCTGGAACCAGCGCAGCCGCGCGAGCGACGGCCACGGGTACTGGCTGCAGCCGGTGAAGAGCAGCGGCGTGAAGACGAGCGAGAAGACCAGGTTGATCCGCTGCGGCTGCACGAGCGTCCCCATCAGCAGCCCGAAGCCCGCGCCCACGAGCGCTCCCAGGACGAGACCCGCGACGAAGAGCGGGAAGCCGCTCCAGCGCCAGGGGATCGAGCCGAGGATCGAGGATGCCGATCGGGATCATGATCAGCGTCGCGACGAACGAGCGGAGCAGCGCGAAGAGCACCTTCTCGGCGGCGACGAACGCGGTCGGCATCGGCGCCAGCAGCCGGTCCTCGATCTCCTTCGTCCAGCCGAACTCGACCACGAGCGGGAAGGCGAGCGTCTGCATCGCCGGTGATCACCGCGGTCAGCGCGAGCAGCCCCGGGAAGAGCAGGTCCGCGTAGCCGTGCCGCGTGTAGCCGAGGCTGCCCGAGCACCTTGCCGAACACGAACAGCAGGAAGAGCGGCTGCAGGATGACCTGGGCGAGGAACGCGGGCAGCTCCCGCCAGGTGACGTAGAGGTCGCGGCGCAGCACGGCGCGGAAAGCGCGCCGCTGCGTCGCCCGCTCGAGCGGAGCCGCCGCGGCGACGCGCGCTCATCGCAGCGTCCGCCCGGTGAGGTGGATGAAGACGTCCTCGAGCGTCGGCGTGCCGAGCTTCACGTCCTGCAGCGCGAGGCCGTGCTCGGCGAGGACGGCAGCCGCCGGCGCGACGAGCAGCGCCGCATCGCCCGTCAGGTAGAGACGCACGCGCAGAGGCTGGGCGTCGGTGGCGGCGGGCGTCTCGGCGCCGTTCTCCGCCTGGACCTGCACCGGCTCGACCCGCTCGACTCCGGCGAGCGCCGCGAGCGCGTCGACGACCGCCCCGTCGGCCGGCCGGTCGGCGGCGAGCTCGAGCGTGCCTTCGCCCGGCGAGCGAGCGCGATCAGCGCCTCGGGCGTGTCGAGCGCGAGCAGCTGGCCGTGATCCATGATCCCGACCCGGTCGGCGAGCAGCGCCGCCTCGTCCATGTCGTGCGTCGTGAGGATGAGCGTGACGCTCCGCGTCCCGCAGCTCGCGCAGGCGGTCCCAGACGAACAGGCGCGCCGCCGGGTCGAGCCCGGTCGTCGGCTCGTCGAGGAAGAGCACCTGCGGCGCGTGCATGAGCGCGCGGGCGATCATCACGCGCTGCGCCTGGCCGCCGGAGAAGAAGTCCGGCTTGTCCCCGGCCCGGTCGAGCAGGCCGAACTGGTCGAGCAGCTCGTCGGCGCGCGCGCTCGCGCTCGCGCGCCGGCACGCCGTGGTAGGCGGCGTGGAAGATGAGGTTGTCGCGGATCGAGATCGAGCGGTCGAGGTTGCTCCGCTGCGGCACGACGGCCAGCCTGCCGCCGGGCCTCACCGGATCGCTGCACGACGTCGACGCCGCCGACCAGCGCCGTCCCGGCCGTCGGCCGGACGCGGGTCGTCAGCATGCCGACCGTGGTCGTCTTCCCCGCGCCGTTGGGGCCGAGCAGACCGAAGACCTCGCCGGCGGCGACGCCGAAGGAGACGCCGTCGACGGCGTTCACCGGAGCCTTCGGGTAGCGCTTGACGAGGTCGATGACCTCGACTGCGTGGCCTACGTCGTTCCCCGGGAGCACCTCGAAATCGTAGGGCCGGGGGTGTACCTTCGGGACATGGACGCGCTCTCGGGTCGCAGCGTCGAGGGCCGCAAGACGGTCACTGTTCTCTTCTGCGACCTCGTCGCGTATACGGAGCTGGCAGACCGGCTCGATCCCGAGGCGCTCCGGCACCTGATGCTCCGCTTCTTCGAGCGGGCGGCGGCCGCGATCGAGGGCCACGGCGGGACGGTCGAGAAGTTCGTCGGCGACGAGGTGATGGCGGTCTTCGGCGTGCCGGTCGTGCACGAGGACGACGCGCTGCGCGCGGTGCGCGCGGCCGTCGCCGTGCAGGAGTGCGTCGCGGAGCTCGACCGTGAGGCCGAAGTCCGGCTCGAGGTCAGGGTCGGGATCAACACCGGCGAGGTCATGACCGGCGATCCCTCCGCCGGCCACGGGTTCGTCAGCGGCGAGCCGGTCGCAGTCGGAAAGCGGCTCGAGCAAGCCGCCGCGCCGGGCGAGATCGTGCTGGGTGATTCCACGCACCGCCTCGTCGGGCACGCCGTGCAGGCGACCCAGCTCGAGCCCCTGGCGCTGAAGGGGAAGACGGGCGAGGCGGTCGCGTTCCGGCTCGAGTCCGTCGATCCGGCCGCGACGGCGATCCCGCGTCGCCACGACACGCCGCTCGTCGGCCAGGAGCAGGAGCTCGAGCGCTTGCGCTCCGCCTACCTCGCAGCCGCCTCGGGCGGCGGTCGCCTCGTGACGATCGTCGGCGACTCCGGCATCGGCAAGTCGCGGCTGGCGCGAGAGCTCGTCACCGGGCTCGACGGCCAGGCGAGCATCGTCATCGCCAGCTGCCCTCCCTACGGCGAAGGAACGACGTTCTCGCCGATCCGGGAGGCGTTCCGGACGGCCGGCCGGGACGAGGCCGTGCTCGAAAGCTCGAGCTACGAGGTGTTCGCGGCGACGAGGAGCCTGTTCGAGGAGCTCGCCGCCCAGCGGCCGCTCCTCGCGGTGTTCGACGACGTCCACTGGGCGGAGGAGACCCTGCTCGACCTGATCGAGCATCTCGCCGTCCGCCTCGCGGCGGCGCCGGTGCTGCTCCTCTGCCTCGCCCGCCCGGAGCTCGCGGAGCGGCGGCCGCAGTGGGTGACGCACCCCGATTCGACCGTGCGGCTCGACGCACTCTCGGAAGCCGACGCGCGAGGGCTCCTCGACGCGCTCGACGCGCCGCCGGCCGTGCGCGAGCGCATCGCCGAGCTCGCCGAGGGCAACCCGCTCTTCATCGAGCAGCTCGCCGCGTTCGCCGGCGAGGAGGGCGAGAACGTCAAGCTGAGCGGCTCGATCCGGGGCGTTCTCCACTCCCGGCTCGACCGGCTGGATCTCGAGGAACGCGCCGTGCTCGAGCGCGCCGCTGTCATAGGCCGCAGCTTCTCGCTCGAGGCCGTCCTGCAGCTGATCCCTCCCGCGGAGCGTGAGCCCGCGCAGGCGCGCGTGTTCGAGCTCGTCCGCCGTGGCTTGATCGGGCCGGACGTCTCGATTCCTGGGGACGGCTTCCGCTTCCAGCACGCCCTCATCCGCGAGGCCGTGTACGAGTCGATGCCGAAGGCGCTCCGAGCGGATCTCCACGAGACGGTCGCGACACTGCTCGACGAGTCGGGTGCGGAACCGGCCGTCATCGGGTTCCACCTCGAGCACGCGTGGCAGCTGCGCGACGAGCTCGGCTTGCGCGAGGTCGACCTACGGAAGCGCGCCGGCCACCTCCTGCACGTCGCCGCAGAGGAAACGCTCAGCCGCACCGACGCTCCTGCGACCGTCTCGCTGCTCGAGCGGGCTCGCACGCTCCTCCCCGCCGGGGACCCGGAGCTCCCGGCCGCTCTGATCGGCCTCGGGGTCGCCCGGCTGAACAGCGGAGATCTTCCCGGCGCGGAGTCGGCGCTCACCGAGGCAGTGGAGGCTGCGGTCGCGCTCGGTCTCCGAGCCGAAGAGCTGCACGCTCGGGTCGAGCTCCAGTTCGTCCACGCCTTCGCCGAGGGCACGCCGGTCGAGCGAGAGCGTCGAGCTTGCGAAGGTGGCGATCGCGGAGCTCGAGCCGCTCGGCGACGAGATGGCGCTCGCCCGCGCGTGGTGGCTGCGGTCGAGCGGCGACCTCGCCGCGTGCCGTTGGCAGGCGCGGGGAGAGTCGATCGAGCGGGCGCTGGAGCACGCTCGGCGCGCCCAGGCCGGAATCGAGATGGTCGGGACACTCGCCGGCTTGCTCGCGCAGGCGCTCTACTACGGGCCGACTCCGGTCGACGAGGCCGTTGCCCGCGCCGAGACCCTGCCCGCGGAGCTCGGGCTCGACCCGCCGCTCCGAGGCGCGGTTCACACGAGCCTCGCCGGGCTGCTCGCGCTGCGCGGCGACATCGACGGCGCGCGCCGCCTGTTCCGCGATGCTGCGGCGACGTACGAGGAGTTCGGCCTCCGCTTCCGGCGCGCGTCCCAGTCCTTCGTCGGCGCGCAGATCGAGCTGCTCGCCGGAGACGTCGCCGCCGCCGAACGCGAGCTGCGCGCCTCCTCCGGAGCGTTCGACGAGATCGGCGCGGCAACCTCGGCAACGACCCACCGCGCGTTCCTTGCTGAGGTCGTCGTGCGGCTCGGACGCCTGGAGGAAGCGGAGACACTCGCCCAGCAGGTTGCCGCCGAGGCGTCCCACGACGACGTGATCACGCAGGTGTTGTGGCGTTGCGCGCTCGCTCGCATCCGAGCACGCGAAGGCTCGGCGAATGAGGCTCTACAGCTGGCGGCCGAGGCTCGGGGGCTCCTGGCGGACGCCGAGTTTCCTCAGCTCTCGATCCGCGCGCTCACGGCGGCCGCCGAGGCTTCGGCGGCTGCGGCTGACGGCAGCGAGGTCGAGCGGCTGCTCGCCGAGGCGCGGAAGATCGCCGAGGCCAAAGGCGCTCTCGCGAGCCTTGCGCAGCTTGAAGCCGTTCGCGTAGCCGGGTAGATTCGCCCAGAAGCTGCGGACAGGAGGAACCGATGACTGAAGAGACGCACGGCGGCGACGGGCCGGAGGAGCAAAAGCCCGAGGAACACGGCCTCGAGGAACACGGCCTCGAAGAGCACGGCCTCGAAGAGCACGGCCTCGAGGAGCACGGGCTCGAAGAGCACGGGCTCGAGGAGCACGGGCTCGAGGAGCACGGGCTCGAAGAGCACGGCAAGGAGGAGTCCTCCGGCGGCGACGACGCCTAGGACGAAGGTCGGCGGCAGCGCCCGCAAGCCGCTCCCGGGGGCGCGGCGGGTCGGCGCGGTCGCCGCCGAAGAACCAATCGAGGTGACGGTGCTCGTGCGTCCGCGCGCGCCGCTGCCTGAGCCGGAAGAGCTCGGGCATCAGCCGCTACGGGAGCGTCGCCACCTCACCCGGCGCGAGTTCGCGGCCCGCTACGGCGCCAGCCGGAAGGACCTCGCCGCGATCGCCGAATTCGCGACGGAGCACGGATTGCGCGTCCGGCAGGCGAGCGCGGGCCGCCGCAGCGTCGTGCTCGAGGGGCCTGCCCGGCGGATGGAGTCGGCGTTCTCGACCCGGCTCTCCCACTACCGCTCGCCGCACGGCGACTACCGCGGCCGAAGCGGCCACCTCCACGTCCCGGCGAAGGTCGCCCCTGCGGTCGAAGCCGTCCTCGGCCTCGACGACCGGCCGCAGGCGGCACCGGCGTGTCGCGCCGTCCCGCACGCGCGCGCCGAAGAGGCCCGGAAGACCTCCTTCACGCCGGCCCGCATAGCCGAGCTCTACGACTTCCCGCGTCAGCTCGACGGCAGCGGCCAGCGGATCGCCGTGATCGAGCTCGGCGGCGGCTTCCGGCGGTCGCAGCTGCGCCGCTACTTCGAGAAGCTCGGCAAGCCGATGCCGAAGTTCACCGCCGTCTCGGTCGACGGCGTCGGCAACCGGCCGGGGATCAGGCACAGCGCCGACGGCGAGGTCGTCCTCGACCTGGAGGTGATCGGCGCGATCGTCCCCGGCGCCGAGCAGCTCGTCTACTTCGCACCGACGAGCGACCGCGGGTTCGTCGACGCCGTGACGACCGCGCTCTTCGATCCGCGCGGCCCGTCGGTGATGTCGATCAGCTGGGGCCAGGCGGAGGCCGAGTGGACGGAGCAGGGACGGCGCGCGCTCGACCAGGCGTTTCGCACCGCCGCCGCTCTGGGGATCACCGTCTGCGCCGCTTCGGGCGACAACGGCTGGACGGACGGCCTGACCGGCCGCGTGGCCCATGTCGATTACCCCGCCTCGAGCCCGCACGTCCTCGCCTGCGGCGGCACCCGACTCGAGGAGGTCGACGGCGGGATCGCCGAGCGAGTGTGGAACGACCACGACGGGAACTCGACCGGCGGAGGCGTGAGCTCGTGCTACGACCTTCCCTCGTGGCAGGCGGCCGCGCGCGTGCCGGCGTCGGTCAACGCGGGTGGCGGCGTCGGCCGCGGCGTGCCGGATGTCGTCCGGGAACGCCGATCCGCATACGGGTTGGCTGGTCGGCGACGGCGTGACCGATCATCCCTTCGGCGGCACGAGCGCGGTGGCCCCGCTCTGGGCCGCGCTCGTCGCGCAGCTCAACCAGCACCTCGGCTCACGGGCGGGCTTCATCAATCCGCTCCTCTACGAGCACCTCGACAGCTCGGTCTTCAACGACGTTCCGACAGGCGGCAACGGCGCCTATCGCGCGCGCCGCGGACGCTGGGACGCGTGCACCGGCCACGGCACTCCTCGCGGCCGCGCCCTGCTCGAAGCGCTCGGCGCCTGAGCCGCTTTACCGCGTCCTTACACAGGACCGGGGAAACGCTGACAGCGAGCCTAGAGGCTGGCGTCGGATGAAAGGAGACGGCACCAGATGAGGAAGACTCTCGCGTTCATGCTCGTGGCCCTTGCTCTCCCGAGCATCGCCCTGGCCGCGAAGCCAACGACCCACCACAGCAACAACGGCAACGCAGGTGAGACGGTGCGGTACGTCCTCCGCGGCACGCTCTGGAACTACACCGCAGCGTCGGCAACCGCGGACGGCTCGGTCACGATCCACGTGACGGGCTCGAATCACCGCGGCGCCTTGCTGAAGGGCACTGACCTCACGTTCGCGGTCGCCGCGAAGACGAAGTTCGCGCTCTCCTCGAAGTCGGGGCTCATTCCCAAGCGCCACGTCGTGTCGATCAAGGACGGCACCCGGGGCATGGTTGAGTTCCGCGGCGCGCTGAAGGTCTCGAACAGCATGCTCATGTCAGCGCTCGCGCCGAAGAACATGACGGCGCTCGCAGTGTTCATCCGCACGGGCTGAGCCCAGCAGACTGAACACGAAGGAGCGGCCGCTGCAAGGCGGCCGCTTCTCGTTCCGGCGGGCATCCGCAGAAAACCGCCGCTTGGCCGAGCAATTCCCCGATGCGATCTCCGCCCTGCGGACGGACGATCGAGGCATGCAAGAGATGCTCCTCACCGGCCGCGGCGGGGAAGGAGTCGTGCTCGCGTCGCAGATCCTCGCGGACACGCTCGCGCGCGCCGGCTACTGGGTGCAGAGCTTTCCCGAGTTCAAGGCCGAGCGGCGCGGCGCTCCGATCTCGGCCTTCCTCCGCTGGGACGCAGACGCGCCGATCCGCCGCCGCTACAAGGTGCGCGAGTGCGACGTTCTCGTCGCGATCTCGGCCTCGCCGCCCCCTGCGCGGTCGGTGGCGCTGCTGCGTCCCGGCGGTCTCCTCCTCGTCAATCGCGAGACGCGGTTCCCGCATCGCGGCGACTACCGCCTCGCACGCGTGCCCGGGTCGCAGGTCGCGCGGCGCAACCGGATCCTGTCAGCGGAAGGGAGGCCGATGGGAAACGTCGCGGTGCTGGGCGCGGCGGTGCGGCTCCTGCTTCCCGACGGGCTCGGCTTCCTCGAGGAAGCGATCCGCGCCCGCATGGGCGCGCTTGCGGAGCCGAACATCCTCGCCGCCCGCGAGGGCTATCGCCTTTGCACGACGCAGCACACGACCGCGTCCGACACGCCGTACGAGCCGGCCGAAGCGCTGCAGCCGCGACCGCCTCTCGCCGCCGTTCGCGGTCAGCCTGACCGACTCGCGGGTCAACCACACGGGCGCGTGGTCGGTCGAGCGTCCTGTCCTCCTCGAGGCGTGCAACGTCTGCGGCCTGTGCGCGCTCTTCTGCCCCGAAGGGGCGATGCGGCGCGTGAACGGCGTGATGGAGATCGACTTCGACTACTGCAAGGGCTGTGGGATCTGCGAGGACGTCTGCCCGGTGCGGAACGCGATCGCGATGGAGGAGGTGCCGGCGTGAGCCAGGACCTGCCGCACGGACGCACCGTCCTGACCGGGAACGAGGCTGCGGCTGTCGCCGCTGTCCTCGCGCGGGCGCAGCAGATCGCGTGCTATCCGATCACGCCGCAGACGCTGATCGTGGAGCGCCTCGCCGAGCTCGTCGCCGGGCCGCGACGACGTCGTGTTCGCGAATCTCGACAGCGAGCACTCGATGTTCGGCTACGCGCTCGCCGCCGAGCGCGCAGGCTCGCGCTGCTTCACCGCCACCTCGTCGCAGGGTCTCCTCTACTCGCACGAGCAGCTCCACCGCGCCTCGCGCGAGCGCATCCCGCTGGTCGCGGTGAACGTCAACCGCTCGATCGTCGCGCCGTGGAGCCTCGAGCCCGACCTCGCCGACAGCATGGGCCAGCGCGACACCGGCTGGGTGCAGCTCTACTGCTCGTCCGGGCAGGAGCTGCTCGACAGCGTGCTCTGCGCCTACCGGATCGCGGAGGAGGCGATGCTGCCGGTGCTCGTCTGCGCCGAGGGGTTCCTCATCTCGCACACCGCCGAGGTCGTCGACGTCCCGAGCCAGGAAGAGGTGGACGCGTTCCTTCCCGCCTTCCGGCCACCGGAAGACTGGCTGCTCGACCCGCGCAGGCCACGAGCGTTCAGCGGCCTGCCCGAGCCGAGCGACTACGCGACGTACCAGCACAACGTCGCCGAGGCGCACGACCGGACGCGCGGGCTCCTCGCGGAGGTCGCCCGCGATTTCGCCGCGGCGTTCGGGCGGGAGAAGGTTGCGTCTCTCGAGGTCACCGGCGACCGAGAGGCGGACACCGCGATCGTCACGATCGGGACGATCGGCGAGACGGCGCGCGAGCTGCTCGCCGACGACGAGCCCCCGCTCGTCGTCCGCGTCCACGCATACCGGCCCTTCCCGGCCGACGAGCTTGCCGCGGCGCTCGAGCACGTCTCCCATGTCTGTGTCATCGACCGGGCGCCGGCCTTCGGCGCGCCCGGCCCGCTCGGCGAAGACGTCCGCTCCTGCGGCATTCCCGCGACCGACGTCGTCTGCGGGCTCGGCGGCAGCGACGTGACGCCCGAGACGCTGCGTTCCGCTCTCGAGCGGTCACGTGTCGAGTCGCCCGACCGGGCAGCCGTCTATCTCGTGGGAGGTGCGTAGCCGTGGCCGTCTGGCTCGACGAGGTCATCCAGGAGGAGTCGCTCCTGTACCCCGGCCACGCCGCCTGTGCCGGCTGCGGCCCCGCCGTGAACATGCGTCACTTCCTCGGCGCGCTCACGGCCGCGACTCCGGGCCGCGAGGTCGTCCTCGTCATCCCCGCCTCCTGCTGGACGATCATCGCCGGCGCCTGGCCCGTGAGCGCCTTCGGCGTCTCCGTCTACCTCACGCCCTTCGCGTCCGCCGCGGCCGAAGCCTCGGGGATCAAGTCCGCGCTGACGCAACGCGGCCTCGACGACGCGCACGTGGTCGTCTGGGGCGGCGACGGCTCGACGAACGACATCGGCTTCGCGACCGTCTCCGCGGCAGCCGAGCGGAACGAAGACCTGATCTACGTCCTCAACGACAACGAGGCGTACATGAACACCGGCGTCCAGAAGTCCGGCGGCACGCCCGAGGGCGCCTGGACGACGACCACCCCCGTCGCCGCACCGCGGGAGGGGAAGAAGAAGGACATCGACCGGATCATGGCCGCGCACGGGATCCCCTACCTCGCCACGCTTGCCGCCGGCTCTGTGCCGGAGCTGAAGGACTTCCGGGCGAAGGTCACGCGCGCCGCCGAGGTGCACGGCTTCCGCTTCCTGCACGCCCTCGGCGCGTGCCCGCCCGGCTGGCGCTACCCGACCGAGCAGTCGATCGAGATCGTGCGTCGCGCCGTCGAGTCGCGCTACTTCCCGCTGCTCGAAGTCGACGGCGGCCTCTGGCGGATCACGTACCGCCCGAAGCACCCGCTGCCCGTGAGCGAGTTCCTCTCCACCCAGGGGCGCTTCGCTCACCTCTCCGAGGAGCGGATCGCGCTCGTGCAGCAACACGTCGACGAGCGCTGGGATCTGCTCGGGCGGCTCGAGGCGGCGACGGCGAAAGAGGAGGAGTAGCGAGATGACGGCATCCGTGACGAGCATTGCTTCGGTTCGCCCGAAGGAGTTCCACTTCCCTGTCACGATCGAATGGACCGGCGGCCGCCGGGTAAGCGCGCAAGTGGACGGCAAGCACTCCGTCGACGTCTGCCCGCCGCTCGTCTTCTCGGGCGACGACGCGAGCACGTGGAGCCCGGAAGACTTCTTCGTGGCGGCTGCCGCATCGTGTCTTGCGGTCACGTTCACCGGGATCGCCGCGCGCGCCGGCCTCGACTACGACAGCCTCACGGTCGACGCCGACGGCATCTGCGGCCGGCGGCCCGACGGGAACTTCGGCTTCACCAGCCTCTGGCTTCGCCTCGAGCTCGAGACCGAAGCTCATCCAGCGGAAGCACGCCGGCTCGCAGAGCGCGCCGAGAAGACCTGCCTCGTGGCAGCGTCTCTCGACGTCCCGGTCGAGACGACGGTCGTCGTCAACGGCAGCTGAGCCCGGCAGATCGTTTGGAGTCCGCTGTAAAGATTTCGCCAGTTGCCGAACGGTGCGGCACACTGAGGCGATGCGGCGTGGGGTCTGGCTCTTCGTTCTCGGCGTTCTCGTAGCGGCAGTCGGTGCGGCGTCCGCGTACGCGGACGGAACCACCGGCGCGACGACGACGACTACGCCGGCGTACGCGCGGCTCACTCCCTCCTTCTTGCCCAGCACCTGCGTCGGTGCCGGGGCGGCGGCGATCGTCGAGCCGGGAAGCCGGGTGCTCGCGCTCGGGACGCCCGCCTCGGCCCGCGGGCCATCCGCCTACCCGGCGACGGCACCGGTCGTCGCGTTCGCCTCCGCCACCGCCGGCGGCTCGACGTGCAAGACCGCGTCGGTCACGCTGAGCTCGGTCTCGCTGTTCGGAGGTCTCGTCACTGCGACCAGCCTCACGGCGACGCACGGAAACGGAACGGTGACCGGTCTCGAGGTCGCCGGCTCACCCGTCACGCTCTCGGCCGGCCAGACTGCGCTGCTCGGAGACTGGGGAGAGGTCACGTCCGCGAGAACAGTCGGCCGGCTGACGGCGCCGCTCGCCGTCGTGCTCTTCGCACGGCACGGATCGCTGCCCGCCGGGACGACGATCCTCGTGGGCTTCGCCGCCTCCGCGCAACCCGTCACCAGGTCGAAGGGCCGGACGCACGACTCCACGACGACGACACCCGCGGCCACCACGACGACGCCGACGGCGACGCAGACGCACTCTCGGCCGGCGGGCGCCACGAAGGCGAAGAAGCATCGACACAAGAAGAAGCACGCGCCGCAGCCGCTCACGGCGAGACCCTCGCTCGGCTACAAGCCGGGCCACTACGTCTTCCCCGTCAACGGGGGCGCCTCGTACGGCGACACCTACGGCGGAGTTCGCAACGACATCTACGACGGCTGGCACCACGGCGACGACCTGTTCGCGAAGCTCGGCACGCCGGTCGTTGCGGTCGCGACCGGGAAGCTCAGCCTCGTCGGCTGGAACCGGCTCGGCGGCTGGCGGCTCTGGCTCACCGACGGCAAGGGCAACTCGTTCTACTACGCGCACCTCGCCGGCTACTCGCGCTGGATCCTCGATCACCCGAACGTCAAGGCCGGCCAGGTCGTCGGCTTCCTGGGACGAACGGGCGACGCCTTCACGACGGATCCCCATCTCCACTTCGAGATCCACCCGCAGCTCTATCTCGAGCTCGGCTACGACGGCGCGGTCGACCCGACCACCTACCTGCAGAAGTGGCACACCGTCTGGGTGCCGAAGAACGAGATGCCGCAGCCCGCGAAGCTCAAGGCGCCGGTCGGAACGCCCGCGCAGGAGGCGGCTGTCGTCTGGCACGAGCTGCTCGCCGCCCGCCACCTGCTCGGGGCGCATGAGACGGCGTCCTCCCCGCTGGCCACGCCGGACGAGTTCCCGCGGCGGGGAATGGTCGAAGCCGCAGGCGTGTCGCCGCGGCGGATCACAGACATCCAGGCCACGTCCGCGCACGCTGCTGCCACGACGGACACGCTGACCTGGCTTGGCGGCGGAACGGGCGGGATCGCCCTCCTCGCCCTCTCGGCCGGTGGGTTCCTCTTCCGCCGCCGGCGCCGCACCGCGTCGGAGACGTCGAGCTAGCCGGATTCGCCTGGGCGGTCGCGCTCGCGCCGCTCCTCGACCGAGTCCCCGTCGACCGGCGCGCCGCCGGGGCCGCCCATGACGACGTCGCCCTCCTCGACGACGTCCTCGGGGCGCGCATGGCGGTACTCGTCGCTCTGGACACCGCCGCGCGGATCGCCCGGCCGGTCGAGGGCGTGGACGTCTCCCTCCTGCCGCGCGGCGGTCGGTTCGTCGTCGTTAGACCTGCCGAAAAGCCGCTTCCACATGACCCGAGATCTGCCCGGGACGCCGCTACACTAAGCCCCCGCGAGGCGCATTCGTCTAGTGGCCTAGGACACCGCCCTCTCACGGCGGCGGCACGGGTTCGAATCCCGTATGCGCCTCCTCTGTACGGCCGCTGGCGCTCCCTCGCCTCAGGGGGCTAGATTCTTTCGAGCAAGGCTTCAACCAGAAGGGGGAGGGAACCTATGCTCAAGCTCTTCGTGGCTGCGGTGCTGGCGAGCATCGTTGCGCTGGTTGCGACCGCGGCGGCCTCTTCAAGCCCACCGACGTTCTCGAATCAGATCCTGCGGGCACCGGCGGTGCTGCCGGGCGTAACGACGTCGCCGCCCGACCAAAGCGGCAACAGCGAGCCGGCGATCGACTTCGGCGGGCCCGACAACACGATGGCCGTTGACGGCCTGGGTTGGCTGCCGTTCGCCGTGAATCTCTGGAAGGGTCATTTCGGCGATACGCCGCCTGCGTTTTCGGGGCGATGGACACGCTGCTGCCGATTCAGGGCAACGGCCGTGTGAACCTCGGCGACGGGGACGCGGATGTCGAGGTCACCTCTGTCGGGCACGATCCTTCTCGCCGACCTCGACATCATCTTCAACCGCACCGGCCGGATAACCGCAGCTCGGTGTCTCGGTGACCCGGTGCCCGGCGAGCGCACAGGCCCGGCAGACTGCACTTCGACGGTCCTCGACACCGCGGGTGCCGACCGGCCCTGGCTCACCACCAGTGGAACGACGGCGTATGTCTCGTGGCACAACGACGGCAGCAGCTCGCAGATCACGGTCTACCGCTCCACCAACGACGGACAAAGTCTGGAGGCGCGTCGCCAGCCCCGTCCTCGGCCAGGGCAGAGTGACCGGGAACGCGACCTTCAACAACTCGATCGGGCCGATCGTCGCCGACCCGACCATCCCAATATCGTCTACCAGCCCTTCGCGTCAGGCGAGGCCAGCTGCAGAAGGGCACGAGCGGCAACTTCAACAACATCTACGTCGCCCGCTCGACCAACGGCGGCAACACGTGGACGACATCGCTTCTCTTCCACAAGCCGCTCTTCACTGACCTTCGCCAACTTCCGGCCCGCCGCAGCGGTCGACGGAGCCACCGGCGATGTCTATGTCACATTCACGGACAGGAGCACGGTCTGGCTCTCTTCCTCGAGCGATCTGGGGATGAGCTGGACGACGACGGCACTCGCGGGCACGCCGACGACAACGGTCATGCCATGGGTCGCGGCCCTGAACGGCAAGGTCGACGTCGTGTACTACGGCACCTCGCCCGCGGCGGCAAACGTGGGCGGAACGCTCGGCGGCGCAAGCACGGTCTGGAACACCTACGACACGCAGCGCAACGGTGGCGTCTGGAACACCGCGCTCGTGAGCAACACACCGAACCGGATCGGGCCGGTGTGCCTGAACGGCTCGGCGTGCGCCGGCAACACGAACCGCGAGCTCCTCGACCTGTTCGAGGTGGCCGAGGACCCGGCCACAGGCAAAGCGGCGGTGATCTACACCGAGACGACCACCGACACCTGGACGGGGTCAGACGGAGTGACGCACGAGCTTCCCGAGATCGTGCTCGCCTACGAGCAGTAGGCGAGGCGAACTGGTGCGCAAGGCGGGCGGCCGTACGCCCCGCCCACCGGCGCCGCTGCGCGGCTGTTTATCCGCAGCCGATTTGCCGACAACGTGACACGGGCCCCCTTGCGGGGACTCACCGTCTCCTTCTCTGCCGGTCCGAGTGGGAGACACCAGCGAAAGCGACGGCCCTGCGCGGTTCGGTGCCCTCCACCCGCAGGGCCGCCGCATCTTGCTTACCTATTCCGAGGCGGCACCGCTCGCGGCGAGCAACGACGTCAGGTAGTCCTCCAGCTTGTTGAAGCTGTCTTCCTGGCCGTCGTTCGTGCTCATGTGAGCGCGGCCGGCCTGGTCGCGGAACGCCATCTTCGTCGTCAGCGTCGTCACGCCGTCGGTCTCGTGCAGCTCGACGGTCTCGACGGCGTGCGCATCCGGCCAGCCTTCGAACAGCCACGTCGCGACGGTCCGGGTCGGCGGCTCGATCTCCAGGTAGGTGCCACGGAAGGAGCACTCCTTCCCGTCCGGCGTCACGAAGACGATGTGGTAGTTCCCGCCGACGCGGAGGTCGATCGAGCACTCCGTCACCTCGTCCTTGAAGGGAGCGAACCAGTTGCGCACATGCTCCGCCTTCGTCAGCACGTCCCACACGAGCTCGAGCGGAGCGTCGAACTCCCGGGTGGTGAGGATCTCGAGCTCGCTCGGGAACTCGACGACTGACGATCCGTGCCGATCAGGTGTCACTGCGGCTCTCCTTGCTGTTGTAGGTCTTTGAGGTAGTCGTCCATCCGGTCCAGTCGCTCGTTCAGCGCCTGCTCGTATTTCGCCAGCCACTCCTGAAACGGCTGCAGGTGCGCGGGCTCCAGCCGGTACAGCCGGCGACGCCCCTCCGCCCGGAAGCTGACGAGCCCCACCTCGTTGAGCACCCGGAGGTGCTTCGAGACCTGCGGCTGGGACATCGAGAGGTCGTCGACGATCGCACCGACCGCCTTCTCGCCTCCGAGCAGGGCGTCCAGGATCTCGCGGCGGTTCGACTCGGCGACTGCGTTGAAGACGTCCGCCGTGGTGGATGTGCGAGCCACGGCCGAAATATATTCCGATACTGGAATATGTCAAGCTCGTCCGGCCTCGCGAGTCGAAGGTTCGGCTCGCTCTTTGCGGATCGGCCGCGCGAGCGTAGGCTCGCAAGGGGCGGGCTCCGGTCGCGGCCCCCTTCTCCGGGGCCCGCCCTCGATTGCTTAGACGTACATCCGGCCGAAGTGTTCGGAGAGATCCGAACGCGGCGCGCGTGAGTAGTAGAGGACGCACCGACAGGGGCGGCCGCCAATCCCCGCACCGGCCGTCCCGCTCCTCGCAGGGGGCGGCTGTCACGGCCATGCGGCCGCCCCCACATCCTGGGAATCGCGACTAGGATTCGGGCGTGCTCCGGGGTCGTAAGGCAGGCATCGCAACCGCTCTCGCAATCGCCGCGGTGGCCGCTGTCGCGGCAGGATGCGGTGGCGGGAAGAGCGCAAGCGCGCTGGCCTTCGATCCGGTTTCCGCAGCGGCGACCAAGACGCAGAACGCAGGCGCTGCACGCGTCCGCTTCTCGATGGCGGTCAGCGCGCCCCAGCTGCAGGGCAACACATTCGAGATTCGCGGTACCGGCGCCATCGACGGCACGAGCGGCGAGATGACGTTCGGCCTCGGCTCGATGCTGCAGCAGGCCGGGATTCCGGCGGGCAGCTCGATCAAGGAGATCTTCCTCAAGGAGAACGGCGACTTCGTCGTCTACCTGGACCTCGGCGCACTCGCGTCGCAGATCCCCGGCGGAAAGCAGTGGCTGAAGCTCGATCGTCTCGAAGCTCGGCAAGGCGGAAGGCCTCGACCTCAACCAGCTGCTGTCCGGGAGCCAGCTCCAGCCGACCGATCTCCTCTCGATGCTGAAGACGGAAGGCGCCAAGGTCAGCAAGGTCGGCCCGGCGACGATCGACGGTGTCGCGACGACGCGGTATCACGTCACGGTGAACATGGCCAAGGCGCTCGAGGCCCGCGGCCTGAGCAGCCCGATGCTCGCGGGCATGGCCGCCCAGTTGCCGGATGTCCCCGAGGACGTCTGGATCGGCAAGGACGGCCTCGTCCACCGCATCAAGCTCGCCTTCAGCATGCAGCATCAGGGCAAGCAGGTGCAGATGGCCATGGCAATGGACCTCTACGACTACGGCGCCCAGGTCACGATCGCGGCGCCGCCGGCCGGCGACGTGTTCGACGCGACGCAGCTCGCCCAGCAGGGCCTCGGCAGCTCCTTCGGCGGCTAGCTCCGGCACCACC
This sequence comes from uncultured Actinomycetes bacterium, assembly GCA_963790845.1. Lineage (GTDB taxonomy): Bacteria > Actinomycetota > Thermoleophilia > Gaiellales > Gaiellaceae > Palsa-739. Next base: position 17,915 of record CAWBQC010000019.1, on the reverse strand, counting down.
GTCGTTTTCGAGTTGCCAGCCGCGGGAACGCTGCACGTCCCGTGCCGTCACGCTGGAGAAGCTTCAAGCAGATCGTGCGCCTGTGGGTCGACCTGTTCGACCGCCACAACCTGCTGACCTACGCGAGCGCGATCGCCCTGCGCACCTTCATCGCGGCCGTCGCGTGCACGCTCTTCTCGCTGGGCATCCTCGGCGCCACCCACGAACGGCGGTTGTGGAAGGACACGATCGGCCCGCAGATCGAGCCGAAGGTTCTCCCCCACGTCTTCGACGGCATCGACCAGACGGTGCAGCGCGTGTTCGCCTCGTCCAGCGCCGGACTGCTCGCGCTCGCGTCCGCACTCGCTGTCTGGGAGGTGTCGGGGATCATCCGCGCCGCGATCGGCGCGCTCGACGAGATCTACGAGACTCCCGAGCCGCGACCGTTCTGGATCCGCTTCCCGCTCTCGTTCGGGCTCGCGATCCTCTTCCTCGCCGCGATGCTCGGCGCCATCGCCATCGTGTGGGTGGGACACGCGGTCTCGGGCAGCCTGGGCATCCTCGCCCTGATCCTCCGCTGGCCGGCCGCGATCGCGCTCGTCGCGTTCGCGTTCGAGCTGATCGTCCGCTATGCGCCCGCGAAGCACCGGCGGGCGCGCTGGGCAAGCTTCGGCTCCATCCTCGTCGTCGTCGGCTGGATCGGCGAGACGCTGATCTTCGGCGCATACGTGCGGTCGGTCGCCAACTTCCGCACCCCGGTCGGCAGCCTCGAGGTGTTCATCTTCCTCGCGACGTACTTCTACATCGCCTCGATCGTGCTGCTCGTCGCCATGGAGCTCGACGAGCTCGTCCGCGTCGACCTGCAGCGGCCGCCGAGCAAGCGGAAGCTTCTGCCGCTGGTGACCTGCGTCATTCGGGGCGAGCCGTGAGCTCGGCGACGAGCGGCGCCGTGTCGAGCGGCTCGAAGCCGATCCGGCGCGCGACTTCCTCGGTCGACGGCCGCGTGCCCTCGGCGAAGAGCGCGCGCAGGATCTCGCCGGTGCCGCTCGAGCGCCACCAGTCCTCCCCCACCTCGCGCCGGAGATACGAGCCGAGCTGCGCCGAGCGGATCCACGCCCGCAGATAGTCGGCGGAGTAGAAGCCGGCGTCCATGTCGGAGAGGTACGCGCGCCCGTCGTAGCGGAGCCCCGTGGCGGCCGTGAGCAGCGGCTCGTAGTCGCGCGACGACCCGCCCTGATCCGCCGGGAATGCGTCCCAGAAGCCGAGCTCGAAGCGGAGCTTCGCGGCGTAGCGGCGGAACATGAGCGTCTCGAGGAAGAGCGTCGCCTCGGCGTTCTCCTGCGCCTGTGCTTCGGAGAGCCCGAAATGGAGCGCGTGCCAGCCGGGTTCGCGCGAGACCGCCTCGACGATGTACGAGTAGATCTCCGTCAGCGCGTGGTCCCGCGAGATCGCGCGGAACGTCCACGGCAGCCGGGGGTCGCAGCCCGCGTAGTGCAGCGCATGCCCCGCCTCGTGGAGGAATGCCTGGTAGTCGGAGATGCCCCCCTGCGCGCGCGTGATCAGGTAGACGATCTCGGGCGGGTCGACGGGGATGACGCACGCGCGAGGGCTCTTCTGCGGCCGGTCCTCGAGGTCGAGCCGGATGTTCGGGATCGACTCGAGGTCGAAACCGAGCGCGCGCACCGTCTCGACGCAGATCTCGACCGAGCGCTCTTTCGGGTAGGTCGACTCGAGCGGCGAAAGGCGGCGCAGCCAGCGGACGTGTGCGCTCAACGGCACCTCGGCCCGCTCGGGGCCGAGCAGGCGCCCGAACCACCGCTCGCGCAGCCGGTCGTACGCCGCCGCCACGTCGTCGGACGCCCGCCGCAACGCGCTCTCCAGCTCGCGGAGCGAGATCTGCTTCTGCGCCTCGTTCCTGGCGACCGTGTCGCGCTCGCCGGAGAGCTCGGCCTGGAGACCGTCCCGCGCGGCGAGCAGCTCGCGTCTGACGTCGTTGAAGCTCGAATCGGCGGCGCGTGCGAGCTCGCCGAGCTCCTCGCGCTTCGCATACTCGGGGAGGACGGCGAGCTGCGCCTCGGCGTTCCGCAACGGCATCTCCTCGCCCTCGAAGGTCAGCCGAGCAGCGAGGAGCGCGTTCGCGAGCTCGTCCTCCCGTTCTGCGAGCTCGGCGTCGACGATCCCCCCTTCGCACGACCTGCGTAGCCGGTAGAGCCGCTCGACCTCGTCCACCTCGATCGCCTCGGCCTCCGCCCCGCGCAACGCCTCGAGCTGCTCGCGTGTGAAGAGGTCGGCGTGCCGCGCGACGATCGCTGCCTGCTCTGAGGTCTCCTTCTCGCCGACCCGAACGGCCCGTTCCTCGTCCGACGCTTCGGCGTAGTAGGCCCGGTAGGAGTCTTCGTACTCCTGCGCACCGCGAACCGCGGTCGCGCTCATCGGCGGGCCCGCGGGCTCGCGAGATTCCACACGGTCGCGATGAGCTCGTCGAGCTCGAACGGCTTGGGCAGGATCGCGTCGGCGTGGCTGACCTCCGCCAGCTGCTTGGCGTCCGCGGAGCCCGAGACGATCACGACCGGGATCGGCGGGTGCCGGTCGTGACACTCGGCGATGAGCGCGTCGCTGCGCTCACCATGCAGGTGGACGTCGAGGAGGACGACATCGACGTCTTCCGTCTCCAACGCCAGCCGGGCCGTCGCAAGCGAATCGGCCTCGAGGACCTCGTGTCCCTCGAGCTCGAGATTCACCCGGCAAAGCAGCCGGATCGAAGGCTCGTCGTCGACGACGAGAATCCGAGGTGCGGCCGCATGCCCCTCGGTATCGGACATTGAGGCGAGTGTATCCGTGAGATCGGTTCGTAACCGCTGTCCGCGGGCCTTCGTTCCACCTCTGTAGTGGCAAGGGACTTTCCGCAGCCCGGTTCCGGCGGGCGCGGTGTCCGGGGGGCCGATCTCGCCGGTTTGCCTCAGCCGACCCAGCGCTTTCGGCGCAGGGCGTGGCTCGCGTTCCAGCACGCCCTCGATCCGCTCGCCGCGCCGAAGCCGTTGCCACCGGCGGTTCCTACGCCGCAGACCCGGCGGCGCGAAGGCGGCTGAGCGTCGCCTCACGACCGAGCAGCTCGATGCTCTCGAACAGGCCCGGCGAGACCTTCGAGCCCGTGACCGCGACGCGAATGGGCTGAAACGCCTGCCGAGGCTTGAGCTCGAACCGGTCCGCCGCCTCCCGCAAGGCGGTCTCGATCGCCGGCGCCTCGAACGGGTCGAGCGACGCGAGCGCCTCCTCCGCGGCTGTGAGCATCGGCGTTCCGCCGTCGAGGTCGGCCGCGGCCGGCTCGACGTCGTGGAAGAAGAAGCCTGCGAAGTCCGGGAACTCCGCGAGGCGCGCGATCTTCTCCTGCACGAGCGGCGCGGCCCGCGTGACGAGCTCGGCGTCCCAGTCGTAGCCGTTCTCCCCCAGCCAGAGCAGGAGCCGGTGAGCGAACTCCGCGGGCGGGAGCTCGCGGAGGTACACGCCGTTCATCCAGTCGAGCTTCTGGTAGTCGAACTGCGACGGGCTCGGAGTCACGCGCTCGAGGGAGAAGCGCTCGACGAGCTCCTCGCGGCGCATCAGCGTCGTCTCTCCGTCCGGTGCCCAGCCGAGCAGCGCGAGGAAGTTGAGCATCGTCTCCGGCAGGTAGCCGGCCGTCCGGAACTCCTCGACCGCCTGCGCGCCGTGCCGCTTCGAGAGCTTCTTCCCGTCCATCCCGAAGATCATCGGGACGTGCGCGTAGACGGGGATCTCCGCCCCGGCCGCGCGGATGATGTTGAGCTGCTTCGGGGTGTTCGGGATGTGGTCGTCGCCCCGGATCACATGCGTGATCCCGTCCCAGACGTCCTCCATCGGCGACGCGAAGTTGTAGGTCGGCCGCCCGTCGGAGCGGACGATCACCACGTCCTCGAGCTTCTCGTTCGGGTACTCGATCCGCCCGCGCACGACGTCGTCCCACGCCGTCACTCCCTCGTCCGGCATCCGGAAGCGGATCGCGCCCTCGTCCTCGTAGGCCTTCCCGTCGGCAAGCAGCTGGTCGGCGACGCGGCGACAGTCCTCCATCCGGTCGAGCTGGAAGGTGTGCGGGCCGTCCCAGTCGAGCCCGAGCCAGCGCAGCGAGTCCTGGATCTGGTCGACGGCCTCGGCCACCTCGCGCGATGTGTCGGTGTTCTCGATCCGCAGCCGGAACTCGCCGCCCTCGTGGCGCGCATAGAGCCAGTTGAAGAGCGCGGTGCGCGCGGTGCCGATGTGGAGAAGCCCGGTCGGGCTCGGAGCGATGCGGACGCGCACTGCCATGCGGGTAGCGTAGGCGGCCGTGCAGATCGGGGCGCACGTGTCCTCCTCGGGCGGAATCGACAAGGCGATCGACCGTGCGGTCGAGATCGGCGCCGAGTCGGTGCAGGTCTTCACGCAGAGCCCGCGCACGTGGCGGCCGACGAACCACGACCCCGCGAGCTTCGAGCGGTTTCGCGAGAAGCGGGCTGAAGCCGGGATCGGTGGGGTCGTCTGCCACGCGCTCTACCTCTGCAACCTCGCCGCGCCGGACGACGGTGTCTACGAGAGGTCGGTGGCCGCGCTGCGCAACACGATGGAGGTCGGATGCGGGATCGGCGCCGACGGGGTCGTCTTCCACGTCGGCTCGCATCTCGGCAGCGGCTTCGAGAAGGGGCTCGAGCGCGTGCTGCCCGCGATGGAGCAGGTGCTCGAGCTGTGCACCGACGAGACCTGGCTCCTGATGGAGAACTCAGCCGGCGCGGGCGGGACGATCGGCCGCTCGATCGAGGAGCTCGCGACGATCCACGAGCGGCTCGGCGGCCACCCGCGCCTCGGGGTCTGTCTCGACTCCTGCCACCTCTGGGTGTCCGGCGTCGACGTCACCGACCCGGCCGCGCTCGACGCCTGTCTCGACGAGCTGGACGCGTCGATCGGCCTCGACCGGCTCCGCGCGCTCCACGTCAACGACGCAGCGGCGCCGTTCGACTCGAACCGCGACCGGCACGCCAACATCCTCGAAGGAGAGCTGGGCGAGAAGCTCGGCGTCTTCCTCTCCAACACGCGGCTGCAGGGGCTGCCGGCCGTGCTCGAGACCGCGGGGCCGGAGAACCGCGGCCCGGACGCGAACGAGGTCCAGAAGACCAAGGATCTCCGCGCCCGCTGGATCCAGTGAGCGACCACCGCTATCGCTGGGTCGTGCTCGCCGCGGGGACGTTCGCGCAGGCGAGCTTCTCCGCGTCTTCGGTGGGACTGCCGGCGCTCGGGCCCGCCCTGAAGTCGCAGTACGCGCTGACGCTCGGCGAGACCGGGGTCGTGCTCGGAGCGATCGGCATCGGGATGCTGTTCACGCTCCTGCCGTGGGGGCTGGTCGCCGATCGTGTCGACGAGCGCTGGGTGATCGCCACCGGGCTCACCGGCGCGGCGGCCTCGCTCGCGGTCGCCTCCACGACCCACAGCTTCGGCAACGGTCACGGGCGCGCTGGTCGGAGTCGGGGCGCTCGGAGCGAGCGTCAACGCCGCAAGCGGCCGCGCGATCATGGCCTGGTTCCCGGCCTCGGAGCTCGGCACGGCGCTCGGGATCCGGCAGACGGCGATCCCGATCGGAGGAGCGCTCGGTGTCCTCCTCCCCGTGCTGGCTTCGGCCGGCGGTACCCGCCTGGCCTTCCTCTTCCTCGCGAGCATGTGCGCCGCCGGAGCCACCGTCGCCGCCGTCTTCATCCGCGGCCGGTCGGCAGGTGAGCCGGAGCTCGGCGACGTTTCTCGTCCGCTTCGCGACCCGCGGATGTGGCTTCTCGGCACCGGCACGGGCCTGTATCTCGTCGCGCAGATCGGCATCACCGGCTTCGTCGTGCTCTTTCTGCACGAGCACCGTCACGTCTCGACGCACGCCGCCGCAGCAGTGTTCGCCACGATCAACGTCCTCGCAATCGCCGCCCGGATCGGGTCAGGACGGATCTCCGACGGGCTCGGTAGCCGCCTGCGGCCGCTGCGCACGATCGGAATCGCACTCACGGTCTGCACCGCCGCGGTTGCAGCAGCCACAGACGCGCCGCTCGCGCTCGTCGTTCCGCTGTTCGTCGTAGCCGGGGTGCTGAGCATGGCCTGGAACGGGCTCTCCTACGCCGCCGCGGCCGAGCTGGCCGGCTCCGCTCGCACCGGTGCGGCGCTCGGCTTCCAGCAGACCCTGCTCGGCCTCGTCGTCGCCGGCGCGCCCGCCGGGATCGCGGCCGTCGCGTCGCACAGCTGGCGCCTCGCGTTCATCCTCGCCGCGGCCGGCCCGGCGGTCGGCGTGCTGGTCCTCCAGCGGTTGAGCGGAGCCGGCTAGGAGACGCGCGCGAACACGCGGAACGTCGGCGAGCCTGCCGGCAGCTCCCCGAACTCGGGATTGAGGCAGCCGAGCTCGCTCTCGCGGTGCGCGAACGTCGCCTGCACCGCGGCGTGGCACATCGGCAGCGGCCGCCGCATCGCACGCACGGCACCGAACCCCTCGCGCGTCCGCTCGGCGGCGGAGAGCATCTCGACGTCGATCTCCGCTTCGAACACCCGCTGCAGACAGCCCATGAAGGTGTGCCCGTGCTCCTCGTACGCGTAGACGAAGGGACACGACCGCTGAAGGCACGCCGCCGGGTACACGACCTTCTCGCAGTGGACCTCGCAGCGCCGGCATTCCGCCTCGTCCTGCGGGTGCAGAGGCAGCGTTGCGGTCGCTTGCTCGGTGCTCATGACCTCATTGTCGGAGCGGATGCAGGGCTACGCAAGACTTGACAGGAAGCCGAAATCAGGCTAGGCGCCGAGCGACGTTGAGCACGTCCATCGCAGTGAACGCCGTGAAGTCCGGCTCGATCGCTCGATGCTCGTCTGCTCTGAACCACAGCGCCTGCACCGTTGTCATGCCCACACGTCGCAGCGCCCTGCACATCGCGTTCGAGGTCGTCGCCGACGAAGAGCGCCGCCCCGGGATCGACACCGAGCTCTTCGCACGCGCGGAGGAAGATCTCCGGCGCCGGCTTCCGGATCCCGACGTCACCGCTGAAGACCATCGCGTCGAGGTGCGCGGCGAGACCGAGCGCCTCGGCGTCGGCCCGCAGGATCCGAGCGGGATCGGGCCAGGAGTTCGCGACGAGCCCTGTCCTCAGGCCTCGGTCTCGCAAGGACTCGAGCAACGCCGCGCGCCGACGCGAGAACGGCGTAGCGCGGCCGCCAGACCTCGTGCTCGCGGTCGATGAAGCCGTCGGGATCCTCGACGCCGAGCTCCGCGAGGAGCTCCTCGTACGGCCGATACGCGTGCGCATCGCCGAGCAGAAGCGCCCGCCAGCGCGCTGTGAGCTCCGGATCGTCGCGCCCGAGCGCAGCGCGGTGCCCAGCGCCTACGAGCTCGTCGTCCCACTCGAGCTGGACGAGCGTGTTGTTCCAGTCGAAGAGAACCGCCTCGAGCATGCCCTCGTTAGGGTAGGTCGCCGTGCATCGCCAGCTCCTGTGGGGGTCGCTCCTCCTCGCGCCCGCCACGATCGCGGTGGACAAGCTCACCGGCGCGGGCGAGGTCGCGCTCTTCGTGCTCGCCGCGGCCGCCCTCATCCCGCTCGCGTGGCTGATCGGCGAGGCGACCGAGCACGCGGCGGAGCACACCGGCCCCGGCATCGGCGGCTTCCTCAACGCGAGCTTCGGGAACGCGCCGGAGCTGATCGTCGCCCTCTTCGCGGTCGGCGCCAACCTGCCGGTCGTCGTACGCGGCTCGCTCTCCGGGAGCGTGATCTCGAATCTCCTGCTCGTCTACGGGGTCACGCAGATGGTCGGCCCGGATGGAGCGAAGGTCAACCGCCGCTCGCTGCTCGTGCAGGTCGGGCTCGTCGCTGTCGCGGTCGTGGCGCTCGTGCTCCCGACGACGCTCGGCTACACCGGGCCGCCCGAGCGCCACACCGTCGTGGTGGCGTCGGTGCCGGTGGCCGCCGTTCTCCTCCTGCTGTATCTCGTGGATCGTCGGCCGGAACCTCCGCCGCCACCGGGAGCACGAACGAGACCGCGACGAGCCCGGCGAAGGGACGTGGCGGATGTCCACCGCGCTCGTCGCCCTCGCGGTGGCGACCGGCGCGACGGCGTGGGTGAGCGAGATCCTCGTCCACTCGCTCCACGCGTTTGCGCAGCGCCGTCGGCCTGAGCGAGTTCTTCATCGCCGTCGTGATCGTGGCAATCGTCGGCAACGCGGCCGAGCACGGCGGCGCGATCCTCATCGCCCGCGCCGGGAAGATGCGACTCGCGACCGAGATCGCGATCTCCTCCAGCGCCCAGGTCGGGTTGCTCGTCATCCCGGTCGTGACGCTGCTCTCGCTCTTCTTCACGCACCCGCTCGCGCTCTCGTTCCGCTGGACGGAGATGTTCGCGATGGGCGGCTCCGCGGTCATCGTGGCGGCGACGGTCTGGGACGGGCGCTCGCATCGCCGCGAGGGCATGTTCCTGGTCGGCGCCTACGCAGCGGCGGTTCTCGGCTTCCTGTTCGGGGGCGGGCGGTGAACGTTCGGTTAACCCCCCTTCCGGTCGGCGCGAAATTCGTCTAGGTTGGTCGGCATGGCCGTGAGGGACCAGCCGCAAGGCGATCTAACTGCGCCCGCGAACGAGGCTGTCGAGGCGCGAGGTCTCACCCGCCGCTACGGCGAGGGCGAGACTGCGGTCGATGCCCTCTGCGGCATCGACCTCGACGTGCGCTCCGGCGAGCTCGTCGCAGTCATGGGCCCCTCCGGCTCGGGCAAGTCGACGCTGATGCACATCCTCGCCGGCCTCGACAAGCCCACCTCGGGCACGGTCGAGATCGCCGGAACCGAGATCACCGGCGCTCGACGACACCAAGCTGACCCGCCTGCGGCGCGAGCACATCGGCTTCGTCTTCCAGTTCTTCAACCTGCTGCCCATGCTCGACGCGGAGGAGAACGTCGTCCTGCCGCTCTCGATCGCCGGTGAGAAGGTCGATCGCGGCGTGGCTCGACTCGCTGCTGGGGCAGACGGGGCTCGCGGACCGCCGCAAGCACCGCCCGTCGGAGCTCTCGGGCGGCCAGCAGCAGCGCGTCGCGATCGCCCGCTCGCTCGTCACGCGTCCGACGATCCTCTTCGCCGACGAGCCGACCGGCAACCTCGACTCGAAGACCGGAGGCGAGATCCTCGAGCTGCTGCGCGCCTCGGTCGACGCCTACGGCCAGACGACCGTGATGGTCACGCACGAGGCGCGGGCAGCCTCGATCGCCGACCGGATCCTCTTCCTCGAGGACGGCCTGATCGTGAAGGAGCTGCCGCGGCGCGAGCCAGCAGGACGTGCTCGCGGTGATGAACTCGCTCAGCTCATGATCAGCGTCGCGCTGAGAGGCATGGCGCGGCGCAAGCTGCGCACCGCGCTGACCGCGATCGCGATCGTCCTCGGTGTCGCGCTCATCACCGGCACCTACGTCCTCACCGACTCGATCAAGGGCGCGTTCGGCGGGATCTTCACGCAGGTCTACCAGGGCACGGACGCGACGGTGACCGGGCAAGTCGGCGTTCGACCTGAGCGGCCAGAACAACACGACGGCGCCGCCCTTCGCCGCAGTCGCTGCTGCCGAAGATCCGCAAGCTGCCCGACGTCGCCGATGCCGTTGGCGGCGTCGGAGGCATCGCGCACCTCATTCTCAACGGCAAGGTCGTCCATTTCGGCGGCGCGCCGAACCTCGGCTTCAGCGTCGATCCCAAGCGGCCCGAGCTCAACTCGCTCACGCTCGTCGACGGGAAGCTGGCCGAGGAGCGAACCAGGTCGTGATCGACCAGACGACCGCGCACAAGAAGGATCTGCAGATCGGCGCAGGCGATCGGCGTGCAGGCGAACGGGCCGACGCTGCGGATGACCATCTCCGGCTTCGTCCACTTCGGCGGCGCGGCGAGCCTAGGCGGCGCGACGCTCTCGGGCTTCGACCTGCCGACCGCGCAGCGGCTCTTCCAGCGCATCGGGAAGCTCGACCAGATCCGCGCGAAGGCGAAGCCGGGCGTGACGCCGGCGAAGCTCGCGGCGGAGATCCGCGGCATCTTGCCCCCGCACACGCAGGTGCGGACGGGGCAGGCGCAGGCCAAGTCGGACGCGAAGGACACCGAGAGCTTCCTCAACTTCCTGCAGGACTTCCTGCTCGCGTTCGGCGGGATCGCGCTCTTCGTGGGCTCGTTCGTGATCGCGAACTCGCTCTCGATCACGATCGCCCAGCGGACGCGCGAGCTCGCGACCCTGCGGACGCTCGGAGCGTCGCGACGCCAGGTGCGGCGGTCGATCGTCTGGGAGGGCCTCGCGATCGGCGCGATCGCCTCGGTCGCCGGGATCGGCGTCGGGCTCGGGCTCGGCGTCGGGCTCTTCAAGCTCTTCGACGCGGTCGGCTTCACGCTGCCGAACAACGGCCTCGTCCTGCATACGCGGACGGTGATCGTCGCCCTCGTCGTCGGGATTCTCGTGACCGTCCTTGCGAGCCTCCGCCCCGCCTTCCGCGCCACGCGCGTGCCACCGATCGCGGCCGTACGCGAGGGGTCGGAGCTCCCGCCGGGGCGGTTCGCGAAGTACCGGCCGGTCGGCTCGGCGCTGCTCACGGCGATCGGGTTCGCGCTGCTCGTCTACGGGCTCTTCGTGCACGGGCTCGGAACGAAGGGCGTCCTGCTCTCGATGGGCGTCGGAACACTCCTGATCTTCCTGGGCGTCGCGCTCCTCGCGGCCCGGTTTGCGCGGCCACTCGCGTGGCTTCTCGGCGCGCCGGCGACGAGATTCGGCGGCGCCGCGGGCTCACTCGCCCGCGACAACGCGCGGCGGAACCCGCAGCGCACGGCCTCCACCGCCTCGGCGCTGATGATCGGTCTCGCGCTCGTGACGCTCGTCTCCGTGATGGCGGCGGGAATCACGAAGAGCTTCCGCGGAGCCGTCAACGACCTCTGGGTCAGCGGCTACGCCATCACGGCGCAGAACAACTTCGACCCGATCCCGATCGCCGCCGGCGACGCGGCAGCCCGCACGCCCGGCGTCCAGGCGATCGCGAACGTCCGCGGCGGCGACGCTCTCATCTTCAACAAGGTGCACCAGGCGACGGCCGTCGGCCCGGGCGGTTCCCAGATCTTCAACATGAAGTGGCTGGACGGCGGGAGCCGCGCGGTCTTCACACGGCTCGGCGCCCACGGCGCGTTCGTGGACGACGGCTTCGCAAAGTCGCACCACCTGACGATCGGCTCGCACCTGACCCTGACCGCGCCGACCGGAAAGACCGCGGACCTGCGCGTGCTCGGCATCTTCAAGCCGCCGACGGGAGGATCCCCGTTCGGTCGCGTCACGATCTCCGACAAGGCGTGGGACAAGATCTACGACACGCCGCAGAACCTCTTCTCGTTCGTGCGGATGCGGGGCGGAGAGTCGGACGCGGCCAAGGCCGCGCTCGAGCGGCAGCTGAAGACCTTCCCGAACGCGAAGGTGCAGACGAAGAAGGAGTTCATCGACAACCAGATCAGCGGGCTGAACTCGATTCTCAACGTGCTGTTCGTGCTCCTCGCGCTGTCCGTGATCGTGAGCCTCTTCGGCATCGTCAACACGCTCGTGCTCACCGTCTTCGAGCGCACCCGGGAGCTCGGCATGCTCCGCGCCATCGGCATGACGCGCCGGCAGGTGCGCCGCATGATCCGCTTCGAGAGCGTCATCACCGCGCTGATGGGCGGCGTGATCGGGATCGTGCTCGGGCTCGTGCTCGGCGGGCTGCTCGCCGCGCGCATCGACTTCATCGTGTTCGCCCTGCCGTGGCTGCAGGTGGTGATCTTCGGGGTCGCCGCCGTCATCGTCGGGCTGCTCGCAGCGATCTTCCCGGCCCGCCGCGCGGGCAAGCTCAACGTCCTCGAAGCGCTTCAGTACGAGTAGCCGCTACTCGGGCGCGCGCCACGCCCCGGGCTCGCGCGTGACCGGATAGCCCGCCCAGACGAGCCGTGTCACAGTGCCGTCGGGCTCCCGCTCGACGCGCAGCGCCTCGCCGTGCTCCGGCCCCGAGACGGTGCGCCAGCGATCGTCGGTCTCCCGCTCGAACACTGCGGACGGCTCCCAGTCCTGCATCTCGTCGAAGCGCGCCTCGAGCTGTCCCTCTCGCCAGCGGAAGACGAGCCGAGTCGCCTCCATGAACCAGATCCCGAGCAGCGGAGCGACGTCGTCGGGCGGCGGCTTGCCGACGCGCCACGGCTCGGGCGCGACGGGCCACTCGTCCACTGTCGTCCGGACGAGCTCCAGGCCGAGCGGCACGACGTTCGCCTCGCTCTCGTTCGTGAGCACCGCGACCCCGACCTTCTCGCTGGGCGAGACGTAGAGCACGGCGATGAACCCGGGCATCGACCCTGTGTGCCCGACGAGGATCCGCTCACCGTCGCGACGCAGGCCCAGACCGAGCCCGTAGCCCGCGAGCCAGCGGTCGTGCTCCGCGATCACCTGCACCGTCCGCATCTCCTCCACGGTCTTCTTCGCCAGCACGGCTTCAGCGGGGTCCGCGAGGAACGCACCCCAGCGGCAGAGGTCGCCGACCGTGCCCCACAGCTGCCCCGCCGAGGCCCACGCCCCGGTCTCGACGTCGATCGTGTCCCAGACGCCGTCCGCGTACGGCTGTCCGAGGTAGCCCTTCGCCGCCGGCTGCTCCGGATCGAAACCGACCCGCGTCAGTCCGAGCGGCTCGAACAGGTGCTCGCGGACGTAGTCCATGTACGCCATCCCCGAGACCCGCTCGACGACGATGCCGAGCAGCGCGAATGCGAGGTTCGAGTAGTGAAAGCGCGCACCGGACGGAAGCACCATCTCGGCCTGGCCAAGCGTCTCGAGCAGCTCGTCCGGAGGGGCGAAGCGGAGCGTCAGCCACGAGTCGTCGTGCGTCTCTCGCTGCAGGCCGGAGGCGTGGGAAAGGAGTCGTCGGATCGTCGGCGCGTGTGCGGCGCCCTCGACGTGCCTGTCGAGCGTGTCCTCGAGATCGAGCTTGCCCGCGTCGCGGAGCTGCATGATCGCCGCCGCGGTGAACGTCTTCGTGATCGAACCGACGCGGTACTGCGTGTCGGCGGTCGCCTCGACTCCCGCCTCGACGTCCGCGGCTCCGACCGCGGACTGCCAGATCACCTCGCCGTCGCGCAGGACGGCGGCGGCGATGCTCGGCGCCCGCTTCTCGCGCTGCGCGGCGGCGAGCAGCTGCTCGAGCTTCGCCGTGAGCCGGTCAGGCGTGGACACTCAGCACCTCCTGCATGCGGTCGATTGCCGCGTCGATCTCCTCGTCCCGGATGTCGAGGTGCGTCACGGCACGCAGCCAGCCGGGCCGCAGGTCGCTTACTGCAACGCCCCTCTCGAGCAGCCGCTCGATCAGGCCGGGCTCGCCCGGGATGGGAACGAAGTTCGTCTCCACGGTCGCGGGATCGATTCCGATCCCCTCCGCGAGCCGCTTCGCGCGCGCGTGGTCGTCGGCGAGCCGTTCGACGTGGTGGTCGAGCGCGTACAGCATCGCGGCCGCGGCGATGCCGGATTGCCGAAGCGCGCCACCGAGGAGGAACTTTCCCTCCCACGCCTGCTCGATCGTCTCCGCCCGCCCGGCCAGGATCGCGCCGAACGGACAGCCGAGCCCCTTCGAGAAGCAAATCGTGACGGTGTCGGCAAGCGTGGCCCACGCCGTCAGCGGCAGTCCCGCCGCAACCGAGGCGTTGCAGAGGCGGGCGCCGTCGAGGTGCACGGCGGCGCCACGCGAGCGCGCTGCGCCGACGGCCGAGCGAAACTCGGTGAGCGGCCAGATCCGCCCGCCCGAGCTGCGGTGGGTGTTCTCGAGGACGAGCACGCTCCCGGCTCCGAACTCGTCGAGCTCCTCGATCTGCTCCGGCGTCGGCCGCCCAGCCTCGGCGACGAGCCCCTGCATGACCAACCCCGAGTGGATCGCGGGGCCTCCCCACTCGTAGATCAGGACGTGCGTCCGCTCCTCCGCGACGACCTTGCAACCCGGGCGGCTCAGCACGCGCAGCGCGGCCTGGTTCGCCATCGTCGCGGTCGGAAAGAAGAGCGCCGCCTCGTGGCCGAGCAGCTCCGCCATGCGGCGCTGCAGCTCGTTCGTCGTCGGATCCTCGCGCTCCTGCTCGTCGCCGACCTCGGCGTCCGCCATCGCCGCGAGCATCCCCGGCGTCGGCTTCGTCATGGTGTCGGAGCGGAGGTCGATCACGACCCGTGACGCTACCGTAGGCGGGTGGACCTGGCCCTCCTCGACGAGACGCTGCGCGAGCGCGGCGAGCCCGCGTTCCGCGCCGGCCAGGTGTGGGAGTGGACGGCGCGCGGCGCACCCGGCTACGAGGAGATGACCAACCTGCCGCGCGTTCTGCGCGAGGAGCTCGGGGAGGTCGTTCCTTTCTCGACGCTCACCGTCGAAACGGAACGCGAGTCGCGCGACGGCACCGTGAAGACGCTCTTCCGCACCGGCGACGGGCACCCCGTCGAAGCCGTGCTGATGCGCTACCGCGACGGCCGGCGCTCACTCTGCCTCTCCTCGCAATCGGGTTGCCCGCTCACGTGCACGTTCTGCGCGACCGGAACGATGGCTTTCGGGCGGAACCTGACCGCCTCGGAGATCCTCGACCAGGCCCTCCATTTCCGGCGCCTGACCGAGGTCGACCACGCCGTGTTCATGGGGATGGGCGAGCCGATGCTCAATCTCGACGAGGTGCTCGGCGCGGCGCGGCGCTTGCCCGACCTCGGGATCACGCACCGGCGTACGACGATCTCCACGGTCGGCTGGCTGCCCGGTCTGCGGCGCTTCGTCGCCGAGGTCGACGAGCCGATCCGGCTCGCGCTCTCCCTGCACGCGCCTGCTGACGAGCTCCGCTCGCGGATCATGCCCGTCAACGACCGCTACCCGATCGCGGACGTCGTCGCCGAGTGCCGCCGGCACGCGGAGCAAACGCGCCGCCGCGTCTTCGTCGAGTACGTGATGCTCGCCGGCGTGAACGACGCGCCGGAGCAGGCGCGCGACCTCGCGGAGTTGCTGGGCCGCGACCACTTCAAGGTGAACTTGATCCCCTACAACCCGACCGGGCTCTACGAAGGCTCGTCGCGCGAGCGGATCGGAGCGTTCCGGCACCACTTGGAGCGCGCGCGGGTCCCGGTCACGGTCCGCCTCACGCGCGGACGGGACATCGAGGCCGCCTGCGGGCAGCTGGCGACGGCGCCTAGACCTCGGTCGTCGTCTTCGCGGGCGCGAATCCGTACCTGACGACCGGATTCTTCGCCGCGCGGACCTCGTCCAGACGCCGAACGGGCCGGTGGTGCGGCGCCTCCTTCAGCGTCTGCGGCTCCTCCTCCGCCTCGCGGGAGATCGCGAGCATCGCGTCGCAGAACGCGTCGAGCGTCTCCTTCGCCTCGGTCTCGGTCGGCTCGATCATCAGCGCCTCGGGGACGATGAGCGGGAAGTAGACCGTCGGCGGATGGAACCCGTAGTCCATCAGGCGCTTCGCGACGTCGAGCGCCGTGCAGCCGTGCTCGCGCTTCATCGTCCGCGCCGAGAGGACGAACTCGTGCATGCAGAGGCGGTCGAACGGCAGGTCGTACGTCTCCTTCAGCCGCGCGAGGACGTAGTTCGCGTTGAGCACGGCAACCTCGGACATCTCCCGTAGCCGCGGCCCCCACATGCGGAGGAACGCGTACGAACGGACGAAGACGCCGAACGGCCCCGTGAAGCCGCGCACCTTGCCGATCGTCTGCGGGCGGTCGAAGTCGAGACCGAAGCCGCCGCTGTCCCGCCGCACCACTGCCGGCACCGGCAGGAACGGCTCGAGGATGTCGCGCACCGCGACCGGCCCGCCGCCGGGGCCCCCTCCGCCGTGCGGCTGCGAGAACGTCTTGTGCAGGTTGATGTGCACGACGTCGAACCCCATGTCTCCCGGCCGCGAGATCCCGCAGACCGCGTTGAGATTCGCGCCGTCGTAGTACATGAGTGCGCCTGCGCCGTGGAAGATCCGCTCGATCTCCTCGATGTTCTCGTCGAAGAGACCCAGCGTCGACGGGTTCGTGAGCATCAGCGCGGCCGTCTGCTCGTCGACCTTGCCGCGGAGGTCGTCGACGTCGATGTTCCCGCGCGCGTCGGTTTGCACGTGCGTCAGCTCGAAGCCCGCCATCGTCACCGAGGCCGGATTCGTGCCATGCGCCGTGTCCGGGATCACGACCTTGCGCCGCTGCTCTCCCTCGCCTCGCGCGGCGAAATAAGCGCGGACGAGGAGAAGCCCGGTCAGCTCGCCCTGCGAGCCCGCTGCGGGCTGAAGCGAGACCGCGTCGAGGCCCGTCACCTCGGCGAGGATCTCCTGCAGCCGCCACATCAGCTCGAGCGCGCCCTGCGCGCCATCCTCTTCCTGGAGCGGATGGAGCCGCGCGAACCCGGGTAGCGCCGCGAGGCGCTCGTTGATCCGCGGGTTGTACTTCATCGTGCAGGAGCCGAGCGGATAGAAGCCCGTGTCGACGCCGAAGTTGCGCGTGGACAGCTCCGTGAAGTGGCGGACGAGCTCGAACTCCGGCACCTCGGGAAGGCGTGGAGGCTCGCTGCGACGGAGCTCGTCCGCGATCTCCGGTGCCGGAGGCAGGTCGTCGTAGCTGGGCAACGCCGAGGCGCGGCGGCCCGCCTGCGACTTCTCGTAGATCAGCTTCATCCGGCGACCTCCGCAAGGACGTCGGCGAGCCGATCGATCTCCTCAGGCGTCCGGCGCTCGGTGACCGCGACGAGGAGGACGTCGTCCAGTCCCTCGTAGTCGCGGCCGAGCGCATAGCCGGGATGAACACCGCGCTCACGCGCGGCCGCGACCACCTCGCGGGCGTTCCGTCCGACGCGAACGGCAAACTCCTTGAACGTTGCCTGTCCTGCGAACATCTGCTCGAGCCCGGCCCGTTCCTCGATCCGCTGCTTCGCGTACGCCCCGAGGGACAAGCAGGTCTCCCCCAGTTCGCGCAGCCCCTGCGGCCCGAGCCACGTGAGATAGACCAGCCCGCCGAGAGCGAGCAGAGTCTGGTTCGTGGTGATGTTCGAGGTGGCCTTCTCCCGCCTGATGTGCTGCTCCCGGGTTTGCAGGGTGAGGACATAGCCGCGCTCGCCCGCGGTGTCTACCGTCTCGCCGACGATGCGACCGGGCATGCGCCGGATGAATTGCTTCGCGCGCAGCCAGGAAGCCGTAATGCGGCCCGCCGAAGGACGGGAAGTTCCCCGCCGCCTGTCCCTCGCCGAGCGCGACCGCGGCTTCCGTACTTGCCGGGCGCCTCGAGTCGCCGAGCGAGAGAGAGGTCGACGTGCACCATCGGCAACGCTCCGGCCTCGGCAGCTCGCGCAACGAGATCCGGCGCGGGCTCGAGGCAGCCGAAGAAGTTCGGCTGCTGGAAGATGACCGCGGCCGCGTCCGCTGCCGTGCGTTCCAGCTCTGTCGGGGTCGGTCACCCCGTCCCGATGGGGCACCTCGACGATCTCGAGCCCGAAGCCGACGGCGACGGTCCCTGGCCGAAGATGTCGGGCAAGGAGCGGGCCGAGAAGCTGCGCAAGGTCGCCGAGATCATCAACGGCCGCAGCGCGCGAGATCGCCGAGATCGAGGCGCGCGACGGCGGCGGCACGATCAAGAAGGCGATGTTCGCCGACGTTCCGGGCGCCGTCTCCACGTTCGAGGCCTTCGCCGACTGCGCGGAGAACGAGCCCGACGTCATCGAGCGCGGCGAGAGCCCGTTCCCGCCCGCCAAGAGCATCGTGCGGCGCGAGCCGTTCGGCGTGTGCAGCGGCATCGTGCCGTGGAACTTCCCGTTCCTCATGGCCGGCTGGAAGATCGCGCCCGCGATCGCGGCCGGCAACTGCGTCGTGCTGAAGCCGGCGAGCTTCACGTCGCTCAGCGCGATCGAGATGGTGAAGGCGGTCGAGGAAGCCGACAT
>CAWBQC010000018.1:0-25329 GCA_963790845.1 uncultured Actinomycetes bacterium | reverse complement strand
CGAGGGCGCCGGTCGCCGCGACGCGCACGAGCGCTCCATCCATGGGCCCGCCCGCGAGCGCAGCGCGAACGACGGCGTCCTGCTGCGCGGCGAGGAGGAGCGGCAGGGTCGGCGTGCCGTCGCGGAGGTCGGTACCGGCGATCTTTCCCGTCTCGATCGTGGCGCCCGAGCAGTCGAGGACGTCGTCGGCGATCTGGAAGGCGATGCCGAGCGCGAGGCCGTACTCCCCGGAGCCGCCGCCGAGGCGGCACGCGGCCTCGAACAGCTTCCCGGTCTTGAGCGCGCAGCGCTCGAGGTATGCCTCGACCGTGGTCGACGGGTCGCGCGTCTGCGTCCGCTGCAACGCCTCGCCGCGGGCGAGAGCGAGAGTCGCGTCGGCCAGGATCTCGACCGCGGCGGCATCTCCGGTCGCGCTCAGCTCCGAGAAGGCGCGCGCGAAGAGATAGTCGCCCGTCGCGCGGGCGGCGGCGGGCCCGTAGATCGACCACGCAGCCGCCTTGCCGCGGCGGAAGTGGGCGCGGTCGATCAGGTCGTCGTGGACGAGCGTCGCCATGTGGACGAGCTCGACTGCGACGCCTGCCGCGAGCGACGGCTCTCGGCCGGGCGGCGCCGAGAGGAAGACGAGCGTCGGGCGCAACCGCTTGCCGCCCGCCGCGAGCGCCTCGTTGCCGACCGCGGCGACGAGGCCCGGATGCGTCGCGACGGTGCGCGCGAGCCGCTCCTCGAGCGCGTCGAGATAGTCGTCGAGACCGGGCACCGCCCGGATGTCCGCGAGCGTCGAGGTCACTATTCTCCGCTCCGGCGCCGCGCATGTCGGCGCCTCCGCTCCTTGGTGAGCTCCGTCGAGCCTACGCTCACTCCGCCTCCCCTACGTGGAGGGCCACGATACCCCCGGCGAAGCGGCGATACCACACGCTCCCGAAGCCGCACGCGCCCAGCAGCTCAGCGAGCTCCTCGGGGCCGGGAAAGCGGCGGACGCTCGCAGGAAGGTACGTGTAGGCGGCACCACCGGGGAGAACGCGGCCGAGCAGCGGCACGATGCGGTCGAACCAGAGCTTGTAGAAGAGCGCGAGCGGCCCGCGTGGCTTCGTGATCTCGAGGATCCCGAGCCGTCCGCCGGGGCGCAGCACTCGGCGCAGCTCGCGGAGGCCCGCTTCGAGGTCCTCGACGTTGCGGACGCCGAAGCCGACCACGACGGAGTCGAAGCTGGCGTCCCCGAACGGCAGCTCGAGCACGTCCGCCTGGATCCATTCGACCTCGGGCGCCTTGCGGCGGGCGCGTTCGAGCATCCGCTCGGAGAAGTCGACGCCGACGACGTCGCCCGCGCCGCCTTTGCGCGCCGCCACGGCGAGATCACCCGTCCCGCAGCAGGCGTCGAGGACACGGTCGCCCGGCCGGACCGCCTCGCGCACGGTTGCACGCCGCCAGCGCTGGTCGAGGCCCGCCGTCATCACCCGGTTCATCGCGTCGTAGACCGGGGCGATACGGTCGAACATCCGCTGCACGCCCTCGGCCGGCAGACGGCCGCTTTCGACGGTCACGACTGTCCCCAGCGCGGCGTCAACGCATGGTCGAGCCCGAGCTGGTCGAGAGCGCGCGCGACGACGAAGTCCACGAGCTGCTCCACCGACTCGGCGCCGTGGTAGAAGCCCGGCGCGAGGAAGAGGATCGTCGCCCCCGCCTCGCGCAGCGTGAGCATGTTGCGGAGGTGGATCGCGGAGAGCGGCGTCTCGCGCGGCATGAGCACGAGCCGGCGCTCCTCCTTCAGCGCGACCGACGCGGCGCGGTGGATGAGGTTCGACATCGCGCCGGAGGCGACAGTCCCGAGCGTGCCCATCGAGCACGGGCAGATCAGGTAGGCGTCGACCTTCGCGGAGCCCGAGGCGTAGGGGGCGCTCCAGTCCTGAGGGTCGTAGATCTGCGCCGCGCCGTTCGCGTGCTCGAGGAGCCGCGCGAGCGTCTCGTCGCGCGGCAGCGTCGGGTCGTCGAAGAGCTCGGTGCCGAGCACCTCGATCCCCGCGCTCGAGGCGCAGACGCCGATCTCGCAGTCCGCAGCGGCGAGCGCTTCCAGCAGCCGAGCCGCGTAGGGGGCGCCGGACGCGCCCGTGATGCCGAGGAAGACGTGCATTCCCCGGGATTGTCGCTGCTAGCGGATCCTTTCGACTTCGGACAGCAAGCTCGCTACTGCTTGCCCTTCGACGCTTCGAGGAAGATCGCGAGCTGCTGTAGCCGCTGTGGACCGAGCGAGGCGAACTTCGGCATCGGCGAGCCCGGGGTGACCGAAGCCGGATCTTGTAGATGCTTGATCTGGAACTGGATGCCCAGGTTTCGCGTGCCGATGGCGGTCAGATCAGGCGCACCTAGGTTCGAACCTCCCGACCCGTCATAGGTGTGACAGGCCGTACAGCCCGCGCTCGCGAACAGCTTCGCCCCGGGCTGCGCATTCGCTGGCAGGCGCTCGTCCGCCACCCACCTCGGCACGTCCTGGATCACCTCCGACGCGAGTGCCTCCTTCGCGGTCGCGCCCTTCCAGGTCAGGACGGCCATCGAGATGATGGTCAGCACGGCGGCGACCATCGCGACCGGCGCGAGCAGATCCGGCGCTCGCGGCGGCGGTCGAGGAACGGCAGGCCGATGAGCAGGATGAGGGCGATCGTCGGCACGCCGACGGTGCCGAGGAAGACCGACTCCGGCCACTTGAAGATCCGGAGGAGGTAGAAGAGGAAGTAGAAGTACCAGTCGGGACGCGGCACGAAGCTCGTCGTGCCGGGTCGGCCGGCGGATCGACCTCCGGCCCGAGGAGGCCCTTGTGGATCGGGTCGTGGTGAGGCCCGAACGCCGACCACTTCCAGATCGCAGCGAGCCCGACGATCGTGACCACGACGACGAGGCTCATGATCGTGTCGTGGAACATCGCGTACGGGTAGAACGGCTTGCCCCGCTCCTTGACGTCCTTCTTGTAGCGCGCGAAATTCGCCCGGTTCTCGTCGGTCCGCGACGGCTTCTCCTTCGGGACCGCGGCCATTACTGGCGCCCTCCCGGCTCAGCATGCGGGACCGGCCGCGTCAGCCCGGCGCGCGCCGGCGACTCGTCCTCGACCGGCTCGCGTCCCGCGGCGTCCTTCGACCACGGCGGCGAGGTGACGCCGAGCCGGATCACGAGGTAGAGGTGCAGCGTGATGAGGGCGATGATCGCGCCCGGGATCACGAGCATGTGCAGCGAGTAGAAGCGCGTCAGCGTCTCCCCGCTGATCTCCTGCCCGCCACGTAAGAACTGGGCTAACCACGGCCCCAGGAAAGGCGCCGTCCCGTTCAGGTTGATCCCGACGACGGTCGCCCAGTACGCCGTCTGATCCCAGGGCAGGAGGTAGCCGGTGAAGCCCTCCATCATCCCCATCACGAGGATGAGGACGCCGATGATCCAGTTCAGCTCGCGCGGGTACTTGTAGGCGCCGAAGAGAAAGACGCGGCCCATGTGGAGGAACATCAGGATGATGAACACGCTGGCGCCCCAGCGGTGCATGCCGCGCACGAGCCAGCCCATGAACAGGTGGTCGGTGATGTTCACGATCGACTCCCATGCCACGGCTTCCCGGTCGCCGGGTCGGTCGCCGCGACGGGTCGTAGTACATCGCGAGGATCACGCCGGTGATCGCCTGCACGAGGAAGGCTGTCAGCGCGGCGGAGCCGAGCGTCTGCATCCAGTTGATGTCCGCCGGGACGTTGCGGAAGAGGAAGTAGCGGACGCCGCCGACGAGGCCCGACCGCTCCTCGAGCCAGTCGAGCGGGTACAGGACGAGCTCCTCCATCTTCTGCCGGCGGAGCTGGGCCTTCGTGGGCTTCCGCGCGATCGCCATCAGTGATGCGGCGGCTGGAGGGGATAGAACCACTGCTCGGGCCCGTCGATGTGCTCACCCGGCCCGGCCTGCTTGTACTTGTAGATCTTGGCGTCGGCGCCGGTGCCCACCACGTGCGAGACCGAGTACGTGCTGAGCAGGATCAGACGGCCGTTGTCGATCTCGAACCCGTAGCGGTCGAGCGCGCGCACCGGCGGGCCGGCGGTGCGGTTCCCCTCGACGTCGTACTGGCCGCCGTGACACGGGCAGCCGTAGCCGGCGGGGACGACCGGGTCGAGCTTGACCCTTCCGTTCTTCGTGTGCTCGATCACGGTCTTCTTGCCGAGGATCGCGCCGGTCGGGCCGTTCGCCTGCACCGGGCAGCCGAGGTGGACGCAGTGGTTCGAGATGATCGTGAAGCTCGGCACGGGCTTCTTCGTCTTGGGATCGGGCGCAGTGCCGTTGTTTCGGATGAAGGCGGTACGGCGGGACACTTCGCCCTGGGCCGGGTCGACGACGAACGTTGCGATGAACCACTCGCCGAGCGGGAACGTCTCGAGCGGGCCGAGGTCGACCTTGTGCTGCTTCTGGCTGAGGAACGACGGGCAGGAGCGCAAAGCCCGCGACCGGGACGGTGATGACGCCGCCGATCACGCCGCCGAGGCCGAGCGTGGCGCCCTCGAGGAAGCGGCTCCGCGTGACGGCGGTCTCCGGGACATGCGGCAGCGCGACTCCCTGCTGGTCGGCCGGCGGCGCCGTCATCCCCTCGCCCGCCTCGCGCATCTCGCGCCTCTCGGGCTCGATGACGAGCGGCTCCCCGCGCAGCTCGGCCGTCGCGTCGCGCGCCCAGAGGAAGCCGAAGACGATGGCGATCGCACCGCCGATCGACGAGATCAGCTCGGGATTGATGATGAGCCCGACGAGGACGACGACGATGCCGATCGCGAACCCAATGGGCCACAGCGTCGGCGGCGGCAGATGCGGCTCCTCGTGGAGCGACTCCTGCGCGGTGTCGGGACTCGGCTGCTCCGGCTCCACCAGGTCGAAGTCTTATAAAGGCGGACACCGCGCTCACGGAACTGCATTCAACACGGAGCCGAAGGCCGGTGGCAGCCACCGTTACGACGTGACACATTCGCGCCGCTTCGGAACCGGCACGATTGCTCGACACTCCTGCGCGCCTTTCGTTCGGGTGGCTGCTACCGGCCGTTCGCAGCGCACGCGTGCGCAGAGACCGCCGCGCTAGAAATCGCAGCGGCGCGAACGATCTCGGCGCTCATCTCGATCTCGTCCGGCCACGGGCGGGCGCCCTCCTCCGGCCACTTCGCCGTGGCGTCGATGCCGAGCTTGCCGCCGACGAACTGCCGCTCGGGCGCATGGTCGAGGTGGTCGACCGGGCCCTCGCCGAGCACGACGTCGCGCTTCGGGTCGACGTTGGCGCCGGCGTAGAACAGCACCTCGGCGTAGTCGTGCACGTCGACGTGCTCGTCGACGACGACGATGCACTTCGTCAGGCTCAGCATCCCGAGGCCCCAGATCGCGGACATCACCTTCCGCGCATGGCCCGGGAACTGCTTGCGGATCGAGACGATGCAGCAGTTGTGGAACGCGCCGGCGACCGGCAGGTCGTAGTCCACGATCTCGGGCACGCGTCGCGCGCACGGCCGGAAGGAAGATCCGCTCGGTCGCCTTGCCGAGCCACGCGTCCTCCTGCGGCGGCTTGCCCACCACGATCGAGGGATAGATCGCGTCGCGTCGCATCGTCATCGCGGTGACGTGGAAGACGGGGAACGGCTCGGCGGCCGTGTAGTAGCCGGTGTGGTCGCCGAACGGGCCCTCGTTGCCGACCTCGTCCTTCTCGATGTAGCCCTCGAGCACGATCTCCGCGCGCGCGGGCACCTCGATGCCGACGCTGACGCCCTTCACGAGCTCGACCGGCTCGCCGCGCAGGAAGCCGGCGAGCATCAGCTCGTCGACGTGCTTCGGCAGCGGCGCGCTCGCCGAGTAGGCGGTGATCGGGTCGAGCCCGAGCGCGACGGCGACCTCGATGCGGCCGTCGGTCGCGAGGTAGTCGGCGCGGCCGTCCTTGTGGATCTGCCAGTGCATGAAGGTCGTGTTCCGGTCGATGACCTGCATCCGGTACATGCCGACGTTCCGGCCACCGGTGCGCGGGTCGTGCGTGATCACGGCCGGGAGCGTGATGAACGGCGCGGGGTCACCCGGCCAGCAGCGCTGGATCGGGAGGAGGCCGAGGTCCACGTCGTCGCCGCGCAGGACGACCTCCTGGCAGACGCCCTTCCCGACCGTCTTCGGGCGCGAGTCGGCGATCGACTTCAGCTTCTGCAGGCCGCGCACCTTCTCCATCAGCCCGCTCGGCGGCTGCATCTCGAGCACGTCGGCGACCCGCTGAGCGACGTCGTCGAGGCGCTGGACGCCGAAGGCGAGGCACATGCGGCGCTCGGTGCCGAACTGGTTGATCAGAAGCGGGTGCCCGGAGCCCTTCGGCTTCTCGAACAGCAGCGCCGGCCCTCCGGCTTTCACCGTGCGGTCGACGATCTCCGTGATCTCGAGGTCCGGGTCGACCTCGGCCGAGACGCGGACGATCTCTCCCTCGCGCTCGAGCAGCGCAATCCAGTCGCGTAAGTCCTTCGCAGGCACGTGGCGAGTCTACGGACGGAGCGCGTACTCGACGGCCTCGTCGAACGAGAGCGCGCGCCCCGCCTCGCGCCCACGCTCGAACTCCGGCTCGTCGCGGACGATCGTCTCCGCGGCCTCGTCCCGATGTCTTTCCCAGGAGCCGACGGGCGCCCGCTCGGCCTCGGCTTCCAATGCGCCCCACAGGCGACCCGCGCGCTCCAGCTGGCCGGCCGCGGTGAAGACCTGGGCGAGCGTCGCAACCGCGTAGACCATCCCCTGCCTGTCGCTGAGCGACTGGGCGACCCGGAGCCCTTCGCGCGCGCTGTCCTCGGCCTTCTGCATCTGCCCGAGCTCGCGCGAAAGATCCGCGCTTTCGAGCAGTGCACCTCGGAGGAGCCAGGTGTGGCCGATCTGTTCGAGCAGGACGATGCTGTGCTCGTTCAGCTCCACCGCGCGCCCGAGGTTGCCATCTGCGTGCTCGATCCACGCGCTGCTGCGCAGGCAGTCGGCCTCCAGCTTCCGGTCGGACAGCCGACGGGAGGTCGCGAGGCTCGCCTCGAGCAGTTGCCTGGCTCGAGGCAGATCGCCGGCGCCGCGCGCCTCGATGCTCAAGCGGTGACGCACGATGGCGACGCCGTGTTCGTCGCCGATTCGCTCGAACTCGGCGAGGCTCTCCGCCATCGCACTCGAGCCGGTTTCGACGTCGCCAGCCGTGGCGGCGGCTTCAGCCAGCGTCCGTAACGCCCGAGCCCGCAGTGTCGGCGGCACCACGGCATCGGCCTCGAGGAGCTCGCTCAGCCTGCGCGCCCCCTCGAACGGATCGTGCAGAACCCAGAAGAGCTCAAGGCTCACCGCGAGCCGCAAGGCGAGCTCCGGATCGCGCTCACGCGCCCAGTCGATCGCCCGGCGGAAGTTGTCCAGCTCCGGCCGCACGATCTCCGGACGCTCTGGCGGATCACTCTCGGAGATCAGGCCCGCCGACTCCCCGAGCTCGATTAGTTGCGAGGCCAGGCGTTGGAGGATCTCATCTGCCTCGCCCGATTCCTCGAGCCGTTCGGCCGCGAACTCCCTGATCGTTTCGAGCATCCAGTAGCGGCCCTCGCTCGAGCGGACGAGGCTCTTGTCGAGGAGCGATTGCAGCGTGTCGAGATCGGCGTCGACGACCTGCTCCGCTGTTTCGAGAGTACAGCCGCCGGCGAACGCCGCAAGGCGCCGGAATAGCCGCTGCTCCTCTTCGTCGAGCAGGTCGTGGCTCCACTCGATGGTGGCGCGGAGCGTCTGCTGCCGCAGTTCAGCGTCGCGGCCACCGCGGAGTAGGTCGAGACGATTCCGCAACCGGTCGAGGAGTTGAGCCGTTGTCAGGAGCGGAACGCGCGCCGCTGCGAGCTCCACGCGAGCGGCAGATTGTCGAGCCGTTCGCACAGCTCGTCGACGTGCTCGTCGGGCTCGAAGTCCGGTTGTGCCGCCTGCGCGCGGGCGACGAAGAGCCGTCTCGCTTCCACTCGCTCGAGCACCGGCACCGGATAGACCTGCTCGCCCTGCATCCGCAACCGCTCGCGGCTCGTCACGAGCACGTCCGCGTGCGGACATTCCATGAGAAGGGCCGAGACCTCCGGCGCGGCCTCAACGACGTGTTCGAAGTTGTCCAGCAGGAGGAGGAGACGCCTTCCATCGACGACCTCCGCCAAGGTGCCGCCGCCGCCGAGCGCCCGAGTCGCAGCGGCAGCGACATCGGCCGGATCCGCCAGCGGCGCCAGAGGCACCCACCACACGCCGTCCGGGTACGCGTCCGCGGCCTCGCCGGCCGCCTGCAGCGCCAGTCTCGTCTTCCCCGAACCTCCCGCGCCGGTGAGCGTGAGCAGTCGGACGTCGGCGCGCGCGAGCAGCTCACGTGCCTCCCCGAGCTCGTGGTCTCGACCGAGGAACGGCGTAGCGGGAATCGGCAGGTTCGTGCGGTGGAGCGTCTTCAGCGCTGCGAACTCGGTATCGCCGAGCTGGTAGATCCGTTCGGGCGCGCTCAGATCCTTGAGCCGATGCTCGCCGAGGTCGCGCAGCTCGGAGGCGTCGACGAGCGCAGCGGTGGCCGCCGAGACGAGCACTTGCCGGCCGTGACCGGCTGCTGCGATACGCGCGGCCCGGTGGATGTCGGCTCCGACGTAGCCGTCCTCCGTCAGTAGCGGCGTTCCGGTGTGAAGGCCCATCCGCACCGGGCCTCCGAGCCCGTCCTGCGCCTCGCGCGCCGCCTCGAGCGCACCGGGCGCGGTCGGGAAGGCGACGAAGAACGCGTCACCCTGCGTATCGACCTCGACCCCGCCGTACCGATCGAACGCCTTACGCAGAACACGCCGGTGCTCGGCAAGCGCCGCGCCGTACGCCTCCGCGCCGAGCTCGTGCAGGAGGCGCGTCGAGCCCTCGATGTCCGTGAAGAGAAAGGTGACGGTGCCGCGCGGCAGCTCGGACACGCCGCGAGTCTACGACGGCGCGCTGGAATCGAAGTCCCGCTCGACGCTCTCGAGGAGCTCCTCGTTAGCCGCGACGGCGGCGGCGCTGCCTGGCCGCCCAGTGGGCCGCTTCGCCGAGCGCGATCACGCAGACGAAGACGCCGCCGGTCGCGAGCATGAGGAGGACGACCTTCTTCCCCTCTTCGGCGGCCGTCTCCTCGGCGAAGAGCAGGTGGAAGAGCGCGGCGAGCACGGCGGGAATCTACATCAGCCGCCGGGCCGCTCGACGACGAGATCGGCAAAGTTCGCGGAGCTCTTGCCGAACTCCCACCAGCCTCTGACGGACGGCCGAACGAACGCCGTGCTCCGCCCGTAGACGAGCGGGATCACGGCGACGCGCTCGGCGACGGCGTAGCGGTCCGCCTCGTGGAAGCGCTCGAGACGGCCGCGGTCCGACCGCTCCTGGCGTGCCGCCTCGATCAGCTCGTCGAAGACCGGGTCGGCAAAGCCGCCCTCGTTCGTCCGGCTCGTCGACTGGAAGAGCAGGCGGAGGTAGTACTCGGGATCCGGGTAACCCGGCAACCAGCCCGTGATCCGGATCGGCGCCAGGTCGACCCGCGTGCCGATGGAGCGCGCCTCCTCTTCGAGCCACGACCAGGACGACACCGAGACTCGGTCACCAAAGACATCACGCCAGCTCCCGGCGATCACGTCGAGGATGTCGTCCCAGACCAGCATCCCCGCGAGCTCGAGCGGCCCGTCGTAGCCGGATCTTGCGAGACACTCGCGCGCGAGGTCCGGGTCGTAGCGCAGCGCAATGTCGGGCGTGTGGCCCTGAAGCGCCGGTGGCACGACTCCGCCGGACGCCACGACGAGGTTCGCGGGGCAGACCGCCGCGAGGGCGTCGCGATCGATTGCATGGGCGAGCGCGCGCCGGAGCTCGACGTTGCCGGCCACCGGATGCGTGTGGTCGAAGCGGATGTACGCCGACCACGCAGGCGAGCCGAGGACTGCGTCCTCGCGAACCGCGCCGGGCATCAGATCCGCCAGCTTCGGCGTATAGCGGACGAGGATCAGATCGGTCTCGCCACGCTCGTACTCCGGCAGCGCGTCCGCGATCGCCGTCCGATAGAGCTCGACCTCCGCCACGTTCCCCGGACGCTCCGAGCGTCTCCGCAGCACGAGCCGGGCGTCCGTCCGCTCGGCTACCTCGAACGCGCCGCTGACGACGTGTGCCTCCGCCACGCCGTCGATCGCGTGACGCGGCTGCGGCCCGCTGTCGGGCCGGTTCATGACGCTCATGAAGTACGGCGCGGGCGCGTTCAGTCGGAACTCGACCGTCCGGTCGTCGAGCGCTCGCACGCCGACCGCGTCCCAGTCGCTGTTCTCGCCGAGGTAGATCTCCTCGCCGTTCTCGAGCGCGAAGTAGATGGCGACCGAGGAGCCGGGGCTCTCCGGGTCGAGGACGCGCTTGATCCCGAACTCGACGTCGTGCGCGGTGAGCGGCGTCCCGT
Organism: uncultured Actinomycetes bacterium; assembly: GCA_963790845.1. GTDB lineage: Bacteria > Actinomycetota > Thermoleophilia > Gaiellales > Gaiellaceae > Palsa-739. The sequence goes on along the minus strand of CAWBQC010000018.1, from coordinate 14,902 downwards.
CCGACCAGGTCAGCCCTTCGCGCAGGTGGAAGACGTAGCGGAGGCCGTCGTCCGAGATCTCCCAGCGCTCGGCGAGCGATGGGACGAGCGTCCGCTCCGGCCACGCCTCGACGAGGCGGTCGAAGAGCTGCATGCACGTCTGGATGTTCGGCCACGCGATGGCGCTCTTCGGGTCGACGTCGTTCGGGAGGAAGCTCGTCGCGACGCGCAGTCGCTCGGTCGCCGCGCGCGGCTCGGGCGGGACCCAGTGCTCGAACGCACGCTGATACGCCTCGTTCGCCTCGGCAAAGCGAAGCGACGTGTGGAGGGCGAGCGCGAGCTTGAAGAGGACGAGCGCGATCTCCTGCCGCTCGCCGCGCCGCTCGAGCAGCGGCAGCAGGTCGCGGTAGTGCTCGATCGCCTCGTCGAGCGCGTACTCGAGCCGCGCCTTGTCGCCCGCGCGCAGGAGGTACCCCGCGGCCTTTTCCTCGTCCTCGGCGCGGAGCCAGTGGTGCGCGAGCAGGCCGAGCACCTCGGCTTCGCGGCCCGGCGTAACGCTCCTCGAGCCATTCCGCCGCGCGCCGGTGAAGGCGCGTGCGCTGCTCGGCGAGCAGCGTGCGGTACGCCGTCTCCTGGATGAGCGCGTGCCGGAAGCGGTACTCGGGCTGCGGCCAGCGCCGGCTCTGGCGCAAGAGGCCGAGCCGTTGCAGCTCGTGGAGCGCGTCTTCCGGCAGTTCGCCGAGGACCCCCTCGAGCAGCGGCAGCGCAAAGGTGCGGCCGAGCGCGGATGCGGCGGTGACGAGCTCGCGGGCCGCCGCAGACAGCCGATCGAGACGCGCGAGGATCGCCTTCTCCACCGTCGGCGGAACCTCCACCTCGACCGCGTGGTCGAAACGCCAGCCCTCGTCGATCGCGGACGAGCGCGCCGCGTCGGCGAGCGAGCGGACGAGCTCCTCGAGGAAGAACGGATTCCCGTCGGCCGCCTCGAGGACGCGCCGCTCGAGATCGGCCGGCAGCGTCGCCGGCGCGACGAGCGCCGCGAGCAACTCGCCGTCGCGTCTCCCGAGCGGGCCGAGGTCGATTTCGCGCAGAAGATGCGGGAACTCGCGAGCCGCGTGCTCGCGTCAACGCCCAGGCTGGATGGTCGCGCTCCGGCCGGAGCGAGAGCACGAGCAGGACAGGGGCGTCCTCCGCCAGCGAGAGCAGCTGCTCGAGCAGTTGAACCGAGGTCGGGTCGGCCCAGTGGAGGTCCTCGAACGCGAGCACGAGCGGCGCTTCTTCGGCGAGCCGGAAGAAGAGCTGGCCGACGACCTCGAACGTCCGCCACTGGAGTGCCTCCGGCGAGAGCTGCGACGTTCGCGCCGCGGCCTCGTGCTCGAGCGCGACCTCGAGCAGACCGCCGAGATACGGATAGAGCTCGTCGCGCCGGCCGCCGAAGAGCTGCTCGAGGCGGCGACGGAGGCCGACGCGGACGCGCAGCTCCGGCTCCTCGACTCCTGCGCCGATCCACTCCCGCGCAGCAGGTCGCGGAACGGCCAGTACGGCAGCGACTCGCCGTACGAGACGCAGCGGCCCTCGAGCCAGGAGGTTCCTTCCCGTTCCGCGAGCTCGCGCAGCTCGTTGAGGAGGCGGCTCTTGCCGATGCCGGCGTCTCCCGACACGACGAGCACGCCGCCGCGGCCGGCGCGAAGGGCCTCGAGCGCCTCGCGGCCGAGACCGAGCTCGCGGGAGCGGCCGACGAGCCGCGTCTCGACGCCCGGCAGGCCACGTTGAGCCCGCCCTTCGGCGGCGACGCCGGCGACCGGCCACGCCGCCACCGGCTCGCTCTTCCCTTTCAGCTCGAGGTCGATCGGCTCCGCCCAGTCGAAGAGGCCCTCGACGGCGCGGTGGGTCGCATCGTCGACGAGCACCGAGCCCGGCCCGGCCGCCGACTGGAGCCGCGCGGCGACGTTCACGGTGTCGCCGAACGCCGCGTACTCGACGCGCGAACCGGCTCCGACCTCGCCGACGACGACTGCGCCGGTTGCCGCACCCACGCGCACGCCGAAGCCCTCGGCGCCCCAGCCGCGGCGCACCTCGCGGGCGTACTCCTCCATCTCGCCGACGATCCGGAGTGCGCAGCGAACCGCCCGCTCGGCGTCGTCCTCCCGTGTGGTGGGCGCGCCGAAGAACGCGAGGACGCCGTCGCCCGCAAGATCCTTGACGTGGCCGCCGAGCGACTCGACCTCGCCGACGATCCGCGCGATTGCCTCTCCGACGACGAGCTTCACGTCCTCCGGGTCGAGGCGCTCGGCGAGCGCGGTCGAGCCGACGACGTCGGCGAAGACGGCTGTCAGGACCTTCCGCTCCTCCCGGACGGACGTGGTCATAGGCAGAGGAAAGCGAACGTGGGCGCCTGGTTCAAGCCCGACGCGCCACGTGTGCCGCGAGAGCGGCGTCGACCGGCTCGTCTCCGACGGCCGAGCGCGCCGCCGCGTCGAGCGGCTGCGGGTCCGAATGCAGGCGGAGCTCCGTGCGCGCCTCGTCGAGCGCACCGCGGCCGAGCAGCGCCGCGGTCGCCGCCCAGAGCGGCCCGTCGCCCTCCGCCTCCTCGGCTCTCAGCTGGCTGCAGAGCGAGATCAGCTCAGAGAGGTCGGCGACGGCCGCGACGTCCTGCAACGCGGAGATGCGTGCCACTCCGTGCGCATAGAGGTAGTCGCCGAGCAGGAGCGCCGTGTCGTCGTCGGTGGGCCCGAAGAGACGCGGCCGGCCGTAGTGGACGAGATACCCCTCGTAGATCGTCTCGAGCCCCAGCGCGTAGCGCGCTTCGCCGAGCGGCGAGAAGACGGGGCTTCGGTCGCGCTCGCCTTCGGGCACCAGGCAGTCGGCCCAGAGCGAGCTCTCGGCGACGGCGTCCACGGCCATCGTCTCCCACAGCTCAGTGAGCAAAGCTCTCCAGCGCGACGACCGTGCGCTCGATCTCGTCCTCGCCGTGCGCCGTCGAGGGGAAGAGCGCCTCGAACTGCGAGGGCGGGAGGTAGACGCCCTGCTCGAGCGCGTGCCGGAAGAGGGCGCCGTAGCGCTCCGTGTCGCAGCCCTGCGCGTCCTCGAAGTTGCGCACCGGGCCGTCGGTCGCGAAGAGCGTGAGCAGCGCTCCGACCCTCTGGACGCGGCCGAACGGGGCGAGGCATTCCTCCAGCACGGCGGCCTGCCGTTCGAGCTCCCGATACACCGCCGCGTCGCGCAGCCGGCGCAGCACGGAGAGGCCGGCGCCCGTCGCGAGCGGGTTTCCGGCGAGCGTGCCCGCCTGATACACGGGCCCGGCCGGCGCAAGTAGATCCATGATCTCGGCGCGGCCGCCGAAGGCCGCGAGCGGCAGTCCGCCGCCGACGATCTTCCCGAGCACCGTCAGGTCCGGGAGGACGCCGTAGCGCTCCTGCGCGCCGCCGCGCGCGACGCGGAAGCCGGTGATCACCTCGTCGAAGATGAGCAGCGCGCCGGAGGCGTCGCAGAGCCGGCGCAGCGTCTCGAGGTAATCCGGGTCGGGCGGGACGACGCCCATGTTCGCCGCGACCGGCTCGACGATGATCGCCGCGAGACCCTCGCCGTGCCGCATCACCGCCTCGGCGGCGGCATCCGGATCGTTGTACGGGACGACGATCGTGTCGCCGGCGGCTCCGGTCGGCACGCCCGGCGAAGCCGGGATGCCGAGCGTCGCGAGGCCCGAGCCGGCGCTCGCGAGCAGCGCGTCGGCGTGGCCGTGGTAGCCGCCGGCCGTCTTCAGGATCCGGTCGCGCTTCGTGAAGGCGCGTGCGAGGCGCAGCGCGCTCATCGCCGCCTCGGTCCCGGACGACACGAGCCGCACCTTCTCCACCGACGGCACCGCGTCGACGATCTCCGCGGCGAGCTCGACCTCGGCTTCGGTCGCGGCTCCGAAGCTCGTCCCGCGCAGCGCGGCGTCGCGCACGGCCTCGACGGTCTCGGGGTCGGCATGCCCGAAGATGAGAGGCCCCCAGGACATGACCCAGTCGAGGAGCCGGCGGCCATCCTCCGTCTCGATGTACGCCCCCTCGCCGCTGCGGACGAAGAGCGGCTCGTCGATCCCGACCGCGCGCATCGCCCGGACCGGGGAGTCCACGCCGCCCGGGATCAGCTCGAGCGCGCGCTGGTAGAGGTCGCTGCGCGCCTTCAGAGCCACGCGGGAAGGTCGCGTGTCCAGTAGCTGACGATCAGGTCGGCGCCGGCGCGCTTGATCGCGGTCAGCGACTCGAGGGCGGCCGCGCGCTCGTCCAGCCAGCCCGCGCGGGCGGCAGCCTTCACCATCGCGTACTCGCCGGAGACGTTGTAGGCGGCGAGCGGAGCGTCGAACGCCTCACGGGCCGCGCGGATCACGTCGAGGTACGGCAGCGCAGGCTTGATCATGATCGCGTCGGCTCCCTCGGCGAGGTCGATCTTGCACTCGCGAATCGCCTCGCGGACATTGGCCGGATCAAGCTGGTAGCCGCGCCGGTCGCCGAACGCGGGCGCGCTGTCGGCCGCCTCGCGGAAGGGCCCGTAGAAGGCGGAGGCGTACTTCGCGGAGTAGGAGAGGATCGGCGTCCTCTCGAAGCCGTGGTCGTCGAGCGCCTCGCGGATCGCGCCGACCCGGCCGTCCATCATGTCGCTCGGCGCAACGATGTCGGCGCCCGCCTCGGCGTGGCTGACCGCCGTGCGGGCGAGCAGCTCGAGGCTCCGGTCGTTGTCGACAGCACCGTCGACGACGACCCCGCAGTGGCCGTGCGAGGTGTACTCGCAGAGGCACACGTCCGTGAGGAGCACGAGCTCGGGAAAGCGGGGACGTAGCGCGCGCAATGCCTGCTGGACGACGCCGTCGTCCTCCCACGCCCCGGTCGCCTCGTCGTCCTTCTCCCCGGGGACGCCGAACAACATCACCGCGCGCACGCCGCTCGCGGCCAGCGCCTCTGCCTCGCGCAGGAGCCCGTCGAGGTCGAAGCGCGCCATGCCCGGCAGCGCCTCGTTGGCGAGCGGCTCGGGAGCGACGAAGAGCGGCAGCACGAACTGGTCGAGCTCCAGGCGCGTCTCGCGCACGAGCCCGCGCAGCGACGCGGTGCGGCGGAACCGCCGGAGCCGGGTGACCGGGAACTGGCTCACACCGAAAGAGTACGTCGCAGGTCGCTCAGGCCGCGGGTGCGGGCGGTGATTCCGGCCCTCGCTTCGGCTCGACTCCGATCTCCGCGAGCGGATGGGTCGCATCCCAGGGCTCAAGCTCGATCCGCTCGGCGAAGAACTCCCAGGCTGCACGGCCCGCGGCAAGCAGCGGCAGCGCCACGAGGATCCCGGGGAAGCCGTAGATCTCTCCGCCGGCAAGCAGGCCGAAGATCACGAGCAGCGGGTGAAGCCGCAGCGAGCGTCCCATCACGTTCGGGACGACCACGTGCCCCTCGAGCTGCTGGATGCCGAGGAACAGCAGCGTCACCCAGAGCGCCGACAGCGGATGCTGGACGAGGGCGTAGAGCACGGGCGGCGCGGCCCCGAGCCAGGGACCGATGTACGGGATGAGCTCGGTCACGCCCGCCCAGGCGCCGAAGGCGGCCGCATAGCGGCCTCCGTGCGGCATCAGGCCCGACGAGGCCGAGGATCCACAGCCCCAGCCCGGAGCTCAGGCCGATGATCAGCGAGAGCAGGAGCTGGCCCTTGACGTAGCTTGCGACCGCCTGCTCCATCCGCACGATCAGCCCACCGCGACCGTGCGGCGGGAATCGTCGGTCTACCGCCTCCGTCAACCGCTGCATGTCGAGGAGCATGTAGATCGAGACGACGATCACGAGGAAGGCGTCGAAGAGGAGCGTCACGACGGCGACGCCCGCCCCCTCCGCCCAGCGCAGTGCCTTCGACGTGTACTTCTGGACGTCTTTCGTCCCGACCTGGTTCAGGAACTTCTCGCCCCGGCGTTGCACGTGCACGCTGCTCAGGTGGTGGCGGTTGAGGAAGCGCTGGAACCGCGCGAGATCTTGCTCCGCACCCGTCCCTTTCGGGTGTCCGGACTCGACCGTAAAGTAGTTGTCCACTCGGTGGGCGGCGCTACGAGTTTCCTGCACGACCACCGTGGCGAGAGCGAGGACCGCCAGTGCGACTGCTGCTGCGAAGGCGAGATAGACGAGGGCCACCGCCGGCCCACGCGGGATCCAGACCCGCCCGAGCCCGCGCACGAGTGGGTTGAGGAGCAGGGCGATGAGCAGTGCCACGAGGAACAGGAAGAGCACGTGACGCACCGCTCCCGCAACCGTCCACAGCAGCAAGAGCAGCAGCGGCAACGCCACCAGTTGCACCCAGCGTGGGACCTCGATCCGCACGGACGCAGGCCGCGGCATGCGAGCGATGGTAGGGGGGCCGTCGTACGGACTCGGGGAAACCTGGCCATCGACTGGTTGGAAGACCCCCAATACTTCGATAAGGTGCCGCGCGACATGCCGTCCTCACGCCCCAACCGGAGGCGGCGGGTCGAACGCAAGCAGGCGCGCGCCGCGCGCCGTGCCCGCCGCGTGGCCCTGCTCGTCATCCTCTCCGCGGTTTTCCTCGTGGCCCTCGGCCTGACCGCGTTCGGCGGCGGGCCGGTGCGGACCGCGGCGATCGTCCCGCAGCGGAATCTGGCAACCGCCGCGCAGACGCGGCCGACCCCCCTGATCGTGGCGCAGCGGGGGGCTCTGAACCTGCAGCTTCCAATCGCAAAGCTGCGCGTGACCGCCATCGGCTACCACACGGCGCACGACGGAGCGCTCTCGCTCAAGCCGCTCGGCCATCAGGGGAACGAGGGGCTCGTGCAGCGGGTCATCCACGGCATCTTCGGAGGCGGTGGCGGCACGCCGAAGTGGTACGAGCTGAGCGGCGGTGGCAAGTCCGCGATCGACGTCGGCGCACCCGTCGGCAGCGACGTCTACTCCCCGGTGGACGGGAGCGTCGTCGCGATCCGGCCGTTCATCGTCGAAGGCAAGACGTACGGCGCCGAGATCGACATTCAGCCACAGACTGCTCCGTCCCTCGTCGTCGCGGTGACGCAGCTCGTCGCCGACCCGGCGCTCACCGTGGGCACCTCGGTCGTCAGCGGGGCGACGAAGCTCGGCCGGGTCGCCGACCTCGCCGCGGTCGAGAAGCAGGCGCTCGCGCGCTACACGAACGACGCCGGGAACCACGTGACGGTCGAAGTCCGTAACGCCCCGGTGCTCGCGACCGGCTAGAGAGCAGCGCCTGCGTGAAGATCCTCTTCCTCGCGGACGTCTTCGGCGTCCCGGGACGCCGCGCCGTGGAGGAGCAGCTACCGGCTCTGCGCGAGCGCTACGACGCCGACCTTGCAATCGTCAACGGGGAGAACGCCGCCGACGGCGCCGGCATCACGGGGAAGCTCGCCGACAAGCTGCTCGCCGCCGGAGCAGACGTGGTCACTCTCGGCAACCACACCTACCGGCGCGGCGGGATCGCGGCGTATCTCGCGTCGAGCGAGCGCGTGATCCGGCCCGCGAACTCCGGCTCGGAGGCGCCGGGCCGCGGGATGGCGGTGGTCGAGGCGAGGAACGGCGTCGCCGTCGCCGTGATCAACCTGCTCGGGCAGCTCTTCCTCCCGACGCCGGTCTCGCCCTGGGAGATGGTGGACGCGCTCGTCGACGAGGCGCGCGCAGCCGCGCCGGTCGTGATCCTCGACCTCCACGCGGAGGCAACGAGCGAGAAGGTCGCCATGGCGACGTGGCTCGACGGCCGCGTGACGGCCGTGATCGGCACCCATACGCACATCCAGACGAACGACGCACGGATCCTCCGCGGCGGGACGGCTGCGATCAGCGACGCCGGGATGACAGGCCCCCACGACTCGGTGATCGGTGTCCGCTCGGAGCTCGCGATCGCGCGGATGCGGACCCGGCTACCCGTCCGGTTCGAGCCGGCCGAAGGCGACGTGCGGCTGGAGGGCGTCCTCGTCACGTGCACCGACGAGGGGCGGGCCGAGGCGATCGAGCTCGTCCGCGTCCCTGCCTGAGACGGTCACGAGCCGCCGCAGCGGCAGTGCCGGCGCGAGAAGCGCGAGAGCGGCGAAGGGGAAGAACCACGCGATGTACGTGTAGAGCCAGTAGGTCAGGACGAGCTCGAAGCCGGCGAGGAGCACGGCCGTGAGCGCGGCGAGCTGAAGCGGCGACTTGCGGCGGGGCAAGAAGGCCGCCGCGACGGCGCCCGCGATGAGCAGTCCCTGCAGGACGTGCTGGACGACGTGGAGGTCCGGCAATCCGCGAGCGTGGTACTGCCGCCAATCCCAGAGCGACCACGGCGCGGCGCGTCCGATCTGGAAATGCACGGTCCGCTGCCAGAAGACGTACGCGGCATGGATGGGGTGCGGCTCCAGCAGGAGAACCGAGAACGCTGCCAGCGTGGCGAGGGCGAAGCCGAGCACGAAGCTGCGGCTAGGTCTGCGTCCCGGATACGTGAGCCAGAGCGGCGCCACCACGAGCGACGCGAACTTCGTCCAGCCGGACAGCGCGGCCAGCACGCCGCGAGCGGCGGGAGCCGAGACGAGCCAGAACCCCCAGACGAGGAAGCACGGCATGAGCGCGTCGTTCGTGTTCGAGTTGGAGACGTACTGCGTGAAGGGGTACGCAACCCAGGCGAAGGCGAGCACCGCCCCGAGCCGCGCCCCGCCGAAGCGCAGCCCCACGAGCCACAGCCCGAGCAGCGTCAGCAGGTCGAACGCGATCGACGTGAAATGCGCCGCGGGCAGGTCGTCCCACTTCCCGCTCCACCCGAGCGTGAGATAGCCGGGGATGTACGACTCGTAGGCGACGGGCCCGTAGGTGTCTCCCTCGGGGTTGGCGCCCTCGCAGCGGCCGTTCGTCTGGATCCAGTTGCGGATCTCCCCCGAGGCGTCGGCCGGCCCGCACGCCTTCTTCGTGTGCTCGACCGGGAAGTTCCCCCACGGCGCTTCGCCGTTGACGATCCGCTCGGCGCCGATCACGCCGGAGTAGCCGACGTCGATCACGTTCGATTTCTCGACGTTCAGCCCGATCCGGAAGCCGGCGAGAAAGACGGTCGCTGCGAGAAGCACCCAGACCGGCCAGCTCGGCGCCCCGGGCGTGCCTCGGTTCCTGGCGCCGATCCAGATCCCGCGCAGCACCACCCAGACGAGCAGCGGATAGAAGAGGGGTACCGCCGTGAAGACGTCGCCGTGGTTGAAGAACCACAGCGACGCCGTCGGCGAGAGGAAGAAAAGCAGGTCGAGGTTGCGGAGCGAAAGAAGCCGCCGGAAGTCGGCGAGCCCGACGAAGAAGACGAGACAGAACGCGCCCCAGACCCACGGGTTGTTGATCGCCGTGCCGCCGAAGGCGCCCGGCGAGCCGCGCGCCATCCCCCACGCGACCTGCGGGCCCGTCCACGCCTCGATCACGTCGCCGCTCGCGTCGAGCACCGTCCCCTGGGCGATCTCGCCGGCCGAGACCTTCTTGCCGCTCCACCAGACCTTGATCTCCCACTGCCCGGACTTCGCGTCGTACGTCGCCTGGTCGCTCAAGCCCGACTTCGGGTAGCGCGAGAGCCAGGCGGCGACCTTCGGGAAATGCTCGAAGATCCGGAGCGCCTGCTGTTGCGTGAGCGACGCGCCCGGCCGGCGCGGCACGAACGGCGTCTGGACGAGGTGCCCCTTCCCGTCGTACACGGGAGCCGTAAGCGTCGTCGGCGTCGACCCGAACGCCGGAGGAGCGAGTGCGGCGACGGCAAGCGCGGCGAGGGCGACGGCGAGGAAACCCCTCACCGGAGAAAGGCTACTTAGCGCCCCGCCCGGCGAAACGACCAGAGCTTGTTCCCGACGAAGTTGAGCGGCGTCACGAGGACGATCGCCACTGCCTGCGCCGGGAGCTTGCCGAGGTTGCCGTAGGCGATCAGGAGATGGAGCACGACGAGATTGGCCCCGAGCGCGGCAAGAGAGACGAGGAAGAAGCGCAGCCCCTGGACTCCGACGTGACCTCGGTGCTCGCGGAACGTCCAGAGCCGGTTCCAGGTGTAGTTGCTCGTCACCGCAACGAGGAACGAGCACGTCGCGGCAACGAGGTAGTGCACGTGCGCGTGCAGGACGGCGTCGTAGACCGCAAGGTTGATGAGATAGCCGACCGCGCCGACCACGCAGAACTTGCCGAGCTCCTGCCAGTTGCGGACGGAGCGGAGCGCGGAGCGAAGCGACGCCCACGCTCGCCGGCGCTGCGTTGGAAGCGGGGCGGCTGGGCGTTCCACGGTCGCCCGCGAGAGTACCGCCTCCTGCACCTCAGGCTGCGGAGACATATTCGATTCTTAGGCCGGCGGGCTCGACCTCACGCATGACGCCGTCCTGCTCCACCATGAGCGCGTCGACCGAGCCGCCGGGCGCGATCAGGAGATCGCGCAGCACGCCGAGCTCGTCCCTCGCACTTACGACAGGTCCGCCGAGGAGCGCCCGCAGAGAGCGCGACCGGCTTCGGTAGAAGTCCACGTCGTCGAGCAGGAGAAGAGCCGACGTCACTGCGATCTCGTCCTGCCGAGGGTCAGCGGCTGCGTAGGCGAGGAAGCGCCGGCTCTCGTCGCCGCACAGCACGACGAAACCGAGCACCCGCCATGACCCGGCGTCGAGCAGCACGTCCACCGGGCGGCCGAGGCGGATCTCCTGCAGACGCACAGGAAGCAGCAACAACTCGATGGCAGACCTCGACCCCATGCGCCTCATGCTTCCTAACCGATCGGCTGCCGCGGAAACGCGGCTATCCGGCGACGAGGGGGACGAAGCGGCAGGGGACGGTGCGCACGACGGCCGGTCCTTCGGGAGTCCGGACGACGACCTCGAGCCATTGTCCTCTCGGGCCGCCGACGGGGACGACGAGCCGCCCGCGCGAGTCGAGCTGCTCGTAGAGCGCGGGCGGCGCCTCGAGCGCGGCTGCGGCAACGGCGATCGCGGCGAAGGGCGCGTGCTCGGGGACGCCGCGTGTGCCGTCGCCGACGTGGAGGTGAACGCGCTCCTCGTAGCCCGCGGCAGCGAAGTTCGCGCGCGCTTTCTCTGCGAGCTCCGGTATCCGCTCGATCGTGTGCACCTCGGCGGCGAGCTCGGCGAGCACCGCTGCCTGGTAGCCCGAGCCCGTGCCGACGTCGAGCACGCGCTCGTCGCCGCGGAGTGCAAGCTGCTCACAGATGAGCGCGACCATGTATGGCTGCGAGATCGTCTGGCCGCCGCCGATCGGCAGCGCGGCGTCTGCGTACGCCTCCTCCCGCAGGTGCGACGGGACGAAGAGCTCGCGGGGCACGCGCTCCATCGCGGCGAGCACCCGCTCGTCAGCGATGCCTCGCCGGCGAAGCTGCCACTCGACCATCTGAGCGCGTTCTTCAGCGAACACCGGCGAGCGCCTCCATCGACGCAGGCACCGCGACGCCGAAATGCTCGAGCACCGCCGGCACGACGTCCGTGATCCTCCGCGGCTCGGCTCGAAGGCCGACCGTGACGAGGGGGACGAGCGAATCCCCCGCGACAAGCGAGCCGTGGCTGCCGCCGCCCGCGTGATGCCGGCCGCCGAGGTCGGCGAGCTCCCAGCCCTCCGCCGCGGAGACGAGCAGCTCGCCAGCGTTGGGATTCGCGAGAGCGGACCGCGCCCGCCAAGCCGCATCGGGATGGTCGAGCTTCTCCACGGGCGCATCCGAACCGTCCCGGCGCGCGATCACGTCGTCGCCCTCGCGACGGAGCGTGACCTCGACCGCCGGGAATCCGTCCAGCCGCTGCGCGAGGGCCGCCGCTTCGACGCGCGCTCGGGGAAGGAGGTAGACCTGAGCCGCACGATTCGACGCCGTGACGACGACCTCGCCGGCGAGGTCCTCGAATCGCTCCTCCAGCCGCGCCACCCGCTCGACCGGGGTCTGCCCGTGATCCGAGAGGAGCACGACCGCGTAGCGCTCGAGGAACTCGTCCGGCCCGCCTGCAGCCTCGAAGAGCGCGCCGATCGCGGCATCGGTCTGCTCGAGCGCGCGCTCGGCCTGAGCGCTGTCCGGACCCCCGGCGTGGGACGCGAAGTCGTAGGTCGAGAGGTAGTACGCGAGGAAGTCGAAGCCGTCTCGTGTGACGAGCCAGCGTCCGACGGCAGCGGCGTACACGTCGACCGACCCGGCGCGGCGGCTGCGCACGGCGAACGGCGCTCCCGTTCGGTCGGACTCGAAGAGGCCGTAGAAGAAGAAGCGGCGCGGGCCGTAGGCGGCTCGACTCATCCCCGGAAGCGTGGGCGAGTAGCGGTGGCGGCCGCGATAGCACGTGATGTTCGCCGCAGCCGTCACGAGACCGGCGTCCTCGAGGGCCTCGTAGACGGTCACCGCATCGTGGGAGAGGTGACGCGCGTTCATGTTGAAGATCGGGTCGAGCAGCGACTGCGAGAGTCCCGCCGCGCGCAGGGCCGCGAACGACGAGCCGTACTCCACGATCCGCCGCTCCTGCCGGTTCCACCAGACGAGCGAGGGGATGTGGTGGACGCCGGGGCCGGCGCCGGTCGCGATCGACGTGAGGCAGACGGGCGTGAGCGACGGGAAGACTGATGTCGCCTGGCGATAGTCGCCGTGCTCGGCGAGAAACGACAGCGCCGGCGCGCGACCGCTCTCGACCGCGCGCTCGAACGCAGCCGGGGTCATCCCGTCGATGACGATCAGGACGAGCTTGCGCTGCATGGCGCGGGTTACTCGTCCCGCGCGAGCGTCCGCAAACCCGCGTACCGCTCGGGCGCTGCCCGTCGGAGGCGCGCCGCGAGGGCGGGCAGAGCCAGCGCCTCGAGGTAGCCGACGACCGGAATCAAGGCGGCCGCCGCGAGCACGAGTGCCGCGCCGCCGACGAGGGCCGCCGTCCCGCCGCGCGTGCCTCCGCGCCGAAGCGCGCCGCCCACGATCTGAGATGCGCCGAGACTGCCGAGAAGCGCCCCCAGGATCCCGCCGAGACGGTCGATCCAGCCGCCCGTCTGCCACGCGGCGATGCCGACACCGAGCGCGGCGCCCGCCCCCGCGGCGGCGATCACGGCGACGATCAGCGCAACGCGCTTGTTCCCGGCCAGGCTCGCAAACAGCACGCCGACGGCTGCGCCGAACCCGACGGAGACACCGATCCAGTACCACGATCCCACGGGAGAACCGTAACCGCGCACGACTCTTGTCCGTTGTTCGCCCAGACCAGGTCAGGAGGATGCTTTGACCCCGGACGATCGCCCGTTGCTCGTGTTCTTCACGTCCCGCCGCTCGGGACCGGCTCGCCGCATGGAGAGCCTGCTCGCCCACATCGCGCGCAAGGAACGCGAGCGGCTTCGCGTCAGCAAGGTCGACGTCGAGGACCGGCCCGAGCTTGCCCAGCGCTTTCGCGTCGACGAGGTGCCGTCGCTCGCCCTCGTGGTCGACAACCGCATCGTCTCCCGGCTCCAGGGACGCGCGACCGCGCCGCGGATCGAGTCGATGCTCGAGCCGCACCTGGACGACGAGCGGGTCGCGGTCTAGCTCAGCCGCGCGATCACCGCGAGCCCGAAATCGGCGGCGCGCTTGCCGTCGATGACGCGGTGGTCGAACGTGACGGAGATGTTCCCCATCCGGCGGACCACGACCTCCCCGTCGCGGACGACCGGCCTGTCTTCGATCCGGTGCACCCCGAGGATCGCGACCTCCGGGTGGTTGACCAGCGGGGTCACGAACAGCCCGGCCGCCTTGCCGGCGCTCGTGACGGTGAACGTCCCGCCGCGCATCTCCTCCGGCTTCAGCGTCCCCGCGTGCGCCGCCTCGGCCAGACGCCGCACCTCGGCGTCGAGCTCGTCGAGCGAGAGCTTGTCGGCGGCGTGTACGACCGGGACGACGAGACCCTGCTCTGTCTGGATCGCGAGCCCGAGGTCGTAGCGATGGAGCAGCACGAGCTCTCCGTCCTCGACCCGCGCGTTGAGCTCCGGATACTCGCGTAGCGACTCGGCGACGGCCTGGAGCACGAGCGGGACGAGCCGCTTCAGGTCGACGTCCGAGAAGTCGCACTCCTCGACCCAGGTCACGGCCGGGATCTCCCGGTGCGCGCGGGTCAGGTGCTCGAACATCTGCCTCCGGACACCGCGCAGTGGCAGACCGTCCCTTCGGGAGCCGTCCCGGTGCCAGGCACCAGACATGTCCCGCGGCCCGGACGTCCTCTTCCGTGATCCGGCCCTGCGGCCCGGTTCCGGTCACGCCCGCGAGGTCGATTCCCAGCTCCTGAGCGACTTTGCGCACCAGCGGAGTTGCTCGCACCCTGGCTTCGCCCGACCGGGGGCGGTGCAGGGGCCGCGTCTTCTTCGGACGCGTTTCGGTGCCTGGCACCGGGACAGGTCCGGACGAGCCATCGCCCCCGATCACGACGAGCACCGTCCCGACCGGCACCACCTCGCCTTCGGCGACGAGGATCTGCGAGACCTTGCCTCCCGCGGGAGACGGGATCTCGACGGTCGTCTTGTCGGTGGCGATCTCGACGAGCGGATCGTCCTCGGCGATCTCCTGGCCCTCCTCGACGAGCCAGCGCGCGATCTCGCCTTCGGTCAGCCCCTCGCCGAGGTCGGGCAGCTTGAACTCGTAGGCCACTCCGGATTCCTATCCGACCTCGACGACCGGCTCGAGCGTGAACGGCTCGAAGCTCTCGAGCAGCTCGCGCACCCGGCCGACGCGCTCACGGAAGCCGTCGAGCTCGCGCCAGGCGGCGATTGCGTCGAGGCTCTCCCACGGCCCGAAGCTGATGAAGCGGTTCTCGTCCTGCGTGTCTCGGAGCAACTTCGCCCAGCGGGCGCCCGGAACGTTCTCCGTCGTCCACTCGGCCAGCTCCGCCCAGGCCGCGGCGAACTCGTCCGCGTGTCCCGGCTTCACCTGCCAGATCCCGTAGGTGTACGGCGCCATCAGAACTCGAGGAGCTTCCGCGCCGCAGCCGCAACGC
>CAWBQC010000017.1:0-6438 GCA_963790845.1 uncultured Actinomycetes bacterium | reverse complement strand
CGTCGGCGTCGAAGTCGAGCAGGATCCGGGCGGCGACCCCTTCGTTCTCGCGGACGAGGCCGAGCAGGATGTGCTCGGTGCCGATGTAGTTGTGACCGAGGGACAGCGCTTCGCGCAGCGCGAGCTCGAGCACCTTCTTCGCGCGCGGCGTGAACGGAATCTGGCCGGTCGTGACCTCGTCTCCCTGGCCGACGATGCGCGCGACCTGCGCCCGCACTTCCTCCACCGTGATGTCGAGGGACTCGAGCACACGTGCCGCGAGACCCTCCTCCTCGCGGAGCAGGCCCAGCAGGATGTGCTCGGTGCCGATGTAGTTGTGCTTGAGCGCCCGCGCCTCGTCCTGGGCGAGGACGACGACCTGGCGAGCCCGTTCGGTAAAGCGCTCGAACAATTCCCTCGACGCTCCTTTCACTACTACTAACGCCGTCAACTAGTCGGAGGTTCGCCCATCGTAGCCGACCCCCTTTGGGGTAAAGCGCACCTGGCCCGTGCCCTTACGAAGCCCGAACGCCCGCGCTAGTCGCGGCTGCGGAGCGTCGGGAAGAGGATCACGTCGCGAATGGCGTCCTTCCCGAGCACGACCATCGCCAGCCTGTCGACGCCGACGCCGCAGCCTCCGTTCGGCGCCATTCCGTACGACATCGCCTCCACGTAGTCGGGATCGCCGGGCTCGGCCTCGACGGCCCCGGCCTCCCGTTCCGACACCTGCGCGGCGAAGCGCTTCTCCTGTTCCTCGGCGTCGTTGAGCTCGCTGAACGCGTTCGCGATCTCCATCCCGCTCACCACGGCTTCGAACCGCTCGACGAGCGTTTCGTCGCCGTCCGTCGTGCGGGCGAACGGAGAGAGCTCGATCGGCCAGTCGTAGACGATGGTCGGCTGGATCAGCTCCGGCTCGACGAAATGCGAGTAGGCGTGGTCGGCGAGCTGCGACCAGCTGCGGTCGCTCGATACGTCGACGCCCGCCTCGGTCAGCTTCGCGCGCAGCTCGGCCTCGTCGCGCGTCCAGACACCGTGCGCCTCGAGGGCCTCGACGAAGCGCACCTCCTGCCAGTGCGACAGGTCTACGTCGTGGCCGCGGAAGGTCGTCCTCGTGCCGCCGTTCGTCGCCTCCGCCGCCCGGCGAACGAGCTCCTTCATGCGCGCCGCCGTGTCCTTGTAGTCCGCGTAGGCCTCGTACCACTCGACCTGGCTGAACTCCGGGGAGTGCTTGTACGAGTAGCTCTCGTTGCGGAAGTCCTTCGAGAGCTCGTAGACCTTCTCCAGGCCGCCCACGATGAGGCGCTTGAGGTAGAGCTCGTCGGCGATGCGGAGGTAGAGGTCGGTGTCGAGCAGCTCGGAGTGCGTGACGAACGGCTCCGCGAAGCCGCCGCCGTAGCGTGGCTGGAGGATCGGCGTCTCGACCTCGATGAAGCCCTCGCCGTCGAGATAGGCGCGGATCGCGGACACCATGCGCGCGCGCTTGATCGCCTCGTCGCGCGATTCCTCGCTCATGAGGAGGTCGAGGTAGCGCTTCCGATAGCGAAGCTCCACGTCCTCGATGCCGTGGAAGGTGTCGGGCAGAGGCGCGCGGATGCGCGCGAGCACCTCGAGCTCGTCGACCATCAGCGACGGCTCCCCGCGGCGGGCGCGCGCCGGAGAGCCCGTCACGCCCACGATGTCGCCGAGGTGAAGGTCGAGCTCGCCCGTCCGCTCCGTCGGGCAGATCAGCTGGATGCGGCCCGAGCGGTCGACGAGGTCGAGGAAGACGAGCTTCCCCATGTCGCGGCGCGCCAGGACGCGGCCGGCGAGGCGGCGCTTCGTCGCGTCGTCGGTCGCGCCGGGCTCGAGCTGGTCGGCCTCGGCACGAACGGCCGCGATCTCGTCGCGATCAGGGAACCGTTTCGGGAAGCTCATCGCCGCGCGAGTCTACGCGGCCTTCACTTCCATGATCTTGAACTTCTTGGCCCCACGGGGCGTCGGCGCCTCGACCACGTCGCCCTTCTTGTGGCCCATGATCGCCTTGCCCACCGGCGACTCGTTCGAGAGCTTCAACTCGGCCGGGTCGGCCTCTGCCGAGCCGACGATGTGGTACTCGACCGTCTTGTTCGAGCCCATGTCCTTGAGCCGAACCTTCGTCCCGACCGAGACCTCGCCCGAGCGCATCTCCTTCTTCGTGACGACGCGCGCGTTCTTGAGCCGCTCCTCGAGCGTCGCGATGCGCGCCTCGAGATGGGCCTGGTCGTTCTTCGCGGAGTCGTACTCCGCGTTCTCGGCGATGTCGCCGAACTCACGCGCGATGCGGATGCGATCCGCGACCTCGCGCCGCCGCACGGTGGACAGAAGCTCGATCTCCTCCTGGAGCTTCTTGTAGCCGTTCGGCGTAAGGATCACTTCCTTCACCACTGTCCTCCTGGACCCCAGAACATGAAACTGCCGGCGGCGAACCGCGCCGTCGGCGGGGGCGGATAGTACCCCGGCGATCAACGCTCGTCAATTCGCCGCCGATACCATCGCTCGATGCCGGTGGACCTCCAGCAACCGTGGGCGATCGGCGGCGTCGAGGTGCCGACGCGCATCGTGCTCGCGCCGATGGCCGGAGTCAGCATCCAGGCGTTTCGGCGGCAGGGCAGACGTTTCGGCGCCGGCCTCGTCTGCTCGGAGATGGTGTCCGCGGCGGGGATCGAGCATCGGAACGAGCGCACGTTCGGCTACCTGCGCGTGGCGGCCGACGAGCACCCGCTCGCGATCCAGATCTTCGGCGCGGATCCCGGCGCGATGGCCGAAGCAGGTCGGATGGTCGCTTCCGCCGGCGCGGACATCGTCGACATGAACTTCGGTTGCCCCGTGCGGAAGGTGACGAAGACCGGGGCGGGCGCGCACCTGATGGAGGATCCGACGCTCGCCTGCCGCGTCGTCGACGCGGTGGCGGCAGCCGTCGACGTCCCCGTCACGGTGAAGATGCGACGCGGCCTCGAGAACGGATCGCGCGCGT
Organism: uncultured Actinomycetes bacterium; assembly: GCA_963790845.1. Classification (GTDB taxonomy): domain Bacteria; phylum Actinomycetota; class Thermoleophilia; order Gaiellales; family Gaiellaceae; genus Palsa-739. Next base: position 3,467 of record CAWBQC010000017.1, on the reverse strand, counting down.
GCCTCGAGCTCGGGCCGCGGCTCGTGGAGGCGGGCGCTGCGGCGCTCACGCTCCATCCCCGCTCGGCGCAGCAGATGTACACCGGCGAGGCCGACCATGCACTCACGGCCGAGCTCGTCGACCTCGTCGACGTCCCGGTGATCGCGTCCGGAGACATCACGTCGCGCGAGAAGGCGCTCGACGTGCTGGAGCAGACCGGCTCGGCTGCCGTCATGGTCGCGCGCGGTGCGCAGGGAAACCCGTGGGCGCTGCGAGAGATCGTCGAGGGCGAGTCGTTCCGCCCCACGCGCGAGGAGGTCGCGGCGGAGCTCGTCGTCTTCATTCGCGAGGCCGTGCGCGAGCTCGGCGAGCAGCGTGCCGTCGGCTTCCTGAAGAAGTTCTACAGCTGGTACCTCGGCCACGGACGCTTCCCGAGGCCGTTCAAGCAGGAGCTCGTCCAGCTGCAGACGACGGAGGAGGTCGTGACGCGCCTCTTCGCGGCCGCCCCCGGCGCAGTGCCGCTCGCCGAGCGGCTCGAAGCGGAGCTGCCGGCAGCCGAGGACGAAGTGCTCCTCGACCGCCTCCCGATCTCGGTCTACGGCGGAGGTTGACCGTGCGGATGCACGCGGACGAGGTCGACACCGACCCGTCCCTCGTGCAGCGCCTCGTGGCCGGCCAGTTCCCCGAGTGGGCGGGCCTGCCGATCGAGCCGGTCTTCCCGCTCGGCACCGACAACGCGAACTACCGGCTCGGCGACGACAAGCTCGTCAGGCTGCCGCGCCAGCAGAGCAAGGTCGCCGCGCTGGAGCGCGAGCTCGAGTTGTTACCGCGGCTCGCGGCGTTGCCGCTCGCGGTCCCCGAGCCGCTCGGACGCGGTGAGCCGGCGAACGGATTCCCGTTTCCGTGGGCCGTTTACACGTGGCTCGAGGGCGAGAACGTTGGAGTCGGCGAAATCCGGGATCCGCGGCACGCGGCGGCCGAGCTTGCCGAGCTCGTCCTGGCCGTCCGCGCTCTCGACCCGACGGACGCGCCGCTCGGATTGCGGCGCGGCACGTTCCGCGAGCTGGACGACTGGGTGCGCGGCGGCGCCGAGAAACTCATTGGGCGGTACGACGTGGAAGGGCTGCTCGCCGGCTGGGACGAGGCGCTCGAGCTTCCGGCGTGGGACGGGCCCCCGACGTGGTGCCACTGCGACCTCGATCTCCGCAACGTCCTCTTCGTCGACGGACAACCCGGCGCCGTGCTCGACTGGGGCGGCGCGGGGCTGGGTGACCCCGCGAGCGACGGCGCTACCGCATGGAAGGTGCTGCCCGCCGAGGCGCGAGAGGTCTTCTGGAAGTCCCTCGGCGCGGACGACCTGGAGATCGCGCGCGCCCGCGGCTGGACGCTCATGCAGTGCGCGGGAGCGCTCTCGTACTACACGCCCGAGAACAACCCGGCCCTCTTCTTCGAGGCCGAGCGCTGGCTCAGGGAGCTTCTCGATTCCGCTCCCAGACGATCCGGAGGCCGGCGAGTGTGAGGAACGGCTCGACGTGGCCGATCGTGCGGGAGTGGGGCGCGATCAGCCCGACGAGCCCCCCGGTGCCGATCACGGGGGCGTCGGCACCGAGCTCACCGCGGATGGCATCCACGATGCCGTCCACCTGGCCGGCGAAGCCGTAGACCAGGCCCGACTGCAGGGCACCGGCCGTCGTCTTGCCGATCACCTGCGGCGGCTCGGCGTAGTCGACCTTGACGAGCCGGGCCGCGCGCGCGAAGAGCGCATCCATCGAGACCTCGATGCCAGGCGCAAGGACGCCTCCGACGTAGGCCCCCTCCGCTGAGACGACGTCGAAGTTCGTCGACGTGCCGAAGTCGGCGACGATCGCGGGCGCGCCGTAGAGCTCCTTCGCCGCAACAGCGTTGACGATGCGATCAGGGCCGACGTCTCGCGGCGCGTCGTGCTCGATCGGGATCCCGGTGCGCACGCCGGGGCCGACGACGAGCAGCTCCGCCTTGGCCCATCGCTCGGCGACGTGCTCGTATTCCGGGACGAGTCTCGGAACGGTCGAGGAAAGACAGATGCCGTCGATCGAGCCGAGGTCGAGGAAGTCCGCGAGAAGGGCGCCCAGCTCGTCCCCCGTCCGGTGCGCCTCGGTCGCGATCCGCCAGCGCTCGCCGGGCTCGGGCCCGTCGTAGAGACCGAAGACGGTCTGCGTGTTGCCGACGTCGACCGCGAGCAGCATCGCGGCGAGAGGTTAGAGCTCGTCGTCGCCGCGGAGCGGCTCGCCGATGCGCTCGGCGAGCGCCTCGGCCGTCAGCTGCGGCTCGTCGCCCTCGCCGCGCAGCTCCTCGACGGTCACGTCGCCGGAGGTGAAGACCTTGGCCCGCGGGATGATCCGCGTCGGGCGATTCTTGTCCCAGACCCAGACGTCCTCGAGCTCGAGCTGGAAAAACGGGAGCCCGCCCGCGGCGCTCGGCGCGGCCTGCTGCACCTCGAGCCTGTTGCAGAGGTACGTCGCATCCTGCGTCAGCACGCAGAAGCGGAAGAGCGCGAAGACGGCCTCGTACTCCTTCTTCAGCGCGAGCTCTAGCTCGGCCTCGTACTCGTCGAGATCGTCCAGGTGCGACATGCCGGTCAGTGTACCCCTCTCAATAGAGATTCCACGGTGCCGCGACCGGGCACGATGAGCCCCGGATCCAGCTCTACAAGCGGTTCGAGGACGAAACGGCGCTCGTGCAGCCGGGGGTGCGGAACGGCGAGCCCGGGCTTGTCGATCTTCTTGTCGCCGTAGAGGAGGAGGTCGAGGTCGAGCGTGCGTGGCCCGTGCTCTCCGGCGATGCGGACGCGGCCGAAGCGCTGCTCGACGGCGAGCAGCCGCTCGAGGAGCTCCGACGCCTCGAGTGTCGCGTCGAGCGCCGCCGCGCCGTTGAGGAAGAGCGGCTGCTCCCCCACGCCGACCGGCTCGGTCTCGCGCAGCGTTGAGACCGCCACGACCTCGATTCCCTCCTCGGAGTCGAGGGCTGCGACGGCCTCGCGCAGCGTGCGCTCGCGGTCGCCCAGGTTCGCGCCGAGCCCGACGTAGGCGCGCGTCACGGTCTCGTGACGGTGGCTGCCACCGTGCCGTCGAGCCCCGCCGGTCGGACTTCCGGCTTTCGGACGCGCACGCGGACGCGTTCCGGAGCGAAACGCCTCTCGAGCTCGTCGGCCACCGCGGACGCGAGCGCCTCGAGCAGGTTGAACTGTGTCCCGTCCGAGATCTCCTGCACGACTCGCGCCACCTCGACGTAGTCGACCGCATCCTCGATCCGGTCGCTCGTGCCCCGCTCCCCCACCTCGAGCGCCACGTCGAAGAGGAAGTCCTGACCACGCTCGCGCTCCTCGGCGTGGACGCCGTGGCGGCCGAACACGCGCAGGTCTCGGACTTCGACCGTGATCACGCTCTTGTCTCCGACGCGCCGTGCCAAAGGCACGACGCGTCGCAAGGGGGAACCTCTCGGTTCCCCGA
>CAWBQC010000016.1:0-50009 GCA_963790845.1 uncultured Actinomycetes bacterium | reverse complement strand
GGACGTGCGTAGCGCTCGAGCGTCATCGCACCGTCATCCCAGACGAGGACGTGTCCCGCGGGGAGCTTCCGCACGTCGCGAAAGATCGAATACGGCGCCGGGATCGAGTTGAAGGCAAGAAACGCCTCGAGCGCGTCGAGGTCGATCTCGCCCCGCGGCAGCGCGCGCAGCTCCGAGGCGAAGCGGCAGCTCGTCGCCGGCGTGCCGGTAGTAGAGCGGCTTGATCCCGTATCGGTCGCGCGCGAGCACGAGGCGGCGGCGGCGCGCGTCCCAGATCGCGACCGCGAACATCCCGCGCAGCCGCTCGGCGAAGCCAAGGCCGTGCTCCTCGTACAGGTGGACGAGCGCTTCGGTGTCGCAACGAGTCCGCAGCACGTGCCCGGCGCGCTCGAGCTCGCGGCGAAGCTCCGGGTAGTTGTAGATCTCGCCGTTCTGGACGACGACGCAGCTGCCGTCCTCGTTCGCGATCGGCTGGTCGCCGTGCTCGAGATCGAGGATCGAGAGGCGGCGGGCGGCCAGAGCGACTCCACCGTCCACGTGCTCGCCGGCGCTGTCCGGCCCGCGATGGACGAGCAAGTCGCTCATCGAGCGCAGCGACTCGACGTCCGCGACGCCGTGCGTCGTCGCGATCCCGCAGATCCCACACATCGCGCTCTAGGTTAGGCGCCGCGCCGCGCGAGCCCGCCGACGGACTGCTTGAGCACGCGCCAGCCGGTCGCCACGACCGTGAGGAGGTAGAGGCGCACCGAGCGATCCGCGATCCACTCGAGGTCGTGGGCGAGCTTCTCGCCCATCGACGTCTCGTAGCCTCGCCGCACCTGGGCGAAGCCGGTCAGGCCCGGCCGCACGACGAGCCGCTGCCAGTACGACGGCAGCTCGTGCGCCAGTTCCTCGAAGAAGACAGGCCGGATCGGCCGCGGCCCGACGAGGCTCATGTCGCCCTGCAGGACGTTCACGAACTGCGGGATCTCGTCCAGCTGGGTGGCCTTGAGCCAGCGTCCGACGCGCGTGAACTCCGCCTGCGTCCGGCGGACGAGATCCTCGCCGAGATACGGGCCGAGCCGCGTCTCGGCGCCACGCTTCAGCGTCCGGAACTTGTACATCGTGAAGACGCGCCCGCCGCGGCCGACTCGCTCTCCGCGGTAGAGGATCGGCGTCCGCTCGTGACGAGCACGAGCTAGGGCAATCAAGAGCGAGAGCGGCAGCGAGAGGAGCAGGAACAAGCGACGAGAAGAGGACGTCGAGCACGCGGAGCACGACGTCGCGCGGCCGCGCCGGCGTCTCGAGCGCGAGCTCGCGGTAGCCGCGGACGAGCGTGTCCTCGATTCCGGTCGTGTCCGACACGCGCCCGATCGTAAAGCCGCGGCCGGCCTTCACGAGCGTTCGGCGGCTATAAGTTGTCCTTATGGACACGCGCCAGCTTGCAGCCTTCTGCGCCGTGGTGGAGCGGAGCAGCTTCTCGCAGGCTGCCGACCAGCTCGGCGTGACCCAGCCCGCGGTCAGCCTGCAGATCCGGTCGCTCGAGCAGCGCCTGGGCCAGCGGCTCCTCGACCGCTCCGGCCGGCGGGTCGAGCCGACCGAGGCCGGGCTCCGGCTCTACCGCGGCGCGCAGCGGCTGCTCGCGCTCGAGCAGCAGGTGCTCGCGGAGCTCGGGGAGGAGGCGGAAGGCGAGCTGAAGGGCCGGCTCGAGATCGGTGCGTCCACCGGCCCCGGCGGCAGCGTGCTGCCCGTCGTCCTCGGCGAGTTCCAGCAGCTCCATCCGCTTGTGCACGTCGCGCTGACCGTCTCCGACACCCAGTCGGTGGTCGAGCAGGTCGGACGGCGCGAGCTCGAGCTCGGCGTCGTCGGCGCCACGGGCCGGCACCGCGGCGTCTCGTTCGAGCCCCTCTACCGGGACGAGGTCGTGCTCGCGGTCCCCGCCGGGCACAAGCGCGCCGGCAAGAGCATGAGCATCGAGGAACTGAAGACGGAGCCGCTCGTGCTCATGCAGGAGGGAGCGGGAATCCGCCAGATGATCGACGACGAGTTGCGCGAGCTCGGCATTCGCCTCCGTGACCTCAACGTGAGCCTCGAGCTCGGGCTGCAGGAGTCGGCGCGCGCAGCGGTGCTGGCGGGCGTCGGAGCGACCTTCATCTCACGCATCGCAATCGAGGGAGATCTCGAAGCCGGAGCCCTCGCGATCGCGCGCGTCCAGGGGCTCGAGCCGGCCAGGGACGTCCAGCTCGTCCGCGCGACCGGGCGCGCCGAGACGCGCATCGTGCAGGCGTTCGTCGCCTTCGCGCGCGAGCGCCTGTCGTGATCGTCGAGTGGGGGCTCAACGCGCTTCCGGACGCATGCGCTGCCGCGGGCGTCTCCGCGCCGCTCCTCGTCGCGAGCCCGCGCTGGGACTCGCTCGAGCTGCCGGTCGAGCCGGCCGCGCGCTGGTCCGAGGTGCCGTCGGATCGCGTCCCCGAGGCCGTCGAGGTCGCGCAGGCCTCTGACGGAGTGCTCGCGATCGGCGGCGGCAGCGCGATCGACCTCGGCAAGGCGATCTCGGCCGGCGCCGGCCTCCCGCTCGTGTCGGTGCCGACGACGTACTCGGGCGCCGAGTGGACGAGGTATTTCGGGATTCGCGATCCGGGCCGCCGAATGCGCGGCGGTGGCGGCGGCGCACATCCGACCGCGATCGTCTATGAGCCCGAGCTCACGCTCGACCTGCCGCCGGAGACAACCGTCGGTACGGCGATGAACGCGCTGGCGCACTGCGCGGAGGCGCTCTATGTCCAGGGCCACAACCCCGCCGCCGACGAGGACGCGCTCGCGGGGGCACGGCTCATCTCCGACTGGCTGCCGCGCGTAGTCGCAGAGCCGCAGGACCGCGAAGCGCGGACGGAGCTCCTCCGCGGCGCGTGCCACGGCGGGGCCGCGCTCGCGGGCTCGATGCTCGCGCTCGCGCACGCGATGGCCCAGGCGATCGGCGGCCGCTACGGACTGCCGCACGGGACGCTGAACGGGATCTGCCTGCCGCCCGCGCTCCGCTTCAACACGAGCCTCGCGCCGGAGGCGGTGTGGCGTTTCGGCGAGGCGGTCGGCACACCGGCCGATCCCGCCGGCCGCGTCGAGACGCTGGCGTCGCTCGCGGGACCGACACGCCTCGGCGAGCTCGGCGTGCCGGAAGGGGATCTGCCGGCGATCGCCGCCGACGCCGCCCAGCGAGGTGGGAACCTCGCCAACCCGAGACCGGCGACGCCGGAGGAGATCGAGCAACTCCTCCGCGAAGTCTTCTAGCTCCGCACGGGCTGGGCCAATGTTCGGGAATGAAGCCTGAACAGGCGCCCGGTCAGCCGCGGATGCGGCCGGGGCGGAGCGGTCGTGCGTGGGTGCTGATCTTTTCGAGTGCGCGGGTGAGCGCCTTGATGTCGGCGTCGGTGAGGTGTTGGGCGAAGTGTCGTTGGATTCCGTCTCGGTGGTGGCGGCGGGCGCGCTCAGCATCTCGGTGCCGTTGTCGGTGAGGACGATGAGGATCGTGCGGCGGTCGTTTTCGGGGCGGGCGCGGCGGACGAGCTCCGCCTCCTCCATCCGGTCGACGACGCGGGTGAAGCCGCTCTTGCTGTAGAGGATCCGGTCGGCGAGTTCGTTCATCGGGATGCCGTGCGGTGAGTCCTCGAGGTGGACGAGGACGTCGTACCAGCGCTGGGAGATGCCTACGGCCTGCTCCAGTTCGGCGTCGAGCACGTCGAGGAGCGCCAGTGCGCTCTCGAAGAACAGGCGCCAGGCGCGCAGCCGCTCCGGCGAGGGGCTTGACAAGATTGTTCCTCAGTAGATAGTTCGTTCTGCAACTGTTTGCTCATGGACTGTTGCGGATCATATCAGCCACGCGGGAAGGGGAGTACAGGCATGATCGCCATCGCTCCGGAGCGAGACAGCTCGGATACGCGCTGCACGAAAACGAGGGCGAGGCGTTCTGGCTGCTCGGGATGCTGCAAACGATCAAGATCGGCCGCGAGGACACCGGCGGGGCATACGGCCTGGTCGAGGTCGTCGTGCCCGAGGGTCTCGGCTCGCCCTGGCATGTCCATCCCGAGGAGGACGAATGGTTCTACGTCCTCGAGGGCGAGCTCACCTTCTGGGTCGGCGACACCCGCCTGTCCCTGAAGGCCGGCTCGTTCGCGTTCGGCCCCAAGGGCGTGCCGCACACCTTCTACGCCGAGACAGGCGGGGCAAGAGCGCTGGTCGGCTTCGCGCCGATGCAGTTCGAGGGATTCCAGAGAGAAGTCGGCGAGCCCGCCCCCGAACGCGTCGTGCCGCCGCCGCTCGAAGGCCACCCGGACATGGCGCGGCTCGCCCCCATCGCCAAGCGAAACGGGTTCGAGATCCTCGGCCCCCCAGGCCCGCCTCCCGGCCACTGACGAGGCGGTCTGGATGCGATGTCTGATAACCGGGCCAGTCAAAGTTCGGTCGGCTTCGGCACGTGAACTATTGCGGCTGTTCCGCTGTCGCCGAGCGCGCGACGAACGAGAGGATCGTGACTCCCAGATCCTCGACCGAGTAGCCGCGGAAGCGCTTGGCAAGGGGTAGCGCCGCCAGCTCGGCGCGTCCTTCCTCGCTCGGCCCCGAGGGGTTCTCCACCACGAGTTCGAGGCCCGCGTCGCGCACGAGGCGGAGGTAGTCCGGAGCCCGCAGCCGGTTCTGGTGGTGGAGCGGCGAGTTCGCGAGCGCCCACCTCCGGTCCGAGTAGCGCAGGAAGTTGTAGCGCGACACGCTGCGGTCGAAATACGAGTAGTGGTCCTGCAGGTCGATGCGGCAGCTGAATGCGCCGCCCGGCCGCAGGAGCCGGCGACACTCACTGAAGACAGCTGCGAGGTCGGCGGCCGGGATGTGCTCGCACACGTCGGTGCTCGACGCGAAGTCCACGATTCCCGGCGTGAGGCCGGTGCCGCGCGCGTCGCACGGCGCGAGGTAGTGGATCCCGAAGCGCGACTCGAGCTCGGCGATCGAGGTGATCGGTCCACCGGCGTCGCGCACGGCTCGCCCCGTCGCCTGCTCGAGCTCCGGGCGCAGCCGGCCGAGAGCCGCGAGCGTCTCGTTCAGGAGCTCGATCCGGGCGCTCGGGCGGATGTCGATCACGATCTGCCGTCCGACCCCGAGCAGGGCATACGACAACGGAATCGCGAGATCCCAGCCTGCGCCGAACTCGAAGAACGTCGCCTCTGCGGCGGGCAGATCCGGTCCGTGCTCCTCGTACGCCGCGAGATGGTTGACACAGCGCGGGTGAACTTCTGGCGGTACGCGGCGTCCCCGAGCGGGAACGAATGGAGGATGTGTCGCTGAAAGACGTAGTTGAGGCGCTCGCCCTGCGGCACCGCACCGAGGGTGCGTTGCAGGGCGGCCTTGGCGAGCCAACGCATGGGCGGGAGGATAGTGCGCGCAGAAGATAAGCGATTGCTATTTCTTCGATTAGGTACAGTGGCGCGGAACGCTGGCGACTACCCTGTGAAGGAGCGCGATGCCGGGCTTTGAGGACGGATTTCTGGGAGTACCCGCGCGGCCCGGCAAGCCGCGTGAGACCGGGCTGACGCACGTCATCGACAAGGGTCTGAACCTGCGGGAGATCGAGGGGCTCTTCGACACCGCCGGGGCCTTCGTGGACATCGTCAAGCTCGGCTGGGGCACGGGCTACGTCACGAACAACCTCGAGAAGAAGATCGCGCTCTACCGGCACTTCGAGACGCCCGTCGTTTGCGGCGGCACGTTCTTCGAGGCGGTCTACGCGCGGGACAAGATCGACGAGTTCAAGTCGTGGCTGACCGAGTACCGCTTCTCGCATGTCGAGATCTCCGACGGCACGATCGAGATCCCGCGCGACCGGAAGCTCGAGCTCATCGCCGACTTTGCGCGCGACTTCACCGTCCTCTCCGAGGTCGGCTCGAAGGACGCCGAGGTGAACATCGCGCCGTACCTCTGGGTCGAGTGGATGAAGGAGGAGCTCGACGCGGGCGCCTGGCGCGTCATCGCCGAGGGCCGCGAAGGCGGGACCGCGGGCATCTACCGCCCCAGCGGAGAGCTCCGCACCGGCCTCGTCGACGAGATCGAGCACTCCGTTCCCTTCGAATCTCTCATCTGGGAGGCGCCGACGAAGGACAGCCAGGCGTGGTTCATCAAGCACTTCGGGTCGAACGTGAACCTCGGCAACATCCCGCCCGACGAGGTGATCCCGCTCGAGACGCTCCGCCTGGGGCTGCGCGGCGACACCCTGAAGGAGGTGCTGCTCGGTGGCGAGCCAGTCGCGTAGGCTCGACGGAGCGACGTCAGCGAAGACGGCGGCTTTGCCGGCGTCTGAGCAACAACACAGCCGCAGCCTGCCGGCTGACGTCGAGTCCTGGCCCGCGCAGCGGGTGGTCGAGTACGTGCTCGGGGAGTTCCCCGGCCGCGTCGCGCTCGCGTGCTCCTTCCAGAAGGAGGAGTCGGTGCTGCTCGACATGCTGTTCGAGGCCGAGCCGAAGGCGCGCGTCTTTGCGATCGACACGCACCATCTCTTTCCGGAGACGTACGAGCTCTGGCGCATCCTCGAGCGCCGCTACGACACGACGATCGAGTCCTTCGCGGGCGCTCCCGTCGAGGACGGCCTCTGGGAGAAGAACCCGGATCTCTACCTCTCGATTGCGAAGATCGAGCCGCTCAACCGCGCGCTGCTCGATCTCGACGCGTGGATCACGGGCATTCGCCGCGACCAGTCGCCGACGCGCGCCGATGCGCCGAAGCTCGCGTGGGACTCCCAGCACGAGCTCTGGAAGGCGAACCCCATCGCCGACTGGACGGACGAGGACTGCTGGGCCTACATCCGCGAGCGCGGCCTGCCCTACAACCCGCTGCACGACCAGGGCTACGAGTCGATCGGCGACACGCACTCCACGCTGCCCGGCAAGGGCCGCGAAGGCCGCTGGGCCGGCACCGAGCGGACCGAATGCGGGCTGCACACATGAGCCAGCGCGGCTTCGTTCTCTGGTTCACGGGGCTCTCGGGCGCCGGCAAGACGACGATCGCGAACAACGTCGAGCCCGAGCTCGAACGGCGCGGCTTCGTCGTCGACCACCTCGACGGCGACATCATCCGCACCCATCTCTCGAAGGGCCTCGGCTTCTCGAAGGAGGACCGCGACGCGAACATCGCCCGCATCGGGTGGGTCGCCTCGCGGCTCGCCCGCGCGGGCGCCGTCGTGATCGTGTCCGCGATCTCGCCCTACGAGGAGATGCGGCGCCATGCGCGCTCGCTCGTCGAGAAGCACGCGCCGTTCGTCGAGATCTACGTCGCGACGCCGCTCGAGGAGTGCGCGCGCCGCGATCCGAAGGGCCTCTACGCTGCCGCGTTCGCCGGCGAGATCGACGAGTTCACGGGCGTCTCGGCGCCCTACGAGGAGCCGCTCGAGCCCGAGCTGCGCCTCGACACCTCCGGCCGCACGCCGACCGAGTCGGCCGCCACCGTGCTCGAGCGTCTCGCAGAGCTCAACCTCCTGCCGGAGTCGGTGGAGGCGGAGTCGTGAGCACGTCGCGCGCCCTCCCGACGGTCACGCATCTCGACGAGCTCGAGTCCGAGGCCATCCACATCTTTCGCGAGGTCGCGGCGGAGCTCGAGCGCCCGGTGCTGCTCTTCTCCGGCGGCAAGGACTCGATCGTGCTGTTGCGGCTTGCGGAGAAGGCGTTCCGGCCGGGCAAGTTCCCGTTCCCGATCATGCACATCGACACCGGGCACAACTTCGCGGAGGCGATCGAGTACCGCGACCGGCGCGTCGCGGAGCTCGGCGAGCGGCTCGTGGTCGCCTCGGTGCAGGAGTCGATCGACAAGGGACGCGTCGTCGAGGAGACGGGACCGCGCGCCTCGCGCAACCGGTTGCAGACGACGACGCTGCTCGACGCGATCGAGGAGCACTCCTTCGACGCGGCGATCGGCGGCGCCCGCCGCGACGAGGAGCGGAGCCGCGCGAAGGAGCGGATCTTCTCCTTCCGCGACGACTTCGGCCAGTGGAATCCGCGCGCGCAGCGACCCGAGCTCTGGAACCTCTACAACGCGCGCGTCCGCAAGGGCGAGCACGTCCGCGTCTTCCCGATCTCGAACTGGACGGAGCTGGACGTGTGGCAGTACGTCGCGCGCGAGCAGCTCGAGCTGCCGAACATCTACTTCGCGCACGAGCGCGAGGTCTTCCGCCGCGACGGGATGCTGTACGCGGTCTCGCCGCACGTCGAGCGGATGGAGGGCGAGGACCCGTTCGTCACGTCCGTCCGCTTCCGCACGGTCGGGGACATGACGTGCACCGGCGGCGTCGAGTCGCGCGCGTCGACGATCGACGAGGTCGTCGAGGAGATCGCGGCGACGCGCGTCACCGAGCGCGGCGAGACGCGCGCCGACGACCGTTTCAGCGAAGCAGCGATGGAGGACAGGAAGCGCGTTGGCTATTTCTGAGGCTGCGCAGTCGACCGAGCTCCTTCGCCTCGTCACATGTGGCTCGGTCGACGACGGCAAGTCCACCCTGATCGGGCGGCTGCTCTACGACACGAAGCAGATCTTCGTCGACCAGCTCGAGCACATCGAGGACGTCTCCCGCCGCCGCGGTCACGGCTACGTCGACCTCGCGCTCCTCACCGACGGCCTGCGCGCCGAGCGTGAGCAGGGCATCACGATCGACGTCGCCTATCGGTCCTTCGTCACGCCGAGGCGGCGCTTCCAGCTCGCCGACGCGCCGGGCCACGTGCAGTACACGCGCAACATGGTCACGGGCGCATCGACCGCCGAGCTCGGGATCGTGCTCGTCGACGCGCGCCAGGGCGTCGTCGAGCAGACCCGCCGCCACGCGTACATCCTCTCGATCCTCCGCGTTCCGCACGCCGTCGTCGCCGTCAACAAGATGGATCTCGTCGACTTCTCGCAGGAGCGGTTCGACGAGATCGCCGGGCAGCTCGACGCGCTCGGGCTCTCCGACATGGTGGTGATCCCGATCTCGGCGCTGCAGGGCGACAACGTCGTCGACCGCTCCGAGAACATGCCGTGGTACGACGGCCCGCCGCTGCTCGAGTACCTCGAGACGGTGGAGATCGCCTCCGACCGCGATCTCGACAGCCGCCGCTTCCCCGTGCAGTGGGTGATCCGGCCGCGCTCCGACGAGCACCACGACTACCGCGGCTACGCGGGCCAGGTCGCCGGCGGCTTGTGGAGCGCCGGAGACGAGGTCGTCGTCCTGCCGGCCGGCCTGCGGACGCAGGTCGAGGCCGTGGAGACGATCGACGGCCCGCTCGAGGCCGCGATTCCGCCGATGTCGGTCACGATCCGGCTCGCCGACGACGTCGACGTCTCGCGCGGCGACCTGCTCGCCGATCCCGCGGATCCGCCGGTCGTGGCCCGCGAGCTCGAGGCTCGTGTCTGCTGGATGAGCGAGCGGCCGCTCGAGCCGCGTGCGCGCCTCGCGGTCAAGCAGACCTCACGCTCGGTGCGCGCTGTCGCCGACGAGCTCGTGTCACGGATCGACGTCCACACGCTCGAGGACGTCCCCTCGCCCGAATCGCTCGGGCTGAACGACATCGGCGTCGTGCGGCTCCGCCTCTCCGAGCCGCTGTGCGTCGATCCCTACGAGGAGAACCGCACCACCGGCGCTTTCGTGCTCATCGACGAGTCGTCGAACGAGACCGTCGGCGCGGGCATGGTCATCTCGGCCTCGTGACCTGGCAGTTCACGCTCACGGGCCTCGCGCTGGGGCTGATCGTGGGCCTCACGGGCGTCGGCGGCGGCTCGCTGATGACGCCGATCCTGATCATCCTCTTCGGCTTCAAGCCGACGTACGCGGTCGGAACGGACATCTTCCACGGCGCGATCTTCAAGACGTTCGGAGCGATGCGACACCGCCGGCTCGGCACGGTGCACGGACACCTCACGATGTGGCTCTTCGCCGGCTCGGGCCCGATGGCGGTCGCCGGCGTGGCGGTTTCGTACGTGCTCCGGAACCAGATCAGCAACGCTCAGACCATCCTCGGCTACGTCATCGGCGCGGCGCTCATCGGCGGCGGCAGCGGCTTCCTCGGCAAGTCGTTCGTGAAGAGAGGCATTCAGCCGAGCGAGGCACCGTTCATCATGAGCCGCCGCGACAAGCTGTTTGCCCTCGGAACCGGCGCCGTCTTCGGCTTCATCGTCGGCCTCACCTCGGTGGGGAGCGGCACCTACTTCGGGCTGATGATGGTGCTCGTCTATCCGTTGACGATGCCGCGGATCGTCGGCACCGACATCTTCCATGCCGCCGCGCTCCTCTGGCTCGCCGGCGTCGGGCACCTCATCATCAATGACGTCGACCTGCACGCCACTGCGTGGCTCCTCACCGGCTCGGTGCCCGGAATCCTGCTCTCGAGCCGGTACACGATCAAAGTCCCGGACCTCACGATCCGCGGCGGCCTCGGCGGGATCCTCATCATCAGCGGGCTCAAGCTGCTCAACGTGCCGCAGGCGAACTGGGTGCTCGGTATCGGCCTCGGCACGCTCTTCGTGATCCTCACGATCTACACCGCGCGCGTGCTGCTGAACGAGCCGCGCGCCACACCCGAACGGGCCTAACTAATCACTTCCCTCAGAACTCGTTTCGAAGCAAAGCACGGGCCGCCCGACCGCGCTGGTCGGCGCGATACGGCGTCCTCAGTCGCGCCCGTAGCCTCCGGCTACGAACGCTCCCTGCGTCCTTGTCTCGCACTCGACCATCGCACCCGGTCGGCGCGTGTTCGTTCCAAAACGAGTTCTTAACCGCTGGCCCGTAGAATCAGCGGGCTTTGCAGCGGGTTCTCACGACGGTCACCCTCCTGGGCCTGCTGGTGGCGACCGCTGCCGCCTTCGCGATCACCGAGCACCTGAAGCTGATCAAGAGCCCCGTCTACGGGACGCTCGTCTCGAAGGTGTTCTCGCCCACGTGCCACTGCTCGACCAAGCACGGCGGCGGTCCGCTTCAGGCTTCGCAGCCGGGACAAGGTCACCGTGACGATCGTGGACTCCCGCCGGCATCACGTCGCCACGATTGTCACGGGATTCCGCATGGTCGCCCGCCACGCTCACACATTCAGGTGGGACGGCCGTACGAGCTCGGGACAGCTGGCGCCTGACGGCGTCTATTACTCGCAGGTTCACCTCGAGCACGGGCATCACACGTACAAGTTCATCAACCGCATCACGCTCGACACGAAGGTTCCCGAGGTGCTCTCTGCGAGCGGGGAGAAGCCTGTGCTCTTTGCCGGCCCGGGCCGCTCGATCGCGATCCGGTACGCCTTGAGCAAGCCGGCCCACGCCGTGGTCTACCTACGGAACCAACTGCTCGTCGTTGGCCGTCCGACGCAGGACGCACAACAGGATCAAATGGGCCGGCACGATCCTCGGCAATCCGGTGCAGCAGGGCAAATACGTTCTCTCGATCGCAGCTCGCGACGACGCCGGAAACGAGACTCCGCGGACGGCCCGCAAGCGCGTCACCGTCGTCGTTCGCTACATCGACCTTGCGCCACTGCGGATCGCGGTGCGAGCGGGTAAGCGGCTGACCGTGCGCGTCCAGACCGACGCATCGCGCTACAAGTGGCGCCTCGGCGGCCAACGCGGCCTGCGGCGCGGGAGCCTGCTGCATCTGCGCGCACCGACGACTCCCGGGACGTACCGCCTTGTGGTGACCGAGCGTGGACACTCGGCGACTGCAGTCGTCCGGGTGAGGGCCAAGTGATCGGGCTCTCCGAGATCGCCGGGCCCATCGCCTGCATCGGCCTTGCCGTGCTGCTCGTCGCGCGGACGCGGAGAAACCGGATCGCCGGGCTCTGCTACGCGGGCGTCGGCACGATCCTGCTCGTCGCGTCATTCTCGCCGGCGAGCGTGCCTGAGCTCCTGGCGGCGATCGGAGGAGCGATCGTGCTCTGCCCGCTTCTCGCATGGCTGTTCAAGCGCGAGCCGTGGCTCATCGCCTACGGGACCCTCGCCTTCATTCCGTTCCGCGTCCACTTCGCGCACCACCAGCTCCTGGTGCCGCTCTACGCGGTTGCGGCCGGCGCTGCCTTGTTGATGCTGTGGGAGCTCGCCCACGGGGACGAGCGGGCACGCGAGCTCGGGATTGCCTCGTGGCCTCTTGCGCTCTACCTCGTGTGGATCGGGCTCTCGCTCGGCTGGAGCGTCGACGTGCACACCGCGGCTCTCGATCTGCTCGCGTTCTATGTGCCGTTCACGATTCTTGCGATCTCGATCGCGCGCTTGCCGTGGATGAAATCGCGTATCCAGCTTCTCTACTTCGAGCTGGTCGCGATGGCGCTCGTCTTCGTCAGCCTCGGCTTCTACCAGTACGCGACCCGCGACATCTCCCAGAACCTGAAGCTGAAGACGATCAACGTCTATGCGGCGTTCTTCCGGGTCAACTCCGTCTTCTTCGACCCCTCGATCTACGGCCGATTTCTCGTGATCGCACTCGTCCCGACGGTCGTGCTGATCATCCGGGGGCGCTCGGTTCGGGAGGGAGTAGCGGCGCTGGCCTTCGCTGCCGTGACCTGGCTCGGCCTTCTCATCTCGTTCTCGCAGTCGAGTTTCTCGGCGCTGGCCGTCGCGGTCTTCATCGCCGCCGCGATCGTCTGGCGCTGGAAGTCACTCTTCGCTCTCGGTGCCGTGCTCGTCGTCGTCGCAGGTCTCGTCGCGACCCAACCGAGGCTGATGCATGCGCTGCGCCATCACACGACCGGAGGCCTCAACGATGCGACGCACGGCCGCGCGAGCCTTGTGGCCAACGGCATTCGAATCGCGAAGGCGCATCCCGCGCTCGGCGTCGGCCTCGGCGGTTTCGAGCACGCGTACTCGAAGCGCACCCACCGCACCGCGAGGAAGAGCGCGTCGCACAACACGCCCGTCACGGTCGCCGCAGAGGAGGGCGCCGTCGGTCTCCTGATCTATTTCGCCCTCGTCGGCGCACTGCTCCTCGCTGCCTTCCGGCGAATCAACCACCCGGTGTACGGGCGGGTGGCGCTGGCTGCCGGCCTCGCGCTGGTGGCGATCTTCGTCCACTCGCTTTCATACAACGACTTCTTCGAAGATCCGACTACGTGGGGGCTCTTCGGCCTGATCGGCCTCGCGGCGCCGATCCGCGTGCGGGCGCGCGAGCCGCGGCAGGCGGAGATGCCCGCCGACGAGCCCGTGCCTGAGATGATCGCCCGATGATCGAGCAGTGGCGGAAGGCGCTCGTCCTCGCGCCGCACACCGACGACGGGGAGTTCGGGTGCGGCGGGACGATGGCGCGCCTCGTCGACGCCGGCTGCAACGTCCGCTACGTCGCGTTCTCGATCGCGACGCGGTCGCTGCCGCCGGGCTTCCCGCCCGACACGCTCGCGCGCGAGGTCGCGGAGGCGACCGCCGAGCTCGGGATCCCCACGGAGTCCTTGACGGTGCACGACTTCGACGTCCGTACGTTCCCCGAGCGGCGGCAGGACATCCTCGAGCTGCTCGTGGCGCTGTGGGAGGAATGGGAACCGGACGTCGTCTTCCAGCCAAGCCTCCACGACGTCCACCAGGACCACCGCACGGTCGCCGAGGAGGGCCTGCGCGCCTTCAAGCGCACGACGATCCTCGGCTACGAGATCCCGTGGAACAACTTCGACTTCGAGTACCAGTGGTACGCCGCGCTCGAGCAGAGCCACATCGAGCGGAAGATCGCCGCGCTCGAGCACTACGCCTCGCAGCAGCACCGCCGCTACGCCAACGCCGAGTACGTCCGCAACCTCGCGCGGATGCACGGCGTGAATGTGAACCGCGACTACGCAGAGGTCTTCCAGGTCTACCGCGTGGTCGCCTGAGAGAGAGAGAGCGGGCGACCAGCACGAGATCGGCCCCGGCGGGGCAGCCCGGCCTCTGCTAAGGCACTTCACTCTTGAGCTACGGACGTCGCCTCGGGCGAACGACGCGCAGCACCGCGCGCATGCCGCGCTCGCTGTGATCTGCAATCGCACACCAGAGCACGTATCTGCCCGGCACGAGCTTCAGCTCGCGATCGACGATCTGGCCCGGCTGCACGCTCGGGAACCGGAAGATGTGCGTACCGCCGACGCGTCGCAGGTCGAGGTCATGCGTGTCCTGGCCGCGGTTGACGAGCTCGACGATCACGTGGCCGGCTCTCACCGTGCTGCGCGAGAGGCTGTAGCGGAACTCCTGCGCGACTACCTGGACGCGAGCGGGGGGTTGCGTCTGCGCGTTGAGGATCATGCGACGAGCTTCGGCCGGGTGAAGGAGGCGGCCTTCGGAATCACGGCGGCGGCGTCGACCCCGAACCACTGCTCGAGCAGGGCCGAGTAGACGCCTCGGAAATCGGAGGTAGCCGACACGTTCCCGTCCTGTCCAGCCCGCGTCTGCAGGCCCGGGAACTCGCCGACCATCGTCCCGGCGACGCGCGTGCCGAGGAGGAAGCCGACCCCGGCCGCGCCGTGGTCTGTGCCGCTGTCGCCGTTCTCCGCGGCGCGGCGTCCGAACTCCGACCAGACGTGCACGAGCACCCGGTTGGCGAGGCCGCGCGCCTCGAGGTCGCGCTGGAACGCGAGCAGGGAGTCCGAGGTCAGCTGCAGTCCCTGGGTCAGGGCGCTCGGCTCGTCGGCGTGCGTGTCGTATTCGCCTGGCGCAGTCAGCGCGACGCAGTGGAGCGGCAAGCCCGCGGCGAGCATGGCCGCGAGCGCTGCGAGCCTGTGCGGGAACGGGTCGTCCGACTGCGGATATGGAACCGGGCTCGAGTACGACGGCTGCCCGTTCGACGACTGGAACGGGATGAGCTGTCGCCGCAGGCGGTCGACCTGCACCTCGATGGCTCCGGCGGTCCGCAACCCGGCGTCCGTGGGCTGGTGAGCGCCCATCGATCCGATCGTCTCGAGCATCCGCTGCTCGACCTGGCCCCAAACGCGCCGGCTGTAGAAGTCGTACTGGTCGGGGCCCGAGATCGAGGCGACCGGAACCTTGGCGGTCGCGAGCGCGGGGCGAGGGTGTCGTCGAGCGAGAGCCCCTGGAGGGGGTTGTCCTTCTTCCCGACGCGGTCGAGGTACCGTCCAAGCCAACCTGTCCGGAGGTCGGCATCGGTCGCTCCGACCTCCCAGTAGTGGCGCGACGTGAAGTGCGACTGGTCGGCGTGGGTGTAGCCGACGGCCGGCAGCACCGTCACCTTCTTCTCCGGCGTAGAGCTGCTGGAGGCCGCCGAGCGCCGGATGCCAGTAGAGGCGGTCGTCCTCCGCGAGCGCGGTGCCGCCGGCGAGCGCGAGCTTCGGGCGGAGCTTCGTGTAGAGCGGATCGCCCTGCGGCGAGAGGACGGAGAGGCCGTCGGCGCCGCCCTCGAGGAAGACGGAGACCAGGATCGGTGCGGCGGGCCCGGAGGCGGCTGCGGCGATTCCTTCCTCGAAGGCACCGCAACCCGAGCCGCGAGCCGCCGTAGACGGCGACCGCCGCGCCGAGACTGCCGACGAGAAAGCGGCGCCGGCTGAGGCCGGTCCCTGCCGGCAGCGGCATCCCGGCTTCGATCTGCCGGGAGCCCGCGACCAGCCTCCGCCAGTGCGCGATGGAGGAGCCGCGACCGCGAGAGCCCGTCGCAGTGAGTGCACGCTCTGGTCATGCCGCCTGAAGCTCCGGCGAGACGGCGATCAGCTGGCGGAGCGCGTTCTGGACCATCACCGGGTACTGCTGGCGCTTCCAGGAAGCGCCCTTGGCGTCGCCGAGCGCGCGGTGTGCGAACGTGTGGAGCGCGTGCCGCGTGTCGCAGTACCGAGCGGCGGGTTGTGCCAGAACCTGCAGGCGCGGTCGAAGAGCTTCTTCGCGTCGGCGGGCTCGCTGGGCGTGTCCGGGGTCGAGCGCATGCCGGTCGAGCACGTACTGCGCGATCCACCAGCGTCCGCGCCAGGTCGCCGTGTCGAGCCAACGGGTGTCGTCCCAGCCCCCGACGTTGGGCGGGTAGAAGAGCTGCTGCCCGGCCATCGAGTCGAGCCACGTCCAGGCGGTGGTGTCGATCCCGCGACGGATTCGGCGAAGCAGCCCCGCGTTGTAGACGACCGGGGGCTTCACCATCCGCGGCCCGTTGTAGAGCGCCGGATGGCGGAGGATCGCCGCGACCACCGGTCGCACCTCGTACTTCGAGAGACTTGTAGAGCCGCTCGAGCGCCTGCTGGGTCGGCGTGTCCGGCGCCTCCGGGACGAAGTAGCTCCAGAGCTTCCGGACGAAGAACGATGCATGATCGGGGTGCGTGACGCAGAGGCGGCACGAGTCCCTCCACGTGAACCGGCCGTGGTGACGGAAGATCGTCTTCGCGCCGGGATCGTGGTACTGAGCGTCGTAGCGGAACTTCACCGGTCCGAGGCTCTCGCTCCAGCTGTTCCGGAAGCCGGTGAGTGCCCGAGCCTGCTGGCGGACGTCGCTCTCGGTGTAGCCGCGGTCCGCGCCGAGCGTGAAGAGCTCCATCATCTCGCGCGCGTAGTTCTCGTTCGGCGAGTCCTTCGAGTTGTCGCTTCCGTTCAGCCAGAGCAGCATCGCCGGGTCCTGCGTCACGTCGAGCAGCAGGTCGTGGAACGAGCCGAGGCCGCGACGGCGGAAGAGCTCGTTCTGGTTCAGCATCAGCCGCTGCGAGCCCACGCCGCTGTTCGAGGTGGCGAACCAGTCGTGCCAGATCAGCGTCATCCGCTCGACGAGCGGCCGCGAGGTCCGCACCATCCTGTCGAGCCACCAGACGTGGTCGTGGCCCCAGGCGTCGAGGGGTGCGAGCGGACGGCCCTTCTCGTCGTGCGGCCGGTGACCCACGAGGTGCTCCGGGCCCGGATGCGTCAGCTTGTGGACTGCGCCTTCGAGCCCGAGTCGGGCGAGCTTCTGCGCCTCACCGGGCCGCGGGCCGAAGCCGGCACGCCAAAGCAGCCGCTCGGCCTGGAGCGGCCCGAACGTCCCCCGCCACACGGCGACACCCGGCCACGCGAGAGAGCATCGGCGGCGATCAGCGCGCACGGGATCCCCGATCGAGGGTGGCGAAATACGTGTTTGAGTCCGTATTCGCCTGGACAGCGGCGCCCTGTCATTCAGCGGTGAGTTGCGGATGCGAGCGGCGCCCAGAGCGGCGAGCGCTGGTACGCCGCCGCCGTCAGGTTCCAGCTCCGGCTGAGCGCCGCGAAGCGGGCCCGCTCGCATCGGCCTTGCGCGCATTCGGTAACGCGCGCATCCGGCTCGAGCAGCTCGTAGCCCGAGCTGCGCAGGACGTCGCCCGCGACATGCTCGAATGCGAGCGCATCCTCGCGGCTCATCTGGCTGCGCCAGTCGCGAAGCCCGGGCGTCGGCGGCTGCGCGAGGTTCCGGTGCTCGGGCATGTTCGCGGCACCTCGCTGAGCGCGTCGTGCTCGATCATCCGGGCTCCCAGGCAGCGACGCGTGCCCGCACACCCGCCGTAGCACTCGCCCTCCGGCTCGGCGACGAGATCCTCGTAGCGGAGCTCGAGGTACCGGTCGCCGACGTGCGAGCCGAGCCGCCGGGCCGCCTGGATCTCCGCGCGCCACCTCGCCGCGAACTGGGCATCGTGCGAGGCTGCGCCCACGTCTTTCCCGAGAACCCCTCGGGCAGCTCGAGAAACGAGAGCGCGGCGTCGCGGCCGTCGCGAAGCAGATGGACCCAGAACGCGTCCGGAAAGAGCCGCTCGAGCAGCGGTAGATGCTGCATGTACAGCGGCGTCTTGTCTCCCCAGCGCGACTTGCCCTCGTGCTCCGCATACACCTCGAAGACGGTGGAGATCGCTTCGCCCGTCGTCATTCCTTCGCGCAGGCGAGGGCGAACGTCCTCCGGATCGATGCCCCACTCGTACAGCTGGTAGAAGCGGCCAAGGTCGTCGAGGAATGCGTCGAGCTTCGGCCGGGCGCCGTGTCGGTGGGCGATCGGCGTGACGAAGAACGACTCGTAGGGGATCGCGATCTCGCTACTGCGATCGAGCATCACGCGCAGCAGCGTCGTGCCCGAGCGGCCGACGCCGAGGATGATGAGGGGCGGAGCCATCGCCCGAGACTAGAGGACGAGCTCGGCGAGCGTTTGCAGCGCCTCGGGCTGCGGCGTGCCGACGACGAGCGTCGTGACCGGCGTCTCTCGCCACGCCTCGAGCCGCTCCGCGATCCGCTCCTTCGGGCCGATGAGCGCGACGGCGTCGACGAGCTCGTCGGGCACCGCGGCAATCGCCTCTCGCTGCTTGCCGGCGAGGTAGAGCTCCTGGATCCGCTCGGCCTCCTCCTCCCAGCCGTAGCGGCGGACGAGCGCGTTGTAGAAGTTCTTGCCCTTCGCGCCCATGCCGCCGACGTAGAGCGCGACGTACGGCTTCGGAGCGCGTCGCGGAGCGCCTCGACGTCGTCGCCGACGAGGACGCTCACCGTCGCCGCGATCTCGAAGCCGGCGCGGCGCGCCGGCGAGGCTCGGCCCGAACGCGTCGTCGAAGCGCTCCGGGTCGACGAAGATCGGCAGCCAGCCGTCGGCGATCTCGGCGGCGAGCGCGACGTTCTTCGGCCCGATCGCGGCGAGGTAGATCGGGATGTCGGCGCGCAGCGGGCGCAGCATCAGCTTCAGCGGCTTGCCGAGCCCGGTCGCGCCGGGGCCGTCGTACGGGATGCGGTAGTGCTCGCCCGTCGTGCTCGACGACGCTCGCGGCGCAGCGCCGCGCGGACGATCTCGACGTACTCGCGCGTCTTCCCGAGCGGCTTGCCCCACGGCTGGCCGTGCCAGCCCTCGACGACCTGCGGGCCCGACGTGCCGAGGCCGAGGAGGAAGCGGCCGCCCGACATGAGGTCGAGCGTCGCGGCGGTCATCGCGGTGTTCGCGGGCGTGCGGCCGGGGATCTGCATGATCGCCGAGCCGAGCTTGATCCGGTTCGTCGTCGCCGCGAGCCAGCGCGAGCACGCGTGACCGCGTCGGTGCCCCAGGCCTCGGCGGCCCAGACGGAGTCGAAGCCGAGCTCGCTCCGCCTCCTGCACGAGCGGGACGAGCTCGGCCGGATTCGTGCCCGGCGGCGCATAGCCGAGATTGACGCCGAGCTTCATTGGCTGGCGATCCTACGCGGTACCGTCGACGCGCCATGGCGCACCCCGAGCTCGCAGGCACGAGCAGGCCTACGTCGACCACGCGTACGAGTGCCTCGACACGATGCGCTCGACGCGTCGAGCGCACGCAGCGACGCGATGGCGACCGAGTTGGCGGCGATCGCGATGGAGGCGTGGGCGAAGCGCCGCGATGCGCACCTTCCAGGACGCCGAGCGCGGGCTCTGCTTCGGCCGCCTCACGCTCGACGGCGACGCTCGCGGCCGCTCTACGTCGGCCGCCGCTGGGTGCACGACGAGCAGCACGAGTGCTCGTCGTCAACTGGCAGGCGCCCGCGGCGCGGCCGTTCTACACGGCGACGCCTGCGACGCCGCACGGCGTCACGCAGCGACGCCGCTACCGCACCGAGGGCAGGCGTCATCACCGACATCTCCGACGAGTCGCTCGACGGCACCGCGGTCGAGGGCGCGAGCGTCTCGGACTTCCTGCTCGAAGAGCTCGAGCGCCGCCGCGAGGGGCGCATGCGCGACATCGTCGCGACGATCCAGTCCGACCAGTACCGGCTGATCACGGCCGAGCCCGAGGGCGCGCTCGTCGTGCAGGGCGGCCCGGGCACCGGGAAGACGGCGGTCGGGCTGCACCGCGCCTCGTGGCTCCTCTACACGCACCGCGAGCAGCTGCGCCGCGTGCTCGTCGTCGGGCCCGAACCCGACCTTCATGGACTACGTCTCGCACGTGCTGCCGGCGCTCGGCGAGGAGGCGGTCGAGCAGCGTGCGGTCACCGAGCTGCGTCGATCGGATCGAGGTCACGCGCGAGGAGGAGCCCGACGTCGCGCGGCTGAAGGCGCGACCCGCGGCTGCGCGAGGTCGTGGCGCGCGCGGTCGAGCTCGCGGTCGTGCCGGCGCCGGAGGAGCTGGTCACGCTCGTCGACGGCGTCTACGTGCGCGTGCGGGAGCGGGACGTCGCGGAGCTGCTCGAGGAGGCGCTCGAGGCCGGCGCGCCGCTCGGTCTCGCGCGCGACCGCTTCCGCATGGCCGTCCTCCGCCGCTTCTACGAGCGTTACGGCGAGCTGCTCGGGCCGCGCGCGCTCCGGAGCTTCGACGAGCTCGAGCGCGCCCTGCGGAAGGGCGGCTTCCTCACGCAGCTGGCTCGACCGCGTCCTGCCGCTGCCGCAGCCGGAGAAGCTCGTCGCGCGTCTCCTCACCTCGCCGGCCGCGCTCGCCGAGTGCGGCCGAGGGCGTGCTCGACGACGACGAGCAGAAGCTGCTGCTGCGCGACCGGCCGCGGCGTGTGTCCGATCTCCAGTGGAGCGACCACGACGTGCCGCTGCTCGACGAGGCGCGCACGCTCATCGACGGCGCGCCGCGCAGCGTACGGCCACGTGATCGTCGACGAGGCGCAGGATCTCTCGCCGATGCAGCTGCTCGCGATCTCCCGCCGCGCGATCGACGGCTCGCTGACGATTCTCGGCGACGTCGCGCAGGCGACCGGGCCGGTCGTCTACCGGCGCTGGCAGGAGCTCGAGCCGTATCTGCCCGACGAGGCCGAGCTCTCGATCGAGGAGCTCCGGCATGCCTACCGCGTCCCGGCCGAGATCATGGACTTCGCGCTCCCGCTGCTCGACCGGATCGCGCCGGAGGTCGAGCCGCCGCTCGCCTACCGCAAGGGCGGCGATCCGCCGCGCCTGGTTCAGGTCGCGGAGGACGAGCTGCTGCCGGCCGCGCTGCGCGAAGCCGCGACGCTTGCGGAACAGGACGGGCTGCTCGCGGTGATCGTGCCGCGCTCGCTTGCCGGCGCGTTGCCGCAGGGAGAGCTGTTCGACGAGATCTCCGTGCCGGTGCTGACGCCGCGGCAGGCGAAGGGCCTCGAGTTCGACCACGTGGTCGTCGTCGAGCCGGCGGCCGTCGCCGACGAGCGGAGACCGCGGTCTGCGCGAGCTCTACGTCGCGCTGACGCGGCCGACGAAGACGCTCGTCGTCGTCCACGCGCGGCCGCTGCCCGAGCCGCTCGGCGAGTAGTGGTGCACGTCCCCGACGCGCGGGAGGCCGAGCCGCGCCGGATCGAGGCGCTCGTGCCCCTCGAGGGCGCTCGAGTCCTCGACGTCGGTTGTGGCGAAGGTCGCCTGATCGAGTTCGCGGCGGCTCGCGCGGCCACCGTCTACGCGTTCGATCCGAACGAGGAACGGGTGGAGAAGGCACGGGTTGCGGCGAACGCGGACCGCGTTCGCTTCGGCGTGCACGGCGCCGAGGCACTCGACGTCGAGCGCGAGAGCTTCGACGTCGCGCTCTGCGGCTGGTCGCTCTGATGCCTCGAGCCGGAGGGCGTGGTCGACGCCCTGACCCGCCTCCACGCCGCGCTCGTCTCCGGGCGGCATGCTGGTGGATACGCAACCGGTCAGCCTCCGGCTCCCGGTCGCCCTCGGCGGCGAGCCGATCGGCGAGCTAGAGGACGACGAGTGGCTCGAGATGGTGGCGGCCGTCGACACCGAGCTCGAGAAGACGCTTGTGGCCGGGCTCTTCGAGCTACGACACGAGGAGCGCTACGGCGTGGTGCACGAGTTCGGCTCGGGCGCGGAGTGTCTCGACGTGGTCGGCTCCTGGGCCGGTACGCGAATTCCTGCCGACGTCGCGGCGCGCCTCGATCGTGGCTCTGGGCGTGCCACCGTCGAGCACGACGTCAGGCTCCGCGTGTTCGCAACCGCCTAGCGCGAGGCGAAGAGGTTCCAAGCGCCGGGCACGCCCTTCAGCGTCGCCTGGCCGCGGTCCTCGAACTCGAGGTCCGATCCGGCGACCAGGTCCTTGACGGTCGACGAGACGAGCACCTCGCCCGGCTCGGCCAGTGCCGCGATGCGGGCCCCGATGTTCACGGCGAGGCCGGTGATCTTCCCGCCGACGAGCTCGCATTCACCGGTGTGCAAACCGGCGCGAACCTCCAGGCCGAGCGTCCCCATTGCTTCCCCGATCGCCCGCGCGCAGTGCACAGCTCGGATCGGCCCGTCGAAGCGGGCGAAAAAGCCGTCACCCGCGGTGTCGACCTCCTCGCCGCGGAAGCGAGAGAGCTGCTGCCGCACGAGCGCGTGGTGCCGCTCGACGAGCTCACGCCAGCCGGAATCGCCCAGCTCCACGAGCTTCTCCGTGGAGCCGACGATGTCCGTGAAGAGGACCGTCGCCAGGACCGTCTCGGGCTCGCGTCTGTCGAGCCCACGGACGAACCGCTCCACTTCAGGCAGCAGCGTGTCGGTCTGGCGGTAGATCGCGGCGTCCGGGCCCGGAACCTCGAAGCGGCGGGCTCCGGGAATCCGGGTCGCGAGGTGCTCCGCCTCGGCCCGTGCCCCTGGCACATGACCGACGAGAGTCGGCACCCTAATCGCGGCCAGAACGTCGCGAACGTCGACGTCGGCCATCATGCGCAACATCGTCGCGACCGCACTCGGGCTGGCCGAAAGCCGGTCGTGACGTGCCCACCGTGCGATGAACTCGGGATCGTCGGCCTCGGAGGGGACCACCTGACGAACCATCCGCGCTGCGTGTTCGTACGTTCCCCAGTCGCGGGGCTCTTCCTCGAGGTCGCGCCGATGTTCCTCCACGGTCATAGCCCAGGGGTAATCGGGGGCCCAGGTGCCTTTGGCATATCCGTTGAACAGGATCAGCCCGAGGGTGCGCTCCGGATACGTGGCCGCGAAGAGGATGCACATCGCTGCAGCCTCGGCGGTGCCGAATAGGACCGCTCTCTCGGATTCGGCGGCATCGAGAACCGCGCGCACGTCGTCCATGCGCGCCTCGAGAGTCGCCGGCTCGCGCGGCCGATCCGATAGGCCGGTGCCGCGACGGTCGAAGAGGATGAAGCGCGAGAAGGAGGCGACCCGGTCGTGGAACGCCCGCTGGAACGGCGTCTCGCGCTCGATCTCGATGTTGCCGGAGTAACCGTGAGCAAAGACGACGTCGGGCGGCCCTTGCCCATCGGTGACGTAAGCGATCGAGAGGTCGCCGCTCTTCGCGTACCGGTACTCGTCGCGCGAGTCCACGCGAGTCAGATCCCGCGTTCGGGAAACAACAGGCTGTAGCCGTAGCGCCGCATGCGGCGCTCGTACCACACCGAGACGAGGTCGAGGTAGGCCCGCATCCGCGGATCGCGCTTCAGCTCTCGCCAGCGGCGGAAGTACTTCTCGTTCGCTCCCGTCTCGACCGCCTCGCTCGGCGGGACCGGCTCGAGCTCGAGGAACTCGAAGATCTCCCGCAGCACGGTCTCCGGGTCGCTCACGAGCTGCTCGTACTGGAGGACGTGCACCCGGCCGAGGTGCTCGCGGTCGGCCTCGAAGAGCGCGTGCGCGTGGAGCCAGTGCTCGAACATCCGGTCGAAGCGCCGTGTGCCGCGCCACTTCGCGGTCGGGATCGAAACCGGGATGGGGTGGCGCACGATGACGACGAACGAGGAGCTCGGATAGAGCGCCTGCAGGAACCGCGTCTTGAGCAGGTTGGGCGGTGACTTCTCGAGCAGCACCGGGCGAGAGAGATCCCAGTGCGGAGCCCACTCCTCGAACAGCTTCAGCGCGTTCTCCTCGGTGACGAGTGGCGAGTCCTCGGTCAGGTGCATCTCAGGCGCAAAGCCGAAGCGGCCCGGACGCCCGTGCTCGTGGTCGCTCGGGTAGACGGTCTGGAGATGCTGGCCCTCGTCGGCGGGAGCGTCGGTGCCCGAGAAGCCGCTGACCTGCGGATGCGCTGCGAGCAGCCGCGCCAGCAGCGTCGTGCCGCTGCGGTGCAGGCCCGCGAGGAAGACGAACCGGTGACCCTCCATTCGGCGGCGAATCGTACGCAGCGGCCCAGCCCTCACTGCATGGAGTAGCGTCGAGGCGATGCGTACGCGCGTTCTCGGCGAGGGCGGGCCGGAGGTTTCGGTCGTCGGCCTCGGCACGAACAACTTCGGCCGCCGCTGCGACTACGAGCAGACGGTCGCCGTGATCGACGCGGCGCTCGACGCCGGCGTGACGCTGTTCGACACGGCCGACATCTACGGCCAAGGGATGAGCGAGGAGTTCATCGGGCGCGCGCTCGAGGGCCGGCGCGACCGCGTCCTGATCGCGACGAAGTTCGGGAAGCCGATGGACGAGAGGCCGGAGGAGCGGCGCGGCAACCCGGACTACATCCAGTGGGCGGTCGAGAGCTCGCTGCGCCGGCTGCGCACCGACGTGATCGACGTCTACCAGCTGCACGAGCCCGATCCGGTGACGCCGATCGAGGAGACGCTCGGCGCGCTCAACGACCTCGTCCACGACGGCAAAGTGCGCTGGATCGGCTCGTCGAACTTCTCCGCGGAGCAGATCGAGGCTGCCGAGGAGGTCGCACGCGGCGCGGGCTTCCATCGCTTCGTCTCGGTGCAGAACGAGTACTCCTTCGTCGAGCGCGAGGCCGAGGACGAGGTGCTGGGAACCTGCGAGAGGCTCGGGATCGGGTTCCTGCCGTACTTCCCGCTCGCCAGCGGGCTCCTCACCGGCAAGTACCGGCGCGGCGAGGCAGCCACCGAGGGGAGACTCGCCGGGCGCGAGATCCCGGCCGATCAGTGGGATCGCGTCGAGGCGCTGCAGCGCTTCGCGGACGAGCGCGGCGCTTCGCTCCTCGAGGTCGCGATCGGCGGCCTGCTCGCGATGCCGGCCGTCACCTCCGTGATCTCCGGCGCCACGAGGCCGGAGCAGGTACGTGCCAACGTGGCCGCCGGTGCCTGGGAGCCGAGCGCGGACGACGTGGAGGAGCTGCGGGCGCTCCGCTGATCTCCGACGCGGGAGCCGGCGACGTCGCCGAGCTCCGCGCGATGTTCCGCGAGTACGCCGACGCGATCGGAGAGGACTTCTGGCGCGGCGGCTTCGAGGAGGAGCTTGCCGCCCTGCCGGGCTACTACGACGTGCTGCTCGTCGCACGGGACGACGACGGCGAGCTTGTCGGCTCCGTCGCGGTGAAGCGACTCCCGGACGGCAGCGGTGAGCTCAAGCGGCTCTACGTCCGGCCGTCGGTGCGCGGGATCGGCCTCGGGAAGACGCTTGCCGCAGCGGCCGTCGAGCGTGCCCGCGACCACGGCTACTCGCTCTTGCGGCTCGACACGCTGCCCACGATGGAGGCGGCGCAGGGGATCTACGCGTCGCTCGGCTTCGCGCCGTGCCGGCCGTACAGCGACAACCCGATTCCGGGCGTCCTCTTCTTCGAGCTCGACCTCTCGACTCTGCCCGAGAGCCAGTAACCCGTTACGCTCGTCCGGATGGCCGCGTCGTCGCTGACGCCGATGCTGACTGTCAAGAGCGCAGTCTCGGCGGTCGAGTTCTATGCCGATGCATTCGACGCTGTTGAACTTGCGCGTTTCACGGCGCCGACGGGGCACGTGGTCGCCGAGATGGCGATCGATGGGCTGCGATTCTTCGTGGTCGACGAGAATCCGCAGGCGTTCAACCTGAGCCCGACGTCGCTCGACGGCACGACGGTGCGGATCAACCTCATCGTCGACGACCCGGACGCCGCGGCGGCGAAGGCCGTTCGCGCGGGAGCGAGCGAGATCTTTCCCGTTGCCGACCAGCCCTACGGCCTTCGGCAGGGACGCGTCGCGGATCCCGAAGGCCACCACTGGCTCATCGGGAAACACCTCGCCGAGTAGCGATCAGGCGGCCGCGACGTCGCCGAGCCGGTAGCGGAGGTCGTTGAGCCGCTCGTGCCAGTCGTCGGAGAGCGCAGCGACGCATTTCATCGAGCGGCACGCGAGCTCGACGAGATCGGTGGGAGGGATGCCGTGCTCCTCCGCCCACGCGTGATCCTCCGGCGAGAGGTCGTCGCCGGGCTCGCCCGCCGTCGCCGCGACGAGCTCCGCGGCCCGGATGGCCGGCTCGGCCGACTCCTCGTCCGGCTCGTCGCACGCGGCGGCGAGCGTCTCGCGAAGAGAGTTCCAATCCATCATGGATCGAATTCCACCTGCTCGAAGAAACGAAGCACCCGGTGCCCTGGTCGCACGCGATCCTGCAGTGCCCGCAGCTCGTCGTCGGACGCTTCGCCGAGCGCCCGCTTGACCGCGAGCCACGGCAGATTGAAGTCCTCCTGGATCATCATCGTCGAGATCCGCGGGTTGATCTCGATGACCTTCTCGCCCATGAACTGGATGCTGAAGAACCACTCGAGCTCGAACTCCGCGACGACGCGCTCGGACGCGGCAATGAGCTCCGGCGCGTCGAGCGTCTCGAAGTACATCCCGAGACCGCAGCGCACCGCCTCGCGCGTGCGCGTCACATGGAGGACGATCCGGTTGCCGTCGGCGATCCCGTCGACCGTCCGCTCGGTCTCGGTGAGAAATTCCATCACGAGGAGGTCGAGGCCCTCGTCGGGCAGGAGCTCGACGGCCTCTTCGAGCCGCATCGCAAGTGCGCCGGGCCGCTCGTAGAGGAGCTGGTGCGTGCGGTCGACGCTCGGGTCGAGCACTCGGAAGCCGCGCGAGCCGGAGGAAAAGACGGGTTTGAAGCAGACCGGCCGGTCCGGGTAACCGAGCTCGCGCGCCGCGGCGTCGACGCCGGCGGCGCCGGTCACGCGGCGAAACTCGGGCGCACCCGCGCCGATGCGGTGCAGCGCTTCGAACGTCTCGGCCTTGTCGTTCGAGCGGCGTACTGCCTCCGGTCCGCAGACCATGACCGGCACCGGGAACTCGTCGCGCCGAAGAGCCAGATTTTGCAGGTCGTGCGACGACTCGGGGAGCACGACGTCCACGCCTTCGTGCTCGACGAGCTCGAGCAGCACGTCGGGGAAGGACGGGTCGGCGCCGGGCGGGACGACGTGGAACGCATCGCACAGGTGGCGCCCGATCGCGCGCTCGGACATGTCCACGCCGACCAGGCGGGCCTCGCGCTCGCCGTTGTCCTTCAGCGCGCGCAGGAGGCGCGCCGCGCCCGGCGCGCCGCAGGCGGTGACGAGGATCGTCGTCACGCCCGGGCGAGCACCCACTGGAACTTCGCCTGCCCTTCGGGCTCCTCGAAGACGACGACCTCGTCGCGCTCGAGAGTGAATCCCGCTTCGCGCACGAGCCGCGAGTTGACCTCCGGCGGAAAGCTCGAAAAGAACGTCGGCGCTCCGAGCCAGTGCCCCGTCCAGCCCTCCATGTCCGAGACGCCGAACGCGGAGAGCAGCCAGCCGCCGGGCACGAGCCAGTCCCGGATCCGTCCCAGCAGCGGCGCGAGTAGGTCGCGCGGAACGTGGTTGAAGACGTAGAACGAAACGACGGCGTCGTACGAGGCAGCCGGCAGTTCGAGCTCGGTGAGATCCGCGACGACGAACCTCGCTTCCGGAATCGCGGCCTGGGCGCGCTCGACCTGTCGCGGCGAGATGTCCACGCCGGTCACGGCGAAACGGTGCGCGAGTCGTCTCGTCTCCGGCGAACCGCTTCCGCAGCCGAGCTCGAGCACGCGGGCGCCTTCTTCCAGACGTGAGCTGAGCTCCTCGGCCCACTCGTCCCGCGGGTCGCCGACGATCCGCTCACGCCACTCGGCGAAGGTCTCGCCGATCGCGTCGTAGCCTGCGGAGACGATCTGCGTGCGGGGGTCGGGCACGAGACGATGCTACTTCGGGGCAGCCCACTACACTCGCGGTCGGGTGAAGGTGGTCGTCATAGCGTGAGCCGTTCCCGTGTGCTTCGCGCCGGCGGGACGGTCCTC
Source organism: uncultured Actinomycetes bacterium (assembly GCA_963790845.1). GTDB lineage: Bacteria > Actinomycetota > Thermoleophilia > Gaiellales > Gaiellaceae > Palsa-739. Next base: position 22,304 of record CAWBQC010000016.1, on the reverse strand, counting down.
ATCACCGGCCTCGCTACCGCCTACATCCTGTGGCGGATCGACCTGGGCCAGACGGGACACGTCCTCGCCCACGCCCGCGTCGGCTGGTGGCTCGCCTCTTTGGGAATCTGGGTGGCCTCCATCTGGCCGCTCTCCTGGCGCTGGCTCAAGCTCCTCGCCTCGAGCGGCGTACACGAGCCTCTCGCCTGGCTGGTGCGGACGACATTCGTCTCCTACGCCGCCGCGCAGGTGCTCCCGACCTCGCTCGGCGGCGACGCGTCGCGGATCTACGAGACGGCGCGCCGCCATCCCGGCTTCCGTGGCCCCGTGGCCGGCACGGTGATCCTCGAGCGGGCACTGGGCGGCGCCGCGACGCTCGTTCTCGCCGCCATTGGCTTCGTGCTGGCCGTCGGGCGCTACTCGATCGGCGGCTACCTCTGGGTCGAGCTCGCCTTCATCGTGCTGACCGCCGCCGGCGCGTTCGTCCTCTTCTCGACCCGCCTGCATCCGCTCCTGCACAGGCTGCGCCCCGTGCTGCACCGCCTGCGCGTCGAGTCGGTCCTGCGAGACGTGTACCTCGCACTCCACGCCTACCGGCGGCGGCTGCGGCTGCTCGGGTGGGTGTTCGCGCTCACGCTCTGCGTGCAGGCGGCGCGCGTGCTCGCGATCTGGTGCGCCGGCAAGGCAGTCGGTGTCGACCTCTCGCCGCGGCCGTACTACGTGATGGGGCCGCTCCTCTTCCTCGTCATGCTCGTGCCCTTCACGATCAACGGGCTCGCGGTGCGGGAATCGTTCTTCGTGAGCTTTCTCGGAGCGCTCGGCGTGTCGGCGGATCGCGCCTTCTCGGCCGGGTTCCTCTTCTTCGTCGTCACGGTCGCGGTGGCTCTGCCAGGCGCGGTGATCCTCGCCTGGGAGGGAGTGCGCACGCGCGCCGTGGCGGGAGCCGCGCGATGAACTGGCTCGCGCTCCCGGCCGCCGTCGAGCAGCGGCGGACAGCCGCCGTGCCGGCCGGCGCCGCGTGGCGGCTCGTCTTGCCCGCCGCGGTCGCCGCGCTGCTCGGGATCTCCCGGCTTCTGCCGGAGACGGGCTTCGGGCTCTGGCTCCGTCTTGCGGCGGCGACGCTCGTCGTGCTTCTGCCGGGAACGTTCGTCGCGCGCTGCCTCGGCCAGCGGAGCGCCGCTGCCTCGTTCGCCTCCTCCGTGACCCTGGTCGGCGCCGGGCTCGCGTTGACGCTCGCGGTCGGAGCGTCGATCGACGTCACGCTCGCGTTCGTGCTCGGGATCGGGGCGCTCGCCTTCGGCTGGTCGCTGACGGGCCGCCAGGTGCAGCGGTGTTCGACTTCCCGGGACAGCGCGCTTCATGCGTGGCCTCCTCGTCCTCGCGGGCCTCGGTCTGGGCATCGGTGTCTGGTTCGTGCAGGGGGCCTTCACCGGGGACGCGTTCTTCCATCTCGGCCGCGTCCGGAAGCTCGACTCGCTCGGCTCGCTGTCGCTTCACAACGTCGGCGAGTTCGCGCACGGCGGGCTGCATCCCGGCTACGCCTTCCCGCTCTGGCACGCGTGGCTCGCACTGGTCGCGAGGCTCGCCGGGGTCGACCCGTCGAGCGTCGCCGCCCACGAGGCGAGCCTCCTCGTGCCCCTCGCTCTCGTACTTGCCTACGAGATGGGGTGGGCGATCTTCCGCTCGACCGGACTTGCGCTCGCCGTCGTTCTCGGCCAGGTGGCGATCAAGGCGTTCGCGCCCGGGCACGGAGGCGTCTATCCGTTCCTCTGGGAACCGTCCACCGTCGCCACCCAGCTGCTCGTGCCTGCGGCGGTCGCCTTCTTCTTCCACTTCGTGCGCAGGCCGACGCGGCCCGTTGCCGTCATGCTGGCCGCCACCTCGGTCTCGATCGCGCTCGTCCATCCGACGTACGCGCTCTTCCTCGCGATCCCGCTGGGCGCGTTCGTCCTCGCGCGCGCGCTGCTGACCCGCGGCAGCGACCTCAAGAACGGCGTCGTGGGTTCGCCGTCTTCGGGCTGCCGATGACGCTCGCGTTCCTCTGGCTGGAGCCGGTCGTCAGGCAGACGATCCCCGTCTCGCCCGGGCCGAAGCAGCTCGCGCAGAACCTCCACCACTACAGCGCCGACCTCGTCGTGCACTCGATCTCGCGTTACAGCCTCGCTCCGGGACGCATCGACCGGAACGGCTCGGTGGCGGTCGCAGCGCTGCTCCTCGTGCCTCTCGCGCTCCTCGCCCGGCGGCGCCGGTGGAGCGCGCTCGTGCTCGGCGGCGCCGTCGCGATTCTCGGGATCGAGCTCTGGCCGCTCGTCTTCCCGCACTTCTCGGACGCCGTCTCGCTCTCGCAGTCGCGGCGCGCCTCCGGCTTCATCCCGTTTGCGGTGGCGCTCGCCGGCGGGACGGCGATCGTCAGCCGCTTCTCCCGGACGCTCGCGCTCGTGGCCGGACTGGCACTGGGGATCTGGCTCCAGGTGGCCTACACCGGCGACTTCGGCCTGCGGACTCCGGTCTCCGAGCCCGCGTGGGTGGTCTGGTTCGCCCTGTACGGCGGGATCGCGGCGCTCGTGGTCGGAGCCCTCCTTGCGTGGTGGCGGCGCGACCGGGCCGCCACTCCCGTCCGCCAGCGCGGAGTAGCGACGGCTCTCGCCGTTCTCCTCTTCGTGCTGCCCGTCGTGGTGCACGGCTTCTCGTACTGGTCGCCGACGACGGCACACGACAGCGCGGCGCTGACGCCGGGGTTGATCCACTTCCTGCAGCGAGACGTGCCGGCGCGCTCGGTCGTGCTCGCCGACCTGCCCACGAGCTACAGGGCGACGGCCTTCGCTCCGGTCTACGTCGTCGCGGTGCCGCCGACCCATGCGGCGAACACTCGGCCGAACCAGCTCCGCAAGCGGCGGCTCGCCGTGCTGAGGTTCATCGCGCATCCGACGCTCGCGGTGGCGCAGACCTGGAGGGCGCAGTGGATCGTCCTCACCCGCAGCGAGCGCGTGGGTGCGATCGAGCGCACCGGCTTGCGGCGGGCGTATGCGGATGACCGGTTCGTCGTCTTCCGCACCGCAGTACCTTTGGCGCCGTGAAGGTCCTGCTCGTGACGCGCCACTTCCCGCCCGGTGGCGGGGGCGGCGTGCAGCGGCCGCTCAAGTTCGCCACGCACCTCCCGGCACTCGGGATCGAGACGCACGTGCTCGCCCCGGACGTTCCCGGCGCCCTGCCCGATGGTGCGGAGCTCGAGCTGCCGACGCAGGCGTGGATTCACCGCGTGCGCTACGTCGGACCGCGCGCCGGCCGTCCGGCCGAACGGCTCCTCGCCAAGCAGGGTCTCGCGCGCGTCGGCACGCAGGCTGCGCTGCTCGGGCGCCGGCTGCTCGTCCCCGACGAGAACGTCCCGTGGAGCACGTTCGCGCTTCCGATTGCCATTCGCCTCGTCCGCCGGGAGAAGATCGACGTCGTGCTGACGACCTCGCCGCCACCGTCGCTCCACCTGCTCGGCGCCGCCGTCAAGCGCACCACCGGCGCGGCGTGGGTCGCCGACCTGCGCGATCCGCTCACCTCGCACCCGCACCGGCGCGGCTACGAGTCGCAGCTCGCCCGGTTGAAGGAGAAGTCGGTCGGCGGTGTCGGGCGGCTCGTGGCCTCGCAGGCCGATGCGATCGTCGCCGCGTCCGACGCGATCGCCGAGGAGGCTCGCGCGCTCGAGCCGAAGGGCAAGGTCGTGACGATCGCCAACGGCTGTGACTTCGACGACTTCGCCGGGCTCGAGCACCACACGAGCGAACGGCTCCGTATCACCCACACCGGCCACTTCCACGGCAAGCGGGACCCCAAGCCGTTTCTGAAGGCGCTCGCCGAGTCGGGCCTCGACGACGTCGTCGTCCGGTTCGCCGGCGACTTCCGCGCGGCGGACCGCGAGTACGCCGAGTCGCTCGGCCTCGGCGACCGGATCGAGCTGCTCGGCGACGTCTCCCGCCGGCGCTCGCTCGAGCTGCAGCGAGATTCCGAGGCGCTGCTCCTCCTGATCCCCGACTCGGGCGGCCGTGGCCGCGGCGTCCTGACCGGGAAGATCTACGAGTACCTCGCTGCCGAGCGGCCGATCCTCGCCGTCGTCCCGCCGGACGGCGCCGCCGCGCGGCTCGTGCGCGACACAGGGGCCGGCACCGTCGTCGCATCCGACGACGTCGACGCGATGCGCGAGGCGCTGCTCGACCTGCACCGGCGCTGGCGTGAGGGGAGCCTCGACGGCACCCCGCTCTCCGCTGAGTGGAGACAGAAGCTCGCGCGCGGAGCCCGCGTCGAGGAGCTCGCCGACGTGCTGAGGAGCGTCGCATGACCGCCGCCGCGCTCACCGCCGGCCGCGCCGTGGTCGTGCCGCGCACGCGGGAGCGCGTCGTCACGGGCCTCTTCTTCGCCTCGCTGTTCGTCGCCACCTTCGAGAAGGTGCACTGGAGCTTCGCCGGCCAGATCGGGATCAACGACATCGCGACGATCCTGTTCCTGATCGCGTACGTAACGAGCCGAGCGCCGTCCGCTGCCGCGTACGAGCGCGATCGTGCTCGCCTTCTTCGCGGCCTTCGCGCTCGTCTACCTCGCGGGCTTCTGGAACATCGACACGCAGCAGGGCCTCACGCAGTTCACGAAGGGGATGGTGAAGTTCGTCATCCACTGGGCCTTCGTGGTCGCGGCGGTCGGGTACCTCGCGCAGCGCGGCGAGCGCTTCTTCTGGCGCGCGCTGAGCTGGTTCATGGTCGGCTTCGTCGCCAACGCGGTCTACGGGATCCTCAGCTCGGCGCAGCGCTGGTCGGCCGGAACCTCGACAACCTGATCCTGGTGCCGCTCACCGGCGGGGCGAGCCGGATCAGCGTGTTCGGGATCATCGGGGGTCAGAACATCTACCGCGTCAACGCGCTCACGGGCGATCCGAACCATTTCGGGGTGATGCTCGCCGTTCCGCTGCTCGCGCTGACGCCCGTGTACCTCCGCCTGCCGCGCGCGCACCGGCTGAGGTGGCCTCTCGCCGCGGCGCTTGCGTTCCTCCTGCTCGTGACATCGCGACGTTCTCGCGCAGTGGTGCCGTCGGGCTCATCGCCGGCGCCCTCGTGCTCGTGGTGCCGTACCGGCGTTTCTTCCGCTCGAGGCAGTTTCTCTACCCGCTCGGCGCCCTGGTCGTCGTGCTCCTCGGCGCGCTCTACCTGCGCACCCACTTCTTCACGACGTTCATAGGCCAGCGCCTCTCGACGAGCGGCAGCTCCACGAGCGCGCACTTCGCCGTCTACGACTTCATCGGCCAGATCGTCCACCTGCACCCGCTGCTCGGGCTCGGCGAGAACAACTTCTCCGTCTACTACGAGTTCATCACCGGAAAGGCGAACTTCGGCGCGCACTCGTACTGGGTCTCTGTCGTCGTCGAGTCGGGCCTGCTCGGCCTCCTCCTCTGGATCGTCTTCCTCCGCTACGTCTTCGTTCGGCTCCAGGCCGCGCGACGGTTGGGGCGCCTGCTCGACCGCCTCGGCGACGCGCAGGGCCCACACGTGCGGCCGCTCGCCTACGGGCTGACGGCGGCCCTGGTCGGGACGATCGCCGCCAACTTCTTCTATCTCACGATGCAGTTCTATTACTTCTACGCCTTCCTCGCCTTCGCGCTCGCCCTGCCCGTGGTGTTCGGGAACCGGGCGCGAGAGCACCCCGGGTAGTGCGGGTCGTCGTCCTCACGACGTCGTGGCCGCGGACGGAGCGGGAGTTCGCGGGCCGCTTCGTCGCCGACGCCGTCGAGCGGCTGCGCGAGCGCGGGGTGGAGGTGGACGTGCTCGCTCCCGGTGCGGGGTATCGCGACTACGGCCTCGCGTACGGCGGCGGGATGGCGGCGAACCTGCGCAACCGGCCGTGGGCGGCGCCGCTCATGCTTCTCTCGATGTGGCGCGCGTTGCGGCGCGCGACGCGCGACGCCGACCTCGTCCACGCGCATTGGCTCCTCACCGCTGCGGTTGCCCGCTTCGGCGGCAGGCCCTTCGTCGTGACGCTGCACGGCTCCGGCTCTGCCGGTCGGTTCTCGGACGTCGAGCTCGCGCAGCGCCGGCCAGGTCTTGTCCGCGCACTCCTGCGTCCCGCGGCGGCCGTGATCTGCGTCTCCGAGACGGTGGCAGCCGCGGTGCGCGCTGCGGGAGTCGAGGCCGTCGTGATCCCGAACGGCGTGCGGATCCCGGACGAGGTCGGGGCACCCGCCGAGCCGGCGGAGGTGCTCTACGTCGGCCGGCTCTCGCCGGAGAAGAACGTCGACACGCTCGTCGAGGCGGTCGGCGACCTGAACCTCGTCGTGGCCGGCGACGGGCCCCTGCGCGAGCGCGTTCCGAACGCCCTCGGGGCGGTGCCGCACGCAGAGGTCGAGCGGCTCCTCGAGCGAGCCTCCGTCGTCGTGGCGCCGTGCGAGCGCGAGGGCTTCGGGCTCGCCGCGGCGGAAGCGATGGCGTTCGGGAGGCCGGTGGTCGCGGCGGCCGGCGGCGCCTTGCTGGAGCTCGTCACCGACGGCGAAACGGGGCTGCTCGTGCCTCCGCGCGATGCCGCCGCGTTGCGCGAGGCGGTCGAGCGGCTGCTCCGCGACCCGCGAGCTGCGAGAGCGGCTCGGCAGTGCGGCGCGTTGCGGGTGCGCGAAAGGTTCGGCTGGGACGGGGTGATCGACGGCATCCTCGACGTTTATAGCGACGTTGCCGGGGCTAGCCGGAGCGAACCGCGCTCCGCACGGACTCGCGGTACCACGCGATCGTCCGCTCCAGCCCCTCACGCAGCGACGTTCGCGCCTCGAACCCGAACAGCTCACGCGCGCGAGAGGTATCGAGCGACCGGCGCGGCTGGCCGTTCGGCATCGATGTGTCCCAGACGATCTCACCCTCGAAGCCCGTCAGCTCGGCGATCAGCTCGGCGAGCTCCCGAATCGAGATCTCGGACGCCCGTGCCCAGGTTGACGGGCTCGGCGCCGTCGTACCGCTCGGCGGCGAGTAACAACCCCTCGGCTGCGTCGTCCACATAAAGGAACTCGCGCGTCGGCGACCCGTCGCCCCACAGGACGATTTCATCGGGCGACTCGACCATCTTCCGGATCAGATCGGGGATGACGTGTGACGTTGGTCGGATCGAAGTTGTCGCTCGGCCCGTACAGGTTGACCGGCAGCAGGAAGATTGCGTCCAGCCCGTACTGCTCGCGGTAAGCCTGCGCGCCGACGAGGATCGCCTTCTTCGCAACGCCGTACGGCGCGTTCGTCTCCTCGGGGTAACCGTCCCACAGGTCGTCTCTCGCGGAACGGGACCGGAGTGAACTTCGGGTAAGCGCATATCGTGCCGAGGATCACGACCTTGCGGACTTCGTGCAGCCGCGCCTGCTCGAGGACGTGCGCGCCCATCATGAGGTTCGCGTACCAGTAGCGGCCGGGATTGGCGCGATTCGCACCGATGCCGCCGACCTCGGCGGCGAGGTGAAAGACGAGCTCTGGCCGGGCATCGTCGAAGAGACGTGCGACGTCTGCCTCGCGCGTCAGGTCGTAGTCTCGGCGGCCGGCGACGAACGGGTCGTCCCCTCGCGTGCGCAGCCGCTCGACGAGATGCGAGCCGAGGAAGCCGCCTCCTCCCGTCACGAGTGTCGCGCATGTCGCAAGCGTAGTCGCCCGCGTAGCTACGGTAAGGCGCCGTGGCGAAGCGGAAAGCGTTCATCACCGGCATCACCGGCCAGGACGGCTCGTACCTCGCTGAGATCCTGCTCGAGAAGGACTACGAGGTGTACGGGATGATCCGCCGCTCGAGCTCGTTCAACACCGCGCGCATCGACCACATCTTCGGCGAGCTCGAGCTCGTCTTCGGCGACCTCGGCGACGGCTCCTCGCTCAACCGGCTTCGTGCGCACGATCCAGCCCGACGAGGTCTACAACCTCGGCGCCCAGAGCCACGTCCGCGTCAGCTTCGACATCCCCGAGTACACGGCCGACGTCGACCGGGCTGGGCACGCTGCGACTGCTCGACGCGATCCGCGAGGAAGGAGTGAGGTGCCGCTTCTACCAGGCCGGCTCGAGCGAGATGTTCGGCCAGGTGGCCGAGACGCCGCAGACCGAGGACGACGCCGTTCCATCCGCGCAGCCCGTACGGCGTCGCGAAGGTGTTCGGCTACTGGATCACGCGCAACTACCGCGAGGCGTACGGGATGTACGCGGTGAACGGGATCCTGTTCAACCACGAGTCGCCGCGGCGCGGGCCGACCTTCGTCACGCGCAAGATCACGCGCGCGATCGGCGCGATCCTGCGCGGCGAGCAGAACGAGCTGCGTCTCGGCAACCTCGACGCCAAGCGCGACTGGGGATATCGCCCGCGACTACATGGAGGGCGCATGGCTGATGCTGCAGGCGGACGAGCCGGACGACTACGTCCTCGCGACCGGCGAGACGCACTCGGTGCGCGAGTTCCTCGACGAGGCGTTCGGCTACGCCGGAGCTCGACTGGAACGAGTACGTGACGATCGACGAGCGCTACTTCCGGCCGGCCGAGGTCGATCTGCTGCTCGGCGACGCCTCGAAGGCGAAGGACGAAGCTCGGCTGGGAGCCGGCGGTTCGCTTCCACGAGCTCGTGCGGATGATGGTCGACCACGACCGCGAGCGCCGGCAGACCGAAGAGCACTACGTCTGATCGTCGCGCCGTGCGCGTCGTCGTCCACGACTACTTCGGCCATGCGTTCCCGGCGCAGCTAGCGCGCTCGCTTGCCGGTCGAGGGCACGATGTGCTCCATCTTCACTGCAGCTCGTTCGTTGCCGGCAAGGGAAGGCTCGAGCCCGGCAACGTAGATCCCGCGACCCTCGAGTTCGGCTCCGTCGATCTTGGCCGGCCTTTTGCGAAGTACGACGTGAGTCGGCGGGTGGGGCACGAGCGGAAGACGGCGCGTGAGCTCGCCCAGCGAGTGCGCGACTTCCGTCCCGACGGCGTCCTCTCGATCGGCCCGCTCATCGTGCAGAGGGAGCTGCTCAGTGTGAGCCACGGGCTCGGCGCGGGCTTCGTCTTCTGGCAGCAAGACGTGGTGAGCATCGCCGCCCGGCGCGTCGTCGGCCGGCGATCGCAGGTTCGTCGGCGCCGCCGCCGAGCTCGCCGTCGCGAGTCTCGAGCGTCGGCTCCTGCGGGCGAGCGACGAGGTTGTCGTGATCTCCGAGGACTTCCTTCCGCAGTTGCGGCGCTGGGGCATCGTCGAGAAGACGTTCTCGGTGATCGAGAACTGGGCGCCGCTCGACGAGCTGCCGCAGTTGTCTCGGGAGAACGCATGGGCCGAGGAGCACGCGCTGAGTGGACACGCCGTATTCCTCTACTCGGGGACGCTCGGCTTCAAGCACGATCCGGGTCTGCTGCTCGAGCTCGCCCGCTGGGCGCGGCCGACGGGACGCGGTCGTCGTCGTCGTCTCGGAGGGGCCGGGGCGGACTGGCTCGCCGAGCATGGACGGAACGAGCCGGCGTTGCGATTGCTGCCGTACCAGCCACACGACCGGCTGCCCGAGGTACTCGCCTCGGCAGACGTGCTCGTCGCCCTGCTCGAGCCGGAGGCGGGTGCGTTCTCGGTCCCCTCGAAGGTCCTCACCTACCTCTGCGCCGCCCGGCCGTTGCTCGTCTCCGTGCCTACCGACAACCTCGCGGCTCGCGTGGTCGAGCGCAGCGGCGGAGGAGTCGTCGTTCGTCCGGGGGACGCGTCCGTGTTCCTAGGCGCTGCGGCGCGCCTGCTCGCGGACGAGGGGCTGAGGGTGGAGTTCGGGATGCGAGGCCGCGCCTATGCCGAGTCGGCGTTCGACGTTGACTCGGTTGCGCGACGCTTCGAAGAAGTCCTCGAGCGGGTGCGGCGACGCTAGCTGCCGGAGCGGCGGTGAAGCCAACTGCGGACGCTGCCGCGTGCCGCGAGGCCGCCCGCAGTCGCGAGCAGGATGGCGAGGAGGACCAGCGGGCCGGCGCCGAGATCGAACGCCGCTCCGAGCATGGTCGGCGAGCCCGCATTGGCGCCGCCTTTCATGGAACCCAGGCCGGCATCCGTCAGGAGATTCTTCAGCGGCCCTCGATCTCTGCCGGCGCGCGAAAGTGCGCGCGCCAGGTGCTTGGGGACGTGCGTCTTTCCCTTGCCTTTCGTTGAGCCGCTGGTCGGCTGCTGCTGTTGTGGTTGTTGCTGCTTCCCGGCACTAGGGCCGTTCGGCTCGACGTAAACCTTGCAGGCCGACGCATTGCACTTCCCGCCGTTTCCTGCCAGCGCGGTCGCCGGAATTGCGAGGGCGACGAATAGAACAACTACTCCCGCCCGTATGACATGTCTCGACCCTGCAGACATGCCCGCTACTGTAGCCCTCGGTGCAGCTGGCCGCGCGGGGGATTACAAGTCTCGAACAGGGCAGGATTGTGCTTGCCCTCAATGCCGCTCTCGGTTTGGCCGCTGCGGGCTGTGTCTTTGCCCTGTCTTATGCGAACGGCGGCTTCGATACGACCACGAAGTCGTACGCTGCCATTTCTGCCTGGTGGCTGCTCGGTACGGGTGCCGCGATGGGGATCGCTGCTGCCCGGGCGCGCGTCGACAGAGTTGCACTCGCCGCGCTCGGCCTGCTGGCGCTCTTCGCGATCTGGACTCTGATCTCGATGAGCTGGGCCTCGGACCAAGGCCGCGCGTTCGCCCAGTTCGACCAGGTTTCGCTGTACGTGGCGGTACTGGCCATCGCGATCCTCGTCGCGCGCCTCGTACCTGCCTCCGTGATCATCAGCGGTGTCGCGCTCGGAATTTCGGCGATCGGGACTGTCGCACTCGTGAGCCGGTTCTTCCCGAGCACGTTCGGCGTCGAGCCGTCCACCATCCTCACCACGATCAACAGCCGCCTGAGCTTCCCACTTGGGTACTGGAACGGGCTCGGGATCGAAGTCGCCCTTGCCTACCCGCTCCTGCTCGCGATCATGGCCTCGCGGCGGTCGCGCCTTGCGAAGGCTCTGGCCGCGTTCCCGCTGCCGATCCTCGGCGCCGACATGTATCTCACGTCTTCGCGTGGCGCCTTCGCAGCTGCAGCTGTCGCGATCGTCGCCTACCTCCTCCTCGCGCCTGACCGCTGGTCGGCGCTCGCGGCGACGGTTCTCGCCGGTGCAGCGGGTGCTGTCGCGGTCGCAACGCTGGTCCATCGCAGCGAGCTTCTCGCGGGAGACATGACCAACCCCAGCGCGGTCCACCAGGGCCATCGTGCGGCACTCGTGATCGGGATCGCTTGTGTCGTGACCGCCCTCGTCTGGGCAGGACTCTCGGAGTTGGGCCGCAGGGTTCCCGCTCCGCCTCGCGTGGCCGGGTGGGCAACCGCATTCGCAATTGTCCTGGCAGTGATCGTCGCGATCGCGCTCTCACACCCGATCGCGAAGTTCGATGCCTTCAGGAGCAACAACTTCCAGGCGAGCAGCTCCAGCACCAGCTACATCAACCAGCACCTGCTCAGTAGCTCTGGAAGCGGGCGGTGGCAGTTCTGGGGCGCTGCCAGCTCGGAGTTCCAGGCGCACCCGCTGAACGGCGGGGGCGCCGGATCGTGGCAAGCGTGGTGGCTGGAGCACACCACGCTCGGAGGCTTCTTCACGCAGTACGCCCACTCGCTCTACCTCGAATCGCTGGCCGAGCTGGGAATCATCGGCCTTCTCTTGCTCGGGGGAGCCGTGGCCGTCGCCGTCGCGGGCGCGGTCCGCTCCGCGCTGAGCCTCCGCAGCGGCGACGTGGCCGCAGCGGCGGCGTGTGGAATCGCCTTCTTCGCCGCCGCTGCCTATGACTGGGTCTGGCAGCTGGCCGGAATCGCCATCGTCGGCGTCGGCCTGCTCGGGGTCGCCCTCGGCGCTCGTCCATCCACTCGCGCAGGCGAGTGGGAACGCTTCGGCGTGGTACGGCCGCTGCTCGCGCTCCTGGCCGTTGCGGCAATCATTCCGCAAGTCGTCGTCCTCGCCTCGGCCATTCACCTCCGGAACAGCAAGGCCGCCTTCGACGCCCGGGACGGCGCTCGCGCGAAGTCCGAGGCGCTTGCGGCGAAGGCGGTCGAGCCCTGGAACGCGGCGACGTGGCTTCAGCTCGCGCTCGTCGAGCAATCACTCGGCGAGAACGCTGCCGCCTCGTCGACGATCCGCTCGGCGATCCACCGCTCGCCTCGGGACTACAACATTTGGTTGGCCGCGGCCACGATCGACGCTTACAAGGGCGACATCGCAGCTGTACACCGCGACTTCGCGGAGGCTCGGCGGCTCAACCCCTACGCGCCTGTCTTCCGGAGCGGCTCATGAGTGGCGGTCTGCGAAAGCCGCAGATACCGTTGTCGGCACCCATGAGCCCGGTTCAAGCCGCACGAACGGGAGGCTGAGGGGATGAGCGAAATCGAGACTGCCGCCGGCACGTCCGCCGCGAGCTCGGAAAGCGGGATCGGCTCAGGCCGCTTCCTGACTCGCTACGGCAACGATGCGCTCCTCCACCGGATGCTTGCCGCAGCCGACACGTTGACGATCGCAGCAGCTGCGTTCATCGTCGGCCTCTGGGGAAGTGGTGCCGGCGCCGCCCTCCTGCTCGTCCTATCGGCGCCGATCTGGATCGTCGTAGGAAAGCTCGTGGGCCTGTACGACCGCGACCACCGGACGCTGCGACATCTGACGGTGGAAGAGCTGCCCTGGATCTTCGTCTGGGCGCTCGGCGGCACCGCGGTTCTGACCTTCCTCCTTGCGCCCTTCCCCAGTCTCGACCTCAACTCCGACGACCGCCTGCTCGTCTGGGGCTCAGTTCTCGTGCTCGGTTTCGTGTTGCGTGGGAGCGCGCGGGTCATATGGCGGCGCATCACGCTGCCCGAGCGCATCCTGATCGTCGGCGAGGGGCCGCTCGCCGATGCGGTAGCCCGCAAGCTCGAGCTCTTTCCGGACATCCACGCGACCATCTCTGGGCACATCCCGAGCTGCACGGCACTGCACGACCACCTCCACGAACTCGAGGGCGTGGATCGGGTCATCGTTGCCTGCACCGAGTTGAACGAGGGACTGCTCGAGACGCTTCTGCCAGCGTGCCGCCTACGTGGGGTGAAGCTCACTGTCATCCCGCCAACACGCGGCATCTTCGGCACAGCTACGCATCTCGGCCGCGTCGCCGACTTGCCGCTGTTGGATTACAACACTTGGTACGTCTCGCCCTCGACGCTTGCCCTGAAGCGGATTTTCGACGTCGCGGTCTCGACGGTCGGGCTGGTGGTGACTCTGCCGCTGTTCCTACTCGTCGCGCTCACCGTCCTGGTCGGCGAAGGACGTCCCGTCCTCTTCCGGCAGTTACGTGCCGGGGAGAACGGCCGTGCTTTCCGCATCTTCAAGTTCAGGACCATGATCCGGGATGCCGAGGCGTTGCTGCCCGAGCTCGTCTCAATCGACGATCTCACCGATCCGATGTTCAAGATCAAGTCCGATCCACGAGTAACTCGGGTCGGCCGGTTCCTGCGGCGGACGAGCCTCGACGAGCTTCCGCAGTTGCTGAACGTCATTCGCGGCGAGATGTCGATTGTCGGCCCGCGCCCCGAGCTCATTGACCTGGTTGAGCGGTACGCGCCGGAACACGAGATCAGGCTGCGGGTGAAACCTGGGATCACCGGGCCTTGGCAAGTCTACGGCCGCAGCGAACTCACTTTCGATGAAGTCCTGGCCGTCGAGCGCGAGTACGTCGAGAACCTCTCCCTCGGGCGTGATCTCCGAATCGTCCTCATGACGCTCCCGGCTGTCTTCGGTCGGCGCGGCGCGTTCTAGCAGGACTTGCGGACGTGGATCCGGACGTAGTCGTCGTAGGTGGCGGCATTACCGGCCTCGCCTCGGCGCTGGCACTGCTCGACCGGCAGCCCGGGCTACGACTGTTACTGCTGGAGAAGGAGCTGGAGCTGGCGTCCCACCAGACCGGTCACAACTCCGGGGTCGTACATGCAGGTCTCTATTACGTTCCAGGATCGTTGAAAGCTTCGCTCTGCCGGGAGGGCCACGCCGCGCTTGAAGCCTTCTGTCAGGAGCATGGCGTGCCGCTGCGCCGCTGCGGCAAGTCGGTGGTCGCGGTCGAGGAGGCCGAGCTCGAACGTCTCGCCGAGCTGAAGCGCCGAGGCCTGGGCAACGGGCTCGACGGCCTCGCGGAGCTCGACGAGCGGGAGCTGCGCACCATTGAGCCGAACGTCCGAGGTATACGCGCGCTGCACGTGCCGGAGACAGCAGTCGTCAACTTCAGACTCGTCGCAGAGCGTATGGCCGAACGGCTGCGCGCCCGGGGGGCCCTGATCGAGCTCGGGTCTCGCGTGCAGCGCATCACCCAGGACGGCCAGAGCCTTTCCCTGACAACGGCAAGAGGCCGCATTCGGACCAGCGCGCTGGTCGCATGCGCCGGCTTGCAGGCCGACAGGATCGGGGCGCTTGCAGGAGTCGACCTGAACGTACGCGTCATCCCATTCCGCGGCGCCTACTGGGTATTGCGGGGCGCCGGAGCAGAGCTGGTGCATGCACTTGTCTATCCCGTGCCCGATCCAGCGTTTCCGTTTCTGGGGGTCCACTTCACTCGCCGTTTCGACGGCTCCGTCTGGGCGGGGCCGAACGCCATGCCGGCACTCGCGCGAGAGGGCTACAGTCGCGGGAGCTTTTCGGCCCGCGACGCCGCGGAGGTGGCCACATGGCCGGGCCTTCTCCGGTTCGCGACGCGATATCTTCGGATGGGCGCGACCGAGATCTGGCGCGATCTGATCAAGTCGGCGGCCGTGCGCGAAATGCAGCGCTACCTACCGGCTCTCCGGGCTGAGGACGTCGTGCGCGGCCCGTCGGGGATCCGCGCACAGGTAATGACGCGCAGCGGCGAGCTCGTCGACGACTTCGTATTTGCGGAGGGTCCGCGTTCGCTTCACGTCGTGAACGCGCCCTCGCCCGGCGCCACCTCCTCACTCGCCATCGGACGCCACATCGCCGACCGCGCCGCCGAGCTGTTCGGGCTCTGAGGTGGCTAGCATGACCTCGCCCCTGCAGGCCTGAGCTAACGAAAGGATTCGCTCTTAATGCCGAACATCGAAGGCGCGACGATTGCCGTCATCGGCGGCGCCGGATTCATCGGCTCCCACATCGTCGACCAGCTGCTCGAAGAGCCCGTCGAACGTGTATCGTGCTCGACAACTTCGTCCGCGGAACGCGCGCGAACCTCGAGAGTGCGGCGCGCGACCCGCGCGTCGAGGTGCGTCGAAGGTTCGATCCTCGACCTCCCGTTCCTGGAGGCGGTGATGACGCAGAGCGACTACGTCTTCCACCTCGCCGCCCTCTGGCTGCACGAGTGCGTGCACGACCCGCGCGACGCCGATCGACGTCAACGTCGTCGGCACGTTCAACGTGATCGAGGCGGCCCACGCGGCGAACGTCGGCAAGGTCGTCTACTCGTCGTCCGCCTCGGTCTACGGCGACGCTCTCGACATCCCGATGACCGAGGAACACCCGTTCAACAACCGGACGCTCTACGGCGCGACGAAGATCGCGGGCGAGCAGTTCTTCCGCGCCTTCAACGAGCAGCACGGGCTCGACTACGTCGGCCTGCGCTACATGAACGTCTACGGGCCGCGGATGGACTACAAGGGCACGTACGTCAGCGTGATCATGAAGGTGCTCGACAAGATCGAGGCGGGCGAGCCGCCGGTGATCTTCGGCGACGGCTCGCAGGCGTACGACTTCGTGCACGTCGACGACGTCGCGCGCGCGAACGTCCTCGCGCTGAAGACGCGACGCGACCGACGAGTTCCTCAACGTCGGGATGGGCGTGCAGACGACGATCAACGAGCTCGTCGACGCGGCTCCTCGAGATCACCGGCGCCGACCTCGAGCCCGAGTACCGGCCCGCAGGAGCAGATGTTCGTCACGCATCGGGTCGGCAGCACCGAGCAGGCCGAGCGAGCTGACTCGGCTTCCGGGCGAAGACGTGCCGCTCGACGAGGGCCTCGGCTCGGTGATCGAGTGGCGGCAGCGGCGACCAGCTCGCGCAGTGCGCAGGTCACGCTCGTCGGATGCGGCGGATCCCGATCACGAAGCCGCTCCTCGGCGACGAGGAGCTCGAGGCGGTGCAGGCAGCCGCTCGAGAGCGGCTGGGTCGTGCAGGGGCCGCGTGTGCACGAGTTCGAGCGCCGCTTCGCGCACTTCACCGGCGTCGCGCACGCAGTCGGCCACGAGCTCGTGCACGACCGCGCTGCACATTGCTCGTCGCGGCCCTGGGAGTAGGGCCCGGCGACGAGGTGATCGTCCCGGCGTTCACATGGGTCTCGACGGCGAACGTCGTCGAGTACCTCGGGCGCGACGCCGGTGTTCTGCGACGTCGATCTCGAGACGTACAACATCGACGTCGCGCCGCTGCGAGGCGCTCGTGACGCGACCGGACCGTCGGGATCATCCCGGTGCACCTCTTCGGTCTTGCGCCGACATCGAGGCCGTCCTCGAGCTGGCGGAGCGCAAGGGCCTCTGGGTCGTCGAGGACGCCGCCTGCGGCTTCGGCGCCGCCGGCGGCGGACGGCACGCCGGCACGTTCGGCGACGCCGGTGCCTTCAGCTTCCATCCGCGCAAGTCGATCACGACCGGCGAGGGCGGGATGCTGACGACGGCCGACGCCGGAGCTCGCCGCGGCTTGTCGCGCGTCGCTGCGCGATCACGGCGCCTCGCGCTCGGACCGCGACGGCACGGCGACAGCGGTGCGTTCCTGCTCGCCGACTACCCGCACCTCGGCTTCAACTTCCGCATGACCGACATCCAGGGCGCGCTCGGCTGCGCGCAGATGGAACGTGCCGACTGGATCCTCGAGCGGCGTCGCGAGCTCGCTCGCGCTACGACGAGCTGCTCGCCGACGTCGAATGGCTCGCGACACCGGTCGTGCCGGATGGCGATGTGCACGGCTATCAGGCGTACGTCTGCCTCTTCGCGTCCGAGGAGCCCAGCCTCGACAACGTCGACCGAGCTGCACAAGCGACGCAACGAGCTGATGCTCGAGCTCGAGGAGCAGGGAATCGCGACGCGGCAGGGCACGCACGCCGTAGTGTCGACGCGGTACTACAGGGAGCGATACGACCTCGTGCCGGAGCAGTTCCCGGCTGCGAACCTGGCCGAGCGTCTCACGCTGACCCTTCCGCTTTTTCCGCAGATGACCGAAGAGGAGCAGGACTGCGTCGTCTCTGCTCTCCAGCACGTCCCGGGGCTCGTTCGATAGTTCTGCCGTGGGGGGCACATGCTCCGACGACCTGATGCCCCTACGGGTTCTTCACTGCCCATGGATGGTGGGCGGCAATCCCGGGGGGCTTGCAGCCGCTGAGCGCGAGCTCGGTCTCGAGAGCACGACGATCGCGCTGCAAGAACCGCCCTTCGGCTATCCGGCGGACTCGGTCGTCTGGGACGAGCTCGACCGGCCCCTGGTGTGCGAGCTCAAACGCTGGCGCCTGCTTTGGCACGCAGTGCGCGACTTCGACGTCGTCCACTTCAACTTCGGTTCGACGATTGCACCGCAGCGCATCCCGCGTGACGCTCCAGGCGTCGAGGCCGCGGGCAGGCTCCGCGACCGCTCTTTCCGCGCATATTCCGCACTGTTGGAACAGGTCGACCTGCCGGTCCTGAGACGAGCCGGCAAGGCGATCTTTGTCACCTTCCAGGGGGATGACGCACGGCAGGGAGACGTGTCAGGGCAACTGGCCGTGAACGGCGCGGTCGAGGTGGGCCCGGGTCACTACACGCCCGAGTCCGATAGGGACAAGCGCCGACGCATCGCCCGCTTCGACCGTCATGCCGACGGGATCTATGCGCTCAATCCGGACCTCCTCCGTGTCCTGCCGGCCCGGCAAGCTTCGTCCCGTATGCCAATCTCGATCTGCGTGCCTGGCAACCGGCACCTCCCCCTGGTGGCGAGCGGCCGCTCGTACTCCATGCCCCGACGAATCGAGGCGTCAAGGGGACGCGGTTCGTCCTCGACGCAGTCTTGCGGCTGCAGGCCGAGGGGATCGCATTCGACTTCGAGCTCGTGGAAGGACTCACGCACGCCGAGGCAAAGGCGATGTACGCGCGGGCCGACCTCGTCGTGGACCAGCTCCTCGTAGGGTGGTACGGCGGCCTTGCCGTCGAAATGATGGCGTTGGCGAGGCCCGTGGTCGCCTACCTGCGCGAAGAGGATCTCGAGCTCCTGCCGGCGGAAATGCGTGCCGAGATCCCGGTGATCTCCGCGGAACCCGCGACAATCTACAACGTGCTGAAGGACCTGTTGACGGCGAGGCGCGGCGAGCTCGCCGAGATCGGGCGGCGCGGACGTGAATACGTTCAGCGCTGGCACGATCCGTTGCGGATTGCCGAGCGACTCGTGGCCGATTACGAAGCAGCCCTCGCGGGCCGTCGCTCGAGCGTCGCGCGGTAGACGCCTTCGAGTACGCGTCGCTCCTGCTGCCAGTTGACTCGCTCGCCGAAGGAGCGCACACGCTCGCGCGCCGCCGTGTTCTGGGCCGGGTCAGCGAGGCGGTGCATCGCCGCCGCGAGTGCTCTTACGTCCGAGGGCGGTACCACCTCGCCGATTCCCTTGTCGCGGACGAACGGCCCCATGACCGGTAGGTCGCTGGCGACGACCGGCAGACCGGCCACCACATACTCGAAGAGCTTGTTCGGCAGCGAGAGCTGGTGGCTGAGCGAGGTCGGCTGGATGAGAACGAGACCCATGGCGGCGTCCTCTATCGTGGCAAGCACGTCGTCTGGCGCTACCGGCGGGCGGGTCTCGATCCGGTCCGCGATACCGGCTGCCTCCGCACGATGCGTGAGACGCGTCTCGAATCCTTGACTCGCGGGCCCGATCAGGCGCAACCGGAGTCTCGGCACCGCCGCAAGCGCCTCCATCGCCTGCTCGATCCCCGTCCCGGAGCAAGGACGCCGACGTACACGGCGACGGGAGGCTCGGACGCGTGCGGCTCCACTTGGCGCTTCGGACGCTCGGGCACGTTCCGCACGACGATGGGCGGAGGAACGCGATAGCGCGCGGCCATCACCTCTGCGCAGCCGGAGCTCACTGTCGTCGTCGTGTCCGCGAGCCGCACGAACAGGGATTCCGTCGCTATCAGTCGCGGACGCCACTCGGGACGTCCATTGCGATCTGGCCAGAGCCGTGGGCGTCGTAGACCAGCCGGCTTCTGCGCGGAGCTTCGCAGCAATCCCGATCCACATCGTGTCGTAGTCATTCGCGTGGACCAGACACCGGGGACGTTCGCCAGGCGAGCGCGATGCCCTGGACGTTGAAGGCGAGAGTCACCAGGAGTCGGCGTAGCCTGCCCTCACGCGTCGTTCGTGCCGCCAGGCTCGGCTCGTGCGCCGTTGCTGCGCCGCTGCCAATGCGGCCCCGCGACACGAACCGCTTCAAGAGCTGCAGCGGCCCGAGCAACCGCACGACCTGGATGCCGTCGAAATCGAGCGCTGTTTCTCGTTCCTGTTGCGAGACGACTCCTGCCACGAGCACGTCGAAGCCCAGATCTCACAGGAACCACGCCCTCCCCGTAGCACGCGCGAGTCGTGGCTGACGGTGTTCCGGACGAGGACGAGTGCTCTGCGCACGCGCTCGTCGAGCTCAACCGCGAAGCGGTCTACCCAGCGGATGAGGTTCAGCCAACGCCACGCCATCGGATCGAACTGCCGCCCGTTGTCACGCATCTCCTGCCAACATTTTCGCGCTTCGGGGACGCGGAGCGGCCCGGCGTGTCGCGCGGCGTCGCTCGCGAAGCCCCTTCGATCCAGGGCTCCATCGTGCGTAGCCAGGTCGCCTCCCGGAGTTGCGAAGCCGATCTTGTCCCGCCGGTCGAGGATCGGCGCGGGCACGAGTCCCTGCAGGCTCCGTTTGAGCACAAGCTTCCCGGTGCCGTCCGGCGCGATCAAGTAGTCGTCCGGCATCCCCGCGGCAAACTCCGCGAGCGCGGGGGTGAGGAACGGAACCCGGCTCTCGATTGAAGAAGCCATGGAGTTCCGGTCTTCGTACCGTAGGAGCGTCCTCAAGTTGCCGTTGACAGAGGCGATCCGAAAGGCCCTCAGGTTGCCGCGCACGCGGCGCCAGCGGCTCGGCTACGGCGACGTCGTGGGCGGCGAGCCAGCCCCGGTCGAGCCAGTCGGGGAGGAGCGGCCGGCCTGCGAGATTGCGGACGAACGAGCGGCTGGCGAACGGGACGATGCTACGCAGGGCGTTCGCGCCGACCTCGACCGGATTCGCGGCCGGCAGGTCCGAGAGCGCGGACAGGAGCCGGTAGGTGGTCAGGAGGCGGCCTCTCGCGAGGAGGCCCGCGACGCGGTCCGGGAGGTAATACATGTAGCCGGCGGAAAGCTCGTCCGCGCCTTGGCCGTCGAGCATTACCTTGACACCGGCCTCGCGTGCGAGCCGGAAGACTCGGTACTGCGCATAGATGCTCGTCCCCCCGAAGGGCTCGCCCTCGACGATCGGCTGGTCGAGGTCCGCGTGCAGATCCTGGGGCGCGCATCGACGGTGTGCGCCAGACGCTCGTCTCGCGCGACGGCTGCGTCCGCTGTTCTTCGCTCACTGCGGGGTCGTCTGCGACGTAGCTGAAGGTGTGGAGGTCGAGCTCGGGCCCGCTGAGGGCACGCATCGCCGTCACGTTGGCGGAGGAGTCGACGCCGCCCGAGAAGGCGGCCCCGACGGCACGTCGCTGCGTAAGTCGAGGCGCGCGTTGTCCAGGAAGAGCTCGCGAAGGCTGGGCCGCCTCGTCGAGCGACAGGCTGTGGACCGGATCGGCCCGCAGCTCCCAGTACCGACGCTGCACGATACGGCTCGGCTGGTCCAGTTGCAGTTCGACATAGTGGCCGGGTTGGATCTGTCGGACCACGGCGAACATCGTCTGAACCTCGTCGTCGGTCCAGGGCGAACCGGGAGGTAGTCGTAGATGCGCTGGGGGTCACCCCGTCTGCCGACTCCCGGAAGCGCGAGCAGGGCAGCGATTTCGGAGGCGAACGCGAGCCGGCCGGTCGGCGCATAGTAGAGCGGCTTGATGCCGAAATGTCGCGAGCGAGGGCGAGCTTCCGTCGATCAGGTCGGCGACGGCGAAGGCGAACATGCCGATCAGCCGTTCGAGCGCTCCCGCGTCACATTCGCCCAGGGCGAGAACTTCGGTATCCATGCCGGAGCGAACCACCGCCCGAGTTCGAGCTCACGGCGAAGCTCGATGTAGTTGTAAATCTCGCCGTTGAAGCAAATGATGGAATCTCCCTCGGGGGTCGACATCGGCTGATGTCCGGCTCCGAGAGTCGAGGATCGCGAGACGCGTGTGCAGGAGCACGATGTCGCCGGCGAGATCCTCGGGGTGGGAACCAGGTGCGCGTCCCAGAGCGGTCGAGGGCCAGCCAGCCGCGATCGTCGGGGCCGCGATGGTGCAGGAGAGTCAACAGCTGGGCGACGAATGACGTGCGTCGAGGAGCCCCGGTGGGGCGTCGACCATGCCGAACAAGAATCCACACATGACTACGTCGCCGCCGACGGCCCCAGACGCTCGTAGAGATCGAGCAGCTTGGGCTCCTCGTGCTGCCAGTTCAGGCGCTCGCGAACGGCGGCGGCACCGCGACTTCCCATCTCGTTCGCGCGCTCCTCGTCCTCGAGAAGGTCGTCGATCGCGGCGGCGATCTGACCGGGGTCGAGCGGATCGACGAAGCTGGCACAACCAACCGGATCGAGCAGAACACGCAGATAGGGAAAGTCCGAGACGACGACCGGCAGCCCGGCGGCCATGTATTCGAATAGCTTCGTCGGTAGCGACTCCACGTAGCTCTCTTCGGGATGAAGCGTGACGAGGCCCACGCGCGCCGTCGCCAGCCGCTCCCAGACCTCGGCGTGGTCGACCTGGCCGACGTAGTCGACCCGGCCCCAGCCGGGCAACGACGGCGCCTCGTGCGCAATCTCCGGAGCGCCGAAGCTGCCGATGAGAAGGAGCCGGACCTCCGGGTCACGAAGGCGCTGAGCGGCCTCGACCATCTCGCGAAGTCCTCGCGGGTAGGTGAGTCCTCCGACGTACACGACGTTTGCGTGTCCGTTCGTCGCCTTTCGCTCCTGCGCCAGCTTGTCCAGGAGAGGAAGGTTCCGGGGCCTCGACCGTGCGCTCCGGTGGAAACGTCCTCGCGATCGCGGGCGTGGCTGCCACGAAACCGTCGCACTCGCGTCGGGCGAGCGCCTGGAGCGGCCCGGAACCCCAGTCGCTTGCCGAACTTGTACGGTTCGTCATGATCTGCGTGCTCGGGTGATCTTCGTGGACGTCGTAGACGACCTTCGAGCCGGTCTTCTTGAGCAGAAGCGCAACGG
>CAWBQC010000015.1:0-29938 GCA_963790845.1 uncultured Actinomycetes bacterium | reverse complement strand
CCTCGCCGGCCCGCGCCGGGCGGTGCTCAGGGCCTAGCGATGCCGGTGGAGGCGATCCATCTGGGGGCTCCGCGCAAGCCCGAGCTTTGGACGGTCGAGTCGGCGCAGGCCGTCGCCGGGAAGGGGCTCGAAGGCGACCGGCATTTCCACGCGGACGGAGCTCCGTCCGGGCCAGGCGCTGACGCTCGTCGAGGCCGAGGTCGTCGAGGAGGTCGGGCTGCGCCGGGCGAGACGCGGCGGCAGGTGACGGTGCGCGGCGTGGGCTCAACGACCTCGTCGGCAAGCGCTTCCGCGTCGGCGACGTCGAGTGCTTCGGCGTCGAGCTCTGCGAGCCGTGCCCGCACCTCGAGGGGATGACGCGGCCGGGGATCATCAAGGAGCTCGTCCACCGCGGCGGGCATCAACGCCGACATCCTCGCCGGCGGCGCGATCCCCGTCGGCGATCCCGTCGTCGAGATCTAGTCTGGACTCATGGCGCGATGCGCCGGACTGGTGCTGTGGGGCTGGTTCTTGCCGGTGTGCTCCCGACCAACTCCGGCGAGCGTGAAGTCCCGAGCTCCGGGGTTCCAGGTAGGCTCTGTCAGCTAGCTGAGCGAGTACCGGTCGCGCGCGGTGCGCTTCCTCTGCCCGTTCCTGAAGAGCGGAGGAGGTGTTTCATCTAATGGCAACCGGAACCGTGAAGTGGTTCAACGCTGACAAGGGGTACGGCTTCATTACTCCCGACGACGGCGGCAAGGATCTGTTCGTCCATCACAGCGCGATCGTCGGCGAGGGTTACAAGTCGCTCTCGGAGAACGCGAAGGTGCAGTACGAGCCCGAGCAGGGCGAGAAGGGGCCGCAGGCGACGAACGTCTCGCCGCTGTCCGCCTAGTTAGGAGCGGTCGGCCCGGCGTCCGTGGGGCGCTGCGGCTGCCGCTCGACGTAGGAAGGAGCGGACGGATGGCAGCTAAGGGGCAGACGCACGCGAAACGCGCACGCGAGCTCGAGCTGAAAGACCGGAGGGAGCGAAAGCGGGCGAAGAAAGCTCAGCGCGCTGTGGGCAATGCGCCCGAGGCCGCAAGCAGCGGCAGCACGACGGGAGCCGAAGTGGTGTCGGAGTGGGTCCAGTGAGCCCCGAGCGCCACGACGGCGGAGTGCCCCGCGCCACGAGAAAGCTGTCCACGTCCTCGAGCCGTGCTTCGGCGGAGGAGAGCTGGCCCGGCGCCAATCAGGAAAAGGCCGAGAAGCTGCGTTTGAGGGGCCTGAAGCGCCGTGCCGGCGCTCAGGGGCTTGAAGTTCGCCACTCGGACTACGGCTATTCCTTGTTCGACACCACGCGCAAACCCGTCGACGGCCGGAACGACATGAGCTTGTCCGAGATCGACTCCTGGCTCAAGCGGTCGCTCAAGCAGTGACCTCGGCGGATTAGGCCCGTGGCCTGGGCGAGTGGCTCCTCGCCTGTCTTCGGCCCCAATCAGGCCGGGACGAGCTTGTAACCGGAGCCGCGCACCGTCACGAGGCGCTCCGGCTGCGTCGGGTCGCGTTCGATCTTCCGGCGAAGGTTCGAGATGTGCACCTCGCACGCATGCTCGTCGCCGACGTGCTCGCTTGCCCAGAGGTGCTGCATCAGCTCGCGGCGCGAGACGACTGCGTCCGGCTGCTCGGCGAGGAGTGAGAGAACCTTGAACTCCGACAGCGTGAGGTGGACGCGTTCACCGTCGACGAGAACCTCGTGGCGGCCGAGATCGATCTGGAGCCCGCCGAGCTTCCGCACCGTTGCGCCGCCGCCGGCGCGGTCGAGCTCGCGACGGCGCAGGATCGCGCGCACGCGGCTGAGCAGCTCGGCGCTCGAGAACGGCTTCGTCACGTAGTCGTCCGCGCCGAGCTCGAGCCCGAGCACGCGGTCGGCCTCCGCATCCCGCGCCGTCAGCATGAGGATCGGCACGTCGCTCTCGGCCCGCAGCGCCCGGCAGACCTCGACGCCCGAGAGCCCCGGCAGCATCACGTCGAGGACGACGAGCGAGTAGCGGCCCGACCGTCCCGACTCGAGCGCCGCCGGGCCGTCCCGCTCCTCGTCCACCTCGAAGCCCTCGCGGCGCAGCGTGAACGCGACGACGTCGCGCACGCCCGCGTCGTCGTCCACCAGCAGGATCGTGTCGCTCACGCCGCAGTCACCTCCTCCCGAACGCGCGCGGGAGTGAGAAGGATCCGGAAGACGGTGCCCTGGCCCGGCGACGAGTCGAGCTCGATGCGGCCGCCGAGCGTCCGCACGGACTCCCGCACGATCGCGAGACCGAGGCCGAAGCCGTGCGCGTCGCGCTCGCCGCGGTAGAAGCGGTCGAAGACGTGGCGCTGCACCTCGGGCCTGATCCCCGGGCCGGAGTCCTCCACCTCGATCGTGACGGTGTGCGCGTCGCCGTAGGCACGGAGAACGACCGAGCCGCGCGCCGTGTGCTTCGCCGCGTTCTCGCCGAGGTTGCGGAGCGCCTGCTCGAGCAGGTCGCGGTTCGCCTCGACCGCGAGCCGTCTGCGCACCTCCACCTCGACCGCGACGCCCGCGTGCGGCTGGAGCCCCGCGGCCACCTCGCGGAGCAGCGGCGCGAGCTCGACCGCCTCCGCGCGCGGCGGCTCCTGCCCCGAGTGGGCGCGCGCCAGCGTGAGCATCGCGCGTGCGAGGCGCGCGAGCCGGCTCGACTCGCGCTCGATGTGGGCGAGGAAGCGGTCGCGCTCGGCCGGATCCTCCTTGGCGCCGGCCTGGAGCACCTCGACCGCGCCGATGATCGTCGTGAGCGGAGTGCGCAGCTCGTGCGCGGCGTTCGAGACGAACTCGCGCTCGGCGAGCTCCCGCCGCTCCTGCTCGGTCAGGTCGTCGACGACGAGCAGCGCCCAGTCGGTCTCGGGCTGGGAGGGGATCCCGGTGACGCCGTAGCGCGTGCTGCTCGTCCGGCGTGACGTGCACCTGGGTCACGGTCGCGCGCTCGTCGAAGAGGCCGTGCGCGAACTCGCGCAGCGCGAAGCCCTGCCACGGCTCCGGCAGCTCGTCACCTTCCCGGAGGCGGCCGCCGAGCAGCCGGCGCGCCTCGGTGTTCGCGAAGTGGACGACGAGATCCTGGTCGATCGTGAGCACGCCCTCGTGCAGCCGCTCGAGGAGGAGCCGCAGGCGGTCGCGCTCGCGCCTCGATGCGCCGGAACGAGCGGCGCAGCTGGCGGCGCATCCGGTCGAAGCTGTGGGCGAG
The DNA here is from genome assembly GCA_963790845.1 of uncultured Actinomycetes bacterium. Classification (GTDB taxonomy): domain Bacteria; phylum Actinomycetota; class Thermoleophilia; order Gaiellales; family Gaiellaceae; genus Palsa-739. Next base: position 26,723 of record CAWBQC010000015.1, on the reverse strand, counting down.
CAGGCCGAACTCGTCGCGGAAGCGGTAACGCAGCGGCGTCTCGAAGTCGCCGTGCGCGATCGCCTCGGTGGCGGCGCTCAGGCGGCGCAGGCGCAGCGCGATGAGTTGCGCGAACAGCAGCCCGACGATGACGCCGATCACACCGGCGATCACGCCCGCCCGGAGCGCCTCGCCGTTGACCGTGTCGATCGCCTCGGCGGTGGCCGGCTGCCGGCTGACCGCGACGAGCACCCCGCCGTGGTACGGGATCGCAGCCACGAAGACTCCGCCGTCGGACGTCCCCTTCACGAACTGGTCCCCGACCCGCGCGGCCTGCACTGCCTCGCGCTGGAGACCCGCGCGGGCGCGGTCGCTGTTTCCGCTCCCGGTACGCCGAGGAGCCGCAACCGGACGTTTCCCTGCAGCCTGCTCGCGACGCGCACGAGGCTGGCCGGCGTCACGTCCTGCTGCGCCGCATGCTGGACGTCGGTGAGCGTCTGCTGCTCGCCGTGGTCCCGGAACGCCTTCTCGGAGCGGTCGGAGAACTGCGAGACCACGATCGCAGTCGAGGTCGCGGCGACGACGGCGAACGCGACTCCGAGCCACCAGCGGACTCCGATAAACGGCTTGGTCACGACTCAATCGTAGGCTTCCCCGCGTGCCGGAAGGAGATTCGCTTCATCGCGCGGCTCGGCGGCTGCAGGTGCTCGTCGGCCAGCACGTCGAGGTCGAGACGCCGCACCCGCGCGCGGCGGTGAAAGGGCTGGCCGAGCGACTCGACGGCCGGCGGCTCGACGGGGTGGAGGCGGTCGGGAAGAACCTCCTGCTCCGTTTCGAGGGCGGGCTCGTGCTCCGCAGCCATCTGCGGATGAAGGGCCGCTGGCGGCTCGAACAGCGGGGAGCGGCGCGCGTGGGGAAGCCGTGGCTCGTGTTGCGGGGCTCCGAGCACGAGGGCGTGCTCTGGAACGGCGCCGAGCTCGAGCTCGTCGGGGCGCGCGGAGCACCGCGGCTCGGTGCTGGAAGCGCCGCCGGCAAAGCCGCCGGCGCCCGGCTGGAACACCTGGGGGCTGACATTCTCGGCGAGCCGCCGGACTTCGAGACCATGCTGGCGCGGCTGCGTACAGCGCCGGAGCGCGAGATCGGAGACGCGCTGCTCGACCAGCGTCTCGTGTCGGGCATCGGCAACCTCTGGCGCGCCGAGGCGCTCTGGGAGGCGCAGGTCTCGCCGTGGCGACGGCTCGGCGAGGTCTCGGACGACGAGTTGCGCGGCGTGCTCGAGGCGGCACACCGGCTGATGCGGACGGCGCTCGACGAGAGGCGGCCGCCGCGGCACGTCTACCGCCGAGCGGGCCGACCGTGCCCCCGTTGCGGAGGCGTTGTCAGCTCGAGGCCGCAGGGCGAGAACGCACGCACGGCGTACTGGTGTCCGAAGTGCCAGAGGTAGGAGGGTGCCCGCCGCCGTCGTAGGAGTGCCGGATGCGCGCGCCGCACCTCTACGACACGCTCCGCCGGTTCTGCCTCGGCGCCTTCGCGGTCTTCACCCGCGAGCTCGAGGACGGATCCGATCTTCCGTTCGCCTTCGAGGAGCACGGCTCGTACGGCCGGCCGACCCTCTACGAGTACCGCCCGCTCGTGCGCGGCTTCGTCGAGGCGCGCGCCGAGCGGCTCTTCGCGCGGGTCGACGTCCAGGACGCCGTCGGGGATCTCCTGCGCGAGCCGGCGGCGCGGATCTTCGCGCACGCGCACGAGGGAGAGGTCCGCGACGAGCGACGCGCCGTCTACCGCAGCGTTCTCGTACCGCTCCTCGTCCGCACCGCGGAGGGCTGCGGCGGCTTCGACTGGGACGACTCCGCGTACGCGCGGGCGTATGAGGAGATCGAGGGCTCGCTCTTCGGCGAGGGCCACTCGTACGGCGCGGTTGCGCCGCTCATCGGCCTTTCGGTCGGCACGCAGATCGAGCTCGGCGACGGGATCCGGGTGCGGGTGGCCGCCACGGGAGAGCTCGCCGCGATGTGGCCGGAAGCCGCCGGCCTGCTGCCCCGGGACTTCGGCCGCGAGCCGGATCGCATCTGCGTGCTCGAGCTGGAGCGTTCGCTCGGGGGTGGGACGGACGAGGTGCCCGATGCTCCCGGAGATCTCGCCGACGCGGTCACCGCGATCCGCCTCGCCACCTCGGCACCTGTTGCCGCTGGGCCTGTCCTCTTCGAGCGGCTCGACTGGCGTCCGTACGGGATCCGGCCCGTCCTCCCGATCGCGGCGACAGCGCCGCCGGGTGAGCCGACGCGGCTCGATCCGTTCCGAGCGTCGGTGGCGAGCGACGTGCGCGTGCGGCTCGGCGTCGCCGACGACGACCCGCGGCTCGGCGATGCGCTCGACCGCTGGGAGCTGGCGCTCTTCCAGTCGGAGCCGTTCCGTGGAGAGCAGCTGCGTCACGCGCTCGAGGCCGCGCTCGGCGAGGGAGACGGGCCCTGGGCGGCGGCGATGCGCGGCGCCGCCTTGCTGGGCGCGACTCCACAGGAACGCTCCGATCTCGCCGGGAAGCTGCGGGAGCCGAGCTGCGAGCTACTGCGCAGGCTGCTCGTCGCCGTCCTCCTGCACGGCGATCGCCTCGGCCTCGTGCGCGATCTCGACGAGGCGTTGCTGGGAGTGACGGGGGCGGTCGCAAGCCTCCAGCAACGCGCGAGCTAGCTGCGACAGACACGTCACCAGTTGCCGCCTACCTTCGAGGCATGGAGGAAGCGCGAGCAGTGCTGGCCCGGCTGGAGCGGATCGAGGCGCTCGAGCGCGAGGGCGCTGCCGTGCCGTCACTCCTCGCCGAGCTGCGCGAGCTGGTGCGCGAAGCGACCGAGTGGGCCGAGCGCGAGCGCGACCCGCGCGCCCGGGAGGCGGCCGCAGACCTGGCAGGGAGATGCCCGTGAGGCTCCTCGCCTGCACGGTCGCCGCCGTCGCGGGTCTCGCTGTTTCCGCGGCGGTTGCCGCCGCAACGCCGAATCCGGTGACCGCGTGGTACATGTACGGCAGCTCGGCGAGCGAGCTGCGGTCGTACGCCTACGCTCACGGCTGCGACTTTGCGCACTCCCAACCGGGCACGAGCCTTCGCGTCCTGCTGCTCGATTTCGGCGCCGCGAGAAAGCTCGACTCGAGCACCTGGGGCGCGGTCGACTTCAGCAACACGCGGTTCTCGAACCCCGACATCCTCGGCGCCCTGAAACGGGCGGCCGACGGGTACCACAACTGCCACGTCCACGGCTCGGTGGACATCGTCTACGGGAACAGTAATTACCACCTGTCCGCGGCGGGCATGTCCGGTACCGACGCGTGGTGGGCGGGTTTCCACCAGTCGGAGCGCTCGGAGGACCTCTCCGACTACCAGGCGTCGAACGGCTACAGCAGCCAGACGTCCGACGCTGCCTCCGACATGGAGCCGAGCTGGGAGTCCGCGGCGCTCACGAAGCAGCTGGTGAGCGGCGACCAGGCCCAGGGCTGGGCGCTGTACTACGACTTCGGTTCCGCGGACGGCTGTCCGCAGAGCGGGAGCGCCGACGGGGCCTGCAACAACGGCTGGCACGTCAGCGACGTCGGCTACGTCTCGTACGCCGGGCTCGCGCTGCCGCTGCCGGAGATCTACTACACCGCCAACGCGAACCAGTGGACCGTCGTGCGGAAGTGGTGGAACGCCAACACGCACGGCGGCGGCTATTTCTTCCTCGGCGTCACGGCGTCGACGGGAGTGGGACTGACGCCGACATCGTCGTGGAACACGCTCAACTCCCTGAACAGCGGTCTTGTCGAGTCGGAGCTCGCGTGCTTCGGCTGCTGAGCGCCAAGGTCGTCGTCGCGACGCTCGTGGGTCTCGCCGCCGGGGCGGGCGGCGGGTTCGCGCTGGCCGATGCGGTCGGCGGCTCGACTCCGCCGTCCGCAGAGAAGGCGGCCGCTCTGGGGCGCCTGGCGTCCGTCGCCACTGCCGATTCGAACACCGAACCGGCACCTGCGCCGGATTCCATGCCGCGGCCGATCCCGGCGCAGATGCTCGGGGCCGACGTGCCTGTACCGGTCGCGCCGTCCGTCTTGCGCAGCCGGAACAGCTGGCTCGTGAGCGACGGCAAGACGCTCGTTGCCGTCTACGCGGGCGCCGCGGGCAACGACCCGTCGGTGGGCCGCGTCGTGATCGTCCGCCAGAACCTCGTCGCCGGCAGGCAAACGGTCCGGGTGGTCGATGCGGGGCCGACCGGCGGACTCACGATCAGCGCCGCTCCGCTCGGTAGGGCGGCCGAGACCTCGGCCCAGACCGGAAGCCTTCGGCTGCGGACGGCCGGCGGGCGATCGGTCACGCTCGACCTGGGTACCGACCGGGTCTCACACGCCGTTCACAAAGCGCCGCTACCTTGACCCGGCTGCGGCCCGGCCCAATCGAGTGACCAAGCTTCGCATCCCCACTGCCGATAGCACCGTTGCGACTGCGGTGATGCGGCTTCTCTCCAATCGGAAAGTTCAGCTCGCGCTGAACGGTGGCTTCGGGCTCGTCCTGCTCGCCGTCGCGTTCTTCAGCGTCCGCCACTTCGTCGGCAGCGGCTGGCCGATCCACCACGCCGATCCGGTGCTCGTGTCCGGCGCGGCGCTTCTCTTCCTCGCGGCCGCAGCCTTCAAGGCGTGGGGCTGGCAGCGGCTCTTCCACGTGAGTGAGCGGCCGACGGCGGACGCGCTCGCGTTCGCGGGTGGCGCAGCTTGCGTCGGCGGAATAGCGCTGCCGGGTCGCGTCGACGACGCGATCCGCATCGCGGTCGTCAAGCGCTATCCGGGCACGAAGACGGGAATCGGAGCGCTCGGTCTGAGCCTGATCGTCCTCGGGATGCTCGACAACGCGGCGCTCACGCCGCTCGCGTCGGTCGCCGCGGTCGGCTCGAACCACTGGACCACACAGGCCGGCTTCGCGGTCGTTGCCGCGGCCGGGGTTGCAGCTGCCGCCATCGTCGCCTTCCTGCCGAGGATCGCTCGTCTCCCCTTCGTGGCGCGCTGGCGGTTCGGCCGCTGGGTCGCCGAGCACACGCATTGCACGAAAGAGGCGTGGGCCGCCTGGCTGCTGATCTCGGCTTCGTGGAGCCTTCGCGCCGTCGCCGTCTTCCTTCTCCTCAACGCGCTGTCGATGCCCGGCTCGTTCGTGCTGGCGCTCGCGTTCCTCGTCGCCTCCGCTGCATCGGCTGCGCTCCCGATCGCTCCTGCGGGGGCCGCGACGCAGGCCGGGGCGGGCGCCGCGATCCTCGCGCTCAGCGGTGTGGGCACTGCGAACGCTGTCGCCTTTTCGGTCGCCGCACAGGCGCTTGTCATCGTGACGGGCGCCTCAGTGATCCTGCTCATCGCCACGTGGCGGCTGGCGCTCCGCCTGCGTCGCCCGCGCCTCGCCGGCGCTCCGGCCTAGCCGCCCTCGGGGGCGACCGCCGGACCGCTCGCGACGAAGTCCTTGCTTCGAACGAGGAGGAAGGCGAGCACGGCACCCGCGAAGAGGACGAAGGAGGCGACGAGGAGGATCTCGTTCAGGCCGCTGATGAAGGCCGAATCGCCGAGCGTCTTCAGCCGCGTGACAATGGCAGGGGTGCCGGTTTCACCTGGAGGGAGTGAGAGATGTGCGCCCGACGCAATCGCCTGGGAGAAGGGGTGGACGAGTCGCGCGGGCACGCCCGCTGAAGCGAGATGCGACGCGATCCGGCTCTGGAAGATCGCGCCGAGCGCCGCGATGCCCGTCGCGATCCCGACCTGGCGGAACGTGTTGTTGATCCCCGAGGCCATGCCCGCCCGCCGAGGCTCGACGACGCTGACCGCCGTCGACGCGAGCGGCGCGTTGACCATGCCGATTCCGATGCCGCCGACGATGAAGCCGGGGAGGAGGGTCGTCCAACCCGAGTCGATCTTGATGCCCCACATCAAGAGCAGTGAGAGACCGACGGTCGCGAGCCCGCCGCCCAGCAGGAAGCGCACCGGAATCCGCGCGGAGAGCCTCCCGGCGATCGGCGCGACGACGAACGACACGAGGGAGAGCGGCAAGAAGCGCACGCCCGCCCAGACCGCGGAGTGCCCGAGCACGCTCTCCAGGTAGAGCGCGAGGTACAGGAACTGCGCGAACATCCCGGAGGAGATCGCGAACGCGGTGATCTGCGCGCCGGTGAACGTCGGCACCCGGAAGAGGCGGAGATCGAACATCGGCGAGGCCTGACGGAGCTCGACGAAACCGAACGCGACGAGCAAGATCGCCCCTCCGGCGAAGAGCCCCACGACGCGCCCGCTCGACCAGCCCCAGTCGTTGCCGCGCAGCAGCCCGAGCACGAGGGCGAACAGCCCGGAGGTCAGGGTCACGAGCCCGGGCAGGTCCAGGCCCCCACGGCCCTCGTCGCGTGTCTCGTGCAGTTCGCGCAGTCCCCCTGCGACGCAGGCGATGCCGATCGGAATGTTGACGAAGAAGATCCAGCGCCACCCCACGTAGGTCGTCAGCGCGCCGCCCGCGAGCGGGCCGATCGCGACCGCCATGCCGACGGTCGCGCCCCAGATCCCGAAGGCCGTGCCGCGTTCCCGCCCGTGGAACTCCTGCGAGATGATCGCGAGCGAGACGGCGAACATCCCGGCGCCACCGATCCCCTGCGCGCCTCGCGCGATGATCAACCACTCCGGCGATTGCGCCGCTCCGCAGAGCGTCGAGGCGATCGTGAAGAGCGCGATGGCGACGAGAAAGACCCGCTTTCGCCCGAGCAGGTCGCCGAGCGAGCCGGCGTTGAGCATCGTCGCAGCGAGGGTGAGCGCGTAGGCGTCCACGACCCACTGCAGGTCCGTGAAGGAGGTGTGCAGCTCCTTTTGGATGTCCGGCAGCGCGACGTTGACTACCGTGATGTCGAGGAGCAGCATGAACACTGCCACGCACACCACGATGAGAACGCGCCATTTCCGCTCCACTCCGGGGAAACTAACGAAGCAGGAGTCAGCTTTGGCGCTGCGAAAGGTCAGCAGGGATGGCGCTCACGCGGTTATTAGCGCGTCCGCAGGCGCGGACGTCCGATAGCGGTCCAGCGATGGCGCGGGTGATCGCGTTCGCGAACCAGAAGGGGGGCGTCGCGAAGACGACGACGACGCTCAACCTCGGCGTGGCGCTCGTCGAGCAGGGTCTGCGCGTCCTGGCGGTCGACCTCGACCCGCAGGGCAACCTCACGATGTCGCAGGGCTGGAACCCGGACGAGATCGACCGCTCGATGTTCGACGTGCTCGCCCACCGGCTGCCGATCACCGAGATCGTGCGCACGAACGAGCTCGACGTCGCCGTTTCCTCCATCGACCTCGCGGGCGCCGAGCTCGCGCTCGCCTCGATGATCGGCCGCGAGCGCGCACTCGAGAAAGCGCTGATGCCGGTGCGCGAGAACTACGACTTCGTCCTCATCGACACGCCACCCTCCCTCGGCCTGTTGACGATCAACGCGCTCGTCGCATCCGACGGCGTGATCGTCCCCGTCCAGTGCGAGTACCTGTCGCTCCGCGGGCTCGTCCAGCTCGAGAACACGCTTTCGATGATCCGCGAGAACCTGAACCCGAACGTCGGGATTCAGGGCATCCTGGCGACGATGTTCGACCGGCGACTGCTCCACTCCCGCGAGGCCGTCGAGATCCTGAAGGAGAACTTCGGCGACCTCGTCCTCAACACGAAGATCCGCAAGACGGTGCGCTACGCGGAGGCGCCGGTGAAAGGGCAGTCGATCTTCAAGTACGACGCATCCGGCGAGGCGGCCGGGATGTACCGTGACCTGGCGAAGGAGGTGCTCGATGGCGCGTCGGCGCGCAAGCATGCGTGAGGGGCCGCTGGCGGAGCTGTTCCGGGCGACCGAGGCGGCGCAGAAGCAGGCGGAGCAGGGCGGCGAGACGGAGCAGCAGCAGCTGCCCGAGGACGCCGCGACCGCCGCTTCCGGCGCGCAGCGCCGAGCCCGACGAGCGAACCGTCGAGCATGTTCCGACCTGGGAGGAGGAGGCCGGTGTCGAGCCGGCGCCGCCGACTCCCACGCCCGAGCCGACGCCGGTGCCGCCGACGCCGGATCCTCAGCCGCCGACGCCGACTCCAGACCCGAGTCCGTTACCGCCGCCCGCGCCGCCGGAGCTGCGCCCGGTCGACCTGCCGCCGGTCTCGCGCTACCTCGAGCCCCTGCCGGACTCGCCTGCGCGGCTGCACCGGGCAGGCTCCGACGGCGCCTACCTCGCGGTGATCAAGGTCGTCGGCGTCGGTGGGGCCGGCATCAACGCCGTCAACCGCATGATCGACGCCGGGATCAGCCAGGTCGAGTTCCTCGCGGTCAACACCGACATCCAGGCACTCCATATGAGCGACGCGCCGGTCAAGATCCACATCGGTCGCGAGCTCACGCAGGGGCTCGGCTCCGGTGCCGACCCGGACGTCGGGCGCCGCGCCGCCGACGAGGCGTATGACGAGCTGAAGCAGGAGCTCCGCGGATCGGACATGGTCTTCGTCGCCGCCGGCGAAGGCGGCGGCACCGGCTCCGGCGCCGCGCCGATCGTCGCGCGGATCGCGCGGGAGCTCGGCGCGCTCACGGTCGGCATCGTCACGACGCCGTTCCGCTTCGAGGGAACGAAGCGGCGCAGCCAGGCCGACCAGGGGGTCGCGAATCTCCGCCTCGCCTGCGACACGACGATCGTGATCCCGAACGACCGGCTGCTCGAGGTGCTCGAGCGTTCCACGTCGATGCTCGACGCCTTCAAGGTCGCCGACGACGTGCTTCGCCAGGGCGTCCAGGGCATCTGCGACCTGATCACGATGCCCGGGCTGATCAACCTCGACTTCGCCGACGTGCGCACCGTCATGTCCGACTCGGACACTGCCCTGATGGGCATCGGCTTCTCCTCCTCATCGAGCGACGGCCGTGCGAAGGAAGCGGCCGAGCGAGCGATGCGCTCCCCGCTCATCGACGCGGAGATCACCGGCGCACGCGGCATCCTCCTCTCGATCGCGGGCGGCGAGGACCTGACGCTCGTGGAGGTGAACGAGGCTGCCGAGGTGATCCGCGGCGCCGCGACCGACGACACGAACATCATCTTCGGCGCTACCGTCGACGACCGGCTGACCGGACAGGTGTGGGTGACCGTCGTCGCGACCGGCTTCGGCGGCCGGGGCCGCCGCTCGCGCGGCGACTTCGGGACGCCGACCACCGAGCAGCGCCGGCAGTCCGGCGACGACGACGGCGGCGACCTCGACGTCCCGCCCTTCATGCGTAACTGACGCGGCTGGACGGCGGTGGATCCCTACCTCGCCATCGCCTCGAAGCGCGACGAGCGTTCGTACGCGGATACGCCGATCTCCGCCGACGTGCGGCGGCGGATTCTCGACGCGGGCCGGCTCTCCGGTAGCTCCAAGAACCGACAGCGGTGGGAATTCGCGGTCGTGTCCGGCGGAGAGAAGGACCGCCTGGCCGACACGGTCTACGCGCCGGAGAACCTGCTCACCGCCGCCCTCGTGGTCGCGATCGTCGGGGAGGCGAGCAGCTTCGACGCCGGCCGCTGCGCCCAGAACATGATGCTCGCGGCGTGGGGCGACGGCGTGGTCTCGTGCCCGAACGGCGTGCGCGACCCGGATGCCGCCGCGGCCATCTGCGGCGGTGAGGTGCGCGCGATCCTCTCGTTCGGCCATCCGGCCCGGCCGCGGGACGTGGCCGGGAGGAGCGCGGAGGAGTGGTCGGAACGGGCGAACCGCAAGCCGCTCGACGAGCTCGTCCGCGAGATCGGCTAGCTACACCTCGCCGAAGTTCCCGCGAAGGCGTCGAACAGGCTGCGGGTATCGATGTCGAACCCGATGCGCACCGTCGCCGCCCTCGACGTTCGCAGCTGGAGCATTCGGCCAGGTGCTTTGGCGAGGCAACCCGTGGAGGCGTGCCAGTACGGCGACCAGCGCACGGCGATGCGGTACGTCCCACCACGCGAGACGCGAACGGCAAGCCGCGACTGGCGCAGCGCGAGCACAACGGGCCCGCCGGGGCCGGTGACGATCGCCTGCGGATGCGGCACGGCGTAGATCGAGACCTCGGCCGTCGAGAAGACCTTCCTCAGCCCGGAGTCGCCGTGCCGGATGAGTGCTGCTTCGTGGCGTGCGGTGTAGTCCGGCGGTGAGCTGGTGAGCACGACGTACTCCACACCGAGCCGATGGAGCCAGGCGATGTACTGAGCCGCGGTGTATTGCCCGTAGAGGAGGGTGGCGACGGGCCGGTCGTCCTGCCGAAACCAGCCGCGCACGAGGGGGATGCCCGCACGAGCGAGGTACAGCGACGGCCAGTGCTGGCTCGTGTCCACGGCTTCCGCGCGGTAGCCCGTGCTCAGGTGCGAGTTGAGATATTCGACCGGAGCGGTCCACACCGCCCGGCTCGACGAGCGGTCGGCCGCGGCCTCGGCCCAGCCGCCGGCCAATGGCACGATGTTCCACGCTCCCGCGAGCAGGACGGCAGCAAGTGCCAGCGGCAGTGGCCGCCAGCGCCGGAGCGTCACCACGAGCAGAGCGACCGGCAAGGCGAATTGACGTAGCCGCGTGATGTCGTGGCCGAGCCCCGTCGGGATCGCATAGACCGCGATGACGGCGAGCAGATAGACGACCAGCACCCCGCGCAGGCCTCGCGCGCGCTCGGGCCGCCACGCCAGGGCGAGCAGGCCGACCGAGAACGCCGTTGCTTCCAACGCCTCGATCCCGGGAAACTCGAGCGTGCCTGTCGGGAAGAGATGCATGACGACCAGCTCGACCGCAGCGGTGAGCACGACCGCGAGCACCGGTACGACCTTCCCGCGGAGCGCGTGCGGACGGGCGACGACGATCCCGGCGAGAACGACCGCGAGCAGGACGAATGCGACCGGGCTCGCTGCGAGGACGAGGACTACGAGCGCTGCCGCCATCCAGCGCTGGCCGCGCTGCAGGCAGGCGAGTGCGAGGAGTGCGAGCGCGGCGCCGAGAGCAAACGGAAACTCGCCCGCGAGAAGCACACCCGGCCACACGAGCGCGAAGGACCGCGCCGACCAGCGGGCGGCGTCGCCCCACTCTCGCTTGAGGACGAGCGCGAACGCGCCTGCGGCAACGGCCACCGTGATCACCCCGAGCAGCGGGATTCCGAATAGCGCCGCGAGCGGGTAGTAGAGGACGCTGTAGCCGACGAACGCGTAGCGGCCGGCGTACCAGAAGTTGTCCCAGAGCGTGAAACCGTGGAGGAGGAACAGCGACCGCTGGTACTCGTGCGCCGCGAGGTCGCCGCCCGGCGGTCCGAGCCACACGAGCAGCGAACCGACGGCCGTCGCGAGCCCGCTGCAGAGCACCGCCTCGCGCGCAACCGGCAGCCGGAGCCACCACGGCGCACGTGCGGCGGCCGCGAAGGACGCGTCGGTCATACGGGCAGCGTACGCTCGGTCCATGAGGGGCGCGTTAGCAGCCGGTCATCCGCTCACCGCCGAGGCGGGAGCCGATGTCCTGCGCGCGGGCGGCAACGCGGTGGACGCGTGTATCGCGGCGGCGGCCGTCTCCTGGATCTGCGAGAGCCCTCTCGCGGGCCTGGGTGGCGGAGGCTTCCTCCTCGTTCACCTCGCGGGCGACGCCCGATCGCACCTCCTCGACTTCTTCGTGGCGGTGCCGCAGCGGCCGGCCCCGCCGGATGAGCTGCTCGAGCTCGTCGTGGACTTCGGCGACTCGCAGCAGATCTTCTACACCGGCCCGGCCTCGGTAGCCGTGCCGGGGACGGGGCTCGGGCTGTGGGAGGCTCATCGGCGTTGGGGATCGATGCCGTGGTCGGAGCTGTTCGCTCCGGCCGCCCGCCTCGCCCGCGAGGGGGCCGTCCTCGACGAGCCGCGGGCGTATCTGCACGAGATCCTCGACTCGCTGCTGCGCCACTCGCCGGAAGGAGATGCCCTCTACGGGCCGGGTCGGGCGCTCGAGGTGGGGGAGCGCTTCGCGATGCCCGAGCTCGCAGAGACGCTCGACCGGGTCGCCGCCGAGGGGCCGGACTGTCTCTACCGCGGCGAGATCGCGGAGCGAATCGCCGCGCACGTCCCGATCACGCTCGACGACCTTGCCGGCTACCGCGTGATCGAGCGCGACCCGCTCGCGGCGGGTTACCGAGGCGGCGAGCTCCGGACGAACCCGCCGCCGTCGAACGGCGGCCGCCTGCTCGCAGTCGGCCTCGAGGCGCTAGGCGACGCGGAGCCGACGGCGGTCGCCATGGCGGGTGCGATGGCGGCACAGGAGGCTGCGCAGGACGCGGCCGTCGGAGGGACGACGCACATCAGCGTCGTCGACGGCGAGGGCAGCGCGGCGTCTCTTTCCTGTTCGCTCGGCTCGGCCAGCGGCATCGTCGCTCCCGGCACGGGAATCCATCTCAACAACATGCTGGGCGAGAGCCATCTGACGGGTGAGACACGTCCGGGGGAACGGCTCATGTCGCTCATGGCGCCGTCGATTCTGCTGCAGGGCGGTCGGCCGAGGCTCGTCCTCGGCTCCGCCGGCAGCAGGCGGCTGCACGGGGCGATCTTCCAGGTCGTCGTGAACGTCGCGGGGCGGGGGCTCGGGGTGACCGACGCCGTCGAGGCGCCGCGGATGCACGTCGAGGGCGGGATCGTGCACTGCGAGGACCCGGACGCAGGGGACGAGCTCGAAGCGGCCGGCTATCCCGTCGTCCGCTGGCGGGAGCGCAACCTCTTCTTCGGCGGCGTGTCCGCGGTCGAGATCCGCGAGGGCGGCTCGCTCGCCGCGGCAGGAGACCCGCGGCGCGGCGGGGCCGCCCAGGTGGTCGCCTGATGGACTTCGTGATCCGTCCAGCCGATCCCGCGGACGCCGAGCAGCTCACCCGGCTCGCCGACTCGGTGAGCGCGGAATCGGAGGGCTGGCTGATCAGCGTCGCCGGCGAGTGGCGGAGTGCAGGCGACGAGCGACGGTTCCTGAAGGCGCTGCGCCGCTACCCGCATGCCGCCGTCTTTGTGGCGGAGCGCGAGGACGGGATGCTCGTCGGCCGGCTCTCGGTGGGGCGCGATCCACATCCCGCGAGCACGCACGTCGCCGACGTGGGCCTGATGGTCGCGCTCGATGCGCGCAGGCAGGGGGTGGGGACGGCGCTCCTGCGGGCTGCGGTCGACTGGGGGCGCGAGGCCGGCGTTCGCAAGCTCGAGCTGCACGTCTTCCCCTGGAACGAGGCCGCCATCGCCCTCTACGAGGCGTTCGGGTTCGAGCGCGAGGGCTTCCGCAAGGGGCATTACCGTCGCGGCGAGATTCGAGGCTTACGATCGAGCGCCGATGCCTGATGGCCTGCGATAAGGACGAGGAGCGTTCGTAGCGATAGCTACGGGCGCGACTGAGGACGCAGCAGCGTGCCGCCCAGCGTGTTCTGGCGGCCCGTGCTTCGCTTCGTCAGGCGCGTTCCAAGGTGAACTCGAGCGGGACGCCGCCGGCGAGCGTCTGGGCGACGACGCAGTAGCGCTCGGTCAGCTCGATGAGCTTCGCGAGCTTCTCCTCCGGCTCGTCCGAGGCGAGCTCGAAGCGGAGGCGGATCGCGGTGAAGCCCACGGGCGCCTCGCGGTCGACGCCGAGCGTGCCGCGAAAGTCGAGGTCGCCCTCGGCGTGGACGCTGCCGGCGACGGCGAGCTCCATCGAGGTTGCAACCGAGCGGAGCGTCACGCCCGGCGCAGGCGACGAGCGCCTCGAGCAGCATGTCGCCGGAGCACGCGAGCGCCCCGGTGCCGCCGGTCGCGGGGTGAAGGCCCGCCTCGACGAGTGCACGCCCTGTCGCGACCGAGCACGCGATCTGCTCCTCGTCGAGCTTTCCGTCGGCGCGGAGCGTCACGAGGGCGGACGCGGGCTCCTCGCGGTAGCGGTCCTTGAGCGGCGCCTGCACCGCCTGCAACTCGGCTCTGTCCATGGCGGCATCTTGCCCTTAGAGTGCGCTCCATGCGAGCAGCCCTCGCCTTCGCGCTCCAGCGCAGTGCCGCGAGGCTCGTCTTTGGCGTGGGCATCCTTGGTGTCATCTGGACGGCCCTGTACAAGACGTGGCCATGGGGTTTGAGTCGCACCATGCTCTGGAGCCGGAACGTGCACGTGTTCCCGAGCACGTCTTCCTGGATCTGCCGGTCGCCGCTGCGGTGCTGGTCCTCGCGCTCGCCCTCTCGGTGCTGATTTTCCGCCGCCGCTCGCCTAGCTGCTAGCACCGTCGGAACAACCCGCGATACTGCGATGCGATGAGGCGCGCGCCTGAATTCATCCGCGAGCGCCCGACGACGCGCCAGCTGGCGGTATTCGCCGGCTACGTCGACCGCCGCGGCCGTCTACGTCACGATCGGCGTCTTCGTACACCGACTTCCTCCTCTCCGTCTTCGTCGCGCATGGTCTATCTGCTCTCGTCGCCTGGCTCGTCCCGGCCGGCGTGCGGAGGCTCCTCTGAGCTGGGCCGCACACGACCTCGAGCCGTACGCGATCCAGCGGCACTCGAAGCTGGAAGATCGCGTTCGTGCCGCTGCTCCTCGGCTCGTACGCGCCGGACATGATGACGAAGTGGTTCGTGTACGGGATCCACCTCGGCGCCGCTGGGACCTGAAGGCGGCCGAACCCGGCGCAGTTCCATCGCGGCTGGCCGGGCTTCGGCTTCACGCACTCGCTGCTCTACGGCGTCGTCGATCGGCCTCATCTTCTGGAAGGTGCTCGGCAGCAAGATCGTGGGGGATCAGCTTCCTGATCGGCCAGTGGGCGCACGCGCTCACCGACACGGGCGACACGGTCGGGACGATGCTGTTCTTCCCGTGGACGTATCCACTTCCACTTCGGCGCGTGGGCCTACGCGGGCCAGACCGGCCGGATGACCGACGCGGCCGCCTACTTCAGCGGGCTCGGCGGCGATCTGGGACGCCGTCTGGATCGTCTACGGGCTCTTCAGCTGGCGGGTGCTGACGCGTTCGTACTTCGAGCAGCATGTCTTCACGGCCGACCAGTTCTGGAGCAGGGCTGAACCGGTACCGTCCCTATCGGCCGCGCTCCTCGTCCTCTACCGCGCGGCGTTCTTCTACGGCACGAGCCGCTGGATCGCGTGGACGCTCTGGGCGCACGTCGTGCACCACTACCCGTACGACCTGTCGTGGGGCGGCCCGCACTGGGTGCAGGCGGAGCACTCGAAGAGCTTGTCCTGGCCGCAACTCGCGGGGGTGGGCGGGATCATCGTGGCGATCGCGGCAATCCATACGCGGCCCGGTTCGTGCTCGCCAGACGAGAGCCAAGACCGGACGCCGCCGACCCGCAGTAGTTCGCACCACGAGGCGCACTCGGATTTGGCGGCGCTCGTGCCGATAAGGACGGCATGCACGAAGCAAGCCTCGACGATCTGCGCCAGGAACTGGCCGTTCTCCAGGCTCAGGAGGAGCGGCTCTCTGCGGAGCGCGATCGTCTGCACCACCAGATCGACTTCGGGTTCGAGTCGGGAGCGACTCGCGAGCGCGAGCAGGAGATCTCGGCTGCGCGCCGCGACGTGCATCAGCGGATCGATCTGGTGCGAAAGATCCTGAACGCGCGCCCCGTCGACTAGCGGATCCCCCGGAACCGCGCCAGCCGCTCGGCCGTTGCCCCCTGAAGCACGACGAATGAACAGGGGGAGGGTCTGATGCGAAAACAGGTGATCGTCCCGGTTGCGCTCGGCGCAGCGGGCGCCCTCGCTTCCGGCAAGGGCCCGGAACTCGTCCGGGGCCTCGTCGACACCCTCGACGGAACCCGCCAGCAGGCGGAGGCGAAGGTGGGCGAGAAGGTTCTCGACACGGCGAAGGACCGCCTCGAGACAGACGGCGGCCTCGTCGGAAAGATGCTTGCGAAGAAGCTCGACAAGGCAGGCGGCGGGCGGTGGGAGCGGCGGCAAGACGCGCCGTCTACCGATCCAGCGCTGGACCGACGTGGCAGTCCCCATCGAGGTCGCGTACAAGGCGTTCTCGGACTTCGACAGCTACCCGAAGTTCATGCACCGGGTGTTGCGCGTCGAGAAGACGAGCCGCAACAAGGTTCGTTTCGAGGAGAAGATCTGGTTCAGCCGGCGCCAGTGGGAAGCGCAGATCACGGAGCGCCGCGCGAATGACCGCATCGTCTGGAAGACCACGAGTGGCATGTCGCATCGTGGAATCGTGAGCTTTCACAAGCTCGACGCCGAAGCTCACGCGCGTCATGGTCGACATGGAGTTCGAGCCGAGCGGCGTGCTCGAGAAGATGGCGTCCGGCCTCCGCTTCGTGAAGCGCGCCGTGCAGGCCGACCTCGCCCGCTTCAAGGCGTATGTCGAGATGGACGACGCGAAGGGGATCGAGTACCGAACGTCCGGCGACGCCAAGGCGGACAGCGGGACCGACGACGACGAAGACGCGGACGAGGCGCCGACGCGGAGCAGGCGCAACAGCAGGAAGAAGGCGACGAGCTAGCAGCCGCGCCTCGATTACGGTGTGCACGCATGAAGATGCGTGCCGCCGTACTCGAGGAGTTCGCAAAGCCGCTCGTCGTGCAGGACGTCGACCTGTCGGAGCCGCGCGCAGGCGAAGTCCTCGTCCGGCTCGCGGCGTGCGGTGTCTGCCACACCGACCTGTACACCGCGTCCGGGGCAGACCCGTCCGGTTACTCGCCGACGGTGCTCGGCCACGAAGGCGCGGGCATCGTCGAACGGGTGGGTGAGGGCGTGATCTCGGTGGCTCCCGGCGACCACGTGGTCACGCTGTTCTCTCCCCAGTGCCGCGAATGCGTCCATTGTCAGAGCACGAGGACGAACCTCTGCCTCGCGATCCGCGAGCAGCAGAACAAGGGTTTTCTCCCCGACGGCACGACGCGGCTCGAGCGAGAAGGCGCTCCGATCCGGCACTTCATGGGCACCTCGACGTTCGCGGAGTACACGGTGATGCCGGAGATCGCGCTCGCGAAGGTCAGTCCCGAGGCGCCGTTCGAGCACGCCTGTCTCTTCGCGTGCGGACTCTCGACCGGGCTCGGCGCTGCGATGTTCACCGCGAAGGTCGAGGCCGGGTCGACGTGCGTGGTCTTCGGCGCCGGCATGGTCGGTCTCGGCGCCGTCGCGGGCTGCCGCCTGCAGGGGGCCGAGCGGATCGTCGTGGTCGACCTCTCGGAGGAGCGCCTCGCGCTCGCGCGCGGACAGGGAGCGACCGACACGATGATCGGCGGCCCGGACACGGTCGAGCGGATCGTGGAGATGACCGGCGGATTCGGCGCCGACTACACGTTCGAGGCGACCGGCAACGTCGCCGTGATGCGCCAGGCGGTCGAGTCGGCGCGGATGGGCTGGGGGCTGTGCACCGTCGCGGGCGTCGCGGGCAAGGGGGAGACCCTCGACATCGTCCCGCGGTTCCTGATCACCGGCCGTCGGGTCTGCGGATCGTCGTTCGGCGGCGTGAAAGGCCGCGATCAGGTTCCACAACTGATCGAGCGGGCGCTTGCGGGAGACATCGACGTAGCGCCCTTCGTCTCGCACACGCTCAGCCTCGACGAGGTGAATCGCGGTTTCGAGCTGATGGAGGCGCAGGACGGCATCCGCAGCGTGATCCGGTTCACCTAGTGGTCCGTTTCGAGCAGCTGCCGCAATCCGTCGAAGATCAGATCGAGCCCGAACGCGAAGCCGCTCACGTCGTGCTCGAGCTCGTGCTGCTCGCCGTGCTCGAGCAGGTACGGGAAATCACCGCTCTTCATCAGGCGCATCGCCGTCTCGACCGCGGCGTCTGTCCACGGCGAGGTGTGTCCGAGCTCCCACATCGTGAAGCCCACCGTGTGGCCGTCGATCGCGTGATAGCGCGTGGTAGGCCTGCTCCGGGGTGAACCCTGCTTCGCGGAGCGTGCGGAGCAGTGCGTCGATGTAACGCAAGCGGGCCGCCAGCGCGTCGGGCCCCGACGCGGGCGCCATGACGAGGCTGCAGGCCCACGGGTGCCGGCGGAGCGCCTCGTGCAGCGAGACGGCACAGCCGCGTAGCTCCTCCTCCCAGTCGCCGCCCTCCGCGGGCAACTCGACCTGGGCCAGCACACGCGCGACCATCCCGTCGAGGATCGCGTCCTTGTTCGCGTGGTGGTTGTAGAGCGACATCGCCTCCACGCCGAGCGCCTGGCCGAGCCGACGCATCGAGAGGGCGTCCAGCCCGGCGTCGTCGGCGAGCGCGATCGCGGCGTCGAGGATGCGTTCGGGGTCGAGAGGGGCGGGGCGGCGTTTGGCGGCCATGACTTGACAAGCTTACGCTGTATGTGTAACTTACAGCGTATGTCAGGAGTCATGCGCGCCATCAGGTACGACCGCTACGGGCCGCCGCGCGATGTCCTGCAGTCAGGGAGGTCGAAGCACCGACGCCGGGCGAGGGCGAGGTGCTCGTCCGCGTCCGCGCGGCGGGCGCGAACCCCGTCGACTGGCATCTCGTCCGCGGCGAGCCGTTCTTGCTCCGGATGATGAACGGCCTGCGTGGCCCGAAGGACGGCGATGTCGGCTTCGACGTCGCCGGCACCGTCGAAGCGATCGGCGAGGGCGTCACCGACCTTACGCTCGGGGACGAGGTCTTCGGCCACGGCAACGGCTCGTTCGCGGAGCTGACGCGCGCGAAGGCCGCGCGGCTCGCTCGGAAGCCGGAGCGGCTGTCGTTCGAGCAGGCGGCCTCGATCCCGGTCGCCGGTGGAACCGCGCTGCACGCGCTGGTCACGCACGGCCGTCTCGAGGCGGGAGAGCGGGTGCTGATCGTCGGCGCCGGAGGCGGCGTCGGCTCGTTTGCGGTGCAGCTGGCCAAAGCGCTCGGGGCCGACGTGACGGCGGTGTGCAGCGGCGCGAAGGGGGATTTCGTCCGCGCGCTCGGCGCCGACCACGTCGTCGACTACGCGCGAGAAGACGTAACGGCTCTGCCGGAGCGCTACGACCTCATCGTCCAGCTCGCGGGCGAGCATTCGCTCTTCGCGCTCCGTCGTCTGCTCGCCCCGCACGGAAGACTCGTGCCGGCGGGTAGCGGCGCCGGACGCGACGGCTCATTTGGGTTGCTCGCGGCGCTGGGCGGGTTCGTGCTTTCGCGGCTGCTCACGCGCTTCACCGACCGTGCCGTCAGGATGTTCCTGTCCAACACGAGCCGTGGTCACCTGGAGACGTTGCTCGGCTTCGTGGAACGGGGAGAGCTGACACCGTCCGTCGAGCGCGCGTACCCGCTCGAGCAGGCGGGGGACGCCCTGACCGAGATCGAGTCGGGCCATGCACGCGGCAAGCTCGTAGTCGCGGTCGCGCTAGCGCGGGCGGCGGCCGCGTGGCCTACCTCGTCAGGACTCGCTAGCGCGCAGCCGGCGGAGAGCCGGACCGAGCGCCTGCCCGCCGCGCAGGACGGGCTCGAACAGGTCGCCGTGCCGCTGAACCCGGTCCAGCGCCTCGCGCATCCGGAAATCGCGCGGCCGCACCTTCGGACCGAGCTCCTCCCAGCGCAGCGGCGTCGACACGGGCGCCCCCGGCTTCGGCCGCACGGAGTATGCGGAGGCGATTGTCTTCCCGTGACCGTTCTGGCGGTGGTCGACGAGGACGCCGCGGCGTTTCTTCTTCAGCCATTCGGTGGTCACGAGGCCGGGGTTGCGAGCCTCGAGGTCGCGGGACACGCGCTCCGCGAACTCGTAGGTGTCGGGATAGGACGAACGCCGGGTGATCGGCACGAGCACGTGGATGCCGTCGGCGCCGCTCGTCTTCGGGTACGAACGCAGGCCGAGCTCGCTCGAGCGCCTCGCGAATGAGGTGCGCCACCCGGATCGCCTGCGCGAACCCGTCGCGTGAATCGGGTGGGTCGAGGTCGAAGACGACGTAGTCCGGGCGTTCGGGCTTGTCCACGCGCGAGTACCACGCGTTCATGTCGATGCAGTTCATCTGCACCATCCAGACGACGGCGGCGGTCTCGTTGACGAGCGTGAAGTCGACGAGCCGCGACTCGCCCTCGCGCGGCCACGTCCGGAACTGCCGCGTCGGGATCCACTCCGGCTTGCCCTTCGGCGCCTGCTTGTGGAAGTACGCCTGGTCGTCGATGCCGTGTGGATACCGCTTCAGGGTGAAGGGCCGCTCGCGCAGGTGCGGGACGATCGCGTCGCCGATCTCGACGTAGTACTGCGCGAGGTCGCCCTTCGTCACGCCGTCGCCGGGGAAGAGGACGCGCTCGGGATGGGTCAGCCGGACGCTGCGCCGGCCGACTCGGATCTCGTCGCTCATCTCGGGCGTAGTGTGATGGACGCGGCGACCGCGGCCTCCGTGCATGCACACTCGTCGAGTGGATACCTATCCGGTCAAGCTGATCGCAGCGCTCGCGGCTGCATCGGCCCTCTCGGTCGCTGCGCTCTTCGTGGAAATCGCCGAGACGGGGAACTCGTTCTATCGCTTCCTGGTCTGGAACCTCTTCCTCGCGTGGGTACCCCTCGCAGCTGCGCTCGCCTGTCACGCCTTTGCTCGCGCCCGGGTCTACGGGCTCGCGGTCGGCGCCGGGGTGATCTGGCTTCTGTTCTTCCCGAACGCGCCATACATGCTGACCGACTACATCCACATCCGAGACGTCCACGTGACCAGTCCGTTGTGGTGGGACGCGCTGATGCTGTCGTCGTTCGTGTGGACCGGGCTCATGCTCGGCTTCGTCTCCCTCTACCTCATGCAGGACGCCTGGAGCGCCCATGTCGGTCGTCTTGTCTCCTGGCTTCTCGCCTCACTGGCTCTGGGGGTCGGGAGCTTCGGCGTGTATCTCGGCCGCTTCGTGCGCCTCAACAGCTGGGACGCGCTTCTCCATCCGCGTAGCGTGGCCCACATCATCGCCACCCAGGTCGAGAATCCCGTCCAGCAGCCACGCCTCCTCGGTGTGCTCGGGCTACTGACGGCGTTCATGTTGATCGGCTACGTCGTCATCTGCAGCTTTGCCGGTTTCCAACATCGGATTGGGCGGCGTGCTTGACGTCGCACTCCGCGGCTAGCGGCGGGCGACGATGACGCCGATGCCGGCGGCGCCGACCGCGGCGACTGCGCCGGCCGCCGTCAGCGCCAGGCCGTGGCTGGACGGCACCGCGCTCAGGGCCACGACGAACGCTGCCACGGTGAGGCCCGCGAGGCCGAGCGCGGCAACCGCCGCGCCGCGGCGCCAGACCAGAGCGGAGTCGGCTTGGATCCGTCCGCGCTCGTCCAGTGACCATGCGGCGAGCTCACCGCTCAACAGGAGAAGCACCGCCACCAGTGGCGCTGTCGGGTCCACCCGGTGGTGGTCGTCGGTGACGACGAAGGCGAGATACGTGCCGCCTCCTATGAAGAGAGCGAGACCGAGGCCCCTGCCATGGACGATGGCGACGACGAGGAGCAGCGTCCCGAGCGCCGCCGGGGCGGCGAGATAACCCGCCGTCGACCCGGCGCGCGCGAGCGAGTCGGCGAGGACTCCGCCGTACGCTGCCGCGGCTCCGGCGGCGGTTGCTAGGCGGGCCGGGCGAGGTGCCTGAATGCGTTCACCTCCTCGAGTGGGGCCGCGAGCGGCTCACCCTCGCGCCAGGTGACGACGGGAACGCCCAGCTGCTCGTACCGCCAGCGCAGCGCCTCACGCGAGAGACGCCAGAGACGGTGCGCGAGCTGTGCCGATCGACGCCGGATCCGGCGCGAGCAGCTCGAGCGGGGACACCTCGACCACGATCAGGTCGTAGCCCCGCGCGCGCAGGTCGAGCAGCGCGGCCGCCGTGCGGTCGTCGAGGAGCGGTGTGATCGCGAGCACGAGCGCCTTCGGCGGCAGCGTGCGCGGCGGCAGCACGTCGACGCCCCGCATCGCGTAGCTGTGCACGATGTCGCTCGTCAGCAGCGTGTCGACGATCGCGTAGAGCTGGCGCACCCCCGTTTCCGGGAGCAGCCAGGAGAGGACGCCGCCGAAGCCGACGAGCCCCACCCGGTCCTTCCGCTGCAGGTAGCCACGCGCAAGCGTCGCCGCCGCACGCACCGCCCGGTCGTTCGTGCTCCGGCCCTCCGCACGTACCTCGGCGAACGTGTCGAGGAAGAGGACGACGTCGGTGTTCCGCTCCGGGTACTGCTCGTTCACCCAGAGCGATCCGCGAAGCGCCGTCGCACGCCAGTTCACACGCCGCACGCGGTCGCCGGGCTGCCACTCGCGCAGGTCCGCGAACTCGATCCCCTCGCCTCGTGCCCGCGAGACCTGGTTGCCCACGAACACCTGCGTCTCGAGCGGCGGCACGAGCGAGCGGAGGGTCTCCTCGGCGGGATAGACGCGCAGCCGCTGCGCCTCGCCGGCCCTGCCCTCCCACGTGCGGATCCCGAGCACGTCGCGTGCGCGGAAGAGGATCGGCCCGACGGAGAACGCGCCCCAGCGCTCGCAACGCAGCTCGAGCTCGATCGATCGCTCCTCGCCGGCGCGAAGATGGATCGCCCGTGCAGGCGCTCTCTCCACGCGCAGCTCCGGCGGCAACAGCAGGAGCAGCTCGAAGCGGTCGACGCCGCTTTCCGACGCCAGCTCGATCGTCGCGGTGACCTTGTCCCCCTCGAGCACACGGTCGCGGTCGAGGGACAGGCGCACGGAAACCTCCGGCTCGCGCCCCGCCACGGCAGCGACGAGCGCGAGCACGAACGGAGCCGCGAGCGCGACCGGCTCGACGCGGCCGAGGGCCAGGCCGGCGACGAGCCCCGACGCTGCGAGCGCGGCGTAGCCGGATAGGCGTGGAGAGATGAATCCGGTCACGCTTCGGCGGTGCGTACGGCGTCCTCCGCGGGAGGCGTCGGCACCGTCTGGAGCGCCTCCTCCACGACGTCCTCGCCGCGAAGCCGTTGCACCCAGAGCTCCGGCCGCACCATCAGCCGGTGCGCGAGTGCCGGTACCGCGACCGCCTTCACGTCCTCGGGAGTGACGAAGTCGCGTCCCGCGAGCGCCGCCTTCGCACGCGACAGCTTGAGGAGCGCGATGCTGCCGCGCGGGCTCGCGCCGACCGCCAGCCGCCGCGACTCGCGCGTCGCCGTCACGAGGTCGACGACGTAGCCCATGATCGCGTCCGAGACGTGCACATCCTCGAGCGCCCGCTGCAGCTGCACGAGCGTCGCCGCGTCGACCACCGGCTCGAGCTCCACCTCGTCGACGCCGCGGGCGAGACGGCGGTCGAGCATCTCGATCTCGTCGTCGCGCTCCGGGTACCCGATCGCGACGCGGACGAGGAACCGGTCGAGCTGCGCCTCGGGCAGCGGATACGTCCCCTCGTACTCGATGGGGTTCTGCGTCGCGAGCACGAGGAACGGCGGGTCGAGCCGGTGCGTCGAGTTCTCGATCGTCACCTGGCGCTCCTGCATCGCCTCGAGCAGCGCCGCCTGCGTCTTCGGCGGGGCGCGGTTGATCTCGTCGGCCAGGAGAAGGTTGGCGAAGACGGGCCCGGGCCGGAAGACGAAGTCGGTCGTCCGCTGGTCGAAGATCTGTGACCCTGTGACGTCTCCGGGCATGAGGTCGGGTGTGAACTGGATGCGCGCGAAGCGGAGGGAGGTCGCCTGCGCGAAGGAGCGCGCGATCAAGGTCTTCGCGAGCCCCGGGT
Organism: uncultured Actinomycetes bacterium; assembly: GCA_963790845.1. Lineage (GTDB taxonomy): Bacteria > Actinomycetota > Thermoleophilia > Gaiellales > Gaiellaceae > Palsa-739. The sequence continues at coordinate 3,198 of CAWBQC010000015.1, read as the reverse complement.
AGTCCTCGAGCAGCACATGGCCGTCGCTCAACAGGGCGAGCAGGATCAGCTCGAGCGGCTTGCGCTTGCCGACGATCGCCTTCTCGACCTCGGCGAGGATCAGCTCGGCGCGCTCCCGCAGGTCGGCGAGGGCGGTCACAGGGACTCCACGCGCTCGATCACGGCCACCACCTGCTCACGAGGGATGCCGCGGCCGAACCGGTCGGCGGGCGCGGGCCGGTCGGGGCGGACCCACTCCCATGCCTCCTCGCCGAGCAGAGCCCGCGCCGCGTCGGGCCGGCGGTCGAGCTCGACGCCGTGCCGCGACGCCAGCCGCGCGGCAGCGGCCGCGCGCAGGAGCGGCAGGAGCCGGTGGTGCGCGCTGCCCGCGCTTGCGATTCCGAGCTCGAGCTCCCGCTCCATCCGCAGGAGCTCAACCGGCTCCGAGGTGGCCGTCGCCCGGCCTTGCAGCGCCGCATCGAAGCGAGAGACGGGCCGCGCCGTCGAGCGGGACGGCCGCACGAGGAGGAGGAGCGCGAGCGCCGTGACGATCACGACCCAGATCCCGAGCGCACGCGACGTGGAGAGAGGCCGCAAGGCGAGCAGGACGACGAGCGACGCGGTCGCGACGACCACCGGAGCCATCAGCCGCCGTGCGAGGCTCACGCCGGGCTCAGCTCCGAGGCACGCAGCTCGTCGCGCACGGCGACGAGCGCATCGACCGCGTCGTCCCTCATCGACGGCTCCGGCTCATGCTGGCTGAACCTAGCCCATTCGAAGAGATCGGTGAGCCTGCGGACCGCCGCTGCGCTCGTGTCGAGTGAGAGGAGCGCCCGCTCGACGTACTCGAGCGGCGCCTCCGCGGGCCGGCGTGGCAGGCCCGCCGCGGCGAGAGCGGTCTCCATCCGCGCGTAGGCGGCGATGATCGCGCGGCGCAGGTCGGGGTCCGCGCGGAGGTCGTCGAGCGACTCGTCGAGCGCCGCCGCGAGCACCTCCGGCGCGGCTCGGCGCCGGCCGCCTCCTGGGCCCAGACGCGAGCGCGTCGCGGCGGCGAGCACGGCGACCCCGAGCAGCAGGCCGAGGACGACCACGAGCTCCTCCCAGCGGAAATGCACGTGTGCGGGCTGCGAGGCGGGTTTCCCGTTCGCCCCAGGCAGCCCCGGCGTCGTGATGCCCGGTGGCTTCGACCCGCGTGAATGGAGGAGGTGATGAAGGTCGATGTGGCGCAGAACGAACACCAGGAGCGCTATTCCCGCCAGCAGGATCGCGAGCGAGCGGACGGTTCGGTTCTTGCGGCGTACGAGCTCGTCGCGGCCACCCCGGCGGAAGAGCAAGACCGCGGTGACCCCGACGACGAACAGGAGGAGCTCGAAGATGGCGACCGTCGTGAAGACCCAGCTCCAGAAGGAGAGCGGCAACCCGCCGCTCGAGCCGCTGCCCGAGCCGAGCGGCTTGCCGTGAGCCGCGACCGCGACGACCGCGAGGAGCGCGGTGACGACGACGGCGAGCAGAACGAGGCGGCGCCGGTTCACGATTGCTTAGACGCTACGTGGGTTGAAAGGTCCGGGCGGGTGTCGTCTCGGGCCGGCGTTATTCTCGACTGCCTTGCCCGAAGCGTCCTTCGTCCACCTCCACGTCCACTCCGAGTACTCGATCCTCGACGGCGCCTGCCGCATCCCGGACCTCGCGAGGCGCGCCGCCGAGCTCGAGATGCCGGCAGTCTCGCTCACCGACCATGGCTCTCTCGCGGGTGCGGTCGACCTCTACAAGGCGGCCGGGAAGGAAGGCGTAAAGCCGGTCATCGGCTGCGAGGTCTACGTCACCGACGACCGGCACGCGCAGCAGAAAGGACAGGCGCACCTCACGCTGCTCGCCGAGACGAACGAGGGCTACGCGAACCTGATCAGGCTCTCCTCGCTCGGCTACCTCGAGGGCTACTACTACAAGCCGCGCGTCGACTGGCAGTTGCTCGAGCAGCACGGCGCGGGGCTGATCGCGCTGTCGGGCTGCCTCTCCGGCCGCGTCTGCAAGGCGCTCGAGGAGAACCGGCCGGCGGACGCCGAGGCCGAGCTCGACCGGCTCGAGCAGATCATCGGCCGCGATCGCGTCTACGTCGAGCTGCAGAACGCGCACCTCGACGTCCAGCAGCGGATCAACCCGCAGCTCGTCGAGCTCGCCTCCAAGCGCGGCCTGCCGACCGTGGCGACCGGCGACGTCCACTACCTCCGCCACGAGGACGCGCGCGCCCACGAGGCGCTGCTCTGCATCCAGTCCGGCGACTCGCTCAAGAACCCGAACCACTGGAAGTTCGAGACCGACCATTTCTACTTCAAGACGCCCGAGGAGATGGCGGCCGACTTCCCCGGGCGCGACGACGCGCTGCGGCGGACGCTCGAGGTCGCCGAGCGCTGCAACGTCGAGATCGAGCTCGGCCGGATCCTGCTCCCGAAGTTCGACACGCCCGAGGGCCGCGACCCGTTCGAGTACCTCGTCGAGCTCGTCGAGGCCGGCGCCGAGAAGCGCTACGGCACCGTCACGCCTGAGCTGCGCGAGCGTCTCAAGTTCGAGCTCAAGACGATCAAGGAGATGGGGTTCTCCGACTACTTCCTGATCGTCGCCGACCTCATCAGCTTCGCCCGCCGGAGCGGCGTCAGCGTCGGGCCGGGGCGCGGCTCGTCCGCGGGTAGCCTCGTCGCCTACTGCCTCGAGATCACCGACGTCGACCCGATCGCGTACGGGCTGCTGTTCGAGCGAATGCTCAATCCGGGCCGGAAGTCGATGCCGGACATGGATCTCGACTTCGCTGTGGAGGGCCGGGAGCGCGTCATCAACTACGCGCGCGAGCGCTACGGCCGCGACCGGGTCGCGCAGATCATCACCTTCGGGACGATGGCCGCGCGCGCCGCCGTCCGCGACGCCGGTCGCGTGCTCGAGCACCCCTATGGCGTCGTCGACCGGATCGCGAAGCTCATCCCCGAGGGCCCCGGCCAGACGCTCGCGGAGTGCCTGAAGCCGGGCGGGGAGCTGAAGCAGGCCTACGACTCCGATCCCGCTGCGAAGGAGATCGTCGACCTCGCGCAGCCGCTCGAGGGTCTGACCCGCCAGGACGGCATTCACGCCGCCGCGGTCGTGATCGGCGCCGAGCCGCTCGTGAACCTCGTCCCGCTCCAGCAGAAAGGCGCCGACCAGGAGGTCGTGACCCAGTTCTCGGGAACGGTG
>CAWBQC010000014.1:0-28309 GCA_963790845.1 uncultured Actinomycetes bacterium | reverse complement strand
GCGCGAGCTGATCTACGAGCACGCAGGCGGAATTGCCGACGGCCGCGAGCTGAAAGCTGTCATCCCGGGCGGCTCCTCGGTGCCGGCCCTGACACCCGACGAGATCGACGTCGCGCTCGACTACGACTCGCTCGGCGCGATCGGGACGTTCTTCGGCGCGGCCTCGCTGATCGTCGTGGACGACCGCTGCTGCATGGTGCAGCTCGCGATCCGCTCGACGAAGTTCTACATGCACGAGTCGTGCGGCAAGTGCACGCCGTGCCGTGTCGGGACGCGCTGGATGGTGCAGATCCTCGAGTCGATCGAGAACGGCACCGCGACGCTCGCCGACCTCGAGCTGCTGGACTCGGTCGGCGACAACATCCTCGGCAAGGTCCTGTGCGCGCTCGGCGAGTTCGCCGTCTATCCGGTCGCGAGCTACCTCCACAAGTGGCGCGACGAGTTCGTCGCCCACATCGAGCACGGCGGCTGCCCCTTCGAGGGCTCGTCGTCGCTCGAGGGGATCCTCGCTCCGTCCGACCAGCACGCGCACACGCCCGCCGGCGAGGAAGCGCTGGTATGAGCACCGAGCTCGTTCGCGTCACCATCGACGAGCGCGACGTCCACGTCCCGAAGGGGACGGGCATCGTCGAGACGGCGCTCGCCGCGGGGGTCGAGATCCCGGTCTTCTGCTACGAGCCGCGCCTCGGCGCGCCGGTCGGCGCCTGCCGCATGTGCCTCGTCGAGGTCGAGGGGATGCCGAAGCTCCAGACCGGCTGCACGCTGACCGCGCAGGACGGGATGGTCGTGAAGACCGCGCGCACCTCCGAGCGGGCCGCGCAGGGCCAGAACGGGACGCTCGAGTTCATCCTCGTCAACCACCCTCTCGATTGCCCGGTCTGCGACAAGGGCGGCGAGTGTCCGTTGCAGGACCTCACGTTCCGCTACGGGCCCGGCAACACGCGCATGAGCTTCGAGAAGCTCACCTTCGAGAAGCCGATCCCGATCTCGCCGACGATCTCGCTCGACCGCGAGCGCTGCATCCTCTGCTACCGCTGCACGCGCTTCAGCGAGGGCGTGTCGGAGGACGGCCAGCTCGTCGCCGCCAACCGCGGCGCGCTGTCGGTGATCACGACGTTCGAGGACTTGCCCTACACGGGCGCGTTCACCGGCAACGTGACGGAGCTCTGCCCGGTCGGCGCGCTGCTGCCGACGCAGTACCGATTCGAAGGGCGGCCGTGGGAGATCGTCGACGTGCCGACCGTCTGCGGCCTTTGCCCGGTCGGCTGCAACATCAACGCGACCGTGCGCGAGGGCAAGGTCAAGCGGATCCTCTCGCGCAACCATCCCGAGGTCGACGAGGGCTGGATCTGCGACAAGGGCCGCTTCGCGTACACGCACCTGCGCGCCGAGGACCGGCTCACGCAGCCGTTGCAGCGCGTGCGGCGGCACGGCCTCGAAGAGGTGTCGTGGGAGCAGGCGGTCGACGAGGCAGAGCGGCTGCTGCGCGCGGCGCGCGGGCGGATCGTCACCGTGCTCTCAGGCTCCGAGACCGTCGAGCAGGCGTACGCGCTCGCGAAGCTGCTGCGCGTCGGGCTCGATTCGCACCAGGCGATGCTGCCGGAGGAGATCTCCGGCGCGCTCGACGCCTACCGGCTTCCTCTGTCCGCGATCCGCGACGCCGACGCGGTCGTCGTGCTCGGCGATGTGCCCGTCGTCGAGCGGGCGCCGGTCGTCGACCTCTGGATCAAGGCCGCGCGCCGCAACGGCGCGGCCATCGTCCGCGACGCCGACGACCCGGCGATCGCCGAGGCGGAGCGCGTCGTCCTCGTGTGGTCAGGCCCCGGCGGGCGCGGCGGTGCAACGGTCGCCAAGGCAGCCGAGAAGCTCGGTCTCGCCGGACGCGAGGGCTGCGGCGCGTTCTATCTCCCCGAGACGCCGAACGGCCGAGGCGTCGCCGACGCCTGGGCTGCCTGCTGCGACGACGAAGGAGCGGCGGTCGAATCGATCGGCTTGCTCGTCGTCTCGGGAGACGAGGCGGCCGCCGACGAGAACGTCCGCGCGCTCGCGGAGCAGGCCGAGGCGACGATCGTGCTCTCGATGTACGGCGGCCTCGCTGCCGGCTGGGCCGACCTCATCCTTCCCGGCACGAGCTACCTCGAGCGCGACGGCACCTTCGTCAACCTCGAGGGACGCCTGCAGCGCCTACGACGGACGGTCGAGCCGCCCTGCCCGGATGAGCTCGACTGGATCTCGCAGCTCGCGGCCCGGTTCGACGTCGACGTGGCCCCTTACGCGGCTGCCGTCTTCGCCGAGGTCTCCGAGCGCGTCTACGGCGGTCTCCCGTTCGGCGAGGTCGGCGAGCGCGCGCCGCTGCGCGGCTACCCGGAGGCGCCGGAGCACGTAGCGCGCGAGGCACTGCCGGCGACCGAGCCGAAGGCGCGCAGGGGCGAGATCCGGCTCGTCGCCTACAAGCCGCTCTTCTCGGGCGCCGCCGTCGAGCGCGTCTCGGAGCTGCAGTTCCAACGCCCGCACCCGGAGCTCGAGATCGCGGCCGGCGACGCACGCCGCCGCAAGATCGCGACCGGGGACCACGTCACCGTCGGCTCGAACGGAAGTGCGATCACGCTGCCCGCCCGCGTGAACCGGCACCTGCGCGACGGAATCGCGCGCGTCGCGCTCGAGCACGCGAACGGGCTCGGCGGCATCGTGGAGATCGCCAAGGCCGAGGAGGTGCCGGCGTAGTGCCTCAGGAGCCCTGGTGGATCGCGATCATCGAGGCGATCGTCATCGTCAACGTCCTGCTCGGCCTCTTCGCCTACCTGACGCTGATCGAGCGCAAGGTGATGGGGCGGATGCAGCTCCGCTACGGGCCGAACCGCGCCGGCCCCTACGGCTTGCTTCAGCCGATCGCCGACCTCGTCAAGCTGGTCCGGAAGGAGGCGTTCGCGCCCTCGTCGGCGATCGAGCTCCCCTACATCCTCGCGCCGGTCGTCTCGGCCTTCACCGCGATCGCTGCGTTCTCGTTCATCCCCTGGGGGCCGGGCTGGACGGTGCACGGCTGGCGGATCAACGGCGAGATCGCGAACGTCTCGATCGGCCTGGTCGCGATCTTCGCCCTCGGCTCGATCGGGATCTACGGCTTCATCGTCGGCGGCTGGGCGTCGGAGTCGAAGTACTCGATCCTCGGCTCGATGCGCACCTGCGCGCAGCTCGTCTCGTACGAGGTCTCGCTCGCGCTCAGCGTGCTCGGCGTCGTCATCCTCGGCCGGTCGCTCAACCTGCCCGAGATCGTGGGCCGGCAGGGCTCGTTCCTGCCCTACGCGATCCCGCAGTTCATCGGCCTTCTCGTCTTCTTCTTCGCCGGGATCGCCGAGACGAGCCGCGCTCCCTTCGACCTGCCGGAAGCCGAGCAGGAGCTCGTCGCCGGGTACCACACCGAGTACTCGGGGATGCGCTGGGGCCTGTTCCAGATGTCCGAGTACATCAACCTGATCACGCTCTCCGGCCTGATGGTGACGCTGTTCTTCGCCGGCTGGCACGGGCCGTGGCACCTCGGGCCGATCTGGTTCCTGCTCAAGCTGTTGGCCGTCCTCTTCGTCTTCATCTGGCTGCGGACGACGCTGCCGCGGCTCCGTTACGACCAGCTGATGCGCTTCGGCTGGAAGGTCCTCCTGCCCGTCGCGACGGTGAACGCGGTCGTCACCGCGGCCTTGGTGGTGGCATTCCAGATGAGTCCCCAGCCGGTCGACACGCTGAAGGGCTTCGGGGTCACCTTCAAGCAGATCTTCAAGAAGCCGATCACCCAGCAGTACCCGGAGTACAAGCGGCCGGTCTACCCGCGCTTCCGCGGCCGGCATCGCCTCTGGAAGCACGAGAACGGGCTGGAGAAGTGCGTCGGCTGCTCACTCTGCGCCGCCGCCTGCCCCGCCGACTGCATTCGCGTCGTCGCCGCCGAGAACACGCCGGACAACCGCGTCTCGCCAGGAGAGCGCTACGCGCGCATCTACGAGATCAATCTCAGCCGCTGCATCTTCTGCGGCTACTGCGAGCTCGCGTGCCCGTTCGACGCGATCACGCTCGGCAACGACTACGAGATCTCGGAGCACAACCGCGACGACCAGATCTACACGAAGGACATGCTCCTGACGCCCCCGCTGAAGCAGACCCCCGTCGCGGACGCGGATCTCTACGACACGCCGATCCCCTTCTACAGGTCGGATTCATGATTCTCGCCTCGGCCGGAAACGCGTTGGTCTGGGTCGTGTGGGTCGTCGCCGCGTTCTCGTGCCTCGGCTCCGCCGTGGCGGTCGTGACGTTCTCGAACCCGTTCTACTCGGCGCTGGCGCTGATCGGGAACCTCGGCTCGCTCGCCGTCATGTACCTGCTCCTGTCGGCGGAGTTCGTCGCGGCCGCGCAGGTGCTCGTCTACGCGGGAGCGGTCGTCGTGATGTTCCTGTTCGTGATCGCCTACGTCGGCCCGCGCCTCGAGACGCCGTGGTCCGGTGGCCCGACCTGGCAGACGATCGGAGCCGTCTTCGCTGCGGGTGCGCTGCTCGTCGAGATCGTCGTCGCAGTCGGCATGCAGGCGAGCGGGAGCCTCTCGCACAGCGACAAGGTCGGAGCGGCTTTCGGCACGCCCGCCTGGATCGGGCGCGTCTTCCTCGTCGACCACCTGCTCGCGTTCGAGATCACGTCGGTCGTCCTGCTGATCGCGGCAGTCGGCGGCGTGATCCTCGGCTCACACACGAAGCGAGCCGCCTGATGTCCGGACCGAACGTCGCCTGGTACGTCGCGATCGCCGCCGTCCTGTTCGGGATCGGCGCGCTCGGCGTACTGATCCGGCGCAACACGCTCGTCGTGCTGCTCTCGCTCGAGCTGATGCTCAACGCGGGCAACCTCGCGCTGATCGCGCTCGCGCGGCACTGGCACAACGGTGCCGGCCAGATCTTCGCGCTCGCCGTGATGGCGATCGCCGCCTCGGAGGTCTGCGTCGGGCTCGGTCTCGTCGTCGCGCTCAACCGGCGGCACCTCTCGCTCGACGTCGACACGCTCTCGGAGCTCAGAGGATGACCGGCGGCTCCTGGCTCTGCCTGCTCGCGCCGCTCGGCGGCACGATCCTGATCACGCTCTGCGGGACGCGGATCCCGCGCGTCGCCGCTGCCTGGATCGCGACGACGAGCGTCTTCGTCGCCTTCGGGGGCGCGGTATGGGCGTTCCTCGGCGTGCACTCGGCGCATCAACAGCAATGCATCGGAACCCTCCCTTGCAACCTCCCACGCGGCGAGATCACGACAGCGTGGACGTGGCTCCAGTCGGGCAACTTCAAGGTCGGGCTGCAACTCCTCGTCGATCCGCTGAGCGTGGTGATGATGCTGATCGTCAGCGGCGTCGGCGGACTGATCGTCCTCTACTCGATCGGCTACATGGACGGCGACGACGAGGAGCGCCGCTACTTCGCCTACATCTCGTTCTTCGTCTTCTCGATGCTGCTGCTCGTCGAGGGCGGCAACCTGCTCATCCTGCTTGTCGGCTGGGGGCTCGTCGGCCTCTCGTCCTACCTGCTGATCGGCTTCTGGCACGAGCGGCCGAGCGCCGTGCAGGCCGCCAAGAAGGCGTTCGTGATGAACGCGTTCGGCGACGCGACGATGGCGCTCGCCTTCTTCATCCTCATTGCGCACACGCACTCGCTCTCGTTCGACGTGCTCAACGTCCACCTCTCTTCGACCGCCACCAACCTCGTCGCGCTCGGCCTGCTCGGCGGCGCGGTGGCGAAGTCGGCGCAGATTCCGCTCCAGACCTGGCTGCCCGACGCGATGGAGGGCCCGACGCCGGTCAGCGCACTGATCCACGCGGCCACCATGGTCACCGCCGGCGTCTACCTGATCGCCCGCACGCACGCGATCTTCGAACAGGCGCGGACGATCGAGCTCATCGCCGCCGGCACCGGCGCGCTCACGCTCCTCGTCGCGGGACTGATCGCGCTCGTCCAGACCGACATCAAGCGCGTCATCGCCTATTCGACGATGTCGCAGATCGGCTACATGTTCCTCGGCGCCGGGGTGGGCGCGTACGCGAACGGGATGTTCCACCTGATGACGCACGCCTTCTTCAAGGCGCTGCTCTTCATGACGGCGGGCCTCGCGATCCACGCGCTCGCGGGCGAGCAGGACATCCGGCAGATGAGAGGTCTTGGGAAGCTGATGCCGTTTACAAAATGGTGCTTCCTCGCGGGCGCTTTCGCGCTCGTCGGGATCCCGCCGTTCAGCGGCTTCTTCTCGAAGGACTCGATCGTCGCGTCGGCGGCCGCGCTCGGCACCTGGTACGGCTGGATCTTCTGGGTCTGCGGGATCGCGGGTGCGCTGCTCACCGGCCTCTACACGTTCCGGCTCTGGTTCCTCGTCTTCCCGGGCGAGCCGAGCCCGTTCGTGCGCGAGCACTACCACGACCACCACGGCCGTGAGGGCGCGTGGACGATGCTCGTGCCGGTCGGAGTGCTCACCGTGCTCGCGACGGTCGGCGGCTGGCTGCAGTGGTCGCCGAAGTGGCATCCCTTCACCGACTGGCTCGCGCCCGCAGCCCGGACGCTCGCGATCGCCGAGCCGACGTCGGCGCAGGAGTACTTCACCTCCGCCGCGACCGTGATCGCCGGCCTCGTGGGCATCGGCATCGCGTGGGCGATCTACTCGGAGCGGACGGTCAAGATCCCGGCCGCCCCGTTCTGGCAGCGCACGCTCGAGCACAAGTTCTACTTCGACGAGCTCTACGACGCCGTCTTCTACAGGCCCGCCGTCGCGATGGCCAACGGCCTCCGGCGTGAGATCGAGGAGCCCGTGATCCTCCAGACCGGCGCCGATCTCGGCGAGGCGGCGATGGAGACGGGCGGCGTCGTGCGCCGGATCCAGACCGGCCTCCTGCGCACCTATGTCCTCTTCCTCGCCGGCGGCGCGGCTGCCGTCGTCCTCGCCTTCCTGATCGCCAAGTGAGCGCCTCGTCCCTGACCTCGATCCTGATCTGGCTGCCGGTCGCCGGCGCGATCCTGATCTGGCTGCTGCCGCTCTCGCGCTACGCCACGGGCGCCCTGGCGATGCTCTTCTCGCTCGCCGAGGTCGGCTTCTGGATCGAGCAGGCGGCGCGCTTCGACTTCTCGCGCTCGGGCCTGCAGATGGAGGAGCGGGCGCGGTGGTTCGGCGATCTCGGCGTCTCGTACCACGTCGGCGTCTACGGCTTCTCGGTCTGGCTCGTCGGCCTGACCGTGGTCGTGATGGCCGCGTGCACCGGCTACGGCTTCTGGGTCGGCCGCGACCGCTCCGCGCGGCTACTTCGGGCTGATGCTCCTGCTCACCGGCGCGACCGTCGGCGTGTTCCAGGCGCAGGATCTGCTCCTCTTCTACGCCTTCTTCGAGGCGATGCTGATCCCGCTCTACGTCCTGATCGGCGTCTGGGGCGGCGCGCGGCGGATGGAGGCGACGATCAAGTTCGTCATCTACACGATGGCGGGCTCGCTGCTCATGCTCGCCGCGATCGTCGTCTACGGCCTCAAGTCGGGGACGTTCGACCTCGTGGACAGCCCGACGAGCGCGAGCCGCTGGCTCTTCCTCGGCTTCATGGTGGCCTTCGTGATCAAGGCGCCGCTCTTCCCGTTCCACGGCTGGCTGCCGGACGCGTACCGCGAGGCGCCGCCGGAGGTGAGCGCCGTGCTGTCGGGCGTGATCGCGAAGGCGGGCCTCTACGGGATGCTGCGGATCGCGATCACGAAGTTCCCCGAGCCGACGTCCTTCTACCGGACGGCGGTGCTCGCGCTCGCGGCGATGGCGCTCGTCTACGGCTCGCTGCTCGCGTTCAGATCGGCCGACTTCCGAGGGGTCGTCGCGTACTCCTCGCTCGCGCAATCGGGCCTGATCGCGCTCGGGCTCTTCGCCGGCAAGGACCTGGGCTTCGACGGGGCCGTGCTGCAGATGGTGGCGCACGGGCTCATCTCGGCCTCGCTCTTCCTGATCGCCGGGGCGGTCGAGCGGCGGACGACGACGGGAGAGTTCCGGTTGCTCGGCGGGATGGCGCGAGGAAGACCTGCGCTCGCGACGCTGCTGATGACGGTCGGCGTGATCTCGCTCGCCGTGCCCGGATCCGCCTCGTTTGCAGGGGAATTCCTCATCCTCGCCGGCGTCTTCCAGCGCGCCTGGTGGTGGTCGGCGATCGGTGCCGGCGCGATCGTGCTCGCGGCGATGTACATGCTGCGGCTGATCTCGGCCGTCCTGCACGAGGCGCGCGGCTCGACGGTCGCGGACGAGGCGCTCGACCTGCGGCCGGGTGAGCTCGCGCTCGTCGTCCCGCTCGTGGGCGTTCTGCTCGCGCTCTCGGCCTGGCCCGCGGGAATCAGCCACCACTCCTTCTTCGGCCCCAGCCCGGCGGCAGACGGTGAAGGGGCAGTTCAAGTGAGCCTGCACACGACGCACGTCGACTGGTTCGGGCTCGGCACGATCTTCGCGCTGATCGGCGCCTCGTTCCTCGCGCTCCTCTGCGCGGTGCTCGTGCCGCGGGCGAAGCGGCGCGTCGCGTCGGCGTCGATCTCCGCCGCCGGCTTCACCGCCGGGATCGCGCTCTCGGTCTGGCTCTACGTGTCGAGCGCCGACGGGCACACGATCGTGGCCGGCGCCTTCTACCGCGACCGCTGGACCGCGCTCGGGCAGATCATCCTCTGCGGCGTCGGCCTGGCGACGACGCTCGTCGGGCGCGAGCACGTCCCGGGCTGGGGCGCGGCGCCGACCAGACCCGGCGCGACGACCACATCGCGGAGTTCTACGCGCTGCTGCTCGCCTCGGCCGCCGGAATGACGTTCTTCGTCGGCGCCGGGAACCTGATGACGCTCTTCCTCTCGCTCGAGTGGTTCTCGATCGCGCTCTACGTCATGTGCGCGATCGACTACGACCTCGAAGGCTCGCTCGAGGCGGGGCTGAAGTACCTCATCGTCGGCTCGTTCGGCGCCGCCGCCCTCCTCTTCGGCTCGGCGCTCGTCTACGGAGCGACGGGGACGATCTCGTTCCACGGCATCGCCGCGGCGGTCGCGACCAGGGGACTGACCGGCGACACCTTCCTCGTCGTCGGGATCGCGCTGATCGTCGCGGGGCTCGGCTTCAAGATGTCGGCCGCGCCGTTCCACATGTGGACGCCGGACGTCTACGAGGGCGCGCCGACGACCGTGACCGCGTGGATGTCGTCGGCGACGAAGGTCGCGGCGCTCCTCCTCGCGTTCCGCCTGATGACGACGGCGTTCCCGCACGACGGCCGCCTCTGGGGCTGGGCCTTCGCGATCGTCGCGACCGCGTCGCTCGCGATCGGCAACTTCGCGGCGCTCGTGCAGCGGAACGTGAAGCGGATCCTCGCCTACTCCTCGATCTCGCACGCCGGCTTCATGCTGATCGGCCTCAGCGCCGGCAGCGCGCTCGGCGGGCGCGCGCTCATGTACTACCTCGTCCCCTACTCGGCGATGGCGTTCGGCTCGTTCGCGATCGTCGCCGCCCGTGAGCGGGAGCTCGGGGTGCCCGTCACGCTCGAGAACCTCGCCGGCTTCGGCTGGGAGCGGCCGTTCCTCGGCGTCGCGATGTGGTTCTTCATGTTCGGCTTCGCCGGGCTGCCCCTCGGCGGCGGCTTCGTCGGCAAGTTCTACGTCCTCGCCGCCGCGTACCGGCACGGCTGGGTCTGGCTCGTGATCGTCGGCGTGCTCGCGACGCTCGTCAGCCTCTACTACTACCTCGGGATCGTGCGGGCGATGTACATGCGGCCGTCGGAGGAGCTGCAGGTGCAGCCGGGCGGCAGCGTCGCCGTCAGCGGCGGCGCGCCGGCGCCGAGAAGCTCCTGCACGTCGCGGTCGGCGCGGCGCTCGCCGTCTCGGTCGGCTCGCTCTTCGCCGTACAGCCGCTGATCGACCTCGCTCGGCACGCCGCGAGCGCGCTCCCGACTCTAAAAAGATTCTGCAAGGAACTGCGCCGCAGACGTTACGACGCAGCGCCCTCGCCAGCGGTAGGACGTTCAGATAGTTGAACGACCGAAGGAGCTGGCCATGCTACGGAAGTCACCTCATGCGAACGAGGCTCGGACTCGTGCTCGCGGTGATCGCCGGCGCCGTGCTCGGCGCCGTCTTCGGACAGCCGGGAAGCGGCCGAGCCGCAAGCACTGCCGTCCCCAAGAACACGAAACCGCCGGCCATCTCGGGAACCGCGGTAGTCGGAAGCACTCTCGTTGCAACTCGGGGAACATGGAGCGGCAGCCCGACGTCGTTCCACTTCGCGTGGAGCCGGTGCGACGCGACCGGAGCCGCATGCGTTGCGATCGGAGGCGCGACCGCCAAGATCTACACCGTTACAAGCGGCGACGTGGGACACACACTCCGACTGACCGTAACGGCGAAAAACGCCAGCGGGAGCGCCTCGGCGACGTCAGCAGCGACGGCGGTGTGCCGACGAACGGATGCCCATCCGCCACCGGCACGATCCCGGTCGCCGCCCTCGCCCCGCCCGAGCGCCTGCAGATCGCCAGCGCATCGCTCTCGCCGGCGCTGACACGCTCGACCAACACGATCCGCATCCGCGTCGGTTATTCAGGCATGTGACACCCGACCGGTACAGGGCGCGACCGTCTTCGCGACGCCGATCCCCTACAACCAGTTCGCGGCGACGCAGGGGACGACCGGAGCGGACGGCTCGGTCATCGCTCACGGAGGCGACGGCGAAGCGGTTTCCCCGCCAGCCGACATCAGCGCCTTCTGGCGGTGTTCGTGCGCGCATCGAAGCCGGGTGATCCGGCCCTGGGCGGCGTGTCCTCTCGTCGGGTAGTTGCGTTCCCATTCGCGCACCACTAGAGCCCTGAGCGGCGCCCCGCAGCTCTGCGGGGTGCCGCTTCACCTCTCTGAAAAGGTTCTTTAAAGGCCGGTTGGGACCGCCCCGACCGGTTACGTCTTCTTCGTAGTACTGATCGGATTACGAAGGAGGGGTTAGATGAAACGCCTGAACATTGGAGGCGCGGTCGTGATCGCAGCGGCCGCCCTGATCGTCGGCGCCGTCTTCGGCCAGCCGGGCAACGGCCGGGCCGCGGGCAGTGGGCCGGTCGGCACGGCCGCCCCGACGCTCTCGGGAACGGCGCAGGAGGGGCAGGAGCTTTCCACGACCAACGGAACGTGGAACAACAGCCCGACCTCGTATACCTACGCATGGAGCCGGTGTGACGCGAGCGGTGGCTCGTGCGCTGCCATCGCCACCGCGACGGCGGCGACCTACACGGCCGTGAGCGCCGATGTGGGACACACGCTTCGCGTCACGGTGACGGCGAAGAACACCGACGGCTCGGGCACTGCGACTTCGGCGCCGTCCGCAGTCGTTTCGGACAAGACCGCACCAACGCCTACGACGGCGCCGAGCATCTCGGGCACGCCTACGGTCGGTTCGACGCTCACGGCCAGTCAGGGAACCTGGAGCGGCAGTCCGACTTCCGTTGCCATCGCCTGGCTTCGCTGCGACGCGAACGGCGACGACTGCGCCACGATCTCGGGTGCGACAGCCGCCACGCACGTCCTCACTCCGGCGGATGCCGGGGCGACGTTGCGTGTTTCGGTGACCGCGACGAACGCGAAGGGCTCGACCACGTTCGTTTCGAAGCAGACGGCAGCCGCCCCTGCTCCGACTGCGACCGGCTGCCCCGCGGGAACCGGCACGATCAGTGCCAAGGACCTGACGCCATGCCGGCGCGGCTGGACATCTCGAAGGCGTCGATCTCGCCGAAGCTCGTGACGCTTTCGACGCACACGATCCAACTGCACATCCTCGTCACGGCCTGCAACGGCCGCCCCGTGGAGGGCGCGATGGTCTTCGCCGTTCCGATTCCGTACAACCAGTTCGGCGGAACCGAGAGGCTGACCGGAGCGGACGGGACGATCACCCTCACTCAGTCACGCGAGAGGGGCTTTCCCGCCAGGGCGCACGATCAGCATCTCCTTGCTGAGTTCATCCGCGCGAGGAAGCCGGGCGATCCGATTCTCGGCGGCGTCTCGACGCGCCGCACGGTTGCCTTCCAGGTGCACCTCCCGTAGGCGCACCGAACGGTGGCACCCCGTCCCTCCCGGCGGGGTGCTACCCCTTTCTACGCGGCGCGGGAGAGGAGCTCGTCGACCTCGGCCGGGCGCAGGCGGCGCCGCGACCTGGCTTGACGCGGCACGCGCTCCGGCTGGACCATCCAGGCGACGAGCGGAACCGCGTACGCGACCAGCGCAAGGCACATCGCCCACGTCGCGAGCGGGGATGCCGACGACCCCGTCGGGGCGTTCGATCGTGCGGCCGACGCGACCACGACAAGAGCGAGCGCGAGGCCGCTCGTCACCGCCCGAAGCTGCGAGGGCCGTCCTTCCAGCACGTCGCTCACCGCGACGAACGCAGCCGCAGCCGCAGCCGGAACAGCCAGCAAGCCAATCCACAGTGCGAGTGTCCCGAGCCCCGCGGCCCCGGCCGCGAAAGCAGCCGTCGCGAGCGCCAGGGGCAGGAGCCGCGAGCCGAGCACGCCTACAGGTTCACGGCCGCACCGGACGGTCCTTCCTCAGTAGGCTCGCGCCATGGAACTCACATGGCTCGGACACTCAACATTTCGCCTGGAGGCAGACGGCAAGCGCATCTATATCGACCCGTTCCTCAACGGGAACCCGAAGTGCCCCGAGAGCGAGCAGACGCCCGAACGTGTCGACGTGATTGCGATCACTCACGGCCACGGCGACCATCTTGGGGACACCGTCGAGCTGGCGAAGAAGCACGGCTGCACGGTGGTCGCGCCGGTCGAGCTCGCCGACTGGCTGCAGATCAAGCACGAGCTGCAGAACGTCCTCGACCCGAACAAGGGCGGCACGGTCGCGGTCGACGGCATCAAGTTCACGATGACGAACGCGCACCACTCGAGCTCGAACAACGACCTCGAGTACATGGGGGAGCCGTGCGGCATCGTCGTCCGCGCGGAGGGCAAGAGCGTCTACTTCGCCGGAGACACCTGCGTCTTCGGCGACATGGCGCTCATTCGCCGCCTCTACTCACCCGATCTCGCCGTGCTCCCGATCGGCGACCACTACACGATGGGCCCGGAGGAGGCAGCGGTTGCGCTCGAGCTGCTCGGCGTGAAGCGCTGCGTTCCGTGCCACTACGGCACCTTCCCGCCGCTCGTCGGCCGGCCCTCGCAGCTCAGGGAGCTCGCGCCGGACGTCGAGATCGAGGAGCTCGAGCCGGGCGATTCCGTGACGATATGAGGGAGCGCTGGTGGGGAGGCAGCGGACGGCGCGTGCCGGAGCTCGCAGTCGAGGGGGATTCCGCAGTGCCGGTGGAAGAGGCTCTCGTCCTCGACGGCGTCGGGGATCTCGCGGCGATCGCCGAGGCGTTCGAGGAGGGCCGGCCCGTCGTGGTGCGCGCGACCTCGCCGGAGGAGGTGCGCGCCGCCCTCGCGCGGCCCGAAGTGGCGGCGGTGCTCGTGCCCGAGGCGCGGCGAGACCTGCTCGACCTCGACCTGACCGAGCTGACGTATGGCTGAGCCTCTCGTCGCCACGTACTCCATCGTCGGCTGCGATCTCGAGGCGAGACAATGGGGCGTCGCGGTGCAGTCGAAGTTCCTCGCGGTGGGCTCGGTCGTCCCGTGGGCGGAGGCAGAGGTCGGCGCGGTCGCGACGCAGGCCTACGCGAACCCGGGCTACGGGCCCAACGGGCTGACGCTCCTGCGCGAGGGCCTTTCCGCGAGCGAGGTCGTCGAGCGCCTGACCGCGGCCGACGACGGACGCGATGACCGCCAGCTCGGCGTCGTCGACGCGCAGGGCGGAAGTGCGAGCTGGACAGGGCCGGACTGCAACGATTGGGCGGGCGGCCGGACCGGTTCGTCTTACGCGGCGCAGGGCAACATCCTCGTCGGCGAGGAGACGGTCACCGCGCTCGCCGAGACCTTCGAGGCGAGCCAGGACCGGCCGCTTGCGGAGAGACTCCTCGAAGCGCTCGCCGCAGCGCAAGCCGCAGGCGGCGACAGTCGCGGCCAGCAATCCGCGGCGCTTCTCGTCGTGGAGCGAAACGGCGGATACGCGGGCCTGTCCGACGTCCTCGTCGACGTCCGCGTCGACGACCACGAACAGCCCATCGGGGAGCTGAGGCGCATCTATGAGCTCCACCAGCAGCTGTTCGGCCGGACTCCGGAGCGGTTCTGGCTGCCGCTCGAAGGCGAGCTCCACGACGAGGTCGACGAGCGCCTCGGTCGACTGGGCTTCGACTCGCTCGAAGCGTGGGCGAGCGTCGAGAACCTCGAGGAGCGGGTGAACGGCTCCGACGCGATCGATCCCGTCGTCCTCGAGGCTCTGCGGAAGGCGAGCGCATGAGCGACGGCTACACGATCCTCACGCTCGACGAGGTCGAGACCGCGCAGCACCGCGGCAGCAACCTCATCCCGGTCCGGCACGCGCTCGGCTTCCAGCCCGCCGGGGTCAACGCGTGGATCGCCGATGCCGGCGGGCAGCTGATCCCGCCGCACGAAGAGGACAGCGGCAATGAGGAGCTGTACGTCGTCGTGCGCGGCCGGGCGGCGTTCACGGTGGGCGAGGAGACGGCCGACGCGCCGGCGGGGACCTTCGTCTTCGTGCCGGCCGAGGTCCACCGCACCGCTGCGGCGGAGGAGGACGGCACGATCGTCTTCGCCGTCGGCGGCACCGTCGGGGAGGCCTTCAACGCCGGCGGCTGGGACTCGTTCGCACTCGCGGACACGTACCGGCAGGCGGGCCGCTACGACGAGGGCAGGGCGATCATGAAGCAGCTGATCGCGGAGAAGCCCGGGTACTGGCCCACGACCTACAACGCGGGCTGCTTCGAAGCGCTCGCCGGCAACGCGGACGCCGCATTCGAGCATCTGCGCCGCGCGAAGGAGCTCGACGCCGAGGGCCGCTCCGCGCAGTACTTCCGTGAGGACACCGACCTCGATCCGATCCGCGACGACCCGCGCTTCCAGGAGCTTCTCGGATGAACCTCGCACATATCGACGAGCTCGACGCAATCGAGATGCCGGACGGCTTCGTCTGGCGGCCCGTCCGCAAGCACTTCGGCATCCGGGCCTTCGGCACCAACGCGTACACGCCGGGCGCGAACGGCCGGGTGATCGAGGAGCACACCGAGCGGATCCTGTTGCACGAGGAGATCTACCTCGTCCTCCGGGGACGCGTCCGCTTCACGGTCGGCGACGAAGAGCACGAGCTCGGCCAGGGTCAGCTCGTCTTCCTTCGTGACCCGACGATCAAGCCGCGGCGCGGTTGCCCTCACCGACGACGCGGCCGTGCTCGCGATCGGGGGCAAGCCCGGCGAACCGCACGAGATCTCGGCGTGGGAGTACACGTTCGCCGCTTCCCCCGACCTCCGCGCGGGCCGCTACGACGAGGCGAGGCAACTGCTGCGCGAAGGGCTGGAGGCGAAACCGGGCAGCCCCGCGATCCTCTACGACCTCGCGTGCGTCGAAGCGCTCGCCGGCGAGACCGACAGCGCGCTCCAGCTGCTGGCCGAAGTCCATCGCCGAGAACGAGCGACTTCCGCGACTACGCGCAGAAGGACGAGGACTTCGCCTCGATCCGCGACGACCCGCGCTTCTCTTCCTTGTAACAGTCTGTTACTAGCTGCCTCGGAAACGCAGTGACCTCCGTCGAGAAGGTGGCACATACAGCGCTGTCCTTCCAAGTAACAGACTGTTACTTGGAATCTCCGGGCAACCGGATGCCCGCCGCGAGCTCGCGGAGCGCCGGCACCGGGTCCGCCTCGGGCCGGGCGACGAGCAGCACCGCGCCGTGCCCCTCCTCGCGCACGAGCGAATCGACGAGCAGCTGAAGGCCGAGTGCGAGCGCGAACGCCTTGTGCGCCTGCTCGCCGCCGAACGGGACGAGCTGCTCCTCCTCGGCGAGGCCCGCAACGACGTCGCCCCAGGTCACTGCTCCCATCGAGACGTCGACGACGATCGGATCGCCGCCGCTGCTCGGAATCCCCATCGCGAGCGGATTCGTGCCTGCGAGCTTCGGCCCGCCGGACGGATGACCGAGACGCCGCGGCGACGTCGCGGTGAGCACCGCGACGAGCCCGCCGTCGGCCAGCCGGCGCACGTGGTGGCCGAGCATCCCCGTCGGGAACGTCCGCTCGCAGACGACGAGCCGCGCATGCACCGGCGGGCGCTCGAGCTGGGCACGCACGACGCGTCCGAGCACGAGGTAGCCGATGGCGCCGCCGCCGTGCCAGCGCTGAAACCCCTCTTCGCTTTCGACCAGCGCCGGCTCGGCCGCCGGGTCGTAGCCCTCGAGCTCCTCGAGCCAGGGGATCCGGGCGTGGCCGTGTCCCTGTTTGCCACGACTCTCCGCGCCGTCGAAGTGCGCCCACAGCTCCTGCGCGTCGGCCTCGCCGAAGCCGAGTGCCCGCAGCCGGCTCAGGCCCTCGTCGGCGTCCATCGCGGCGCTCAGCCCACGAGGGGCAGCGACTTGACGATGCCGCCGCGCTCGCGGCGAAGCGATTCGATCTCCTGCGCGATCGCCACGATCGCCTGCGCGGACTCCGCCTCCGGCTGCGCAGACACGACCGGCACGCCCGCGTCGCCCTGCTCCCGGAGCGCGGGATCGAGCGGCACCGTCCCGAGCAGCGGTACGCGAAGCTCCCCGGCCAGCTCCTCGCCGCCGCCGCTCCCGAAGACGTCGCCGGACATGTTCTCGACGACGCCGAGCAGGCGCATGTTCGTCTTCTGCGCCATCGAGGCGGCTCGGGCCGCGACGTCCTGCGCGAGCTTCTGCGGCGTCGTCACGACGACGACCTCGGCCCGCGGGAGGAGCTGGCCGAGCGAGATCGAGACGTCTCCGGTTCCCGGCGGCATGTCCACGACGAGCACGTCGATCTCGCCCCAGTGGACGTCCGTGAGGAACTGCTCGAGGGCCCGATGCAGCATCGGCCCGCGCCACATGACGGGCTCGTTGCCGTCGAGGAAGAAGCCGATCGACATCAGCTTCAGGTCGTCCTTGACCGGGCGGCACGATCATCTCGTCGACGGCGATCGGGCGCTGCCGGATGCCGAGGATGTGCGGGATCGAGTGTCCGTAGATGTCCGCGTCGAGCACGCCGACGCGATGACCGAGCTGCGAAAGGGCAACCGCGAGGTTGGCCGAGAGCGAGGACTTTCCCACGCCGCCCTTGCCGCTCGCGACCGCGATCACGCGACAGTCGGCCGGCAGGCGGATCACGCCGTCCCGCTCGGGTGCGCCGCCGCGGAGCTTCTGCGTCAGCGCCTGCCGCTCCTCGGGCGTCATCACGTCGAAGGAGAGCTCGACTCCCGTGACGCCGGGCACGCCGGCCAGAGCCTGCTCCACCTGCTGCTGGAACGAGTCGCGCAGCGGGCAGCCCGCAACCGTGAGGACGATCGTGAACGCCACGACACCGTCATGGATCTCGACGTCGCGCACCATGTCGAGCTCGGTGACCGGGCGCCGAAGCTCCGGATCGATCACCTGCTCGAGGGCCTTCAGGACAGCGTCGCGCGAAACGTCCACGCGTCGAATGTACCGCCTACGTCCCGGGCTCAGGCGGCTCGAACCGGCCGCGGGCCGTGCGCCGGATCCGCCCGCTCGCCACGGCCTCGCCGAGCGCACGGCGGAACCGTCCGGGTCCCCAGCGTCGCGCGCCGACCATGCGGAAGAGCTCTTCCCGGGAGATCGGCCCGCCCTCGTCGACCGCCTGCCCGATCGCCTCGACCTCGTGCTGGAGCCCGCTGAGAGCGGTGGGCCGCCTCAGCGACGTGCCGAACATGCCCGGGGAGTAGTACGGATACTGCATCCCCGGCCCGGGCCGGTAGCGCCTGCGGCCCTCGCGCTCGCGTTCCGGGATCTCCTCGGCTTCCTCCGCCGTGAGCGGCTTCGCGATGTTCTCGAGCGGAACCTGCTCGGCCTTGACGCCGTAGAAGAGCTCGACGATGCCGCCGACGGCCATCACCGCCGCGCCGATGTAGAACGCCGATCGCGACGTCGCCGCGGTTGGTCGACGCGATGAGGTTCGAGAAGAGGAGCGGCCCGATGATGCCGCCGATGCCGGTGCCGACCGCGTAGAAGAAGGCGATCGCCAGCGCGCGCGTCTCCATCGGGAAGATCTCGCTCACCGTCAGGTAGGCGGCAGCTCGCGCCGGCGGAAGCCAGGAAGAACGTGCCGAAGATGAAGGCCTCGAACGTCCACGGCGAGCTACCGAGCGCCTTGCCGGTGAAGAGCAGCGCCATGAGCGCCGCGATGGCCGCCGAGCCGAGATACGTGCCGGCGATCATCGGCTTGCGACCGACCGTGTCGAAGAGCCGGCCGAGCAGCAGCGGGCCGAGGAAGTTCCCGACCGCGAACACGATGAGAAAGACGGGGACGAAGCTCGACGAGACGCTCCAGAAGGTCGAGTACAGCGTCCCGAGGTTGAAGGTGACGCCGTTGTAGAGGAAGGCCTGGCCGATGAAGAGCGCGAGCCCGAGGACGGCGCGGCGCGGATAGCGCTGGAACGCGGTCTTCGCGATCTCCCGGAACGGGATCTTCTCGCGCTGGCGCACCGTGATGGTCTGATCCGGCTCCTCGAGCCGCCCGTCCGTCTCGCTCCTCCACAGCGCGTCTCGATGTCGTCGGACGATCGCCTCGGCTTCCTCCTCGCGGCCGTGGATGAAGAGCCAGCGCGGGCTCTCGGGCACGTGGCGGCGGACGATGAGAACGCCGAGGCCGAGCACCGCGCCGAGGAGGAAGGAGATGCGCCACCCGACGCTCGGCGAAGAGTGCCTTGTCGAGCAGCAGGAGCGCGAGCGCCGAGCCGGCGGCGGAGCCGACCCAGTAGGAGCCGTTGATGATCAGGTCGACGCGGCCGCGCACCCGGGCCGGGATGAGCTCGTCGATGGCCGAGTTGATCGCCGCGTACTCGCCGCCGATGCCCGCGCCGGTGAAGAAGCGGCAGAGGAAGAAGAACCAGGCGGTCCACGACGCGAAGCCGTCGCGACGCGTGGCGACGATGTAGACGCCGAGCGTGATCAGGAACAGCTTCTTCCGGCCGAAGCGGTCGGTCAGCTGGCCGAAGAAGAGCGCGCCGACACAGGCGCCGGCGACGTAGACGGCGGCGGCCGTTCCGATCTGCGCGGTCGTGATCGCGATCCCGCTGCCCGACTCCGTCAGGCGGGGGGCGATCGCGCCGACGATCGTCACCTCGAGACCGTCGAGGATCCAGACCGTTCCGAGCCCGATGACGACCATCCAGTGGAACTTCGCCCACGGCAGACGGTCGAGACGTGCGGGGATGTTCGTCTCGAGGCGGCCGGTCTCGACGCTCGCAGTCTGGGCGCTCATGTGGGTCGTGAACGGAGAAGCGCGGGCCGCGGTTACGCTCGGCTCGTGCTCAGCTGCCGCATCCTCGGTCACCGCTACCGCTTTCAGGCCGAAGGGCGGACGATGCGCTGGACGTGCGAGCGCGGCTGCGGCGCCGGCGGCTCGAAGGAGTACGAGAGTGCGGCCGCGGCCTCCCGCTACGCCGCGGCGTTCGACCGCGAGGACCGGGACGAGGTCGGTCGCCGTGCGCCGTTCCTCGGGATGTTCCCGCTGCGCATGTGGTGGACGCTGCGCAACCGGCACCGGTAGGGCAGGAGCCCGTCCGCGCACGGCGAAGCGCTCGCCGATGACGTCGGAATCGACGACCCGTTGGCCACTCCTGGAAGAGCGCCCGTTCGCCAACGCGCCCGCGCCCGTGCGCTCGAGCCGTCGCAGGCTCGCGCGCTCCGCCTGGCTGCTGACGGCCCTCGCCTTCCTCTGCGGCGGCCTCGTCAGCGCCGCAGCCTTTTCGATCGGCTGGCGCCACCAGGCGCAGCGCGACACGGCCGCCCGGGCAGCTCTCGCCGCGGCAACGGCTCACGTGAACCAACTGTCCGCGTCTCTCGCCACTGCGCGCGAGACGATTGCGCAAGAGCGGCAGGCGGAAGCCCAGGCAGCGGCAGCCGTTCGCGCGACCTCGCGCGCAGCGGCATCCCTTGCAGCCCACGCAGCCTCGGCCGGAAGAGCCGCGGACACCGTCTCAGGAAATGCCGCCGATACCGGCGCCGCGGCGGGCCGGGTCTCGCGGGAGCTCCAGACCCTCCTGACCTACCTGACGACGACGCCGTCGAGCCAGATCGACTCGGGCTACATCGCGAGCCAGGCTGCGTACCTCACACGGCAGTTGACCGCACTAGAGGACTCCGGCACGGGGGTCGATACGTCCGTCATGAACTTCAAGGTGGCCCTTCGCAAGCTGACGCGCGCCGCGCAGACGCTCGCACGCCGTTGAGAAGATCTTCGGGCACTCTGTGCCAGCTATGAGCAGATCGGGCAGGCGGTTGGCAAAGGTTCTCGTCGTCGCGGCGCTGGTTCTCGGCGTGACCGCCTCGGCCGGCAGCGCGGCCGGCCCGGCCCGGGCTCCGATCCTCGGCATCGTGCCGCACGCAGGCGCGTTCCACGGATTCGCCCCCGCGCCGCCCCCGCCGGTCAATCAGTGTCCTCCGCCGCAGACGCCTACCCAGTGCAACCTCGACTACCTGGGCGGCACCGTGATGCACGCGAGTACGACGTACGCGATCTACTGGGGCCCAAGCGGCCACAGCGATCAGCGGTAGCTACGTGAGCCTCGTCAACCAGTACTTCACCGACGTCGCCGCCGCGAGCAGCCACGCCGACAACGTCTACTCGGCGGCCACGCAGTACTACGACGCGGCCGGACCGATCAACTACCAGTCGACGTTCGGCGGCTCGTATGTCGACACGACTACCCCCTTCCCGAGCCCGAGCAACTGCGACGACGGCGTCGACCTCGTCTGCGTCACGGATGCGGATCTCCAGACGGAGATCCAGCACGTCCTCACCGTGAAGGGCTGGCACGGGAGCACGACGGCGATGTTCTTCGTCATGACGCCGGACGGCGTGGGCTCCTGCTTCGACAGCTCGAGCAGTCAATGCACCACGAACGTCTACTGCGCGTACCACAGCTCCTTTACCGACTCGAGCAACGAGCCGGTGATCTACGGGAACGAGCCGTACGACGCGACGATCCCTGGTTGCGATCCAGGCAGCTCGCCGAACGGCGACGCCGCCGACGCCGCGATCAACACGCTCAGCCACGAGCACAACGAGGCGATCACGGACCCGTTCGGCGACGGATGGTGGAACGTGGACAGCGGCCAGGAGAACGGCGACAACTGCGCCTGGATCTTCGGCAGTGCCCTCGGCGGGACACACAACGTGGATGAGTACAACCAGATCATCAACGGCCATCACTACTGGCTCCAGGAGGAGTGGTCGAACGACGGCAGCGCCTGCGTCCAGCACTACCTCGGAGTCCCCGTGAGCTTCCGCGCTCCGACGGTCTCCGGGGTGGCCGGCCAGGGGCATCCGATCTCCGCGACGCCCGGCGTCTGGTCCCAGTCGCCGACGAGCTACGCGTACCAGTGGCAGCGGTGCGCGGCAGACGGCAGCAGCTGCGCGAACATCCCGGGCGCAACCGCGGCGACCTACACACTCGCGGCGTCAGACGTCGGACACACCATTCGGACGGCGGTGAGCGCACACAACGGCGCCGGAACGGCGGGCTTCGTCCAATCTGCTGCCACGGCGCTCGTCGTCGCCGTACCGGCTGCGACGGCGGTTCCGGTCCTTTCGGGGACAGCGGTGGTCGGAAAGACGCTCACCACGACCGCCGGGGCCTGGAACACGCAGGCGACGTTCGCGTACTCGTGGCTGCGCTGCAACGCCGGGGGCACTGGATGCTCGGCGATCGCGGGGGCCACGTCGACGACGTATGTGGCGACGACCGCAGATCGCGGTTCCACGCTGGTCTCCCGCGTCGCGGCCTCGAACGCCGCGGGGAATGCCACAGCACTCTCCACGCACACCGTCGTCGTCGTCGGCGTTCCCGCCGCGACGAAGGCGCCGCACATCTCCGGCCGCGTGCGGGTGGGACGGAAGCTCTCCGCAAGCCGCGGCTCGTGGAGCGACTCGCCGACGAGCTATCGCTACCGGTGGCTCCGGTGCAACAAGCACGGCGGAGCGTGCGCGGCTATCAAGGGCGCAACCCACGCGAAGTACAAGCTTGCGAAGCGCGATGCACGGCACAGGCTCCGCGTCCGCATCACCGCGACCAACGCCGCGGGCAGCAAGGCGGCCACGTCGCGGCCGACCGCATCCGTGCCGCGCTAGCCCTGAAGGAACCGCTTCAACAGCGCCGCATTGCGCGGCGCGAACCCCTCCCAGTCGTTGTTGAAATACGCGTAGACCTCGCGCGTCCGGCTCCACTCGCGTAGCTGCGCCGCCCACTCGCGCAGCTCGCTTTGCTGTAGTTGCCCCGCCGCCCGCGCGTGCCGCCGTGGAAGCGGACGTACGTCCAGTCTGCGGTCAGCTCGTGCGTCTGAAAGGCGTTCACCTGCGGCCGATCGCCGATCGCGAGCGCGACCCCGTGCTCACGCAGCAGCGCGTACGTCTCCCGGACGAACCAGGACGGATGGCGGAACTCGATGCAGTGGCGCAGCCCGAGCGGCAGCCGGGCGAGCGCGTCCGCGAGCCGGTCGTCATCTCGCCGGAAGGTGGGGGGCAGCTGCCAGAGCAGCGGCCCGAGCTTGGGGGAGCCGAGCAACGGCTCGATTCGCTCGAGGAACCGTTCGAGCCCCGGCCCGAGCTCCCGCAGGCGCTTGACGTGTGTGAGATAGCGCGACGCCTTGACCGCGAAGAGGAAGCCCTCGGGCGTCCCTTCGACCCAGCGCGCAACCGCATCGCGGCGAGGCAGCCGGTAGAAGGTGGAGTTCACCTCCACGGTCTCGAAGCGCTCGGCGTAGAACTCGAGCCAGCGCGACGCCGGCAGTCGTGGCGGGTAGAAGACGCCGTTGCGCCAGTGCGCGTAGTTCCAGCCGGAGAGCCCTATGCGGACAGGGCGTGTGCGATTCGCGTGCATACGTCCGGCGTGCCCGCAGCGACGACGCGCGAACGCCCTTCGAGATCGAGCGGAGCGGCGCCGAACGGCTCGGCGACGTCGAAGAGGTCGACGGCGAGACCCACTTCGCGGCAGAGGAGCTGCGCCGCGGCGATGTCCACCGAGCGCGCCGGCTTCAGTGAGCAGACGGCATCGACACGGCCGGCCGCGAGATGGCAGAACGACAGGGCGAGCGAGCCCATGATCCGAAGCCGGTAGGCGAGATCGGCCACCTTCGGCGCGTCACGGGCGACGAGCGACGTCAGGGTCGCCTCGAAGGAGAGGATCTCGACCTCGTCCTTCGGCCGCACCGCGCCGAGCGGCTCCCCGTTCAGCCACGCACCTTCTCCCCGCCGCGCCGTCCACTCCTCGCCGCGAGCCGAAGTCGTGCACGAAGCCGAACACGACGTCGTCCATCGTCTCGCCCTCCGCAACGGCGATCGAGAGCGAGAAGAAGGGGATGCCGCGTTTCGCGTTGAGCGAGCCGTCGATCGGATCGACGACGAGCAGCGGCAGCGCATCGGCGCCCAGACGGCCGACCTCCTCCGAGACGATCTGCGCCCGCCGCCTCGCGCACGCGGGCGAGGATCGCCTCCTCCGCCGCCTGGTCGATCGCCGTCGTGTCGTCACCGCCGAGACCCTCCCCTACGACGGGCTCGCGCTCGGCGCGCGTGGGCAGCCGCTCGAGCACCGCGTCGACGTCGGCGACCGCCGCGCGGCACAGCTCCAGCCAGTCAGTCAAGCGGAAGCAGCAGCAAGCCGGAGGTGAGCTTCGGATAGAAGAACGTGCTCTTCTGCGGCATCACGTCGCCGCGGCGCGCGACCTCCCAGACGTCCTCGATGCGCGTCGGGCGGAGGAGGAATGCCGCCTCGGCCTCGCCGCGATCCACGGCTGCAATCGCCTCTTCACGCTGCGGCGTGTAGCTGACCCCTCTCGGCGCGGCGTGTTCGACGACCTCCGGATCGGACCCCTCGCCGGCCAGCAGCTCGTAGCGGCCCGCGCGATAGAGCACCGGGCCCGGGAGCCCGTTGCCGGGAGGGTCGATCGGCGTTCCCGAGGCTGCGCCCGCGCTCTCCGCGATGCGATGGGTGGGGAAGATCGTCAACCCCTCCTGTCCCGTCGGGACGATCACCGCAAGCAGCCAGGCAGACGCCTCGGTTCCGTCCTCCTGGTGGAAGGAGAGAGCCGTCTCGTAGCGGTGATGGCCGTCCGCGATCAGCAGCTCCGCTTCGGCGAGCTCCTCCACGAGCGCGGCGCTGAACTCGGCGTCGAGCCGCCACAGGCTGTCCCCGCCGCTCTGCAGGTCGGGCTCGCCGAGGCCGTCGAGCTCGATCGTGCCGTCCCAGAGGAAGAACAGCGGCTCGAGCTGGGTGCGGGTGGCGCGAAGCAGACGTAGGCGGCCCTCCTTCGGCCCGGCGTGCGTACGCTCGTGCGGCAGGACGACGCGCTTCGAGTACGGCTCGAGCCGGAGCGCGGCGACGAAGCCCTCACGACGCCGGGCGACGCCGTCCGGCCCGACGTACTCCTGCACGAGCCACCAGCAGGCCGGCTCGGCATCGCGCACGAGAACGCCCTGCTCTTGCCACTCCGCGAGGCTCGCAGCCGCCTCGCCCTCGGAGTCGGGCAGGGTCAGGTGGACGACGTTGAAGGCGTTTCGTCCGCGGAGCTCTTCTCGCTCCTCCGGCCCGATGACGTCGTACGGCGGCGCGACGAGCGACGAGAGAGGTCCCGCGACAGCCGTGTCGTAGCGGAGCGGGCGGAACGGCCGTACGACTGCCACGGCACTGACCGTACCAACCGGGCGGCCTCCCTACCGCCGCGTCGGCTCGTACGCGCCACGACCGGCGAGCCCTCTGCCCACGCACGGCGGCCGAACCGCAGCGCGTCCGCCGTGAGCGCCGCGAGGATCCCGATTCCGACGACGAGAACACGCCGCAGCACGCGGGCACCCCAGCGCAGCCGCAGGCTCACGTTCCGCCGCCGGTCCGGCATGAAGGAGCGACGGCGATGATCGACGACGAGCACCTGGTCGGCCGGCACCACGGCAATCACCGCCGAGGTCGGAACCCGCCGCACGCGGCGTCGGCCCATACGCACCTCCAGCAACGAGGGGTCGTACGGGTTGTCATCCGCGAGGATCCGCTCGACCGTGCCACGACCACCACCCGAGAGCGAGAAGCCGATGCAGTTGGCGAGCCAGTAGCGGGTGACAGGGCTTGGGGCGGCGAACCGCCTGCTCTGGCGCAATGCAACCGCCATCCACGCCACGGTCCCCGTTACCCCGCCATGCGAAACTCCCCCTGTGACGACGATCGCCGAGCTCGAGGAAAACCGCACAGTCGAGGGCGTTTACGCGGTCGCGCGAAAGGAGCGGCTGCGGACGCGCAACGGCTCGTCGTACCTCGCGCTCGAGCTCGTCGACCCCAGCGGCCGGATCGGCGCGCGGGTCTGGAACGACGTGGAGCTGCTCGACGGACGGTTCGAGACGGGCGACGCGATCCGCGTGCTCGGACGCGTCGAGCGATTCCGCAACAAGCTCCAGGTCGAGGTGCGGACGCTCGAGCCCGCGGAGGACGTCGACCCGGCGGGGCTGACGCCCGGCCTGCGCCGAGATGCCGACGAGCTCGAGGGATTCCTCGAGTTCCTCGTCGCCGAGGTACACGACGAGGCGCTTCGGAGCGTCGTCTCGCGGGCTCTCGCCGAGACGCCGCTGCGCTCGTATCCGGCAACTCCGGACGGCCATCACTCCTACGCGGGCGGCCTGCTCGAGCACACGGTCGGCGTGGCGACCCTCTGCCGCGAGCTGATCCAGATCCATCCGCGCCTGCGCGGCGATCTGCTGATCGCCGCCGCTCTCGTCCACGACGTCGGACGGACGCGCGAGCTCGGCCGCCCGCCGGTCTTCGCCCCGACGGAGGAAGGCCGGCTGCTCGGCCACGTCCACCTCGGGCTTCGCCTCCTCGAGGGGCTGGAGGCTCCCGCGGAGCTGCTGCACGCGGTTGCCTGCCATCATGACGCCCGCGCCGCCCGCACCGCCGAAGCGGCCGTTCTCTACCACGCGAATCAGCTCGACGCGGTTGCCGCAACCCGCCCCGTGCCGGATTGATCGGCGTCGCTCTCGCGCTTGCCGCGAGCCTGTCATGGGGCATCGCCGACTTCGGCGGCGGGATCGGCACGCGTCGCGTGCAGGTCGTGTGGGTGCTCGTCGTCTCGCAGGCGGCGGGGCTGGCGCTCGTCGGGACGCTGGCGCTCGCTACCCAGCCGCATACACCCTCCGCGCCGCGAGCTCGCGTGGGGTGCGTTCGGCGGCGCCATGGGCGCCGTCGGCCTCGGCGCCTTCTACCGCGCGCTCGCGGTGGGGACGATGGGGATCGTCGGACCGATCTCCGCGACCGGCGCGATCGTTCCGGTCGCGTACGGGCTTGCCCGCGGCGAGCATCCCTCCGTCCTACAGGGAGTCGGCATCGTCGTGGCGGTCGGCGGCGTCGTCGCGGCCTCGCTCGAACCCCTGCCCGAGGGAGCGGGCCGCAGGCTCGCAACGGGCGTCGGGCTCTCGCTCCTCGCGGCACTCGGCTTCGGCTCGGCGATCCTCGGCCTCAACCGCGTTTCGCAGGCCGGCGTCGTCTGGGGGACGCTGACGCTGCGCCTCACCGTCGTCCCGATTGTGTGCGTCGCGGCTCTGCTCCTCCGCCCGTCGGCAGCACGATTACGCGCGACACTTCCGATCCTCGTCGCGGCGGGGCTCTTCGACACCGGGGCGAACCTGCTCTACGGCGCAGCGGCGCGGCGCGGGCTGATCAGCGTCGTCTCGGTGCTCGGATCGCTGTACCCCGTCGTGCTCGTCGTGCTCGCGCGCGTCCTGCTCGCGGAGCGGATAGCCCGGCCTCAGCTCGCCGGCGTCGCAGTCGCGCTGGCCGGTGTGGCGCTCATATCGGCAGGCTAGAGACCTTCTGCTCGATCACGGCGCGCAACTCGCGCAGCTCCTCGAGGCAGAGGCCGACCGGGTCGGGGAGGTTCCAATCGCCCGTGTCGACGATCAGGTCGTCCGCTGCCGGCGCGTCGACACGCGGCGGAGACGGAACGTCGAGCTCCTCGATCGCCTCGGCGACTGCCTCCTCAGGAGGCGGGCCCGCAAAGGCGCCGCCTCGCAGTGCCGCCGCAAGCGGAGCGTGAGCGCCGACAAAAACCACACGCGTCATACGTTGAATCGCACGTTCAGGACGTCGCCGTCCTCGACGACGTAGGTCTTTCCTTCCAGGCGCTGCTTGCCGGCCCGCGCAGCTTCGGCATGCCCGCCGGCCGCGACGAGATCGTCCCAGCGCACGACCTCGCAACGGATGAAGCCGCGCGCGATGTCGGAGTGAAGCGGGAGGGATCCGGCGGTCAGCGACGCCAGAAGTCGAACCGGTCGCGGCCGGGCCGGAAGCCGGCCGCCTCGACGACGTCGACGGCGAGGTCGAAGTGCTGGCCGACGGCAGCAGGCTGGTGTGCGTCGCTGCCGAAGCTGACCGCCTACGCCGCCCTCCTCGTGGAACCAGCGCACCTGGTCGACCAGAGGCCAGTGGGCTGGTGGTGTTGACCTCGAGCGCCCGACCAGTCAAGGCGCAAGCCCGGAAGACCGCGCGGTATTCCTCCTCGAACGACTTCTCGACGTACCGGTCGCGGCCGTCGGGCCAGTACCGGCGCGGGAAGTCGCAGTGCGCGAGCACCTGGAACACGTCGCTGCTCTCGATCATCCTGACCAGCTCGCCGAGGTAGCGCCGCATCGTGCCGTCCAGTTCGGACCAGAGCAGCCGGCCGACGCCGACCAGCCGGCCGTCGAGGTCCAGCGAGTGCAGCGACCCGGCACCCGGTCGACCGGTGACGTGCTCAGGTGGGGGCGACGCTGGCGGCGAACAGATGCGGCTCGCCGGTCTCGACCCCGGACCAGATGCGCAGGTCGGGGAAGCGGTCCCGGCACTCCTCTAGGTCGGCGAAGTACCCTCGACGTCGATCGGCAACTGGTGGGCCGGGTGCCGATCGATGAGCCCCTGTGACGTCGCCGCGTCGTCCTCGTGCCAGACCGTGAAGTCCAGGTGTTCGGTGAAGGCGATCGCCGGCAGGCCTAGCTGAACGGCGCGCTCGCATGCCCGGCGCATCGTCGAGGAGTCCTGGGTGTCCCACGACCACCGGGTGTGCACATGGTTGTCGCGAGGCATGGTGTCGGGCGGTCGCATCGCCTGTCGATCCTCCTCCACCGTCCACACGTCCCGCCGGTCGGGTCGTCCTGTCACCGGCGCTGCCTACTGTCGTCCACATCGAGCACCGCCGCACCGACGTCCGAGA
>CAWBQC010000013.1:0-48741 GCA_963790845.1 uncultured Actinomycetes bacterium | reverse complement strand
CCGTCCATGGGCTGCGCGTCGGTGGACGCGTGTTCCGCAATCCGACGACGTCACAGCTCTACACCGCGGCAATCGATCGCGGTGAGGGAGTGATCGCCGAGGATGGGCCGCTCGTCGTCGACACCGGCCGCTTCACCGGCCGCTCGCCTAAGGACAAGTACATCGTGCGCGAGCCGGGCTCGGAGGATCGGATCTGGTGGAGCGACGTCAACGCCGAGATCTCCGAGGAGCACTTCGACGGGTTGCGCGGGAAGGTCACCGGGCTTCTCGAGACGCGCGACATCTACGTGATCGACGCCTACTGCGGCGCCGACCCGAAACATCGCCTTTCGGTGCGCATCCTCACCGCGCACCCCTACCACGCGCTCTTCGCGAAGACGATGTTCGAGCCGGCCGACGCGGAGGACTTCGAGCCAGACGTGCTCGTCCTACACGAGCCCGAGGTCGAGGCCGAGCCCGAGCGGGACGGCACCCGCACCGGCGTGTTCGTCTGCCTCCATCCGTCGCGCGGCGAGATCCTGATCGGCGGCACGTTCTACGGCGGCGAGATCAAGAAGTCCGTCTTCACGCTGATGAACGACCGGCTGCCGCTCGACGGCGTCATGCCGATGCACTGCTCGGCGAACGTCTCGCGGGACGAGAAGGACGTCGCGATCTTCTTCGGGCTCTCCGGCACGGGGAAGACGACGCTCTCGGCCGATCCCGAGCGGCTGCTGATCGGGGACGACGAGCACGGCTGGGGCGACGAGGGCGTCTTCAACTTCGAGGGCGGCTGCTATGCGAAGACGATCCGGCTCTCGGAGGACGCCGAGCCTGAGATCTGGAGCGCGGTGCACAGCTTCGGCACCGTCCTCGAGAACGTCGCCGTCGACGAGCGGGGCGTGCTCGATCTCGACGACGCCTCCAAGACCGAGAACACGCGCGCGGCGTACAAGCTCGAGCGGATCGCGAACGCGCTGCCTTCGCGCCGCGCGGGGCATCCGCGCTCCGTGATCTTCCTCGCCGCCGACGCGTTCGGGATCCTGCCGCCGATCGCCCGCCTCAGCCGGGAGCAGGCGCTCTTCTTCTTCCTCGCCGGCTACACGTCGAAGCTCGCCGGCACGGAGCTCGGTGTCACCGAGCCGCAGCCGACGTTCTCGACCTGCTTCGGCGCACCGTTCCTACCGCAACCGCCGACCGTGTACGCGAAGCTGCTCGGTGAGAAGCTCGAGCGCCACGACGCGACGATGTGGCTGATCAACACCGGCTGGACGGGCGGCCCGTTCGGCGAGGGCCACCGAATGCCGATCCAGGCGACGCGCGCGTTGCTCGATGCGGTGCTCTCGGGCGAGCTCGCGGGCGTTGAGTTCCGGGAGGATCCGGTCTTCGGCTTCCGGGTTCCGGTGACCGCGCCGGGAGTCGACGGGTCGCTGCTCGATCCGCGCTCGACGTGGGCCGATCCAGAGGCCTACGACCGTAAGGCGCGCGAGCTCGCGCAGATGTTCGTCGACGACTTCCGGGCGAAGCACTCCGACGCGCCGCCCGAGGTTGCAGCGGCCGCGCCTCGTCCCGAGTAGCGCAGCCGCGCACGCGGCGTCATACTCGTGTCGTGAGCCTCAAGCGGAAGCTCCTCGCGGGCACCGCGGCGCTGCTGGTGGCAGGAGGTGGAGCCGGAGCGGCCCTCGCGGCGACCAGCCACGGCAGCAGCGCGAAAGCGCCTCTGCATGCTCCGCCGCTCCGCCTCACGCAGCCCGGATTCGTCCGTGCCTCGGCCTTCTATCTCGGGGTCGACGCCGCCACTCTCCGGCACGACATGAAGAGCGGACAGACGATCGCCGAGGTCGCGGACGCGACGTCCGGGCGGTCCGCGGCGAAGCTCACGACCTACCTCGTCCGTGCCGCCACCGTCAGGCTCACGCTGCTCGCCCACCGGCCGCTCTCGCCGGCCGAGCGGCGGTCGATGCACAGCTGGCTCACGCATCGGGTCACCGGCTTCCTCACCGACACCTGTCCGCTGAGCGTCGCCGGCATGGCCAAGCACCTGGGCGGTTGTCACGGCATGAAGATGTAGGGACCCCTCAGCGCAGCCTCGTCCTCGTGTGCGCCTCGCGCGCCCGCAGCTTCCACTTGCGCACCTCCTGCTTCCGGAGCAACGCGTCGTGCCGCATCGCGATCGCGAACAGCTCTCGCTGGAGCTTCCGCCAGCTGTGCAGGCGCTCGCGCGGCAGCTCCCCGGATTCGACCGCTCCGAGGACGGCGCAGCCGGGCTCGTGCTCGTGCGTGCAGTCGCCGAAGCGGCAGTCCGCGGCGAGCTCCTCCACGTCCGCGAAGGCCGCGTCGAGGCTCGCGGCGCCGACGTCCCAGAGCTGAAGCTCGCGGAGGCCGGGTGTGTCGATCACGAGCCCGCCGCCGGGCAGCGTCAGCAGCTGGCGGTGCGTCGTCGTGTGCTGTCCCTCGTCGTCGTCGGAACGCGTCTCGCGCGTGGCCATCACCTCCTCGCCGAGCCAGCGGTTCACCAGCGTCGACTTGCCGACGCCCGAGGAACCGAGCATGACGGCCGTCGCGCCGGCGGGAACCCGCGCACGGAGGGCGTCGCAGCCCTGGCCCGTCACGGCCGAGACGACGTGCACCGGGACGCCGATCGCGACCGCCTCGACCTGGTCAACGAGCGGCCACGGGTCGTCGAGCCGGTCCGCCTTCGTGAGCACGATCTCGGGGTTCGCGCCGCTCTCCCAGATCGTGACGAGATAGCGCTCGATGCGGCGGGGCTCGAGGTCGGGCCCGAGCGAGGACATGACGAACGCGACGTCGACGTTCGCGGCAAGTGTCTGCGCGGTGGTGGTCAGGCCGGCGGCGTTGCGGACGATCGCGCTGCGCCGCGGCAGCACAGTCCGGATCAGGCCGTCTCCGAGACCGACCCAGTCGCCGACCCCTACGTCGAGGCCCTCGTGGAGCGCCCGCCCGGGCAGGCGGGAACGGACGGCGCCGTTCGCCGTCCAGACGTCGAACGCGCCGCGGTGCGCGGCGGCGACGCGGCCCGGCACCAGTCCGGGCCCTAGGTTTTCGGCGAGCTCGTCGTTCCAACCGAGCTCGTCCAAAGCAAATCCAGGCAACGCAAGCTCCTTCACGAGAGATGGGACGCCGTACGCGTCCCACAGAAGGAGCGCCCGGCGCTAGGTCAGGAAGACCGAGGAGGCACAGGGCACCGTCATTTGTTCGAGCCTCCTCTCGCCGGAAACGGGACGGAAGCAGCGTAGGCCGGGCAGCGGCTGTCGTCAACCCCCGCGCGAACCACCGGTCGAGCGCCTTCCGGGTAGCGAAATGCGCGGCAGAATGGTAGGAATCCTGCGCGATGCGCAGCGATGACGTTCAACCGCTCAACTTCCCCCCGAGCGGTGAGCGCGGCCCGGTCGCTCCTGCGCGCAGGACCGACGAGCTCGACCGCGGAATCATCGAGGCGCTACAGGCGAACGGACGCGAGTCGTTCCGGGCCATCGCCGCGCGGGTGGGCGTCTCGGAGGCGACCGTCCGCGCCCGCTACGGACGGCTGACGGCCGAGGGGATCCTGCAGGTCGTCGCCGTCACCAACCCGCTCGGGCTCGGCTACGAGCAGGCGCTCGTCGGCGTCAAGACGTCCGGCTCGCCCGAGAAGGCAGCCGACGCGATCGCGCGCTGGCCCGAGGCCGGACTACGTCATCGCGACGGCAGGGCAGTTCGACCTCGTCGTCGAAATCGTGGCCACCGACCGGCGTCACCTGCTCGACCTGACGAGCCGGCTCCGCTCGCTGCCGGACGTCGTCTCGACCGAGACCTTCGTGTACCTGGAGATGTGGAAGCAGCTCTACGACTGGGGGAGTGGAATGCCAAAGGAGGAAACAACGAGATGAGCATCACGCAGAGCGCGAGGTCCGCAGAGGAGCTCGGGCGGATGGCCAACGACCACCTCTGGCTCCACTTCACGCGCATGGGCGGGTACGACCCGCCGATCATCGTGCGCGGCGACGGTTGCTACCTCGAGGACGCGCACGGCAAGCGGTACCTCGATGCGCTCGCGGGGCTCTTCTCGGTCAACCTCGGCTACGGCTACGGCGAGGAGATCGGCCAGGCGGCGCTCGAGCAGATGCGCGAGCTCCCCTTCTACACGAACTGGTCGTACGCCCATCCGCGTGCGATCGAGCTCGCGAGCGAGATTGCCTCGCTCGCGCCCGGCGACCTCAACCGTGTCTTCTTCGTGAACGGCGGCTCGGAAGCGGTCGAAGCCGGCGTGGAAGCTCGCGCGCCAGTACTACCAGGCGCGCGGCACGAAGCGAGTGCACACGGATGCCGGCAGGCTCGACGCCGAGATCCGCCACGACGAGCACCTCGCCTCGCCGCCTGGGCGCCGCTACAAGGCGATTGCGCGCGAGGTTGCGTACCACGGCACGACCTTCGGCGCTCTCTCGATCAACGGCATCGCCTCGTTGCGCGTTCCCTTCGAGCCGCTCGTTCCGGAGGTGCGGCACGTCTCGAATACGAATCGCTACCACCGGCCGCCGGACGAGACGGAGGAGCAGTTCACGGCGTTCCTGATCGATGAGCTGGAGCGAACGATCATCTCGATGGGGCCGGAGACGGTCTGCCTGGTGCACATGGAGCCCATCCAGAACGCGGGCGGCTCATTCGTCGCGCCGGCCGGCTACTGGCGCGGGGTGCGGGAGCTCTGCGACCGCTACGACATCCTCCTCTCGGCCGACGAGGTGATCACCGGCATTCGGCCGGGTCGGCCACTGGTTCGCCTCGGAGCGCTACGACATCCGGCCGGACATCGTCACGTGCGCGAAGGGCCTCTCCTCCTCGTACGCGGCGATCGGCGCCGTCGTCACCACCGACCGGGTCATGGAGCCGTTCCTGCACGACACGTCGATGTACTCACACGGGATCACGTTCGGCGGTCATCCCGTGATGAGCGCGATCGCGCTCAAGAACATCGAGATCATGAAGCGGGAGCGGATCATGGAGCACGTCCTCTCGAACGAGGACGCGTTCCGCAACACGCTCGGCCAGCTGCTCGACCTGCCGATCGTGGGCGACCTGCGTGGTACGGGCTACTTCTACGCGCTCGAGCTCGTCAAGGACAAGGAGACGCGCGAGACGTTCAGCGAAGAGGAGTGCGAGACGCTGCTGCGCGGGTTCCTCTCGCCGAAGCTGTTCGAGCGGGGGCTCATCTGCCGGGCCGACGACCGCGGCGACCCGGTGGTGCAGATCTCGCCCCCGCTGGTCGCAACTCAGGCAGAGTTCGACGAGATGACGGGGATCCTGGGGGAGACGCTCGCCGAGGCATGGGAGCAGATCCGGTGACCGTCGAGGCGGCTCCACCGCCCGCGGCTCCGGAGGCAAGCGCCGAGTACGACATCCGCCTGATCGGGCTGACGAAGCGGTTCGACGACGTCGTCGCGGTCGACGCCATCTCGCTCGACATCGACCGCGGCCACTTCTTCGCCCTGCTCGGCCCCTCGGGCTGCGGCAAGACGACGACGCTGCGGATGATCGGCGGCTTCGAGGAGCCGACCGAGGGCCGGATCGAGCTGGGCGGCGTCGACGTCGCTCCGCTGCCGCCGTACAAGCGCGACGTGAACACGGTCTTCCAGTCGTACGCGCTCTTCCCGCACCTCTCGATCTTCGAGAACGTCGCCTTCGGGCTGCGCCGCCGGGGCGTGAAGGGCGGCGACCTCAGGCAGCGCGTGATCGAGTCGCTCGAGCTCGTCGGTCTCGCCGGGCTCGAAAAGCGCAAGCCCCGGCAGCTCTCCGGCGGACAGCAGCAGCGGATCGCGCTGGCCCGCGCGCTCGTGAATCGCCCGCGCGTGCTCCTCCTCGACGAGCCGCTCGGCGCGCTCGACCTCAAGCTGCGCAAGGAGATGCAGCTCGAGCTGAAGAGGATCCAGCACGAGGTCGGGATCACATTCGTCCACGTCACGCACGATCAGGAGGAGGCCATGACCATGGCCGACCGGATCGTGATCATGAACGGCGGCCACATCGAGCAGCTCGGCGCTCCGAGCGAGCTGTACGAACACCCCAGGACGGCGTTCGTGGCCGGCTTCCTCGGCGTCTCGAATCTGCTCGAGGGCACGATCGCCGGCGACGGACAGCGTCAAGCTGGCCGACGGCACGGCCGTTCAGGTGCCGCGCGAGGTGCTCGCCGGACGAACCGGAACGGTGTGGATCGGCGTCCGTCCCGAGAAGCTCCGCATCGGAGGAGGAGAGGCGAACTCGCTCGCCGGCACCGTGACCGAGAGCGCCTACATCGGGGTCTCGACGCAGTACATCCTCGACACACCCGCCGGTCCCGTGACCGTGTACGTCCAGAACGACCGCACCGGCAGCCAGGTAGCGACAGGTGAGCGACTGACGCTCAGCTGGAGCCCAGACAGCACGTTCGTCGTCGACGCCGAGGAGGGCGCCCAATGACCGATCGCATCTCACGGAGAGTCTTCCTTCGCCGCGCGGCGGCGAGCGGCTCGATCCTCACCGTTCCCGGACTTCTCGCAGCCTGTGGTGGCGGAGGCGGCGGAGGCGGTGGCGGCGGCACGACGTCGCACAGAGCTCGCCAAGATCGCTGCACTTCTCCAACTGGCCGGCCTACATCGACGTCGTCAAGAAGTCCGGGACGTTCC
The DNA here is from genome assembly GCA_963790845.1 of uncultured Actinomycetes bacterium. Classification (GTDB taxonomy): domain Bacteria; phylum Actinomycetota; class Thermoleophilia; order Gaiellales; family Gaiellaceae; genus Palsa-739. The sequence continues at coordinate 42,109 of CAWBQC010000013.1, read as the reverse complement.
CGTCGCTGGTGGACTTCCACCAAGAAATACGGAGTGCGAGGTCGACTACATCCAGGACATCAACGACAACGCGGGCTTCTTCGGGAAGATCCAGGGCCAGCTGAGTCGCGGGGAGTCGATCGGCCGCGACATCATCGTGCTCACCGACAACGACCGCTACCTCGGGCTGATGCTGAAGAAGGGATGGGCGGCGAAGCTCGACAAGAGTGCGATTCCGAACATCAAGAACCTCGTCGACGTGCAGCGCCATCCGAGCTTCGATCCCCACCGCGACTACACGCTGCCGTGGCAGTCGGGCATGACGGGCATCGCCTACAACGACACGCTGACCGACCCGGTCTTGTCCGTCGACGATCTCCTCGAGAACCCGAAGCTGAAGGGAAAGGTCACCTGCCTCAACTCGATGGGAGACGCGCTCACCTGCGTGATGCTGGCGAACGGCGACGACCCGACCAAGGTCACGGACAAGGCCTTCAACGCCGCCTTCAACCGCATCAAGAAGGCTGCGCAGAACCACCAGATCCGCGCCTTCACCGGCAACGACTACCTACCGCCGCTCGTCAAGGGCGACCTCGCCGCCGCCATGTCGTGGTCGGGCGACATCGCGCAGATCGGGAACGATCACCTCCACTGGAACGTCCCGAAGGACGGCGGAGCCCTCTGGACGGACAACATGCTGATCCCGAAGGGCGGCGACGTCTACACCGCCTCCGTCTACATGAACTACGTCTACGACCCCAAGGTTCAGGGCGCGATGGAAGCCGGCGATCCGAAGAAGAACATCACCGGCATCTACTACATCCCGCCGGTGAAGGGCGCCGGTGCCTGGGCCGCCAAGGTCAACCCCGCCGTGGCGAAGAACACGCTCATCTTCCCGACGGACCAGATGCTCAACAGCGTCAAGATCTTCGACAACGCGGCGCTGAACAACGAGAAGTACCTGACCGACTGGAACAACCTGATCTCGGGGTAGCGAACTGGGCATCCTGCACCGCCATAGGGGGCTGACGCCCTACCTGCTGCTCGCGCCGGGAATCCTGTGGCTGGCGCTGTTCTTCGTCGTGCCGCTGGGCTTTCTCGCGTACCAGTCGCTCGAGACGGGGAATGTAGACCTCGTCTACTCCTTCACGTGGGCGTGGGGGAACTACTCGAGTGCGATCCGTGACTACAGCCCGCAATTCGTCCGGTCGCTCGAGTATGCAGGGCTGGCGACGTCGATTGCACTCATCGTCAGCTACCCGGTGGCGTACTGGATCGCCTTCCGCGGCGGCCGCTGGAAGAACCTGCTCCTCCTCTTCATCGTCGCGCCATTCTTCGTCACCTACCTGATCCGGACGCTCGCCTGGCAGACGATCCTGTCCGACCACGGGTTCGTCGTGAACACGCTGCAGCACCTCCACGTCCTCGGTAGCAGCGGCAGGCTGCTCGCCACCGGCACGGCTGTCGTCGCCGGCATCACCTACAACTTCCTGCCCTTCATGGCCTTGCCCTTGTACGTCTCGCTCGAGCAGGTCGACCCGCGGCTGATCGAGGCGGCCGAGGACCTCTACGCCAGCAAGCTTCACGCATTCCTGCGCGTGACGCTGCCGCTCTCACTGCCGGGCGTGGTCGCGGGGACGCTGTTGACGTTCATCCCGGCTGCGGGCGACTTCATCAACGCGCAACTCTTGGGCGGTCCCAACAACCACATGATCGGCAACGTGATCGAGTCGAAGTTCCTCGAGCTCACCGACTATCCGGCTGCCGCTTCGATGTCATTCGTCCTGATGGCCGCGATCCTCGTCTTCGTAGTGGCCTACTCGCGCGTCGTCGGTAGCGAGCAGCTGACAGGGACAGCGGTTTGAGCGCCGCCGCCGTCGACCGCAGTCACTCCCGCCGAAGCCGCCCGCTGCGGTACTGGGCGTTCGTGAAGCGGCATGTCCTGACTCTCTACTCGGCTCTCTTCTTCGCCTACCTGATGCTGCCGATCGTGGTGGTCGCGCTCTTCTCGTTCAACAACCCGCCGGGGAAGTTCAACTACACCTGGTATGGCTTCACGTGGGACAACTGGCGCTACTGGAACGGGGTCCCCGGGATCCAGAGCGCGATCGTCCTGTCGCTGGAGATCGCCCTCATCGCGAGTCTCATAGCGACCGCGTTAGGCACGATGATCGCGCTCGCGCTCGTCCGCTACACCTTCCGCACACGGGGGGCGACGAACATCCTGATCTTCCTGCCGCTCTCGACCCCGGAGATCGTCCTCGGCGCCTCGCTCCTGACCCTCTTCTTGCACTTCACTTTCGTCACGTTCGGCTTCTGGACGATCCTGATCGCGCACGTGATGTTCTGTATCAGCTTCGCGGTCGTGACAGTGAAAGCGCGGCTGATCGGCTTCGACCGTCACCTGGAAGAGGCCGCGATGGACCTCGGCGCGAACGAGTTGACGACGTTCCGGAAGGTGACGTTCCCGATGATCATGCCGGCGATCCTGGCGGCATACCTCCTGTGCTTCGCCATCTCGGTCGACGACTTCGTCGTGACCTACTTCAATGCGGGCTCGTCTGTGACGTTCCCGATCTACGTATGGGGCGCCGCGCGGATCGGCGCGCCGCCTCAGGTGAACGTGATCGGTACGGCGATCTTCGTGATCGCCATCTCGGGCGCACTTGCCAACGTGCTGATCCAGACCCGGCGCGCGAAGACGGCGTGAGCCGGCTCTCGGTCGAGCCCCGGCTGCCGTCGTGGTGGCTCGAGGACGCGCTGATTCGGGAGGGCAATCCGGCGCCTGCGCCGGTGCTCGAGGGTGATGCGAGCGCGGACGTGGCGATCGTCGGCGGCGGATACACCGGGCTGTGGACCGCGCTTGCGCTGCGCGAGCGCGCTCCCGAGCTGCGTGTGACGCTGCTCGAGGCGGAGATCTGCGGGCACGGGCCGAGCGGGCGCAACGGCGGCTTCGTCCATGGCTACTGGGCGTCGCTCCCGTCGGTCCTTCCGGTGCTCGGCGAGGAGCGGTCGCTGAAGCTCGCCGTCGCGGGCGAGCAGATCATCCCGGGAATTCGCGCGTGGGCCGAGAGGCGCGGGGAGGACATCTGGCTGCGCGAGGCCGGGATGCTCGAGGTGTCGGCCGCCCCGACCCAGGATGGTGGGATCGAGAACGCGGTAGCGGCGGCCGCGCGCGTGGGTCGCCCCGACCAGGCAGTCCCCCTCACTACGGCGGAAGTCGCGGAGCGCGTCTCCTCGCCGGTCTTCCGCGACGGCGTCTTCTTTCCCGAGTGCGCGACCGTCCATCCCGGCCTGCTCGTGCGGGCACTGCGGCGGGCGGTGCTCGATGCCGGAGTCACGCTGCACGAGGGAACGCCGGTCACCGCGGTGCGCGAGGGCGAGCTCGAGACGCCGGGCGGGATCCTCCGTGCGCCGGAGGTCGTGCTCGCGACGAACGCGGCTTTGACGGGATGGAACCCGGCCTCGCGCAACCTGACGAACTTCGGCTCGTACGTGGTCCTCACGGAACCCGTGCCCGAGCTGCTCGCCGAGATCGGCTGGACCGGGGGCGAGGCGATCATCGACGGGCGGATGTTCCTCCATTACTTCCGCACGACGAACGACGGCCGCGTGCTGATGGGCAGCGGGACCGGGCCGATCGGGTTCGGAGGCCGCATCGACGACCGCTTCTCGCGTGACCTCCCGACGGCAGCGCGTGCGGAGGCGGGTTTGCGGCGGCTGCTGCCGGGGCTCGCCGGCGCCCGGGTCGAGCGGGCATGGGGCGGGCCGATCGACGTCTCCGCGGATCACCTGCCGTTCTTCCGGACGAAGCCGGGCACGCGAATCCACTACGGCGCCGGGTATTCGGGGCACGGCGTGGGCCCGGCCTGGCTCGGCGGCCGGATCCTCGCGTCGCTTGCACTCGGCGCGGACGACGAGTGGACGCGCTCGCCGCTCGCGACCCGGTCCGTGCCGCGCCTCCCCGGGGAGCCGTTCCGCCGGATCGGAGGCGGGCTAGTCCGCTGGGCGATCATGGCCTGCGAGGCGGCCGAGGAGGAGGGGCGGCGGCCACCCGTCGTCGCGCGCGCGAGCGCCGCACTGCCGCGCCTGCTCGGGATGGAGCTCGGCACCCGCTAGGCGTCCTCGCCCCGCTCTGCGGACCTGTCCAACCTCGTAACAGACTGTTACTAGGTGATCCGGAGACGGCTTGAATTCACGATCGAGTCGTCCGTTTGAGCCGGTCCACCGCGCTTGTAACAGACTGTTACAAGGAATCAGGGGAGTACGCTCGGGCGATGCGGGTGATCCTCTGCGACGTCGGGCCGCGGGACGGACTTCAGAACGAGCCCGAGGTACTGCCGCCCGAGACCCGTGCCGAGCTCGTCGATCGCCTCGCGGCGGCCGGGGTGCCGCGGATCGAGGCCGTGAGCTTCGTCCGCGCCGACCGCGTGCCGCAGATGGCGGATGCGGAAGAGGTCGTCGAGCGCGTGGAGCGGCACGAGGGAGTCGAGCTATCGGGGCTCGTCCTCAACGAGCGCGGCTGGGAGCGGTTCGCCGCTGCCGGGCTCGACCGCGTCAACGTGACCTTCGCGGCGACGGAGGCCTTCAACCTCCGGAACGGAAACGCGACGCTGGCCGAGGCCGTCGATCGGGCCGAGGCGATCCTCGCTGCGGGGGGAGAAACGCCGGCGACGGTGACGATCTCGTGCTCCTTCGGCTGCCCGTTCGAGGGCCGGGTCGACCCTGGCGTCGTCGCCGAGCTCGCCGCGCGATTCGCGGGTCGCGCCGAGGTCGTCCTCGCCGACACCATCGGCGTTGCAACGCCTTCGGCCGTCCGCTCGCTCGTCGAGCAGGCGCGGGCGGACGGCTTTCACGGCCACAACACCCGCAACACCGGCTACGCGAACTGCCTCGCCGCGCTCGAGGCGGGCGCGCACGTCCTCGACGCGTCGGTCGGCGGCCTCGGCGGCTGTCCGTTCTCGCCGCGCGCGACCGGAAACGTCGCGACGGAGGATCTCGTCTACCTGCTCGAGGGCGAGGGAGTCGAGACCGGCATCGACCTCGACGCGCTCGTCGGCGTCTCGCGGTGGCTCGAGGAGGTGCTCGGGCGAACGCTGGAGGGCTACGTCCACCGCGCCGGGAGCTGGCCACCGTCGTGAGGCGGGTGCTCGCCGGCGCGTTCGTCGTCTGGCGCCTGTGGTTCCGTCAGCCGAGGCGGACGACGCCCGCTCCTGCGAGCTCGGCGATCTCGTCCTCGGCGTAGCCCAGCTCGCTCAGGATCCCCTCGGTGTGCGCGCCGAGTGCCGGCGGCGGCGCGTGATGGCGGACACGCTCGCCGTCGGCCGAGAGTGGCGCCGCGACCGTGACGAAATCCCCGAGTGCCTGCAGGATGCCGAGCGCTTCCGTCTGGGGATGATGGGCCGCCTCGCCGACGTCATGCACGGGTGAGACTGGAACGCCCGCCGCAACGAGCGCGTCGAGCAGCTCCGCCGAGCCCCGCTTCCTCGTCCGCTCCTCGAGCAGCGCGAGCAGCGCGGGACGGTTTGCGACCCGGTCGGGGTTCGTGAGGAAGCGCGGATCCTTCGTGAGCTCCGGCAGGCCGAGGACGTCGCAGAGCGCGGCGAAGAGCTTGTCGTTCCCGGCCACGATCATCAGCTCGCCGTCGCGGGTCGGGAAGACCTGATACGGAGCGATCTGCGAGAACGCGCTCCCCTCGCGACCGGGCACCACACCCGTCCCGAGGTAACCGACGAGCTGGTACGAGAGCAACGAGAGCGCGGTCTCGTAGAGCGAGACCTCGAGCGTGCGGCCGGCGCCGGTGCGCTCACGCTCGTACAGCGCCGCGACCACGCCGAGCGCCGCCCAGACCCCGGTGCCGAGGTCGATCAGGGAGACGCCGACCCGTACCGGCGGCCGGTCGTTCTCGCCGGTGACGCTCATGATCCCCGATGCGGCCTGGAGGAGCGGGTCGTAGCCGGGCTGCGCGCTCAACGGGCCGCGCGCGCCGAATGCGCCGATCGAGCAGCACACGAGCCGCGGGTTGCGCGCTCGAAGCTCGTCCGCGCCGAGCCCGTGCCGTTCCGCCGCTCCCGGCCGGAGGCTCTGGACGAACACGTCGGCCTGATCGACGAGGCGCAGCACGATCTCGCGGCCGCGTTCGTCCCCGAGCTCGACCGCCAGCGAGCGCTTGCCCGCGTTCGAGGCGAGGAACATCGCGCCTTCCCCGCCGACAAAGGGCGGGCCCCAGGCGCGCGCGTGGTCGCCTGCGAGCGGCTCCACCTTGACGACCTCGGCGCCGAGCGCCGCGAGCAGCTGCGTCGCCGTCGGCCCCGCGAGGGAGGACGTGAGGTCGACGACGCGGGTGCCGGCAAGCGGGCGGAGCTCCGTCATTGCGGATGCTCCCACACGACGGCGGGGCCGGTGTCCCAGAGCTCCACCGTCTCGCCGCGCGTGCAGCCGAGCCTCTCGGCGAGCCGCTGCGAGCGGACGTTCGCGGGCGCGATCAGCGAGACGAGTCGCTCGAAGCCGCGCTCCGTGTACGCCCACTCGCGAACCGCGCTCGCCGCCTCCGTCGCGTAGCCCTGTCCCCAGTGCTCGCGGGCGAGCGCCCAGCCGAGCTCGGGCTGCGCGTCCTCGCCCGCCTCCGCGAAGGTCGTGTGCTGCCAGGTGCGTGCGTCCCAGACGAGGATGCCGACGCGGCCGAGCCAGCGCCCGTCCATGCGCCGGACGATGGAAAACGGGCCGCAATCGTTGTCCTCCCAGCGCTTGAGCCAGGCGCCGACAACGAAGCCCGGGTCGGCGGCCACTCTGGGATGGACGCCGCCGAGGAACTCCATCGCCACGGGATCGCCGTAGAGATCGACCGCGGCAAGCCCATCCTCGTAGACCGGCTTCCGCAGCAGGAGCCGAGCTGTCTCGATCACTGTTCTCCGCTCCGGCGCCGGCAAAGCCGCCGCCTCCGCTCCTGGGTGAGCTCCGTCGAGCCCACGCTCACAGCGGCAGCATGATCGAGCGCTCGAACTCGATCACGTCTCGTCGCGCTGGTTGAGGCCGCGCGTGCGGACGGTGACGATCCCCGACGCCCGGTCGCGACTGCGACTCGCGCTTGGCGAGCACCTCGGTCTCGGCGCGGATCGTGTCGCCGGCGAAGACCGGCGCAGGGAGGCGAACCTCGCGCCAGCCGAGGTTGACGCCGCGCTCGGACACGTCCGCGACGGACAGCCCGGTGACCAGCGCCAGCGTGAATGTCGAGTCGACGAGCGGCCGTCCCCACTCGGTCGTCGCGGCGTACTCCGCGTCGAAGTGGATGGGGTTGGTGTTGTGCGTGAGCAGCGTGAACCAGATGTTGTCGGCCTCGAGCACGGTGCGTCCGTGGCGGCTCGCGTAGACCGCCCCGACCTCGAGTTGCCCGTACGTGCGGCTCAGAAGAAGACGACCTTCACGAGCAGCACGATCGCGACGACCACGACGACCATCATCCGAGCACGCCGAAGCCGATCGCCGCGCCGCCGAACGCGAGCTTCTTTGGCACCTGCGGCGTGCCGTGCTCGTCGAACGCCGACTCGAGCTGCTTCTCGACGTAAGCCGTGATGCGGTCCTCGAAGCGCGACGCCATGTCTTCCTGCCGCGACTTCGGCGTCGACGTCTTCAGCGGCTTCGGCGAGACGGCGCGACCGTCGATCGTGAGCTCGAAGATGTGCTCGTGCTGCACGTCCTTCAGGTGCTGCTGGCCGAGGTCGTGCACGGCGACGCCGTCCGGGAGCTGGTTGCCCAGGAGGGTGCGCGTCGTCTCCGAGATCAGGATCTGGCCGCCGTGCCCGGCGGCCGAGATGCGCGCCGCGCGCACGACGTCGATCCCGAGGTAGCCCTCCTCGCCCATGTGCGGTTCGCCGGTGTGGAGGCCCATGCGCACTTGCACCTCGCGTCCCTCCGGCCAGTCGTGATCGCGGAGCGCGCGCTGCGCGTCGACCGCGGCGGCGACCGCGTCGCGCGCCCGTGGGAAGGAGAAGAAGAACGCGTCGCCCTGCGTGTCGATCTCCGTTCCGCCGTGCGCGCCGAAGGTCTCGCGCACGAGGCGGCGGTGGTCGCCCGCGACGCGCCCGTACGTCTCGTCGCCGAGCTCCTGCAAGAGACGCGTCGAGCCCTCGATGTCGGTGAAGGCGAACGTGACGGTGCCGGCGGGCAGGGTGGTCATGGGCGCCTACGCTACCCCGATGAACCGGCTCGCGCAGGAGACGAGCCCCTACCTCCTCCAGCACGCGGACAACCCGGTCGACTGGCAGCCGTGGGGAGAGGAGGCGCTCGGCCGTGCGCGCGCCGAGGGCAAGCCGCTGCTCGTCTCGATCGGCTACTCCGCCTGCCACTGGTGCCACGTGATGGAGCGCGAGTCGTTCGACGACGCTGCGACGGCGGCCGTGATGAACGAGCTCTTCGTCAACGTCAAGGTCGACCGTGAGGAACGGCCCGACGTCGATGCGGTCTACATGGACGCGGTCGTCGCGCTCACCGGGCAGGGCGGCTGGCCGCTCACCGTCTTCCTCACTCCGGACGGGGAGCCGTTCTACGGCGGCACCTACTTCCCACCCGAGCCCCGGCACGGCTTGCCCTCGTTCCGGCAGGTGCTGCGCGCGGTCGCCGACGCGTACCGGGAGCGGCCGGAGGACATCGCGGCCCAGGCGGAGGCGCTGGTCGGCGCCCTGCGCCGGTCGGCCGAGGCCGAGCCGTCGCGCGAGCCGCTCACGGAAGCGCTGCTCGCCGAGGCGGAGCGCGGCCTGCTCTCCCAGCTCGACCCGCGGTGGGGCGGCTTCGGTCACGCGCCGAAGTTCCCGCCCGCCTCGGTGCTCGAGTTCCTGCTGCGGCGCGGGCAGCTCGACGCGGTACGGCTGACGCTCGACGGGATGGCGGCGGGCGGCATGTACGACCTCGTCGGCGGCGGCTTCCACCGCTACTCCGTCGACGCCGAGTGGCTCGTGCCGCACTTCGAGAAGATGCTGTACGACAACGCGCTCCTCGTGCCGCCGTATCTCCACGCGTGGCTCGTGACCGGGGAGGAGCGGTACCGCGTCGTCGCGGAGCAGACGCTCGACTACATGCTGCGCGAGCTGCGGCTGCCGGGCGGCGGCTTTGCATCTGCGCAGGACGCCGACACCGACGGCGTCGAGGGGCTGACGTACACCTGGACCGCGGAGGAGGGAGCCCCGACCGACCTGCTGCAGCCGTTCGAACACGGGCGCTCGATCCTGCGGGGCGAGCTGGACGAGGAGACACGGGTGCGACTGCTTGCGATCCGCGAGCAACGCCCGCAGCCGGCGCTCGACGACAAGGTGATCGCGTCGTGGAACGGGCTCGCGCTGGCCGCGCTCGCCGAGGGGGCGCGCAGGCTCGAGCGCAGCGACATGCTTGCAGCGGCCGCTGAGCTCGGCGAGCTGCTGGCCGTCGATCCGCTGTGGCGGACGATGCGCGACGGCCGCGCGAAGCACCCCGGCTACCTCGACGACTACGCGAACGTCGCGCACGGGCTCTACGAGCTGCACGTCGCAACCGGCGATCTCCGCTGGCTACGGGAGTCGCGTCGCGTCGCGCTCGCCGCCGTCGAGCGCTTCGGCGACCCCGAGCGCGGCGGCTTCTTCCTCACTCCGGCGGACGGCGAGCGGCTCGTCGCGCGGCAGAAGACGTTCGACGACAACCCGACTCCGGCAGGAAGCTCGATGCTCGCGTCTGTCCTCCTCCGGCTCGCGCGGATCTGGGGCGACGACGAGCTCGAGCGGCAGGCTGTCGGCGCGTTACGCCTCGTCCGCGATCTCCTCCCGCGAGCGCCGAGCGCCTTCGGCTGGGCCCTCTGTGCGCTCGACCTGCATTTGTCGCCGCCGCGCGAGCTCGCGATCGTCGGCGGCGCCGACTCCGACGTCGCCCGCGCCGCCCTGAGCGGCTTCGACCCGAACGCCGTCGTCGCCTTCGGTCCGGCCGACGACGTGCCGCTGCTCGAGGGCAAGACGCTCGTCGACGGCAAGCCCGCGGTCTACGTCTGCGAGCGCTTCGCCTGCCGCGCGCCGGTCACCGATCCCGCCGAGCTCGCCTAGAACGAAGAGGGGGAGCCGGAGCTCCCCCTCGTTTCACTTCACGCCGCTCAGGAGCTTGCCGAACCCGTGCCAGTCGCCGGACGCACCCCCGCTCCACTTGATCATCTTGAGCTGCATCATCGGGAAGGTGCGCTTCTTCGACGTCTTGAGCGTGATCCCCGGATAGAGGAACGGGTTCTTCGACGTGTTCATCGTGCGCAGCGCCTTCATCAGGCTCGCACGCGTCGGGTTCTTGCCGGCGTGCTTGAGCGCGTAGACGAACGTCCATGCCGAGCCGAGCCCGTAGACGAGGTTGAGGTCGCCGGCCGCGAAGTCGTTGTCGAGAGCCGGCACGTACTTGTGGATGATGCTCTTCGCGAGCTTCATCCCGGGTAGGTTCGGCTGTGTGGTCTGGCTCCCGACGTAGGTCGTCGAGATGATCCCGTCCAGGCTCGCCCCGGCTTTCGTGGCCGCGAGCTCGAAGACCCGGTTCGCCGAGACGTTGTTGACGAGCGTCAATGCGCTGGTCCAGCCCGTCAGCGTCCGTGCCACGAGCGCCTGGATCGTCGCCGTCGGCGTCGCGAAGATCACGAACGTGTCCGCGCCGTGTGCCCGCAGCGCAACCACGTGGGCCGCGATCACCTGGGCGGAGTCGCCGAAGTTGTAGGACTCGGCATCGACGATCTTGTTCGCGTTCGAGCCGAGCCCGGTCTTCAGCCCCGAGAGGTAGTTCCTGCCGTACGCGTCGTTCTGGTAGAGGACACCGATCTTCGCGCTCGGCTTGTGCGCGAGGATGTACTTCGCGTACAGCTTCGCCTCACCCGGATAGTCCGGCTGCCAGCCGAGCGTCCACGGCTTGGTCGAGCCCTGGCACGCGTGGTGAACGCAGTTGCCCCAGTACGCGTCGCCTGTCGCCACGAGCACCTGCGGCACCTTGTTCTTGTTGAGGTAGTTCCAGGTGGAGAGGATCGGCGCGGTGCCGAGGCTGCCGACGACCGCGAACACGTGATTCTGCTCGACGAGCTTCGTGGTCTGCGGCACGGTCTGGGACGGGTCGTACTGGTCGTCGAGGACGATGTCGTTGATCTTGCGACCGAAGACGCCGCCGTGTGCGTTGACGTAGGCGTAGAACGCCTGCTCCGCAGCGGGGATCGTCTTGTACGCCGACGCGAACCCCGTGAGCGGGAACGTCCCGCCGATCGTGATCTGCTTCTTCGTCACGCCCGGCGTGCTCGAGTGCGACGCGACCGCCGTGCTCGCGGCCGCGGCTGTGACGAGCAGAGCGCAGACCAGCGCTCCGAGCTTCCTACGGTTGACAGCCATGCGCATGCGCCCCTCCTGCGATAGCGGTTGTATCGGTAGAGACGGTGTCCGTGGTCAGTTTGATGGAGATTGACTGCCGGTTCAAGCGCGGGCGAGACGGCGAAGGCGGGTGAGCAGACCCGCGAAGCCCCCGGGAAGCAGGAGCATCACGAGGACGACCGCCGCGCCGAAGACGACATCACGGCCGTGGTCGGAGCCGATCACCGGCACGCTGCTCGACACCGCCGGCAGGAGCCCGACGAACGCGGCGCCGGCGAGAATCCCCCACAGCGACCCGAGCCCCGCGACGGCAGCGCCGACGAGAAGTTGCAGCGAGAGTGACGACGCCGAACTCGTCCGGCGCAGCGAACCCATTCGTCGCCAGGACGAACAACGAGCCGGCGACGCCCGCGTAGGCGGCGGAGATCCCGAAGGCCAGCGTCTTGTAGATGGGCAACTCGATCCCTGAGGAGACGGCAGCGATCTCGCTGTCGCGGACGGCGCGGAACGCGCGGCCGACGCGCCCGCGCAAGATCAGCCACGCGAGCGCGAAGAGGATTGCGGACGCCGTCCACGCGGCTCCGTAAAGCCAGAGGTGGCTGACCGTCTGCGAGGTCTGGACGCCGTCCCTCCCGCCGAGGAACTTCGACCACTTCAGCGGCAGCTGGGGCACCGAGACGGCGAGGGCGAAGGTGGCGAGCGCGAGGTAGACGCCCGACAACCGCAGTGCCGGCAGCCCCACGAGCAGGCCGAGAGCGAAACAGATCGCAAAGGCCATGAGCATCGTCACGACGAGGTTCGTGTGGTGGTCCTGCGACATGACGGCCGTCGTGTAGCCGCCGACTGCCATGAAGGCTCCGTGTCCGATGGAGATCTGGCCCGAGTAGCCGGTGAGGATGTTGAGACCCAGCACCGCGATGAAGATAGATCCCGACCTGCGCGGCGAGTGAGACGTGATAGCCGCTCAGCGTGAAAGGGAGCCCCGCGAGCGCTCCGCAGACGGCGAGGAGCGCGACGATCGCGAGCGCGTGGCGCCTCATACGCGCCGCACCTCGCGGTGGCCGAAGAGCCCAGACGGCTTGAGCAGGAGGACCGCGAGAAGGACTGCGAATGCGAACGGCGTCTGCAGCTCGGAGGTGATCGGATGGACGTACTGGACGACGAGGTTGAGCGAGACGCCGATGGCGAGACCCCCGACGACCGCTCCGCTGGGCTCTCGAGGCCGCCGAGCACGGCTGCGGCGAAGGCGTAGACGAGAATCGGCTGCATCAGCGTCGGCTCGAGGAAGAACTGCGAGGGCTCGCGCCATGAGGCCGGCGACGGCACCGAGCACGGCGGCGAGGCCCCAGCCGATCGCGAGCATCCAGTCGACCCGGACGCCGACGAGCGCCGACTTCCGCCGGCCGCAGCGCGGCCGCGCGCATCGCCAGGCCGAGCTTGGTGAAGCGGAACAGTGCCCAGACGAGAAGCACCGAGACGAGGACGACGGCGAGCATGCCCGAAGTACAGCCGCGCGATGGAGACGCCGCCGAGGTGGTAGACCTTCGTCCCGAACGGCGACGGCATGTACTTGAAGTCGCCTCCCCAGATCCAGTTCGACGACGCCGTCGATGAGGATGAAGAGGCCGACGGTGACGATGACCGCGGCGATCACGGAGCGCTGCTGAACCGGCCGGACGAGCGGCGACCTCGAGCACGAAACCGAGCACGAATGCAATCGCCAGCGTCGCGCAGAACGCCTCCCAGTACGGACAGGCCCCACTTGATGCAGCTGGTAGGCGACGTACGTCGTCGCCATCGCGAGCTCGCCCTGCGCGAAATTGACGACGCGGGTCGCGCGGTACACGAGGACGAGCGCGAGCGCGAGGCTCCCATACACGGCGCCGAGCGCGAGTCCTTGCACCGTGAGCTGCGCGAACACGTCGCTGCGCAGGGAGCCGACGAGGAGGCCCTGCGGCCGCCGCGACGAGCAGCAGGCTGATCGGCGGGGGAAGGCGCTCGAGCGTGGCCACGGACCTAGTACCCGAGGTAGCTGCGCCGGACGGAGTCGTCGGCGCGGAGCTCGGCGCTCGTGCCGGCCAGCGCGACGTGGCCGGCCTCGAGCACGTAGCCGGCGTCGAGCGGCCTGCAGCGCGAGGTGGGCGTTCTGCTCCACGACGAGGACCGGCGAGGCCCTCCGTCTCGTTCAGGTCGCGCACGATGCGGAACAGCTCGGCGACGAGCGACCGGCGCGAGCCCGAGCGACGGCTCGTCGAGGAGCAGGAGCCGCGGCCGGTGCACGAACGCGCGGGCGAGCGCGAGCATCTGCTGCTCGCCGCCGCTCAGCGTCCCCGCCTGCTGTCTGCCGCCGCTCCGAGAGCCAGGGGAAGTAGGTGAAGACGCGCTCGAGCTCCGGCTCGATCGAGCCGCGGCGCGTGTAGGCGCCGAGGCGGAGGTTCTCCCAGACGGTCAGCTCGGAGAAGGTGCCGCGCCCTTCGGGGACGTGCGCGATCCCGAGGCGTGCGACACCGTCGGGGCCGAGCCGGTGAAGTGGACGGCCGGCGAACCGGATGCGTCCGGAGCGGCGGACTGTGCCGGAGATCGCGCGGAGCGTCGTCGTCTTCCCGGCGCCGTTCGGGCCGAGCACGGCGACGACCGAGCCCTCGTCCACCGCGAGCGAGATTCCATGGAGCGCGTGAACCGGGCCGTACCGCGCCTCGACGTCCTCGAGCTCCAGGAGCGCTGTCACGCGGCGAGCTCGCCGCCGAGATAGGCCTCGATCACCGCGGGGTCGCGCTGCACCTCTGCGGGCGGGCCGGCCGCGATCGTGCGGCCGAAGTCGAGGACGTGCACGTGCTCGCAGACCTGCATCACGAGCCGCATGTGGTGCTCGACGAGGAGGATCGTCAGCGCTCGTTCCTCGCGCAGGCGCCGGAGCAGGCCGACGAGCTCGTCGACCTCCTCGTGGTTGCAGGCCGCCGGCCGGCTCGTCGAGGAGGAGCAGGCGGGGCCGGCTCGCGAGCGCGCGGGCGAGCTCGACGCGCTTCAGCGTGCCGTACGGGAGGCCCGCCGCGGGCCGGTCCGCGTGCTCGGCGATCCCGACGTCGGCGAGGGTCTCGAGCGCGACGCGCCGCTGTTCTCGCTCGCGCTGCAGGCGGGTCGAGACGTGCGCGCCGACGAGGACGTTCTCCAGCACCGTGAGCGTGGGAAAGAGCTCGAGGTTCTGGAAGGTGCGCGCGATCCCGAGCCTGATCACGCGGCTCGGCCGGACGCGCTTGAGCGAGCGCCCGCCGAAGACGATGTCCCCGGAGTCGAGCCGGTACAGGCGCGTGATCGCGTTGAAGGCGGTGGTCTTGCCGGCGCCGTTCGGCCCGATCAGCCCGACGATCGAGCCCTCGGCGACCTCGAGGGAGACGTCGTCGAGCGCGACGATCCCGCCGAACCGCAGCCGTGCGTGGTCGAGCGCGAGCAGCGGCACGGTCAGTCCGCCGCCTGCAGCGAGCGGCCGCCGGCGGACTGCATGCCGGCGAGCATCCCGGGTGGGGACGCGCCGTCCGGGAAGCGTGCGAGGAGCTCGCCGAGGAGCGCGTCCGGCTCCCAGCCTTCCGGTGCGTCGAGGAGCTCCCCGGCGCTCCAGCCGCGGAGGACGTTCACGGCGCCGCCCCAGACGTGGATCACCTGGCCCGTGATCGCCTGCGCCTCGTCGGCGCACAGAGCGACGACGACGGCCGAGACGTTCGCCGGATCGAGCGGGTCGAAGCCCTCCGGCGGTGCGCTCATCTGGAACGTCTCCTCCGTCATCCGCGTGCGCGCGTTCGGCGCGAGGCAGTTGACGGTGACGCCGTAGCGCTGCAGCTCCTGCGCGGCGATGATCGTGAAGCCGGCGATGCCCGCCTTCGCGGCGCCGTAGTTCGCCTGGCCGACGTTGCCGAACACGCCCGAGGGGCTGGACGTGTTGACGACGCGGCCGCGCACCTCCTCGCCGGCCTTCGACCGCTCGCGCCAGTGCGCCGCGGCGTGCTGCGTGGGGGCGAAGTGGCCCTTGAGGTGGACGGCGACGACCGAGTCCCACTCCTCCTCGGTCATGTTCACGAGCATCCGGTCGCGCAGGATCCCGGCGTTGTTGACGAGGATGTCCAGCCGGCCGAACTCGTCGATCGCCTGCTGGACGAGCCGTCCCGCGCCCGCGAAGTCGGCGACGTTCTCGCCGTTCGTGGAAGCCTCGCCGCCCGCGGCGCGGATCTCCTCGACCACCTGCTCTGCCGGGCCCGGGTCGGAGCCTTCGCCGGCGAGCCCTGCGCCGAGGTCGTTGACGACGACCTTCGCGCCGGCGCGTGCGAGCGCGAGCGCATGTGAGCGGCCGATCCCGCGCCCCGCGCCCGTGACGATCGCGACCTTGCCGCTCAGATCCGGCATCGCCGCGGAGCTTACGGCTTCGTCGCGACCCAGACGACCCGCCACACGCCGCCGAGCTTGGCGGAGCGGTTGACGTACACGTAGAGCGTGTGGCGCCCGGCCCGGTCGACGCCGTCCGCGCGGAGGAGGTCGAACGTCACGCGGTAGAGGCGCGTGTCGGAACGGATCAGCCCACCGGGTAGCGGCCGGTGCGGCAGCGACTGAGCGGCGGCAGAGACGACACGCGTCCGGACGCCGAGGCCCTGCGGCGCGAGCAGCGCGGTGGAGCGTGCGTCCGAGTTTGCCGATCGGCGTCGTCCCCCGGACGTCGTTGGCCCGGAGGAGCCGCCGGCTGAGGCTGCCACCGTGAGGAAGTCGACGAGGAAGCGCGTCTCGTCCGCGTTCGGCTTCCGTCCGAGCACGCGCTCGAGCTCGCGCCCGAAGTCGGGCTGCCGCTGCGGCGGCGCCTGCACGCGACGCCAGTCGGGGCTCTGCTGGAGGTAGTAGAGCGGGGTGCCGCTTGCGACTCCGACGAGCGCCGCGAGCGGGCGGCAGCGGAAGGTCGCAAGCGTCAGCTCGCGGCAGGCCACCCACGCCGGCACGCCGCGCGGCGGCACTCGCTCGGTTCCGGAAGGGCCGCTCGACTGGCCGGCGCTGACAGTCTCGATGCGGGCGACGACGGCGAGTGCCCGGATGAGGTCGTCCCCGACGCGCCCGAGGTCGTCTCGTACGCGCGCGATCTGCGCGGGAGCGACTCCCTGCGCATGATCGAGGGAGGCGAGCATGCTCTCCCGCGTCAGGAGCGGCACGCTGTCGGTCCGCATGCCGCGCTCGTAGATCCGCGTCCCACCGGCGAGCGGGCTCGATACGTGGCAAACGAAGCGATCTTCCCCGGCACCCGGACAGGTCAGAGCGAGAGGCGCAGCTCCGTGATACGTGTGCCCAGGATTGACCGAGAAGCGCGCGCTGTTGCGGTCGTTCGTGTGCAGGAACGGGAGCAGGTCGTACTGCTTCGCCGCGACCGCCGCGCCCGCGAACAGGAGCAGGGTTGCGAATGCGAGCGCGGCCACCGTCTGCCGCCGTCGCCGCACGGCCCGCACCCGTGTCGCGTCCGCATGGGCTGCGAGCAGCAGCTCGTCCGGGGTGACATCGAAGTCCGGCACGAGCACGTCGAGCGCCCGTCCGACCAGGGGATCCTTGCCTGCGATCACGTGAGCACCTCCTCGCCGAGTGCCGCTCGCAGCGACTCGTGCGCGTGATTCAGCGTCGCGGAGACGGTGCCACGGCGGACGCCGAGCGCCGCGGCGATCGCTGCGTAGTCGAGGTCGGCGTAGTAGCGGAGAAAGAGAGCGAGCCGCTGGCGCTCGGGGAGCGCTGCGATGGCGGCTCGAACGGCGTCGCGCTCTTCGGCCGACGGCGTCGTGAGCGGCCGCGTCGGGTTCCGTTTCCTCGGCCACCAGCGGCGAGCGAGCCCTGACGTTGCGCGCGGCATTCGACGACCGCCTTCCAGAGCCACGCCTCGACCGTGCCCGAGCCGCGGAACGTCCCGCGGCGTGCGAACGCGCGGGTCAGCGCCTCCTGCACGGCATCGCGGCCGCCTTCGCGACTGCCCGCAATCGCCGTCGCGACGCGGAGGAACTCCGCCGCCTGTGCCCGGTAGGCGGCCTCGATCGTCGCGGCCGACGCCTCACGCCGGCGGGCCGATCCGAGCAGCTGGGACGAGGGAAGCTCCGTCATCTACCCATATGACACGGTTCGGGTCCGCGGTGTTTAGTCCCGCTCGAGATAGCCGGGCGAGTCGATTCGCAGCCGCGCCTCGACGTCTGCCTTCACGCGCGCGAGCGTGCCGGCCTGGACGTCGCCGGCGCGGATCCGCGCCGCAAGCTCCCGCTGCTCGGTGTCGTCTCTCCGGCGGCAGCTTCGCGAGCTCGCGCTGCACGATGCCCGAGCGCGTTCAGCGCGACGAGCGTGCGGAAGCGGAGCCGCGGGTCGGCAACCGTGGGGAGGATCTCGCCGGAGAGGAACTCCTCGATCGCCTCCGCCAGCTCCTGCGCGGTGGGGCGCTTGCTCACGTGACGCCCTGCCCTTCGAGCAGGCGGCAGATCTCGTGCTCGACCTCGGCTCCGAGCCGGCCGAGGATCGCGAGCTCGACGCTCCGCTCCTGCCCGGTGAGGTGCCGCCGCGCTTGCGTGAGGCAGCCGATCGCCCACGCGACGTTGCCCGCGAGCTCCCAGTAGTCGAGCTCCTCCGGCCGGACGTCGAAGCCGGTGAGCTCGTTGTAGCGCTCGAGGTACGGCTCGGCGTCGCCGATCCCGCCGAGCCGTCGCTCGGGGACGCCGAAGCGCCACGCGCGGACGAGCGCGAAGGAGAGGTCGCGCGCGGGGTCGTCGAGGTGCGCGAACTCCCAGTCGAGGACGCCGACGAGGCCGGTCTCGTCCACGACGAGGTTGCCGATCCGGAAGTCGCCGTGGACGACGACCGGCGAGCGGGCGGTTGGTCGGTGCTCGCGCAGCCACCAGAGCCCGAGCTCGATCGCCGGGTGTGGCTCGCCGACCTCGTCGAGCTCCTCGACCAGCCGGTCGACCGACGCCTCCTCGAGGAACGGCAGCCGCTCCGGCGGCACGGCGTGGATCTTGGCGAGCTCCTTCGCCATCTGCTCCGGGAGGCCGGCGGGCACGGTCATGCGCACGATGCGGCGCCCGATCGTCTCGCCCGCGAGCCGCTCCATGACAAAGGCCTCGCGTCCGTCGAGGTCCTCGATGTACACGACCGGCCGCGGCACCTTCACGCCCGCCTCGTGCGCCGCCCGCAAGACCTCGAATTCGTGCCGCAGCGAAAGCGTGTGGCGGTGGATGACACCGCCCCCGGCGCGGCGGACGAGCAGCGGCTCCCCGCCCGCGTCCACCGCCCATGCCTCCTTCGACGCGCCGCCGGGCAGCAGCACGGGCTCGGAGATCGGCCCGAGCACCGCCTGAAGCGCCTCGCGCATGTCTGCGATCATCGCCGCTGTGGAGGACAAGCGCGAGCGCGTGCGCGCGTTCATGGAGGAGCACGTCTATCCGAACGAGCCCGCGCTCATGCGGGAGGACGACGCGGCCGACGCGCTCGTCCGCGAGCTGCAGCGGAAGGCGAAGGACGCGGGCCTCTGGGCACCGCACCTGCCGCCGGAGGCGGGCGGCACGGGAACCGGCTTCCTCGAGTACGCGCATCTCAACGAGGAGATCGGCCGCAGCTTCATCGCGCAGCTCATCTTCGGGTGCCAGGCGCCCGACGCCGGCAACGCCGAGATCCTCCACCTCTACGGCACCGGCGAGCAGAAGGAGCAGTTCCTCCGACCGCTCGTCGCCGGCGAGGTGCGCTCCTTCTTCGCCATGACCGAGCCGGAGGTCGCCGGCTCCGATCCCACGCTCCTGCGCGGCCGCGCCGAGCGAGACGGCGACGAGTGGGTCATCGACGCGCACAAGTGGTTCTCGTCGGGAGCCGACGGCGCGGCGTTCGCGATCGTGATGGTCGTGACCGAGCCCGAGGCCGAGCCGCACCGGCGCGCCTCGATGATCCTCGTCCCGACCGACACACCCGGCTACGAGCTCGTGCGCCGCATCCCGGTCATGGGCCACGAGGGCCGAGGTTGGGCGACGCACTGCGAGACGCGCTTCACCGACGTTCGCGTCCCGCTCGCGAACACGCTCGGCGAGCCCGGCGACGGCTTTCGGATCGCGCAGAAGCGGCTCGGGCCCGGTCGCATTCATCACGTCATGCGCTGGCTCGGCCAGATGGAGCGCGCCTTCGAGCTCATGTGCGCTCGCGCGCTCGAGCGCGAGGCGTTCGGCGGCCCGCTCGCCGAGAAGCAGAGCGTCCAGAACTGGATCGCCGAGTCGGCGGCCGACATCCAGGCGTGCCGGCTCATGACGCTGCAGGCGGCGCAACGCCTGGACGAGGGCGACGAGGCGCGCGTCGAGATCTCCCTGATCAAGTTCTTCGCGGCGCGCGTCCTCGGCGAGGTGCTAGACCGCGCGATCCAGGTGCACGGCGGGCTCGGCCTGACCGAGGACACGCCGCTGGCGCTCATGTGGAGGATGGCGCGTGCCGGGCGAATCTACGACGGGCCCGACGAGGTGCACAAGGCCGTCGTCGCGCGCCGCATCCTCCGCGCGTTCGAGGAGGGCGGCGGTTGGCGCTTCACGTAGCCCTCGAGGGACGGCGCGTGCGGCTCGAACCGCTCGAACCGCGCCACGAGGAGGAGCTCTGGCAGGTCGCGCAGGATCCGCGCACCTGGCGCTGGATGCGCTTCTCGGGCTACGAGCGCGACGAGTTCCGCCGCTTCTGGGAGTCGGTGGACATGGGCTTCGCGCACTACCTCGACGACGAGCTGGTGGGCCACACGAGCTTCCTCAACGACCGTCCCGAGGACCGCGTGGTCGAGATCGGGAACACCTGGCTCAACCCGAACGCGTGGGGGACCGACGCGAACACGGAGGCCAAGTACCTGCTGATGCGGCATGCCTTCGAGGACGAGGGCTATCTCAGGGTCGAGTTCAAGACGGACGCCGACAACGAGCGCTCGCGGCCCGCGCTCGAGAAGGTCGGCGCGACGTTCGAAGGCGTCGCCCGCAAGCACCAGCTCGTCCGGGGCGGCGAACGGCGCGACTCGGCGTGGTACGCCGTGATCGACGACGACTGGCCGGAGGCGAAGGCGAGCCTGGAGCGGCGGCTGGGCTGGTCGGAGTGAGTGTCGAGGTCGTCTTCGCCGGCCCAGGGCTGCCGATCATCGAGGACTTTCGCCTCCGCGAGTGCAACTACGGCGGGCCTCGGTGCGCCGGTGGGCCATTGCCATGACCGGAATCGACGCTTCGACCTCTCCCCCTCCCTTGCCGCGCTGGTTCGGACCTAGAGCCAGCCCAGATGACCTGGCCGTCTCGGCCCTGATCGCCCGCGTCGCGCGAGGGGCCGGATGGGCAGACATTGGCGGTGGGTTCAACCTCAACGTGCGGATAGACGCTGCGCCGCCGGTTGTCCTCCGGGTTCATAGGCCCTGGGTCCGCCGCGGCCGGGTCGCGGGACTGCGGCGCCTGCGGGAGCGGCTCCAGCGGACGCAAGTCCGCGTCGCTCGGCCGATTCGGATTTCCGGCTGCGACCTCCTGAGGGTCGCTGATCGTTGGGCTGAGATTGAGGAGTTCATCGATCACGTCCAGCCACGGGCGGACGAGGACTCCTACGTCCGCCTATTCGAGGAGCTCGGACGCCTTCACACTGCGCTCAAAGCAGTCTGGGAGCCCAGTCCGCCCGAACCCCTCGACGACCACAGAACCTTCGGCCAACTGCGTTACTCGGTCGGCTTCACACGCCGTAGGCTCGGACCCCGCAGCGAGCCGGTCGTGCATCGGATGCGCCAACTGACTGGCGAGCTCTCCAAGCTCCGGGAGGGCCTCGAACTGCCATGCACTCCGATTCATGGGGACTACAGATTGGGCAACGCGGGAGAACTGTCAGACGGCTCATGGGCCACCTTCGACCTGGATTTTGCGAGGGTCAGGGAGCGGCTGTACGACATCGCGGGCAGCCTGAACCACGTCGCACAGAGCGGCCCCGATGGCGTGGGCCAGCCCGTTGAATTACTCGAGCCGCGACGACTGCTCGACGCCTACGAAAGCACGGCTCCGGAACCGCTGACTCCCGACGAGCACCGTTGGCTCCCCGGGGCTCTAGCCCTTGTACCCTTGCACTGGGCCGCCACCGCAGGACTCGTGGGCGACTCGATCCACCAGGCCGAGAGGGCAATGACCGCCGCCGAGGCCTGGTGGTCGCGCCGGGCTGAACTCTCGTCGTAGTCCGGCGGCGGAGCGACTACCTCAGGAATCGAACGAGCGCCCCTCCCCGAGCCGGGTCAGCATGTGCCTCGTCCCTGGCGTAAGGCCCAACTCGAACGCCTCCGCAAGGGTCACCCAACGCACCTCGCCCGTCTCGTCGTCGCCGGGCCTAGGAACACCGCTCGTTATGCGGGCTTCGAACACCGTTGCGACCCACGCGATTTCATCCCCGTTCGGATAGAAGGCGTGAAAGTCCGGGTAGCCGCCGAACACACCCCGAATAGTGAGGAGTTCGACCTCGACTGACGCCTCCTCACGTGTTTCGCGGCGCGCCGCTTCGGCTGGCGTCTCTCCCGGATCGACCGCTCCGGCTGGCAGCGACCACCAACCCTCGACATGGCGAACGAGAAGTATCCGATCGGCGCTGTCACGGATCAGGCAGGCAGCCGTGGGTTGGAGGATCAGATCGTGACCGATCTTGTCGCGCAGCCCACGGATGTAACTGGACATCCCCATGGGCTCGACTCTACGAGACGGCCAACCTCGCGAGAGGGTCTAGCCTGCGCCAGTGTTCCGGACTGACCCCCGAGGACACGCTTGGGTGTCCGCAGGCATAGAGTCGCCCCATCGAGATCGCGCCCGACACACACATGGGGCTCGTCGAGCTGAGTGTCTCCGACCTCGACCGCTCGGTCGCGTACTGGCGGGATGCAGTTGGCCTGCGCGTCCTCTCGCGCAAGAACGGCACCGCGGAGCTCGGTGCCGACATGCCCCTCGTGCGGTTGGTGGACGAGCCAGGCGCGCAGTCGTCCCGCGGTTTCACCGGGCTCTTCCACGTCGCGCTTCTCGTCCCGGATCGCGCGAGTCTTGGTTGCTTCTTCGCGCACACCGTACGCGACCAGATCGACCCGACCGGGCTCTCCGACCACGTCGTGAGCGAGGCGGTCTACCTCCGCGACCCGGACTACCACGGGGTCGAGATCTACGTCGACCGCCCGCGTGAGCAGTGGGAGGGCCGCGTTTCGGAGACGATGACGACAATCCCACTTGACACCGACTCGCTGCTCGCCGAGTCGGGCGACGCCGAGTTCGACGGGCTCCCGGACGGGACGACGGTTGGGCACGTCCACCTCTGTGTCAGCGACGTCGACGAGATGATCGGCTTCTATCGCGACAGGCTCGGGATGGGCGTGACGGCGCACCGCAGCGACATGGCTGCGTTCCTCAGCGCGGGCGGCTATCACCATCACCTCGGCGGCAACACGTGGGAGACGCGCGGCGCGGAGCCCGCGCCAGAGGGCACGACGAGGCTCCTCCGCTTCACGATCGTCGTCCCGGACGACGAGGAACTTGGACGTGTCGCGGGCCGAATCGGGGGGACAGAGGTCAAGGATCCATCCGGGAACACGCTCGTCCTGGCTACGCCCTAGCCTGGCAACACGACCCCGTCGGCTGGGCCAGCGTTCCGGAGTGACCCCCGAGATAAAGCGATAGTGAATCGCGCCGCTAAAGAAAGTTGTCCCCTCTAGCCTCTTCTAGGCAGTGGAAGAGACGGCGGTTGGGATCGAGCGTCTTTACCGGGAGCGCTATACGCGGTTCCTGAACGGTGTCGCTCCGGTCGCTGGCGGTTACGAGGCTGCGCGCGACGCCGTCCAGGAGGGCTTCGCGCGTGCTTTGCGGATGAGTAGCCAGTACTCCGGCCGAGGATCGCTGGAGGGCTGGGTCTGGCGGATCGTCTTGCGCACCGCGCTTGAGCAGCGGCGGACAGGCGCGGAAGTTCCGCTCGACGCCGCTGATCCCACATTCATCGAGCCTGGGGGAGACCTTGCGCTCGCGGCTGCCGTGCGGGCTTTGCCGCCACGACGACGGCTCGTCGTCTTCTTGCGCTACTTCGCGGATCTGCCATATCAGACGATCGCGGAGGTGCTGGAGATCGATGCGGGCACGGTGGCCGCGACGCTGGCTCAGGCTAGGCACGCTCTCGCCGTGATTTTCGAGGAAGAGGGAGTACGACGATGACGGAGACGATCGACCAACTGATTCAGCGTCGGTTCGACGCGGTTGCGAATCAGATCGACGATGGCGACTGGAACGATGTACTCGCCCGCGCGCAACACGCTGAGCCGACGCTCCATGGTGCTCCCATCCGTCGCATTGCCTACCTGCGGCAGATGCCGAGGCGCATCGCGCTAGTGACCGCTGCTGTGGCTGTCGCGGTGACGGCCACGGCGGTCGCGTTTGGTTGGCCACACACGCTCATCGACTTCTTCTCGTCGCCGCCAGCGCCCGCGCACGTCAAGAACTGGTTCGGCGCTCTAAGCGTCGGCGCACCAAAGGGCATGAACCCCGAGGCGATCCCCGGCCAGGCACGCAAGATCACGACCGCGACCTTCGACGTGAACCACCTTCAAGGCAACCACCCGACCGTCCACACTCTCTACGTGGCACCTAGGAAGGGCGGTGGCTTCTGTTACCTATGGTCGAACGCGGACGGCGGCTGTATGCCCGCGAAAGCTCCGACGAAGACAAGCGCGATGAGGGCGATGGGGCCTCTCGGCATCAGCTGGTTCAGTACTGGCGGCGCGGGCTATCCGCTCTTTATTGATGGCTGGGTTCGCAGCGGAGCGACGAAGACGGTAGAGGCGCGCTTCGCCGACGGCACGACGACGACGATCCCCGTCACCTGGGTTTCGGCTCCTGTCAATGCGGGCTTCCTCATCTACCCGGTTCCAGCGGTACACAAGACGGCCGCCAATGCCCTCAGCTCTGTGGTCGCGCTCGACGCAAACGGCAAGGTCATTGGCAAGCAAGGCTTCCGACTCACCCAACCGCTCGATCAGGACATCACGCAGACGCTGCCCGACGGAACGAAGGTCTCGCTTGAGCGGCGCGCCCAAGCCTCCCAGGCCCGCAAGGTCATCAGCTTCCGCACCACGAGCGGCTCCGAAGCCTACGTTTGGGTCATGCCGCGCGTCGGTGGCGGAGACTGCTACCTCTTCAACCGAGGCTTCGGCTGTCGAGATCCGCGCTTCGCTTCCTCAACCCCGGCGCTCAACGGTGGCCTTGGAGGCAGCACGAACCCTCCCCTCCTGCTCTTCTTGGAGGCAAAGCCGAAGGTCGCCGCGATCGAACTGCGCTACCAAAACGGCGAGAACGAACGGCTGACGCCAGTAGACGGCTTCATGCTCACCGAGATCAAGCCGACCCACTACTCCCTGGGCACACGGCTCGCAACAGTCGTCGCTCTCGACCGAAACGGAAAGGCGGTCTATACACAGCGCTACCAGCCGAAGGACTCCGGCATCTACCCGTGCCAGAAGCCGGTCAACCAAGGCTACGGCGTCAAGGCGTGCCCCTAACGACCCCTCGCCTGGGCCAGCGTCCTCTCGTCTGAACCTGTCGCCAGCTGCCTAGCCGGTCGAGTCGCGGCGCACGATCTGCGTGCAGCGCGCGCTCGCGATCAGCTCGCCGTCCTGGAACAGCTCGGCCGCGCAGAAGACGACGCGCCGGTTCTGCTGCACGACGTGACCCTCCGCGCGCAGCGTCCCGGGCCTCGCCGAGCGGTGGAACTCCGCGCGGAGGTCGGCGGTCAGGAAGTCCTCGTCGTCCTCTACCACCGTCCAGCACGCGCCGCCCATCGCGGTGTCGAGGAGCGCCGCGACCATGCCGCCGTGCACGATCGGCCCGCTCGGCGCGTGGAAGCAGTACTCCGGCGGCGCATCCCACTCGATCACGCAACGACCGTCGGCCTGCTCGACGCCGCGGTAGCCGAGCGTGTTCCAGACGTGAGGGTCGGGCGGCGGGAGCTCGCCCCACGGTTTGCGCGCCCGCGGGCTCAACCCTCGACGCTCGCCGGCGACTCTGCGGCGAACCGCTCGCGCAGCGCGATCTTGCGGAACTTGCCGACGCTCGTCTTCGGGATCTCGTCCACGAACTCGAACCGGTCGGGCAGGCACCACTTCGCGAACTGCGGCGCGAGATGCTCGCGCAGCTCGTCCGCCGTCGCGGATGCGCCCTCGCGCAGCACGACCGCCGCCAGCGGCCGCTCGCCCCACTTCTCGTCGGGCACCGCGATCACCGCCGCCTCGGCCACGGCCGGGTGCGCCATCAGCGCGTTCTCGAGGTCGACCGAGGAGATCCACTCGCCGCCGGACTTGATCACGTCCTTCGAGCGGTCCTTGATCTGGATGAAGCCGCGCGGGTGGATCGAGACGATGTCGCCGGTGCGGAACCAGCCGTCCTCCGTCCAGCGGTCCGCGCACTCGGGCGCGTCGTGGTACGAGGCCGCGACCCACGGCCCGCGCACCTCGAGCTCGCCCATCGCCTCGCCGTCCCACGGCACCTCCTCGTCGCCTGCGCGGACGCGGATCTCGACGAACGGGAGCGGGAAGCCGGCCGTCGCCTGGAAGTCCCAGCGCGTCTCGGCATCCGCCTCGGCGAGGTCGGGCGGGAGCGCGACGGTCGAGGCGACCGGCGACGTCTCGGTCATCCCCCAGCCCTGGCAGATGCGGAGGCCGTGCCGCTCCTCGAAGGCGGCGATCATCGCGCGCGGCACCGCGGAGCCGCCGATGAGCATCGCCTTCATCGCGGAGAGATCCCAGCGGCCGGGCTCGGCGTCGAGCCGCGCGAGGATCCCCATCCAGATCGTCGGCACGCCCGCGGCCCACGAGACACGTTCCTGCTCCATGTTCTCGAGCAGGCTGTCGGGGTCGAGGTGCGGGCCGGGGTAGACGAGCTTCGCGCCCTGCATCGTCGCGAGATAGGGGTAGCCCCACGCGTTCGCGTGGAACATCGGCACGACCGGCATCACGGCGTCGTCGATGCCGAGGCCCATCCCGAGCGGGTTGTTGGCGCCGAGGCCGAACGCGTGCAGGACGGACGAGCGGTGCGAGTAGACGACGCCGCGCGGCCGGCCGGTCGTGCCGCTCGTGTAACACATCGCCGCGGCCTCGCGCTCGTCGAGCTCCGGGTCCTCCCACTCGTCCGGATCGGCCGTCGCGAGCAGCTCCTCGTACGAGTCCTCGACGACGAAGACGTGCTCGATCTGCGTCCCCTCACGGAACTGCTCGAGCAGCGGCAGGAGCGCGCTGGTCGACGATCACCGCACGGTCGCCGGCGTGGCTCGCGATGTAGTTCGAGGTCGTTCGGGTGCAGGCGCAGGTTGAGCGTGTGGAGGACGAAGCCGCCGCACGGGACGCCGAAGTACGCCTCGTGATGCTGGTGGTGGTTCCAGCACAGCGTCGCCACGCGGTCGCCGCGCTCGAGACCCGCCTGCCGCAGCGCGACGGCGAGCTGCCGCGCGCGTCGGAGCGTGTCGCGGTGGTTCGTGCGGTGGAAGCTCTTGTCGGGGAGGCGCGTGACGATCTCGCCGTCGCCGAAGAACGTCTCCGCCCGGCGCATGACGTGCGTCAGCGTGAGCGGGAAGTCCATCATCAGGCCTTCCATCCGGCTCATCGTCTCATTCCAGGAGCGCGTTCGCGACCTCGAGCCGCAGCTCGGCGGGGCGGCTGCCGAAGCCCTCGAGCCAGAGGGCCCGCTTGTAGAAGCGGTGCAGCGGGTGCTCCCACGTGAAGCCGATCCCGCCGTGCACCTGGATCGAGCGCTCGCACGCGGCGACCGCGGCCTCGGTCGCGAACGCCATCGCCGCGGCGGCGGCGAGCGGCGCGCGCTCGTCGCTCTTCCGCGACGCACCAGGCGGCCCAGTAGACGAGCGACCGCGCGAGCTCGACGTCGGTGTACGTCTGCGCGAGCGGATGGGAGACGGCCTGGTAGGTGCCGATCGGCTTGCCGAACTGGAGGCGCGTCTTCGCGTGCTCGACGCCGAGGTCGAGCGCGCGCTGCGCGACGCCGACCGCCTCGGCGGCGCTCGCGGTGCGGGCGCGCGGCAGGTTGCGGTTCCCGGCGAGCGGCTCCCCGTCCGCCTTGTCGAGCCGGCCCATCGGCCGTGACGGATCGACCGACGCCGCGTCCTCGCCGCGCGCGGGATAGGCCGTGCCCCCGTCGGAGACGACGAAGTCGACGGTGCCGAGCCACGGGACACCGTCGACGTCGACCGACCATCGCTCCTCGCCGGCCGCGACCCGCGCACGCTGCTCGGCCGATAGCCACGGGAGCGCGAAGCCGACCGTCGCGATGTACGGGCCCGGGTAGCAGGCGTAGCCGATCTCCTCGAGGAGCAGAGCCTCCTCGACGAACCCGAGCCCGGCCTCGGCCACGTCGAGCCAGCCGAGCTCCGCCAGCTCCGCCCACCGATCCTCTGTCGACTCCCAGTCGCGGTCGAGCGGGAAGCGATCGGCAAGCCATGCGCGCGCCGCGTGCTTCAGCTCGAGCTGGTCTTCGTTCAGCGCGAAGTCCATCAGCGCGACCTCGGGAGGCCGAGCACGCGCTCGGCGATGATGTTGCGCAGCACCTCCGAGGTGCCGGCCTCGATCGTGTTGCCGCGGCTGCGGAGCTGTTGGTGGTTCCACCAGCCGTCGTCGAGGATGCCCTCCGGCCCGAGGAGCTCCCGCGCGAGCTTCGTCAGACGCTGGTTCGCCTCCGACCAGCGCAGCTTCACCCCCGAGCCCTCGGGGCCGGGGACGCCCGTGCGCTCGTACGTGCCGAGGGCCCGGTAGTTCGTGTAGCGGAGCGCCTGCAGCTCGATCCACTCCCGTGCGAGCCCTTCGCGCAGGCGCGGGTCGAGCTCGCGCTCGCGCGCCTCCTCGAGCAGCCGCCCGAACGTCGCGTCGAGCGTCGCCGTGAGCGCGAAGCCGAGGGTCGCGCGTTCGTGAAGCAGCGTGGTCATCGCGACCTGCCAGCCCGTCGCCCTCGTCACCGAGCCGGTTCTCGACGGGCACCTCGACAGTCGGAGAAGAAGATCTCGTTGAACTCCGCCTCGCCCGTGATCTGCCGCAGCGGCCGCACCTCGACGCCGGGCGCGTGCATGTCCACGATGAGATACGTGAGGTTCCGGTAGCGCGGCGCGTCCGGGTCGCTCTGCGTGACGAGGATGCAGAAGTCGGCGATGTGCGCGAACGACGACCACACCTTCTGGCCGTTGACGACGTAGACGTCGCCGCGGCGCTCCGCGCGCGTGCGCGACGGCGGCGAGGTCGGAGCCCGCGTCCGGCTCGGAGAAGCCCTGGCACCAGATCTCGTCGGCCGCGAGGATCGGCCGGAGGTAACGCGCCTTCTGCTCCTCGGTGCCGTGCGCGATGATCGTCGGCCCGGCCATGCCGAGGCCGATCACGCCGACGTGCGCCGCCGCCTGCGCCGCGGCGAGCTCCTCGTAGAGGATCGCCTGGAAGCTGTAGGGAGCGCCGGCGCCGCCGTACTCCTTGGGCCAGGTCAGCCCGGCGTAGCCGGCCTCGTACAGCTTGCGGCTCCACTCGCGGACGAACGGGTCTTCGAAGCGCTGCGCGCCGCCGCGTCCGCCGCGTTTCTCCACGGGGAGGTTCGCGTCGACCCAGGCGCGTAGCTCCTCGCGAAACCTCGCCTCGTCGGGCGTGTCTCGCAAGTCCACGAACGGAGGCTAACCCGCCGCGGGTGCCGGAAGCAGCTCGGTGGGCGCCTCGGTGACGACGCGCCGCCGTTGCACCGGCAGCAGCGTCACGGCTCCGAGGATCGCCGCGACGCCGAGCCACTGCGTCCACCGCAGGTGCTGGTTGTACGCATAGATCCCGGCGATCACCGCGACCGCGGGATAGGTGAGCTCGGCGAGCGAGGAGAGGACGGCCGGAGTCTTCCGCAGCCCGTAGTAGTAGAGCGTGAGCGCGACGAGGCCGGTGGCGAGCGCGAGGTAGAGGATGAGGACGCTGTCGTGTCCGTTCGAGTAGGCGCCCGCGCCCATGACCGGCAGGGCGAGCGCGCTCGCGATCAGACCGAAGAAGAAGCGCAGCGTGACGATGTGCTGGAACTCGAGCCGGCGTGAGAGATAGCGCCCGAGCACCGTCCCCAGCGCCCACAGAATCGCCGCGCCGGTCGCCTCGGCGATCACGACCGTGCCCTTCGCCGACGGGTCGAGCGGGTGCGCCTGGTTGACGAGCCAGAAGCCCACGAGGGCGGGGAGGAAGAACCACACGAAGCGCGCGCGAGGCCGCTCGCCCAGGAGCAGCGCCGCGCCGGCGACGGCGACGAGCGGCTGCACCTTCTGGATCACGACGGGCGTGATGAAGTCCGAGTGCCCGATCAGCGCATCGGTGAAGAGGATCGTGGCCACGGCCGACGCACCCGCGCCGACGACGACCGCGGCGACGACGTAGCTCCAGCCGGCGCGAAAGACGGCCCGCAGCGCCGGGAGGAGGAACGGCAGCGTCAGCGCGGCCGAGGATGACGTGCTCGCCGAAGACGATCGTCGTCGCCGACGTCGTGAAGCTCATCGTCTTGCGGATGATCGGGTCCGTGCCCCACATCGCCGCGGCGACCGCGACGAGAATCACTCCGGGGACTGCTGCAAGTCTTAGGCGCATCTCATGCTGAGGCTAGCGGGCAGGAGTACGCTCGGCGCGTGATCCTGTACTGGCTGTTCAAGAGGGTTCGCCGCTGGTGGCAGAGCCGCCGGCCCACATCTTCGGCCTGACGCGGGAATCGGCGCAGCTGCCATGGCCGGCTCTCTCTTCGTGCTCGCAGGCGCTCGGCGCGTCCGGCTGCATCACGCTTCGTAGCGCAGCAGATCCTCCACGGCTTCGCGGCGGCGAATGAGGCGCGCCTCGCCGTCCGCCACGAGCACGACAGCGGGCCGCGGCACGCCGTTGTACGTCGAGCCGAGCGCGAGCGTGTAGGCGCCCGTCGCCGGCACGGCGAGCAGGTCGCCCGGCCGCGGCTCGGGGAGCTCGGCCGCCTCGATCAGGACGTCGCCCGACTCGCAGTGCTTGCCGGCGACCCGGTAGACGCCGCTCGCCGGCTCGTCCGCGCGGTTCGCGAGCAGCGCCTCGTACCGCGCGCCGTAGAGCTGCGGACGCGGGTTGTCCGACATGCCGCCGTCGATCGCCGCGTAGGTGACCCCTCCCGACTCCTTGACCGAGCCGACGCGGTAGAGCGTCACCCCGGCCCGGCCGACGAGCGAGCGGCCCGGCTCGAGGATCAGACCGACGCCGTCCGGCATCCGCTCGACGAGCGGGCCGACGAACTCCGCGACCGACGGCAGCCGCTCGTCGCGGTTGTGTCGTACGCCGAGGCCGCCGCCGAGATCGAGCACGCGCGGCGTCCAGTCGAGCCGCTCGAGGAAACCGAGCACGCGCTCGAGCGCGAGGACGCTCTCGTCGGGCCGTCCGAGCTGCGAGCCGACATGGACGTGAACGCCCTCGACCTCGAGCCCGAGCTCGCGTCCCCGCGCGACCTCCCGCTCGGCGGCGTCGGGGGAGAGGCCGAACTTCGACTCCTCGTGCGCCGTCTGGATCGAGCGGTGCGTCACAGCCTCGACGCCCGGCGTCAGCCGGACCAGGACCCGGCGCACGCCTGCGTCTGCCGCGGTCTCCGCCTCGCCGCGCGAGTCCAGCACGACGAGCGCGCCGGCGTCGGCAGCCGCCCGCAGCTCCTCGGGCGACTTGTTGTTGCCGTGAACCACGATCCGCTCGCCGGGAATGCCGGCGGCCTGCGCGAACGCGAGCTCGCCGAGCGTGGAGACGTCGGCGCCGACGCCCTCCTCCGCGAGCAGCCGCAGCAGCGCGACGTTCGCGAACGCCTTCGTCCCGTAGACGAGGAGCGCGCCCGGCGCCGCCTCGCGGTACTCGCGCACGCGGCTCCGGATCGTCTCTGCGCAGTAGACGACGAGCGGCGTCCCGTGCTCGTTCGCCAGCCGAGCCGCCGGGACACCGCCGATCGAGAGCTCACCGCCCTCGATCCGTGCCGTTTCCGGAAGGAGTTCGAGCACCTTGCTAGTATCGGGATCCCAATGCAGGAGCTGCTTCTTACGTAGATCAGGGAGACACGCGCGGCAATGCCGTGCCGGCTCCCGTCGACCTCTCCTCGGAGAGGTTTTTTCGTTCCAGAGGACATTTTTTCGATGACACCGAGATACGAACCCCACGAGATCGAGACGAAGTGGCAGCGCGTCTGGGAGGACGAGGGAGCGTTCCACGTCCCGAACCCGGTTCCCGGCGCACCGACTGCCGAGAACCACTGGTACCAGCTGGAAATGCTGCCGTACCCCTCGGGCCCGAGCCTGCACATGGGCCACGTCCTCAACTACACGATGGGCGACGTCCAGACCCACGTCCGCCGTCGCAGCGGCTGGCATGTCGTGCGCCCGATGGGCTGGGATGCGTTCGGACTGCCCGCAGAGAACGCAGCGCTCCGGGAGGGGAAGCACCCGCGCGAGACGATCGAGCGGAACATCGAGACGATGCGCGCGCAGATGAAGCGCCTCGGCTGGGCGATCGACTGGGACCGCGAGGTCTCCGCCCATCAGCCGACCTTCTACCGCTGGACGCAATGGCTCTTCCAGCAGTTCGTCGCGCACGACCTCTGCTACCGCA
The DNA here is from genome assembly GCA_963790845.1 of uncultured Actinomycetes bacterium. Classification (GTDB taxonomy): domain Bacteria; phylum Actinomycetota; class Thermoleophilia; order Gaiellales; family Gaiellaceae; genus Palsa-739. The sequence continues at coordinate 10,153 of CAWBQC010000013.1, read as the reverse complement.
GGGAGGGGCCGGTCAACTGGTGCCCGAACGACCAGACGGTGATCGCGAACGAGTACGTCGTCGACGGCCACTGCGAGCGGTGCGGCGCGGAGGTCGAGCTCCGCAACATGACGCAGTGGTACATGCGGACGACCGCCTATGCGGACGAGCTGCTCGAGTACCCCGACGCGGAGTGGCCGGCGCGGACCATGGCGATCCAGCGGAACTGGATCGGCCGTTCGGAGGGTGCCGAGATCCTCTTCCGCGTCGAGGAGACCGGGGATGACCTCGCGGTCTTCACGACGCGCGCCGACACGTTGTTCGGCGCGACGTTCTTCGTCCTCGCGCCCGAGCATCCGTTCGTCGCCGCGCACGCGAGCGAGGAGGCGAAGGAGTACGCGCGGCATGCCGGCGCCAGGCCGGTCGAGGAACGCGCGGCTGCCGCGAAGAAGACCGGCGTCTTCACCGGCCTGCACGCGGTCAATCCGGTCAACGGCGAGAAGCTGCCGATCTGGGTCGCCGACTACGTCCTGATGGACTACGGGACGGGCGCGATCATGGCCGTCCCCGCCCACGACGAGCGCGACGGCGAGTTCGCGGAGGCCTTCGGCCTGGCGACGAGAGTCGTGATCGACGAGGACGGGAAGCTCGTCAACTCGGGCCGCTTCGACGGGCTACCGGCGGAGGAGGGCTCCCGAGCGATCGTCGCGGCGCTCGAGGCCGAGGGCCGCGGGAAGCCGACCGTCCATTACCGCCTGCGCGACTGGAGCGTGTCCCGGCAGCGCTACTGGGGCTGCCCGATCCCGTTCATCCACTGCGAGCAGTGCGGTGTGGTCCCCGTCCCCGAGGACGACCTGCCGGTGATCCTTCCCGACATCGAGGACTACGCGCCGAAGGGGAGGCCGCCGCTCGCCGCCAACGAGGAGTACATGAACGTCGGCTGCCCGCAGTGCGGCGGCCCGGCGCGGCGCGACCCGGACACGATGGACACGTTCGTCGACTCGTCCTGGTACTTCCTCCGCTACATCGACTCGCACAACGACGAGGCGCCGTTCGACCGCTTCGTCGTCGACTACTGGCTGCCGGTCTCGCAGTACATCGGCGGCATCGACCACTCGACCGGCCACCTGCTCTACTCGCGCTTCTTCGTGAAGGCGATGAACGACTGGGGGATGGTCGGCTTCCGCGAGCCGTTCGCGCGTGTCTTCCACCAGGGCTGGGTGCAGCTCGGCGGCACGAAGATGTCGAAGACGAGAGGGAACGTCGAGGGGCCGGACGAGATCGTCGACCGCTACGGCGCCGACGCGGTGCGCCTCTACATCCTGTTCATGGGGCCCGCCGACCAGGACATGGAGTGGACGCCCGACGGGGTGGAGGGCATCGTCCGCTTCCTGCGCCGGCTGTGGCGCGTCGTGCACGAGGTGGCCGAGGCGGCTCCGTCTCCGGGCGAGCGTGAGGGCCCGCTGGCGCGGAAGGCGAACGAGACGATCGTGCGCGTGACCGACGACGTGCTGCGGCGCTTCCAGTTCCACACGCCGATTTCGGCGGTGATGGAGCTGGTGAACGAGCTGAGCGGTTCTGTGGACGCGCCGGACGCGCGCTTCGCAGCTGAGACCGCCGTGTCGCTGATCCAGCCGTATGCGCCGCACGTCGCCGAGGAGCTCTGGGGTGTGTTGGGCCGCGAGCGGCTGTGGGAGGAGCCCTGGCCGGAGGCGGACGAGTCGCAGCTCGTGCGGGAGACGTTCGAGCTCGTCGTCCAGGTGAACGGCAAGGTGCGCGACCGGTTCGAGGTCGACGCCGGCCTGAGCGAGGACGAGCTCGTCGCGCGCGCGCGCGAGAGCGAGCGCGTGCGGAGCTATCTGAACGGCGGCGAGCCGCGGAAGACGATCGTCGTCCCCAAGAAGCTCGTCAACTTCGTCATATAGCTCGCGAAGCACTGCTTCGCTCGCTGGTCGGAAGGAACTCCGCCGCCGGGAGAGCGCGGTCTCCCGGCGGCTCCGTGCTGTCTTAGTTGGTTCGATCCCTGGACGAGAGGCCACTTTCGTGCGCTCGCGCGCGGCAGAGGCCGGCGCGAGCGCGGTCCGGCCTGCGGTCAAGTCGCCGCTGCGCGGCAGTCTTGACCTCCGGCCTTTGGCGCCCCAGTGATCTAGACGTTTCGACGCGGAGACCGCGTCTTCGGCCGGAGCGTCAGCGGTCGCGCGGATCCGGCCGGTCGACATTCCAGTGGCGGCCGACCGCGGCGTACCAGCGCACGCCTTCGTCGGTTTCGCGCGGGGTCAGCATGAACCGGCTGATCACGCGCTGGCCGCCCTCGAAGTCGCCGTAGAGGATGTCGACGCCCAGCCGCTGCGGCGCTTCGACGGCGCGGCGGGCCTCGCGGTAGCCGTCGCTCGCCGGGTCACGAAACGAGCCTTGCCAGAAGCCGACGTCTCCCGGAGCGACGTAGAGATCGCGGGTGAGGGTCGTGAAGTCTTCGAGCGGGGGCGCGAGCGACGTGAGCCTCGGGCCCGAGGTGTAGCTCGGGTATGAGATGCCAGCCGTGGAGGACGGCTATCCCGGTGCCGACGTTGCGCATAGCGATGACGAAGTAGACGACCGCGTCGGTCGCGCTCGCGATGCCCTGCCCGCCGGGAACGTTGAACCAGACGTCGTCCTGGAATCCCGCCTTGACGGCGGGGTCCTCGCCGCGAGAGGGGACGAGCAGCGGACGCTGGCCGGCGAGAAGCGACTGCTCGGCCACGCGTGCAGCCCGATTCGCCGAGCGCACCGAGGCCACGGTCACGCCGGCGAGGACGAGCGTCCCTCCGGCGGAGGCGAGGGCGGAGATCGTGACCCAGTCGGCCATCTTGCGAGCCTATCGCCGGGAAGTCTCGACGGACATGTGACGGGTTCGGCGGCAGGCTCGAGGCATGGACGTCCGGCTCTCCGGCCTCTCGCGCCGGCAGCTCTTCGGCGCTGCCGTGGCTGTCGCGATCCTGCTCGTGCTCCTCGTCCGCCACCTCGGCGGCAATGGGAGCGCCGCGCCTGCCGTAACGCCTTTGCAGGTTTCCCGGGGGCCGGCGAAGGCGGTGGCGGCGAAGCTCCTCGTGATCGATGTGGCGGGCGCCGTGCGCCGGCCGGGGCTGTATCGCCTCCGGGCAGGCTCGCGAATCGACGACGCGATCGCCGCTGCCGGCGGCCCGACGGCGAAGGCGCAGCTCGACGCCGTGAATCTCGCCGCTCCCATCGCCGACGGTGAGCAGGTCGTCGTCCCGGGACGCGGCGCAGTTGGGGCACCGGCGGCGAGCCCTCCCGCCGCCGGTTCGTCCCCCTCGGCGCCGCTCGACCTCAACACTGCGACGGCCGAGCAGCTCGACTCACTCCCGGGGATCGGGCCGGTCACCGCGCAGAAGATCCTCGACTACCGGCAGAAGCACGGCCCGTTCCACTCGGTCGCCGAGCTCGAGGGAGTGCCCGGTATCGGCCCGGGCAGGCTCGCGCAGCTGAAAGGGCTGGTGATTCCGTGAGGGTGCGAGCGCCGCACGCGGTCGGTTGCGCGCTCTGTCTCGGCCTCGCCGCAGCGACCGCGGCGCGGGTCGGGCTCACGACCGCGGCTCTTGCGGCCTCCGTCTTCTTCGCGCTCGCCGCGGGGGCGGGCGCACGTTCTTCCGCGCTCGTGCTCGGTGCGCTCGGCGTGGGGATAGCCGGCTGGGGAGTCGGCAGCGTTCGTCTCGCGGCGATCGACCACAGCGTGCTCGCTCCGCGGATCGGCACCGCCGAGCGGGCTCTGGTGGAGGTCGCGGAGCCGCCGCGCCACGGTTCGTTCGAGCTCCGCATGCGCGCAGTCGTCTCTGCGGTGGGGCGGCGTACGCCCACACGAGCCGGTGTTGCTCGAGCTGCCGCTCGGCCGTGCGCCGCCCCAGGGAGCCCGTCTGTCGCTGATCGGGTTGCTTCGCGCCCCGCGCGGGCCGTCGCACGGCTTCGACGAGCGCGCCTGGCTGCGTCGGCACGGGATCCACGCCGTGCTCCGCGGCCGGCAGTGGCGGATCGCCGGGCGCCGCGGCGGGCTCGGGGGCGTGGCCGACCGCCTCCATGCATGGCTGGCGGGCGCCTCGGTTCCCGGGCTCGGGGGAGTTCGCCGCGGCGTTGTCGAAGGTGTCGTGCTCGGCGAAGACGAAGGCCTGTCGGACAGGCTGCGTCAGGACTTCCGGGCCAGCGGTCTGTATCACCTGCTCGCCGTCAGCGGCGGCAACGTCGCCGTGGTTGCGCTCGGAATGCTCTGGCTCGCGCTCCTGATCGGTCTGCCTCGGCTGGCGGCGGAGGTCGCAGTGCTCGCGGCCATTGGTGGCTACGTGCTCGCGGTCGGCGCACAGCCCTCGGTCGTCCGCGCCGGGATCGCCGGCGGGCTCGGGTCGCTCGCGTGGCTGACCGGCAGGGAGCGGGATGCGCGCTATGCGCTCGTCGTTGCCGCGGTTGCTCTCCTCGCGTGGAGCCCATACAACGCCCTCGACCCGGGCTTCCAGCTCTCGTTCGCCGCCGTGCTTGCAATCTTCGTGCTCGCGCCGCGGTTCAGGAACTGGCTCGAGGGCTATCCGCTTCCATCCGGTCTGCGAACGGGCGTGGCCGTGTCGGCGGCGTGCGGGCTGGCGACTGCGCCAATCTCGTGGTTCCAGTTCCATCAGATCCCGCTCCTGACCGTTCCGGCCAACGCCGCCGGTGGGTTCGTGGTGGCACCGATGCTCGCGTTGGCGCTCGTGTGCGCGCTACTCGTGCCCATCACACCGCACCTCGCGACCGCTCTCGCGTGGGTGAACGGGTGGCTCGCCGCGTACCTCGCGGCGTGCGCCCACGCCTTCGGCAGCCTGCCTGGTGCGCAGGTGACCTCCGGCCGTGCGGCAGCCGCACTTGCACTGGGAGCCGCCGGCGCCGCCGCCTATGCTTGGCGCAGTGGCGAGCGAGCGCGATCTGAAGCCGGTCTACCTCCTGACGGGGACGGACCGGCCGAAGATCGCGGTGGCGCTCCAGCGCCTGCGAGGGCGGATCGGTGAGGATGCGACCGAGCAGCTTCACGCCGCGGAGGCGTCTGCGGCGGACGCGGTCGCCGCCTGTAACGCGCTCGGTCTCTTCGGCGGGGAGTCGCGGCTCGTCGTGGTCCACGGCGTCGAGAGCTGGAAGGCCGCGGATGTGAAAGAGCTCGAGTCGTATCTCGCCGCCCCGGCTCCCACGACCGTGCTCGCACTCGTGGGTGACGGGATCAAGAAGGACTCCGCGCTCGCGAAGGCGGTCGCCAAGGCCGGCCAGCTACTCGCCTACGACGTGACCAAGAAGCAGCTTCCGGAATGGGTCGGCGAGCAGTTCGCGCGGCTCGGCGCGACCGCAGACCGTGACGCCTGCCGGGCGCTCGTCGAGGCCGTCGGCGACGATGTGGGCGATCTCGCCTCCGAGATCCAGAAGCTCGCGACGTGGGCGAACGGCGACCCGATCACGCGCACGATCGTCGAGGAGCTTGCGGTCGGCAGGGCCGAGACCCCGATCTTCGCCGTGACCGATGCGTGGGGACGCCGTGACGTCGCAGCGACGCTGCGGGCGACCGAGTCGCTGCTCGACCGCTCCCATCGGCCTCGCTCTGGAGAGCTGATCCGGATCGTCGCCTCCATGGTGGGACACGTCGGGCGCGTGCGAAAGGTCTCGCGCCTGGCCGACGAAGGCGTTCGCCCGAGTGAGATGGCGAGCCGGCTGAAGATGCACCCGTTCGTCGCTGAGAAGTCGGCGAAGCAAGCGGCCAACTTCTCGCCGGACGAGCTCGCTCAGGCGACCGTCCGGCTGGCCCAGCTCGACGCAGGTGCGAAGGGCGGCTCGCGCCTTCCGCCCGACCTCCAGCTCGAGCGGACGCTCGTCGAGATCACGCGCCGGCCCGAGCGGTCCGGCTGATCGTTACTTAGCGCCGGCGCCGGCGACGAGCTTCGCCGCCTGCGACTTGCGCCGCGCAACCGTGTTCCGGTGGAGAGAACCGCCGGCGGCGGCGCGATCCAGCCACTGAACGAGCTCGCGGTGCCGCGTCTCGGTCTCCTCCGCGTCACCCTGGGCGACCGCTTCGTTCAGACGACGCATGAGCGTCTTTGCGGTCGAACGCCAGCGGAGGTTCTCCTGCCGCTGCCGGGCCGCCTGACGGACGCGCTTCTCTTGCTGCTTGATGTTCGGCATCTCGGAAAAAGACCCGCGACTCGCGGGCCGGGCGATGGTAGCAACCCCGCTCCCTATGCTGCCCTCGTGGACGACGCCGAGCGGCAGCGGCACGAGCGGCGGCTGGCGCGCGACCGCCGTCGCCGCGAGCAGGGCAAGCCGACGTATTTCGAGAGCGAGGCAACGCTCGACTCCTGGCCCGTCGCGCAGGATCCGTCCGAGCGATCGACGACGATCCTGCGCCCGCGCCGCGACCGCCGCGGCGAACTCGTCGAGCTCGAGGCCGACGCGTTGGATCAGGAAGGCCAGGCGATGCAGGTCGCTGCGCCCGCGCCTGCTCCGGCGGCGGAGAGGCCGGAGACAGCGGGCAGCCTGACTCGCTCGGGCGTCATCTTCGCCGTCGCCACGGGTCTGTCCCGCCTCATCGGGCTGGTGCGCGAGATCGTGCAGGCGGCGCTGTTCGGCATCTCCGGGCCGGTCAACGCCTTCGAGATCGCGTTCCTCATCCCGAACACCGTCCGCTCGCTCGTCGCCGACTCGGCGCTATCGGCCGCGTTCGTGCCGGTCTTCAGCGACCTGCTCGTCAAGGGCGAGCGCAAGCGTGCGTGGCGTGTGGCCTCGTCCCTCTTCTGGCTGATGCTGCTCGGCCTCGGCGGCCTGACCGCCCTGTTCGTGGTGGTCGCGCCGTGGTTCATGGCGATCTTCGGCTACGGGCCGGGCGAGAAGTTCGGAGCTCTCGCGGCAGGGCTCGCGCGAGTGCTCTTCCCGCTCGTGCTCGTGCTCGGGCTCACCGGGATCGTGGTCGGAATCCTCAACAGCTACGACCACTTCAGCGTTCCGGCCCTGAGCCCGGTGGCGTGGAACCTCGTGATCCTTCTCGGCCTCGCCCTCGGAGCTGAGCACAGCGACCAGAAGTCGACGAGGCTCTACTACTACGCGGTCGCGATCCTCATCGCGACGATCGTTCAGTTCCTACTCCCGCTGCCATGGCTGCGCGGACGGGACGACCGGTTGCGGATGGTGATCGACATCCACGACCCGGCGGTGAAAAGGACGTTCACGCTGATGCTGCCGGTCACGATCGGGCTCGGCTTGATCAACATCAACGCGGCGATCGACCAGCTGTTTGCCACGCATTTCCTCGACCCGCACCTCGCGCCGGCCGCGATCGTGCGCGCGTTCCGGCTCTACATGCTCCCGCAGGGGGTGTTCTCCGTCGCCGTCGCGACCGTGCTCTTCCCGCTTCTCTCGCGCCACGTCTCGCGTGAGAACTGGGACGCCTTCAAGACCACGATCGGGACGGGACTCCGGCTGATCTCGTTCTTCCTCATCCCGGCAAGCGCAGCGGCCGCCGTGCTGTGCGTTCCGATCGTGCGCCTGCTCTACCAACATGACCAATTCACGTCGAAGGACACGCCCGTGGTGGCGTACTGCCTCGCGGCCTTCGCGCTCGGGCTCACGTTCAACGGGACGATGCTGATGCTCAACCGCGGCTTCTTCTCGCTCCAGTCGCCGTGGATCCCGAGCTGGGTCGCGTTCGGGAATCTCGGTTTGAACGCCATCCTCGACGCGGTGTTCTACCGCTTCGGGATCTGGGGGATCCCGCTCTCGACATCCCTCGTGAACATCGCCGGGACGTGGGCGCTTCTCGTCCTCCTCCGGCGGCGGATGGCCGGCTTCGAGCTGACCGAGACCGTCCGGAGCTTCATGCTCGTCACGGTCGCGTCGGTAGGACTTGCCGCGGTGGGGTGGAGCGCCTGGCGTCTGCTCGACTCGGGGCTGGGCCGCTCGCTACCGGCGCAGGTCGTCTCGCTCGGCCTCGGGCTCGTGCTCGGCTACGCGGCGTTCTTCGCGGCGTGTCGCGTGCTCGGCGTGCGTGAGCTCGAGACGATGCTGCGACTGCGGCGCGCCCGCGCTTGACCTCGCCGGTAGTCACGCCGCAGCGACTCTGCGGCGTAGCTCGCTGCCCCTTGACCGCCCCATCGCTGTAAACGAGTCCATGGCCGCGTACCTCTCCGCGTTCTTGGAATCGCATCCGGCGCTTCGGGACACGGTGGGGTTGCTCTATTACCTCGCGACCGGCCGTCTCTAGTCTCGGGCCCATTTCGGCGATTCCGCCGCTTCTACAGAGAACGGCCAGTTGCCACCCTGGGTGGGGGCTGCCTGCGAGCCGCGTCCCAAACGGCCAGGGGCTAGCGGACGTGCGCCAGTACCATCGCCGCTCGTGGAGCAGGCACAGATCCGCAACTTCTCGATCATCGCGCACATCGACCACGGCAAGTCGACGCTCGCCGATCGCATCCTCGAGCTGACCGAGGCCGTGTCCGCGCGCGAGATGCGCGAGCAGGTTCTCGACTCGATGGAGCTCGAGCGCGAACGCGGCATCACGATCAAGGCTCAGGCCGTCCGCGTGACGTGGAAGGGGCACGAGCTCAACCTCATCGACACGCCCGGCCACGTCGACTTCACGTACGAGGTCTCGCGTTCGCTCCAGGCCTGTGAGGGCGCGCTGCTCGTCGTCGACGCTGCGCAGGGGATCGAGGCGCAGACGCTCGCGAACGCCTACCTCGCGATCGAGAACGGGCTCGAGATCGTCCCCGTCGCGAACAAGATCGACCTGCCGGCCGCCGATCCTGTGGGAACCGCCGTCGAGGTCGCCGACCTGCTCGGGGACGACCCCACGCGAGTGCTGCGCATCTCGGCCAAGACGGGAGACGGCGTTGCCGAGGTCCTCGACGCGATCGTCGAGCGGGTGCCTCCGCCTGCCGGCGATCCCGACGCGCCGCCCCGCGCGCTCGTCTTCGACTCCTCCTACGACCAGTACCGGGGCGTCGTCGCGTTCGTTCGCGTCGTCGACGGCTCCTTCTCGACCCGCGAGGCGCTGCGCACGATGGCCACCGGCACCCGGTTCGACGCGGAGGAGCTCGGCGTCTTCTCGCCGGCCATGACGCCCGTCGAGCAGCTGACCGCGGGAGAGGTCGGCTACGTCATCACGGGCCTCAAGGACGTCTCGCGCCTGCGGGTCGGCGACACCCTCACCTCGGTGCGCCGCCCGGCCGCAGAGGCGTTGCCCGGCTACAAGGACGTCAAGCCGATGGTCTTCGCCGGGCTCTTCCCGACCGACTCGGACGACTACCCCGAGCTCCGCGACGCGCTCGAGCGGCTGAAGCTCAACGACGCCGCACTCATGTACGAGGCCGAGACATCGCAGGCACTCGGGTTCGGGTTCCGCTGCGGCTTCCTCGGCCTCCTCCACATGGAGATCGTCCGCGAGCGGCTCGAGCGCGAGTTCGACCTCGACCTGCTCGTCACGGCGCCGAACGTCGCCTACCGCGCGCAGGAGAAGAACGCCGACTGGATCGAGGTGCACAACCCGGCCGAGTTCCCGCGCGAGATCGAGGAGGTCGAGGAGCCGTACGTCAACGCCTCGATCATCGTTCCGAAGGAGTACGTCGGCGCCGTGATGGAGCTGAACAACGACCGCCGCGGCACGTTCGGGAAGCTCGAGTACCTCTCGCCCGAGCGCGTCCACCTCACCTACGAGCTCCCGCTCGCCGAGATCGTCCTCGACTACTACGACCAGCTCAAGTCGCGCACACGCGGCTACGCGTCGTTCGACTACGACGTCGCCGGCTTCAAGCCGGGCGACCTCGCCCGGGTCGACGTGCTCGTCGGCGGAGAGCCTGTCGACGCTCTGTCCCTCATCGTCCACCGCAGCTTCGCGTACGACCGCGGCCGCCTACTCGTCGACAAGCTGCGCGAGGAGATCCCTCGCCAGATGTTCGACATCCCGATCCAGGCCGCGATCGGCTCGCGGGTGATCGCGCGGGAGACGGTCAAGGCGAAGCGGAAGGACGTGCTCGCCAAGTGCTACGGCGGCGACATCTCGCGCAAGCGCAAGCTGCTCGAGAAGCAGAAGGCCGGCAAGAAGCGGATGAAGCAGGTCGGCGCCGTCGAGGTACCGCAGGAAGCGTTCCTCGCAGTCCTCAACATCGGCCAGGGACAGAAGAGC
>CAWBQC010000012.1:0-86297 GCA_963790845.1 uncultured Actinomycetes bacterium | reverse complement strand
TCACGGAGATAGTGGGGTAGAGCCGTGGTCCTGCTGACCGACCAGAAGATCCGCATCCGGCTCAAGGCCTACGACCACCATCTCCTGGACCGCTCGATGAAGGAGATCGTGGAGACGGTGCGCCGCACCGGCGCGCGCGTCACCGGTCCCGTGCTGCTGCCGACCATCATCAACCGGTGGACGGTGCTGCGCTCGCCCGCACGTGGACAAGACGTCGCGCGAGCAGTTCGAGATGCGCACGCACAAGCGCCTGATCGACATCCTGGACCCCACGCCGCAGACGGTGGACGCGCTGATGAAGCTCGACCTGCCGAGCGGCGTCGACGTCGAGATCAAGCTCTAGCCGACGAGGACGCGCAGCACCATGGCGATGGCGATGAAGAAGGGCTTGATCGGCCGCAAGAGCGGCATGACCCAGGTCTTCGGCGAGGACGGCAACCTCATCCCGGTCACGGTGGTCGAGGCCGGGCCCTGCACGGTGGTCCAGGTGCAGCGCCGGGCGACCCACGGCTACGACGCGCTCCAGCTCGGCTTCGAGCCGAAGCGCAAGAAGGTCCGGCAAGCCGATGGCCGGCCACTACAAGAAGGCGGGGGTCGGGGCGCGATGCGGGTGCTGCGGGAGATCCGGCTGCAGAAGACGGAGGCGATGGGCTACCAGGTGGGCCAGACGCTCACGGTCGACCTCTTCAGCCCCGGCGAGTTCGTGGACGTGGCGGGGCTCACCAAGGGCAAGGGCTTCCAGGGCGGCGTCAAGCGCCACGGCTGGTCCGGCGGCGATGCGACCCACGGCTCGATGTTCCACCGGGCGCCCGGGTCGATCGGCGCCTCGTCGGATCCCTCCCGCGTGTGGCCCGGGCCACCAGCTGCCGGGCCGCATGGGCGGCGATGCGGCGCACCGTGCTCAACCTGGCGGTGGCGCGGGTGATGCCGGAGCAGAACCTGCTCCTGCTCCGCGGCGCGGTGCCGGGCGCCATCGGCGGGCTCGTGCTGTGCGCAAGAGCGTGAAGCAGACCAAGGCGCAGCAGCAGAAGGCGAAGAAGGCCAAAGTAGCGATGCCGAGCCGTGCCGGTCACGTCGTCGACGCGAGCGGCAAGGCGCGCGGCACGCTCGAGCTCTCGAGCGACGTGTTCGGCGCGCCGTCCGCGGGTGCCGCTCGCTGCACCAGGCGGTGGTGCGGGAGCTGGCCGCGCGGCGCACGGGCACCCACGACACGAAGGGCGCAGCGAGGTCTCGGGCGGCGGCCGAAGCCGTGGAAGCAGAAGGGCACCGGCCGGGCGCGCCAGGGCTCGATCCGGGCCACCCAGTGGAAGGGCGGCGGCAAGCCGTTCGGGCCCACGCCCCGGAAGTACGACAAGGCGATGCCGCGCCAGATGCGCGGCGCGGCGCGCTCCGGGCGGCGTGGACGGACAAGATCGCCGGCGGGCAGCTCTCGGTGGTGGAGCGGCTCGAGCTCGGCGAGGCGAAGACGAAGGCGCTGGTCGAGCTCCTGGCGCGGGCTCGGCATCGACCGGCGGCGCCACGCTGCTCGTGGTGGTCGAGCCGAGCGCGGACGCTGGTGCGCGCCTGCCGGAACGTGCCGTGGCTGACGCTCGAGACGCCCGGGCCACGTGTCCGTCTACCAGCTCATGCGGAACGACCGCGTCGTGTTCGAGCGGCAGGCCCTGGTCGCGCCGCAGGAGAGGCTCATGGCATGAGAGACCCCCGGCAGGTGCTGCTGCGGCCGCTCGATGACCGAGAAGAGCATGCAGCAGAAGGAAGATCGCAACACGGTGACCTTCGAGGTGGCGGTGGACGCCAACAAGGTGGAGATCCGCCGGCGCGGTGGAGAAGATCTTCAACGTGAAGGTGGCCGACGTGCGCACCCAGGCTCCTCGAGGGCAAGTGGAAGCGCATGGGCCGCTTCGACGGGCCGGCGGCGCGACTGGAAGAAGGCCGTGGTGCACGCTCGCCCCCGGCCACAAGATCGAGCTCGTCGAGTCGTAGTCGGAACCCCCGGAGCGCAACGGAGACAGGTCAGGACCATGGGATCCGCACGGTCAAGCCGACGTCGCCGGCCCGACGCTACATGACGTTCCTCACCAACGACGAGATCACCAAGATAGACGCCGGAGAAGAGCCTGCTCTCCCAAGCGCCGCAGCAACGGGCGCAACGTGCTGGGCCGCATCACGGTGCGGCACCGGGGCGGCGGGCACAAGCGCATGCTCCGGCGACGTCGACTTCCGCCGCGAGAAGTTCGGGATCCCGGCCAAGGTGGCGGCGATCGAGTACGATCCGAACCGCTCGCGCCCGCATCGCGCTGCTGCACTACCGGGACGGCGAGAAGCGGTACATCATCGCGCCGCTCGGCCTCAAGGTCGGGCGACACGTGATGTCGGGGCCGCAGGCCGACATCCTGCCGGGCAACGCGCTGCCGATCCGGAACATCCCGCTCGGCACGCTCGTGCACAACGTCGAGCTGCAGCCGGGCAAGGGCGGGCAGCTCTGCCGCAGCGCGGGCACGCTGGCCCAGCTCGCTCGCCAAGGAAGGCGACCACGCGCAACATCAAGCTGCCCTCGGGCGAGGTGCGGCAGGTCAAGCTCGACGTGCATGGCCACCATCGGCCAGGTGGGCAACCTCGACCACGAGAACGTCTCGATCGGCAAGGCGGGGCGCGTGCGCTGGAAGGGCTTCCGCCCGACGGTGCGCGGCACGGTCGATGAACCCGGTCGACCATCCGATGGGCGGCGGCGAGGGCAAGGGCAAGGGCAATCACCCGATGACGCCGTGGGGCAAGCCCACCAAGGGCTACAAGACGCGGCGCGGCGCGCGGCCGTCGGACCGCTACATCGTCACCCGCCGGACGAAATAGGAGCGGCCGAAGCATGGGACGCTCGCTGAAGAAGGGCCCGTACATCGACGAGCGGCTCGAGCGAGCGCGTCGAGGAGCTGAACCGCACGCGCCAGAAGAAGGTGCTCAAGACCTGGTCGCGGCGCTCCACGATCCCGCCCGGAGTTCGTCGGCCACACCCTCGCCGTGCACAACGGCAAGAAGTTCATCCCGGTGTACGTCACCGAGAACATGGTGGGGCACCGGCTCGGCGAGTTCGCGCTGACCCGCACCTTCAAGGCGCACGGCGCAGGCCGAGAAGGCCTCCGACGTCGCCGACCGGGAAGTCCTGAGACGACATGCGCACGCAGGCCGACCGCGCGCTACATCCGGGTGCCCGCCTCGCAAGGCGCGGCTGGTCCTCGACCACATCCGCGGCAAGTCGGTGGGCGAGGCGCTGGCCACCCTGCAGTACACGCCGAAGGCGGCGGCCCGGCTCATCGAGAAGGTGCTGCGCTCGGCCATCGCCAACGCCGAGCACAACCACCAGGTCCGCAACCTCGACGACCTGCGGGTCGTCAAGGCGATGGCCGACGGCGGGCCCGTCGCTCAAGCGCGTGTCAGCCGCGCGCCATGGGCCGCGCGTTCTTCATCAAGCACCGGACGAGCCACCTCACCGTCGAGCTGGCCGCGACGAGACGGGCAGCGCTCCGGCGCGGCGGCGCCCGGCCGCGGCGCCGCGCCCGCGCCCGAGCGGCGGCCCCGAGGCCAAGAGCGTCGAGGAGCGCGATGGGCCAGAAGACACATCCGATCGGGTTCCGGCTGGGCATCGACGCGCACGTGGAGCTCGCGCTGGTTCGCCACCAAGGGCTACGCGGACCTGCTGCACGAGGACGTCAAGATCCGCCGCTTCATCAAGTCGTCGCTCTACCACGCGGGCATCTCGCGGATCGACATCGAGCGCTCGGCCAACCGCGCGCGCATCACGATCTACACCGCGCGGCCCGGCATCATCATCGGCCGCAAGGGCGCCGAGGTCGAGAAGCTCAAGAACGAGATCTGCAGAGCGCGGACCGGCAAGGAGGTCTACCTCAACATCGAGGAGGTGGTCCATCCCGAGCTCGACGCGCAGCTCGTGGCCGAGAACGTGGCGCTGCAGCTCCAGAAGCGCGTGGCGTTCCGGCGGGCGATGAAGAAGGCGGTCACCTCCGCGCTGCGGCTCGGCGCCGACGGCATCCGGATCGCGTGCTCGGGCCGGCTGGGCGGCGGCCGAGATCGCGCGGCGCGAGTGGTACCGCGACGGCCGGGTGCCGCTCCACACGCTCCGGGCCGACATCGACTACGGGCTCGCCGAGGCCCACACCACGTACGGGACCATCGGCGTGAAGGTGTGGATCTTCAAGGGCGAGGTGCTGCCCGCCGCGTCGGCGCCGCCGAGGGGTTAGGACCGCCGATGCTGATGCCCAAGCGCGTCAAGTACCGCAAGGCCCAGCGCGGCCGGATGAAGGGCACGGCCCACCGCGGCTCGACGCTCGCGTTCGGCGAGTTCGGGCTCAAGGCCCTCGAGCCGGGCTGGGTCACCAACCGCCAGATCGAGGCCGGCGCGCGTGGCGCTCGACCCGCAGCGTCAAGCGGGGCGGCAAGATCTGGATCCGCATCTTCCCGGACAAGCCGGTGACCAAGAAGCCCGCCGAGACGCGGATGGGCAAGGGCAAGGGCAACCCCGAGTACTGGGTGGCGGTCGTGAAGCCCGGGCCGCATCCTCTACGAGATGGAGGGCGTGACCGAGGACGACCGCGCGCGAGGCGTTCCGGCTCGCGGCCCAGAAGATCGGCATCAAGACCAAGTTCACGTGACGCACGCATGACACGGGCGCTCTGAGGCGAGCGATGAAGGCGACCAAGTGGCGTGACGATGTCGAGCGACGAGCTGAGCTCGCAGCAGAAGGCCGGCAAGGAGCTGACCGGAGGAGGTGTTCAACCTGCGGCTTCCAGCTCTCGATGGGCGTGGCCAAGAACCCGGCGCGGCGTCGGGCAGGCCCGGCGGCGATCTGGCCCGGGTCCAAGACCATCCTCCGCGAGCGGGCAGCTGGGCATCCGGCGGACGGCGTAGAGGCGGGGATGGCGACCGTGGGCGAGCAGAAGACGCGGGAGGGCGTGGTGGTGAGCGACAAGATGACCAAGACGCGCGTGGTGCGTGATCGAGCGCGTGTTCCGCCATCCGCGCTACGAGCGCGTCGATCACGCGGTCGAAGCGGCTCAAGGCGCACGACGAGGCCGAACGCGAGCAAGGTCGGCGACCGGGTGCTGATCGAGGAGACGCGGCCGCTGTCGAAGGACAAGCGCTGGCGGATCCGCGAGATCCTCGAGCGGGCGCCTGAGCCCGAGACGCGTCATGATCCAGCCGCGCTCCATGCTCGACGTCGCCGACAACTCCGGGCGCCAAGAAGGTCCAGTGCATCCGGGTCATGGGCGGCGCCAACAAGCGCTACGCCTCGCTCGGGCGACAGTGATCGTCGCCGTCAAGGAGGCGGTGCCGGACGGCACCGTGAAGAAGGGCGAGGTGGCGCGGGCGGTGGTGGTGCGCACGGTCAAGGAGGTGGGGCGCCGCGACGGCTCCTACATCCGCTTCGACCGCAACGCGGTGGTGCTGCTCAAGGCCGACGACAACCCGGTGGGCACGCGCATCTTCGGGCCCGGTGGCGCGCGAGCTGCGGGACCAGCAGTTCACCAAGATCATCTCGCTGGCGCCCGAGGTCATCTGAGGATGCGTCATGGCGATCGCGCACGTGCGGAAGGGCGACACGGTCGATGGTGATCGCGGGCAAGGAGCGCGGCAAGCGCGGCAAGGTGCTGCGCGTGCTGCCCGAGAAGGGCCGGGTGGTGGTCGAGCACATCAACATGATCAAGAAGCACCAGCGGCCCGACGCAGAAGCTCCGGCAGGGCGGCATCATCGAGCGCGAGGGGTCGCTCCACCTCTCCAACGTGATGCTGGTCTGCGGCCCGCTGCGACAAGCCGACCCGCGACGGCATGCAAGGCGCTGGCCGACGGCAAGAAGGTCGCGGGTCGCCAGCGGTGCGGCGAGATCGATCGACAAGGCGTGAGGACGATGGCAGAGCAGAAGAAGGCGGACAAGCCCGCAGGGCGAAGGCCGCCGGCGGCGCGCCAAGGCCGGCCGGGGCAGGCGGCCGGCGCAGCCGGGCGGCGGCAAGGGCGGCCGGCGGCCGCGACGCCGGCGCCGGCGCCAAGCGCGCCAAGCGTCAGCGGGCGAGGTCCCGCCGCGGATGCGCGAGCGCTTCCGGGCGCACGGTGGTGCCCGCGCTCATGAAGGAGCGCGGCTACACGCAACCCGTTCCAGGTGCCGCGGCTCGAGAAGGTCGTCATCAACATGGGCGTGGGCGAGGGCAAGGAGAACGCGAAGGTGCTCGACTTCGCCACCGCCGACCTGCAGGCCGATCGCCGGCCAGAAGCCGGTGGTCACCCGGGCCAAGAAGTCGATCGCCAACTTCAAGCTGCGCGAGGACGTGCCGATCGGCTGCAAGGTGACCCTGCGCGGCGCCCGCATGTACGAGTTCCTGGACCGGCTCGTCAACGTGGCGCTGCCGCGGGTGCGCGACTTCAAGGGCGTGCCGCCCAAGGGCTTCGACGGCCGCGGCAACTACGACTGGGCCTCAAGGAGCAGATCATCTTCCCCGAGATCGTGTACGACAAGGTCGACAAGGTGCGCGGCATGGACATCATCATCGTGACCACCGCGCGCACGGACGAGGAAGCGAAGGCGCTCCTGACGCACCTCGGCGTGCCGTTCCGGGAGGCGTAGGCGTCATGGCCAAGACCTCGCTCATCATGAAGCAGCAGCGCCCGCCGAAGTTCAAGTCGCGCGCCTACACGCCGCTGCAAGCTCTGCGGCCGGCCCGCGCGGCTATCTCCGGAAGTTCCAGCTGTGCCGGCTCTGCTTCCGCGAGCTCGCGCTCAAGGGCGAGGTGCCCGGGCGTGATCAAGGCGAGCTGGTAGGCGCCATGCGATGAGCGATCCGATCGCCGATTTCCTGACGCGCATCCGCAACGCGAGCCGCGCCGAGCACGAGAAGGTGGACATCCCGTCCTCGAAGCTCAAGGTGCGGATGGCCGAGATCCTCAAGGACGAGGGGTTCATCAAGAACTTCCGGCTCATCGAGGACAACAAGCAGGGCATGCTGCGCGTCTACCTCAAGTACGGGCGGGCAGCGAGCAGATCATCTCCGGCCTCGTGCGGGTCTCGCAGCCCGGGCCGGCGGATCTACGTGACCAAGGACAAGATTCCCACCGATCCTGGGCGGCATGGGCGTGGCGCATCCTGTCCACCTCCCGCGGCGTGATGACCGACCGCGAGGTCGCGCAAGCAGCAGGTGGGCGGCGAAGTCCTCGCCTACGTCTGGTAGCGAGGAGCGCACGAGCCATGTCGCGAATCGGCAAGAAGCCCATCGCGATTCCCCAGGGCGTGAAGGTCGCGCTCGACGGCGCCACCGTCGAGGGCGGAGGGCCCCAAGGGCAAGCTGAGCCAGTCGGTCCCGACCGGGCTCGGTGCTCGATGGAGTCGCAGACGGCGCGTCATCGGTGGCCCGCGGCTCGCGACCACCGCAACGTGCGCGCGCTCCACGGCCTGACCCGGGCGCTGGTCGCCAACATGGTCCACGGGGTGAAGGACGGCTTCGAGCGGAAGCTCGAGATCGTCGGCATCGGCTACCGCGTGCCAGCTGCCAGGGCAAGAACCTGCAGCTCGCCCTCGGCTACTCGCACCCGGTCATCTTCCCGCTGCCCGACGGCATCCAGGCCGAGGTCGAGCGGCAGGTCGTCGATCACCCTGCGGGGCGCGGACAAGGCCCTGCTCGGCCAGACCGCGGCCAAGCTCCGGGCGCTGCGGAAGCCCGACCCCTACAAGGGCAAGGGCATCAAGTACGCCGACGAAGCACATCCGCACGAAGGTCGGCAAGAAGGCGGGCGCCAAGTAATGCTGACCGGATCGAGAAGGGTCGAGGGACGGAAGATCCGGCACCTGCCGCATCCGCGCGCGGGTGCGCGGCACGGCGGAGCGGCCGCGGCTGGCCGTGTTCCGGAGCCTGAATCACATCTACGCCCAGGTGGTCGACGACGACGACCGGGCGCACGCTGGCCGCGGTGGACAGCCGGGCGCCGGAGCTTCCGGCGGAAGGCGCAGGCGGGCGGCAACGTGGCCGCGGCCAAGATCGTGGGCGAGCTGCTGGCCGAGCGGGCCAAGGCGCGCGGCATCGGCGCAGGTCGTGTTCGACCGCGGCGGCTACCAGTACCACGGGCGCGTGAAGGCCCTGGCCGACGCGGCGCGCGCCGCGCGGCCTCGGTTCTAGCGAGCAGGACGACGGAGCGGAGTGGCGGAAGCGCGGATCGATCCGAGCGCGCTGGAGCTGAACGACCGGGTGGTCGCCATCAACCGGGTGGCCAAGGTCGTCAAGGGCGGCCGGCGGTTCTCCTTCACCGCGCTGGTGGTGGTGGGCGACGGCAGGGGCACGTGGGCGTGGGCCTCGGCAAGGCCCACGAGGTGCCCGGAGGCGATCCGCAAGGCGGTCGAGCACGCCAAGAAGGATCTGATCCTCGTGCCGCTCAAGGACACCACGATCCCGTGCGAGATCACCGGCCACTTCGGCGCCGGCGCGCGTGTTCCTGCAAGCCGGCGGCGCAGGGCACCGGGGTCATCGCGGGCGGCGCGGTGCGGCCGGTGCTGGAGGCGGCGGGGGTCCAGGACATCCTGACCAAGACGCTCGGCACCAACAACCCGCACAACGTGCTCAAGGCGACCATGGACGCGTTCCGGCGGCTCAAGCGGCTGCAGGATCTGCACGCGGCGCCGGCGCCGGTCGCTGCGACGGCAACGTGGCAGGAGGCGGCCGGTGCCAAGAAGAAGCTTAAGGTCACGCTGGTGCAGAGCATCATCGGGCTGTCAGCCCGACGCAGGAGGCGACCGTCAAGGCGCTCGGCCTGCGCCGGATCCGCCACGAGGTCGAGCACGACGACACCCCGACGATCCGCGGCATGATCGCCAGTCGCGTCGCCGTTCGCGGTCGAGGTGACGGAGCGATGAGGCTCGACGGATCTGCGGCCGGCGCCGGGCTCGCACGCAGCGAACCGCAAGCGCGTCGGGCCGCGGGCCGGGCTCGGGCCACGGCAAGACCTCGGCAAGGGCCACAAGGGCCACAAGGCGCGCTCCGGCGGCGGCGAGGGCCCGGGCTTCGAGGGCGGCCAGATGCCGCTCTACCGGCGCCTGCCCAAGCGCGGCTTCCTGCCCTACGGCGGCAAGACCGAGTTCGCGGTCGTCAACCTGAGCGACCTCGCCGAGGCGCTTCGCGGCGGGCAGCGTGGTCGGATCCGGACGGCGCTCGTCGAGGCCGGCTGATCAAGCAGGTCGGCGCGCGCGCGCGGTCAAGGTGCTGGGCGACGGCGACGTCGCGCACGCGCTCACGGTGCGCGCGCACGCGGTCAGCGAGGCGGCGCGAGGCGAAGATCGAGGCGGCGGGCGGCCGGGTCGAGGTCCTGCCGCCGAGGCGAGGTGCCGCGACGTGATCGAAGGCCTGCAGAGCTTCCAGAACATCTTCAAGATCCCGGAGCTCAAGCGCCGGCGTCCTCGATGACCGCTGGTGCTGCTCGCCGCCTACCGGCTCGGCGCCCACGTGCCGACCCCGGGCATCGACGCGGCACGCGCTCGCCGCAGTTCTTCGACCAGGTGCAGGGCACGCTGCTCGGCATGGTCGACCTGTTCTCGGGCGGCAACCTGCGGCGGCTGACGTCTTCGCGCTCGGGCATCATGCCGTACATCTCGGCCTCGATCATCCTGCAGCTGCTCACGGTGGTCATCCCCGCCCTCGAGCGGCTGGCCAAGGAGGGCGAGGCCGGGCGGAAGAAGATCACCCAGTACACGCGCTACGGCACGATCGTGCTCTCGCTCGTCCAGTCGCTCGGCATCGCCGTACGGCCTCGAGAGCATGCGGAGCCCGACCGGCGCCGTCGCTCGTGCCCGACCCGGGCTGGGGCTTCCGGCTGCTGACGATGATCACCCTGACCGCCGGGACCGCGCTGATCATGTGGCTGGGCGAGCAGATCTCCGAGAAGGGCATCGGCAACGGCATCTCGCTGATCATCTTCGCGGGCATCGTGGTGCGCCTGCCCTCGGCGATCGTGGCGTCCTACACGCTGATCACCACCGGGGAGCTGAAGCTCTTCGTGTTCGCTGGCGCATCATCGCGCTGATGGTGGCGGTGACCGCGGCGGTCGTCGTGATGCAGGAGGGCCAGCGCAAGATCCCGGTGCAGTACGCCAAGCGGGTGGTCGGGCCGGCGCGTGTACGGGGGGCAGTCCACCCACATCCCGCTCCGGATCAACACCGCCGGCGTCATCCCGGTCATCTTCGCCTCGTCGCTGATCCTGTTCCCGGCGACCCTGACGCGCTTCATCCACCACCCGTGGATGCAGTCCGTCTCCGACGCGCTGTCGCCGGGGCCGCGCTCACCTACACCGTGCTCTACATGGGCGCTGATCATCTTCTTCGCCTACTTCTACACGGCGATCGTGTTCAACCCGATCGACCTCGCCGACAACATGAAGAAGTACGGCGGCTTCATCCCGGGCGTGCGGCCGGGCAAGAAGACGGCCGAGTACATCGACCGGGTCCTGACGCGCATCACGCTGCCGGGCGCCATGTTCCTGGCCCTGATCTCGGTGCTGCCCGACTTCCTGATCCGCTGGTTCAACGTGCCGTTCTACTTCGGCGGCACCAGCCTGCTGATCGTGGTCGGCGTGGCCCTCGACACCGTGCGGCAGATGGAGTCGCACCTGCTCATGCGGAACTACGAGGGCTTCCTCAAGCGCCAAGACGCGCTCAAGCGCCGTCGCCGGATGAGCTGCGGGTGCGTGCTTCCTGGGCCCCCCGGGCGCCGGCAAGGGCACCCAGGCGCGCGCCTCGCCGGCGAGTGGCGCGTCCCGCAGATCGCCACCGGCGACATGCTGCGCGAGGCGGTGGCGGCGGGCACGCCGCTCGGTCGCGAGGCCAAGCGCATCATGGACACGGGCGCGCTGGTCCCCGACGACGTGATGATCGGCCTCATCGGCGAGCGGCTGCGCCAGCCCGACGCCGGCCGCGGCTTCATCCTCGACGGCTTCCCGCGCACGGTCGCCCAGGCCGAGGCGCTCGACCGGCTGCTCGAAGGACCTCGGGCAGACGCTCGACCGGCGTGGTCTTCTTCGACGTCGCCGAGCCGGAGCTGGTGCGCCGGCTGACCGGGCGCCGGGTGTGCCGCCAGTGCGGACGCGCGTTCCACGTCGTCTCGCGCCGCCCCGGCGCGCCGGGCGTGTGCGATCGGTGCGGCGGCGAGCTCTACCAGCGCGAGGACGACAGCGAGGCGACGGTGCGGCACCGCCTGGACGTGTACGCAGCGCCAGACCGCGCCGCTCGCTCGACTACTACCGGCAGCGCGGCCTGCTGGCCACGATCCAGGGCGAGGGCGCGGTCGACGGACGATCCGCGCCGACCTCGTCGGCGCGACCGCGGGGGCCGCGGTGATCGAGCTCAAGTCGGCGCGCGAGATCGGCGCTCATGCGGCGGGCCGGCCAGATCCTGGCCGACGTGATGGACCGCCTGCGCGTCGCTGGTGAAGCCGGGCATGTCCACGCTGGAGATCGACGAGGACGTGGAGGGCTTCATCCGCGACCGCAGGGCGCCAAGCCGGCCTTCAAGGGATACCGGGGCTTCCCGGCGACCGTGTGCATCTCGATCAACGAGGAGGTCGTGCACGGGATCCCCTCGGCGCAGCGCCGGCTGCGGGAAGGCGACATCGTCGGGCTCGACCTGGGGTGCATCGTGGAGGGGTACTACGCCGACTGCGCGATCACCCTGCCGGTCGGCGAGGTGCCGCCGCGGGTGCAGGAGCTGCTCGACGTCACCCGCGAGAGCCTGGACCTGGCCATCGCGCAGTGCCGGCCCGGCCGTCGGCTGGGCGACGTCTCGCACGCCGTCCAGCAGCACGTCGAGAGCCACGGCTTCGGGGTCGTGCGCGCCTTCGTGGGCCACGGCATCGGCCGGGCCCTGCACGAGGAGCCGCAGGTGCCGAACTTCGGGGACGCCGGGCCGGGGGCCGTCAGCTCAAGCCGGGCATGGTGCTGGCCATCGAGCCGATGGTGACGATGGGGCGCTGGGAGGTGCGCGTGCTGGACGACGGCTGGACGGCGGTGACCGCGGACGGGAGCCTGGCCGCCCACTTCGAGCACACGATCGCGATCACCGAGCAGGGCCCCGAGGTGCTCACCGAGCAGGGAGGCGGCCGATGGCGTCGGCGGCGCGGCCAGCCGAGAGCGCGAAGGCAAGATGCCCAAAGAAGACGCGATCGAGGTGGAGGGCACGGTGGTGGAGCCGCTGCCCAACGCGATGTTCCGCGTGGAGCTGGAGAACGGCCACCGGGTGCTGGCGCACGTCTCGGGCAAGATGCGGATGAACTTCATCCGGATCCTGCCGGGCGACAAGGTGAAGGTCGAGCTGTCGCCCTACGACCTGACGCGGGGCCGGATCACCTACCGGTTCAAGTAGAGCCCGGGCAGGACGAGCGACGGAGCATCGATGAAAGTCACGACCGTCGGTCAAGACGCGGTGCGAGCACTGCAAGATCATGCGGCGGCAGGGCGTCGTGCGGATCATCTGCAAGAACCCGCGGCACAAGCAGCGCCAGGGACTGAGCGGGAGACGACAGGCGATGGCACGAGTCGCGGGAGTCGATCTGCCGCGGGACAAGCGGGGCGAGATCGCGGTCACGTACATCTACGGGATCGGGCGGTCGTCGGCCACGCGATCCTCACCGACGCGCGGGTGGATCCGACCAAGCGGGTGAAGGCCTGGAGCGACGACGAGACCGCGCGCGTCCGCGACATCATCGAGCGCGAGTACAAG
This sequence comes from uncultured Actinomycetes bacterium, assembly GCA_963790845.1. Taxonomy (GTDB): domain Bacteria; phylum Actinomycetota; class Thermoleophilia; order Gaiellales; family Gaiellaceae; genus Palsa-739. The sequence continues at coordinate 73,546 of CAWBQC010000012.1, read as the reverse complement.
GTCGAGGGCGACCTGCGGCGCGAGATCTCGATGAACGTCAAGCGTCTCATGGACATCGGCAGCTACCGCGGGCATCCGGCACCGCAAGGGCCTGCCGGTGCGCGGGCAGCGCACCCACACCAACGCGCGCACCCGCAAGGGCCCGCGCAAGGGCGTCATGGTCAAGAAGAAGCCGACGGCCGCAGCGTCCGCCCGGCCACGCCGAAGAAGGCATAGGAGCCGATCATGGCTGATGGCGGAGAGCCGGCGAAGCCCGCTCCCCGCAAGAGCGGGCAAGAAGCGGGAGCGCCGGAGGTCCGCACGGGCATCGCCCACGTGCAGGCCACCTTCAACAACACGATCGTGACGCTCACCGACAAGATGGGCAACGTGGTCGTCGTGGGCGAGCGCGGGCAGCGCGGGCTTCAAGGGCTCGCGCAAGAGCACGCCGTTCGCGGCGCAGACCGCGGCCGAGAACGCGGCCCGCAAGGCGATGGAGATCGGGCTCAAGCAGGTCGAGGTCTTCGTGCGCGGGCCCGGGCGCCGGGCCGCGAGGCCGCCATCCGCTCGCTGCAGGCGGTGGGGCTGGAGATCACCGCCATCCGCGACGTCACGCCCGATTCCGCACAACGGCTGCCGGCCGCCCAAGCGGCGGCGGGTGTAGGAGGAGACGGACGTGGCGCGATATCGACGACGCCGTGTGCCGGCTGTGCCGGCGCGAGGGCATGAAGCTCTTCCTGAAGGGCGCGCGCTGCTTCACCGACAAGTGCGCGATCGAGCGGCGGAACTATCCGCCCGGCCAGCACGGCCTGCGGCGCGGCAAGCCGACGCCGTACGGCATGCAGCTGCGCGAGAAGCAGAAGGCCAAGCGCATCTACGGCGTGCTGGAGAGCCAGTTCCGCCGGTACTTCGCAGTGGGCGGAGGCCGAGAAGGGCGTCACCGGCGAGAACCTGCTCCAGCTGCTCGAGCGGCGCCTCGACAACGTGGTGTTCCGCCTGGGCTTCGCGGCCTCCCGCCGCGAGGCGCGCCAGATGGTGGCCCACGGCCACTTCCAGGTGAACGGGCGCAAGGTGTCGATGCCGTCGTTCCTCGTAAGGTCGGCGACGTGGTGCAGCTGCGCGCCGACCTCCAAGATGCAGGAGCGCGGTGGCCGACAACCTGACGCGCGGGCCGCGGCGCAGGTGCCGCAGTGGCTCGACCTGGACGTCAACGAGAAGAAGGGGACGCGTCCGGAGCCTGCCGCTCCGCGAGGACATCCAGATCCCGGTGCAGGAGCAGCTCATCGTCGAGCTGTACTCGAAGTAAGGAGGCCGGCGAGGCGCATGCCACGGATTCCGTTCCAGAAGCCGAAGTAGATCGAGTGGGAGATCCTGACGCGACCGTTACGGCCGGCTGGTGGCCGAGCCGTTCGAGAAGGGCTACGCGCTGACGGTCGGCGCACTCGCTGCGCCGCACGCTGCTGTCCATCGTGCCGGGCGCGGCGGTGGTCGTGGGTCAGATCGCCGGGCGTCAAGGACCGGCGACAGCCGGATTCCCGGGCGTCGAGGAAGACACTCACCGACGTGCTGCTCAACCTCAAGAAGCTGGCCGTGCAGGTGCCGTCGGGCGAGCCGACCGAGAGCCGCGGCTGGAGGCCAGGGGGCCCAAGACGGTGACGGGCGCCGACGTGCCCGAGCGACCGGCGTCGAGGTCGCTGAACCCCGAGATCCATCTCTCCACGCTGGCGGCCGGGCGGCAAGCTCGCGCTGGAGCTCGGCGTCGGCGTGGGGCGCGGCTACGTGGCGGCCGACCGGCACCCGCGGGCACCGTCCCGGCCGGGGCCATCGCGCTGGACGCGGCCTTCTCGCCGATCCAGCGCGTGGCCTACAACGTCGAGATGTCGCGGCTCGGCAAGATCACCGACTACGAGAAGCTGGTGCTCGAGATCACGACGGACGGCAGCATCTCGCCGGACCACGCTTTCCTCCAGGCGTCGAAGCTCTTGCGCGACCACTTCGACCTGTTCACGCCTGCGGGGGCGGAGGAGGAGGACGACGAGCCGACGGCGGCGGCGGCGGCCTCCACGGAGACCACGAGGAACGCATGAGACACAAGCGCGGCGGCTCGAAGCTGGGCCGGCTGACGGCCCACCGTTGGGCCCTGTTCCGGAACCTTCTGACGGCGCTGTTTACGCACGAGCGGATCACGACGACGCTGGCCAAGGCCAAGGCGGTCCGGCCGCTGGCGGACCACATGGTCACGCTCGCGAAGCAGGACACCCTCCACGCCCGCCGACAGGCCCTGGCGCTGGTGCCGGACGTGGTGGTCGTCCGCCGGCTCTTCGACACGGTCGGCGCCCGCTACACGGACCGCCGGGGCGGGTACACGCGCATTCTCCAGATGGGCACGCGCCGCGGCGACGCGCGCCCCGGTGGCGATCCTGGAGCTGGTGACCGGCCGGAGGTCCCCAAAGAGAAGAAGCGAAGGGCAAGAAGTCCGCCGAGCCGAAGGGCAAAGAGGCGAAGAAGGCGCGGAAGGCTGCGGCCGCGGCCGGGCGCGGCTAACTGCTACCGCCCGGCGACGGTGGCGGCCTGGGGCCGCCACCCGCTGTCGGGCCGCCCGAGGACAGCCGGCCCCACACTCGGCGCGCCGGAACACCGACGTCGTCGTGTCCGTTGTGATTTCGGGAGATTGCGTCGCTATCGGGGCCCGCCTCGAGCAGATTGCCTGTCGCGACGGCGCCGGCCCCCAGAACCACGTTGTCACCGACCCGGATGCCGTCGATGACGGTCGCGCCCGCGCCCACGACAACCCGGTCCCCGAGGGTGCTCACGCCAGCCACCGTGGCCCCTGGATGGAGGCGGACTCCCGCCCCCAGCTCGGAATCGTGCCCGACCGTGGCCCCGCGATTGATGACCGACCAGTCGCCGACTCGCACGTATGCCGCCACGGCCGCCTGGGCGCCGATGAAGACGCCTCGGCCGAGGACGGCCCGAGGACGAGACCCAGGCCATCGGGTGCTGGATCGGCGGGAACACGAGTCCCATCGGTGCCGGGCGAGGCACCGGCTGCCGAGGAGGAGGAAGCGCAGAACGGCGAGGGGTGGCCTGAGCCGCGCGCGGAGGAGCCCGAAACGGGCTCCGAGAGCGAGGCCGGCACGGTGCTGGGAGCGACTGCGGTCGCGGAGGCTGCGGAGGCCGAACCGGAAGCCGAGGAGCCGGAGGTCGTCCCGCGGCAACACGTTCCCGGCGAGCTCGACATCCCAGACGAGGTCGCGGTGCTCGAGGGTTCTCCCTCCGGATCGGATCGCACCGTCGGAGTCGTAGTCTCGCGCTTCAACGGCGAGGTCTCGAACAAGCTTCTCGAGTCTGCGCTCGAGGCGCTCGCGGCGGCGGGCGTCTCCGAGGAGCGGATCACCGTCATGCCGGTGCCGGGCGCGTTCGAGCTCCCGTTCGGCGCGATGGCCCTCGCGAAGACGCGTCGCTACTCCTGCGTCGTCGCGCTGGGCTGCGTGGTGCGCGGCGAGACGGCGCACTTCGACTACGTCGCGGGCGAGGCGGCGTCGGGCTTGCAGCTCGCCGGTCTGGAGACAGGCGTGCCGGTGGCGTTCGGCGTCCTCACGGTGGACACGGCCGAGCAGGCAGAGGAGCGCCTGGACAAGGGCGCCGAAGCCGCGCGGGCGGCGCTCGAGATGGCCGACCTCTTCGCCCAGGTGCGCGAGCAGGCCAAGTCCGGCTAGCCGCTCTTCCTCGGCTACACTCCGCCGCCGATGTCCAAGGTCTGCGCGATCTGCGGTAAGAAACCCGGCTTCGGCCACCACCGGAGCCACTCGATGGTGGCCACCAAGCGGCGCTTCGAGCCGAACCTCCAGCGCGTCCGTGTTCTAATCGCCGGCAAGGCCACGCGGGCATACGTCTGCACACGCTGCCTCAAGGCCGGCAAAGTCAAAAAAGCGGTCTAGGCAGCGCAACCGCCCTCCGGCTCGCGGCGTCCAACACCACGATGGAAGCGGGGCACGCCCTCTCTTCACGGCTGGGGCGGATCACGATCTCGAGCGAGGCGATTGCGCAGATCGTCGCGGAGACGGCGCTCGAGTGCTACGGCGTCGTCGGGATGAAGGGATCCCTGCGCGCGCAGCTCGCGCGCGCCCGCGGCCGTCCCCGCGGGATCGAGATCCGCCAGAGCGGCGGCGGAGTGACGGTCGATCTCCACGTCGTCGTCGAGTACGGCCTCAACCTGGCCGAGGTCGCCTCGAGCGTGAGCAATCGTGTCGCGTACGAGGTGGAGCGGCTCACCGGGCTGCCCGTCCGCGCGGTCGAGGTGCATGTCGACGACGTGCGAACGAGCGGGAAATGACGGCGGAGACAGATCTCGAACGAGTGCGCGGACTTGTCGGCGCGGCCCTTGCGTCGCTCGAAGCGAGCCGGAGCCGCATCGACGATCTCAACGTCTATCCCGTTCCCGACGGCGACACCGGCACCAACCTCACGCTGACCGTGCGGGCGGTCGCGGACGCACTTGCCTCGGCGGAGGCTGCCGACCGGCCGGCGCTCGCTCACGCGGTTGCGCGGGCGGCGCTCATGGGAGCGCGCGGCAACTCCGGCGTGATCCTCTCCCAGATCGTGCGCGGCGTCGCCGACGTCCTGGCCGAAGCGACGAACGGGGTCGATCCGCAGCTCACAGCCCGTGCGCTGCGCGGTGCTTCCGACGCCGCGTACCGCGCTGTGCGGCGGCCGGTCGAGGGGACGATGCTGTCCGTGATCCGCGAGCTCGCCGAGGAAGCGGAGCGGCGAGCGGGTCGGCCCGAACCGCTCGGCAACCTGCTCGTCGAGCTCGTGCGGCGCGGGGAGGACGCCGTCGCCCGAACGCCCGAGCAGCTCGACATCCTGCGAGAGGCCGGCGTGGTCGATGCGGGCGGTGCGGGGCTCGTCGAGTTGCTGCGCGGGGTGACCGGCGCGGTCACCGGCGAGGCGGTGCCCGCCGCTGTGGTGGAGGCATCCGCGCCGTCGGGCACGGACGCGATTCACCTCGAGCCCTCGCGCTATCGCTACTGCACCGTCTTCGTCGTCGAGGGAGACGCGCTCGATCGTGACGAGCTCGAGGCGCAGCTCGAACCGCTCGGCGACTCGCTCGTCGTCGTCGGCGACGAAACGGCGGTCAAGGTGCACGTCCACACCGACGATCCGGGCGCCGCACTCTCCCTCGGTACCGCGGCCGGAACGGTCGAGGGAGTCGAGATCGCGAACATGCACGAGCAGCAGGAGCGCCGGGAGCGGCGTCTCTCGCTCGTCAAGTCTCCGGTTGCCAGGTGCGGAGTGGTCGCGGTCGTCGCAGGTGAAGGGAACCGGCTCCTCTTCGAAACGCTCGCGGAGCCGGTGGGGACGATTCTCGTCGTCGCGGGTGGGCAGACCGCGAATCCGTCCACGGCGGAGCTGGTCGCAGCGCTGAAAGAGCTCCGCGCGGACGAGGCGATCGTCCTGCCGAACAACCCCAACGTGCGGCTCGCGGCGCAGCACGCGGTCGAGCACGCGGGTCGCCCTGCGGAGGTCGTGCCGACGGACTCGATCCCAGCCGGCCTCGCCGCTCTGGTCGCCTACGACGGCACGCGCAGTGCTGCCGAGAACGCCGCAGCCATGGCGGCCGCCGCGGCGGCTGTGGCGACCGGCGAGATCACCCGCGCCTCTCGCGACGTCAGCCTGAACGGCTTCTCGGTCCGGAGCGGCGACTGGCTCGGGCTCGCCGAGGGCGATCCCGTGGCCGGCGGAGACGACTTCGCCGACGGTCGCGTCCGACGTGATCACACGCCTCCTCGCGGAGCCGCGCGCGGTCCTGACCCTCCTCACGGGTGACGAGCCGCCGCCGCTCGACGGGCTGCTCGAAAACCTCGCGTCTGCGCACCCGGAGCTCGAGATCGAGGTGCACGAAGGCGGGCAGCCGCATTACCCGCTTCTGCTCGGCGCGGAATAGGCTGACGCCGATGCCGCCAGTCCGGATTCTGCTCGTGGAGGACAACGAAGTGTTTCGCGAAGCTCTCGAGCTGCTGCTCGGGATGCGGGACGACGTCCAGGTCGTCGCCTCGGTGGGAGATGGGGCGGCCGCCGTGGCGGCGGCGGTCGAGCATCGGCCGGACGTCGTCCTGATGGACTACCGGCTGCCCGGGCTCGACGGCATCCAGGCGACGGCCCAGGTGGTCGAGGCTGTTCCGGAGATTGCGGTCGTCGCCCTGACCGCCTCTGCGGACGACGCCGAGCGGGAGGCGCTGCTCGAGGCCGGAGCGGTCGTGTGCCTGAACAAGGACCAGGAGCTCGACGAGATCGTCGGCGCCATCCTGCAGGCCGCCACCGCCGTGAGGTGAGGCTCACCGCCGAGAACACGGCGATCGTGCTCGACTCGACCGCCGACCTGCCGGACGCGGCCGACCGCTTCCCCAACTGGCGCGTCGTGCCGCTTTACGTCCAGTTCGGTGACGAGAGCCTGCGCGACGGCGTCGACATCGAGCCCGCCGGGTTCTACGAGCGCCTGCGCGAGACGAGCGTCTTCCCGACCACGTCGCAGCCGACGCCGGGCGACTTCCTCGCCTGTTACCGCGAGCTCGACGCGTACGAGCGGATCTTCTCGCTGCACGTCTCCGCTCGTGTGTCGGGGACAGTGGCGAGCGCGGAGACCGCCGCCGCGGATCTCGGGGACGGGCGCGTGCGGGCCGTCGACACGGAGACCGCGTCGGCCTCGATCGCGATGCTGGCGCTCGCGATCCAGCGGCGTCTCGATCGCGGGACGAGCGACGAAGAGGTCGACGCGCTCGTCGAGCGCTACAAGCGGGAGCGAGGGCTCATGTTCACGGTCGACACGCTCGAGTTCCTCGCGCGCGGCGGCCGGATCGGCAAGGCGGCCGCGTTCGCGGGCACGCTGCTCCACGTCAAGCCGATCCTCTCGATCCGCGACGGCGAGGTCGTGCCCGTGAAGCGCGTGCGGGGTGAGCGGAACGCGTTCGCCGAGCTCGTCGCAGCGCTCGAGGGCGAGACCCGAGACGAGCCGGGCTTCCGGCTCGGCGTCGCGCACGCAGCTGCGCCGGAGCGCGCGGCCGAGCTCGAGGGTCTCATCCGCGAGCGGCGGCCGCACGCCGAGCTGGAGCTCGTGGTCGCTCTCGGCGCGGTGATCGGCGCGCACGCCGGTCCCGGGACGCTCGCGCTGTTCTGGTTCGCAGACGACTAGCTCGAGCCTTCGCTCAAGCAGCGTCTTCCTCGACGACGCCGATCGCGCCCATCGGACACGCCGCGGCCGCCTCGAGGACGGCCGGATCCGCGCTCGTGCCGAATCGGAGCAGAGCCTTGCCGTGAGAGTCGAGCTCGAAGACGGCGGGTGCGAGGTCGGCGCAGTCGCCGAAGCCGCAGCAGAGCGAGCCGTCGATCACGATCCTGAACATCACATGCTCCTTTCCGCCGCCCGGGCCGGCCTGGGCGGCCGATACAGCGCGCGCCAGGCGGTCGCGAAGACGAGAGCACCGAGCGCACCGAGGTAGATGTCCCGGGCCCACGGCTGGGCGGAGTCGCTGCCGGAGAACAGTCCGTGCGCGGTCGCGAGCGCGAAGATGACGTACGTCGCCCAGTGGAGGCGTCGCCAGGTCTTCTGGCCGAGATGACGGCGGAGCGGGAACGAGACGACGATGAGCGCCATCAGCTCGGCCGACACGACGCCGCCGGCGACGGCCAGCGGCCGGTACGGCGACGCGCCCGGCACGAGCAGCCCGGCGAGCGGCATCCGCAGCGTCCGGTCGGCCACGAGCGCTGCCCCGTGGAGGGCGACCGCGCCGAGAGCGAGCAGCGCGATGAAGCGGTGCAGCTCCAGCACGGACGCAGCCCTGACCGCTCGCCCGAAGGGGCGTGACTTGAGGACGAGTCCCGCGAGCCCCGAGGCCGTGAGGAGGACGTACGCGGTGAACCCGCTCGAGCGCGCGAGCAGCCAGAAGGTCGGATCGCTCTTCACGCGAGGCCTCCCGCGAGGATCGTCCGGCCGTCCTGCGTGACGAGCAGCGCCGGGATCCCCAGGTAGTCGGCCTCCTCGCGAGCAGCGTCCGCGCCCGCGAGGAAGAGCGCCTTGGCCGCGACCTCGGCGTCGACCGCGTCGTGGGCGACGGCTGTCACGCGCAGCAGGTCGCTTTCGGAAGGAAGACCGGTCGCGGGATCGATCAGATGATGGAGCTCGCGTCCCGCGCGGCGCCAGTGACGGAGATCGCGGCCCGACGTGGCAAGCGCGCTACTGCCGGAGAGCTCGAGCGTGAGCGGTTCGCCCGCCGTCTCGACCGAGACGGTCCAGGACGCCGGCCCGGGTGGCGATGTCGCCTCCGGCGCCGACGAGGCAGGGCCCGGCCGTCGCGAGGATCTCGGCGGCCCGCTCGCACGCGTAGCCCTTGCCGATGCCGCCGAGGTCGATTCTCACGCCGCGGTCGAGCCGGATGACGCCGTCCCGCACCCGAACTCCCGCGGCTTGTCGCACCGGCGACGGCACGGGCGCCGCGTCGACGGTGGGAACGAGCTCGAAGGAGCGGTCGTAGCCGGCTGCGACGAGCGCGTTGTGCACGGTGATGTCGAAGCGGCCACCGGTGCGGTCCTTCGCAGCGAGCGCGAGCTCGACGACGCGCAGGAGGTCGGGGCCGGCGGCGAGCTCGCCGTCCGAGTTCAGTCGGGATAGCTCCGAGTCGGCGCGGAAGCGGGAAAGGAGCGCCTCGAGCCGGTGGAACTCGTCCGCGGCGGCCTCGACTGCGACGGTGGCCTCGTCGGCCTCGACGAGCAGCTCGATCTCCGTGCCCATCGCGCGAAAGCGGTGGCGGAGCAGAGGTGCGGCGACCGTGTCCATCACCGGGATAGAGGCGAACGGGCTCGGAAACTTGCGGCGGGCGCGCAGGTTTTTCGGCCGGATCGCCTCTCTAGTTGGTGGAAGCGCCCTCAGCCCACGGGAGGAACCACATGTCGCGCCTGCACTCCACGCTCATCGCGCTCGTCCTCGGCTCGGTCGTCGTCGCCGGCCTCTTCGCCGCCGCGAAGACGGTGCGGCTCGGCCAGAAAGTCTCCGCCCCCAAGCACCCCGTCGCAGTACGGGAGCTCGCCTTCCGGCAGGCGAAGCTCGACCGCTGGAGCCGGAGCCTGCGCGCGCAGCGGGCAAAGCGCCCGCCGGCGCTTCCCAAGGTTCCGAAGTTCGCGCCGGTCCCCTCGCCGCAAGCTGCTGCGCCGGCGACCTCGGCCGCGGCGCCGGCCGCCTCGCAGGTGGATCCTCAGGTGAGGTACGTCCGGCCCAAGCCGGTCGTCAAGTACCAGCGCGCCGCCGGCAAATCGAAGACGACGGCCGCGTCGAGCCGGCAGAGCTGGTCCGACGACGATGCCACCACAGAGAGCTCGGGCTCGTCCGACGACGTCGGATCGACGGGCGGGGACGACTGAGCATGGGGTCCCGCGTGCTCCGCCTGTACGTCGCGGGCGTCACCCTGCTCGTCTTCGTCGTCCTCTGGGCTGTGATCGCCGCGAAGCCATGGGCAAGCACCACCGCCCGTCGCGGGCTCGACCCGCGACTTGCGGCTCTCAACGGCCGGCAGCATCGCCTCGAGCGCGAGGCCCGGCTCGTGAAGCAAACCCTCGACCGGCGCTGGCGCGAGTACCGCCAGCGTCTCCGGCAGCGGCAGGCGCAGATCAAGAAGCTCGAGCAGCGCCACGCCGCGGAGGTGGCCGCCGCGGCCCGGCAGGCCGGCGCCGCATCGACCTACGTCTCCGCGAGCGGTGGGCGCACCCGCCGGTTCCTCGACGGCGCGGGTGGTGACGCTGCCCCCGCAGGTCAAGGTCGTGACGTTGCCACCCGCGGCTGCTCCCGCGACGAGCTCAGGCAGTTCACACCCATGAGGGATGTTGCGTCCGCCACAGGTGGCCGTACCATGGATCACGCTGTCTCCAGCGTCCGTCCCATGAGCAGCCTCGCCGATCAGCCGGCTTCCAACCCCGGCCGCGACCCCGCGATCGCGGCGCGTGTCGGGCAGCTCTACGAGAGCCACGCCGCGCTCGTACGCTCGGTTTGCCGCTCACTTCTCCGCGATCGGGTAGAGGCGGAAGATGCCGTACAGCAGACGTTTCTCTCGGCGCAGCGCGCGCTCCTGAACGGGTCGTCGCCGCGGGAGCCGGGGGCCTGGCTCGCGACGATCGCGCGACACGAGTCCCTCGCTCGCGTGCGGGGGAGGATGCGCGAGCCGCTTCCCATGGAGCTCGAGGAGCATCGCGCAGCTCCGGATGCTCACGCCGCCGCGGTTGAGAGGCACGAGGCAGGCGCGCTGCGTGATGCGCTTGCGGAGCTCCCGGTCCAGCAGCGTGAGGCGATTCTCCTGCGCGAGGTGCGCGGCTTCTCGTATCAGGAGGTCGCTGCCTCGCTCTCGGTGACGACGTCCGCGGTCGAGTCATTGCTGTTCCGTGCTCGCCGGCGCCTGCAGATGCGGCTGCAGGGATCGCTTGCGGCCCTCTCGCTCGGCGGGTGGGTGCAGCCGCTGCGCGACCTCGCCGTGCGTCTCGTCGGCGGCGGGGTCGCGGCCCCCGCAGCCGCGAAGGTCGCCGTGGTGGGGCTGGGTACCGCCGTCGTGGCAGGCGGCGCCGTCGTCGGGCCGACGATGCTGGGGCCCGGACACGTCCCACGCACCGTCACCCACGTGGCGCGCCCGCCCGCCCACCGAGTGTTCCAGGAGGCCGCTCCCAAGGCGCCCGTGACCTTTGCGGCACCGGCGTCGCATCCCGCCGGCGTCGACTCCGCCTCCGGGCGGGAGGTCTCGGACGTGAAGAGCGCGGCCGGGACGCACGAGCGCGAGCGGTCGACCGAACGACCAGCCGCGCCTCTGTCGAAGACCGGAGCTCAGCCTCCGGATCTACCCGGCAAACCGGCGACGCCGGCCGGGAGCGGCAGAGCACGTCGGACGCGAGCGTCGTCTCCCAAACCTGGACGAGCAACGACTCTCGGACCAGCACGACCGAGAGCAGCCAGGCCCGTTCCTCGCCTGCCGCGGCGACGACGGAACCCCGTCACCCCGGACGACTGACCCTCTCCCGGCCGGCTCGCCGTCCGGCCCACGCGGGATACTCGGCGGTGCGAGGTGCCGCGGACGATGACACGTACCCGTCGACAGACGGTCTTTGCAGGCCTGGACCAGCCCGGGACGTGGCCGCCGACCCCGCGTGCCCTCCGGCCGGAGCGGCTCGAGCTCGGACTCGACTCCCTGCCGGGTGTCGCGGCGACGACACGGCGAAAGCTCGGCAAGCTCGGGCTCACGACGCTGCGCGACGTGCTCGAGCACCGGCCGCGCCGCTACGAGACGGCCGCGGACGAGGTGTCCATCGCCGCGCTCCGCGAGGGCGAGGAGGTGGTCGTCACGGGCCGCGTGCTGAACGTCGAGAAGCGTCCCATGCGCGGCCGGCGGCGTACGCGGATCGTCGCGCGGGTCGACGACGGCACCGCCGCCGTCAGCGTGACCTGGTTCAACCAACCGTGGCTTGCCGACCGGCTCAAGCCCGGAACCGAGCTCAGGCTGCGCGGAAAGCTCGGCCGCTGGGGCTTCGAGCCCCGCTCGTACGACATCGGCGAAGCGAACGCCACGTCCGACTTTGCTCCGGTCTACCCGGCCGCGGAAGAGATCGCAGCCGCGACCGTGCGGCGCGTCGTCGACACGGTGTTGCCCCTCGCGGTGCACGTCCCCGATCCGCTCCCGGCCGAGCTGCGGGAACGCGAGGGGCTGGCGCTGAAGCGAGACGCGCTCGCCGCGGTGCACCGGCCGCGCGACCTCGACGAGGCGGAAACCGGCAGGCAGCGTCTCGCCTTCGAGGAGCTGCTCGTCCTCCAGATCGGGATCGCGAGACGCGTGGCAGAGCGCGAGCGAACCCTCGCGCCGGCGCTCGGCGAGCCGGGCGAGCTGATCCACCGGTACCGCGAGGCGCTGCCGTTCGCGCTCACGCCGTACCAGGAGCAGGCGATCCGCGAGATCGACGCCGACCTCACGCGCACCGTCCCGATGCAACGGCTTCTGCAAGGCGATGTCGGCTCGGGCAAGACGGTGGTGGCGCTCTACGCACTGCTGCGCGCGGTCGAAAACGGTCGCCAGGGGGCGCTCATGGCGCCGACCGAAACCCTTGCTGAGCAGCACTTTCTCACGATTGCCGACCTCTGCCTCGAGCTCGGCGTGAGTTGCGCTCTCCTCACGAGCTCGTCAGGAAAGCGGGAGCGCGAGGCCGCGCTCGGCGCCGACGTCGTCGTGGGCACGCATGCGCTGATCCAGGAAGGCTTCGAGCTACGCGACCTCGCCGTCGCCGTGGTCGACGAGCAACACCGCTTCGGAGTCGAGCAGCGCTCGGCGCTGGTGGCCGGCCGCGCGCCACACGTGCTTCACATGACGGCCACGCCGATCCCACGCACGCTGGCGCTGACGGTCTACGGCGATCTTGCCGTCTCGGAGATCGCGAAGCCGCCTGCGTCCCGCAAGCCCGTGATCACGAGCTGGATCACCGAGGACAGGGCGTCGGCGGCGTACACGCGGCTGACACGGCTGCTGCGGGAGGGGCGGCAGGCGTACGTCGTCTGCCCGCTCATCGAGGCGTCCGAGACCTCGCTCGCGCGCGCCGCCGAGGAGGAGGCCGAGCGGCTGCGGCGCGCAGAGCTGCGCGAGTTCCGGGTCGGCTGTCTCCACGGCCGGCTCAAGGCGGCCGAGCGCCGCGACCTCATGGCCCGCTTCAAGGCGCGTGAGCTCGACGTCCTCGTCGCGACGACGGTGATCGAGGTCGGCGTGGACGTTCCGAACGCGACCGTGATGATCGTGCAGGAGGCCGACCGCTTCGGGCTCGCACAGCTCCATCAGCTGCGCGGCCGGGTCGGGCGCGGGGGCGAGCAGTCGTACTGCCTGCTCGTGTCGCGCGCGAAGGAGGAGCTGACCGAGTCCGCGCAGGCCCGCCTCCAAGCGCTCTGCGATACGAGCGACGGCTTCGAGCTCGCCGAGGTCGATCTCGAGCTGCGCGGCGGCGGCGCGTTGCTCGGCACGCGGCAGTCGGGGCTCTCCGACCTCCACTTCGCCCACCTCCGCCGCGACCGCGGCCTGCTCGAGCGGGCCCGAGCCGTCGCGTCCGAAGTCGGCCCCGGGCCGCTGCAGGACAGGGCAGCGGAGCTCTTCGCCGAGATCGAGCCCGAGGCACTCGCATGAGGCTCGTGGCCCGACTCATCCGCCGTCTACTCGGTCGCAGGCGACCCGCTGCGCGCCCGAGGCCGCCGACCGACCCGGAGCGTCTGCAGCAGGTCTACCGCGACACCCACCGCCAGATGGAGGATCTCCGCCGTGCCGCGTGACCAGCGGGAATCGGCCTGGTCCGTTCTAGGCTCCTTTGATGCGTGTCATCGCAGGCAGCCGGAAGGGGCACAAGCTCGCCGCTCCACGCGGGCGCGACACGCGGCCGACGTCCGACCGTGTGCGCGAGAACGTCTTCAACCTCGTCGGCCCGGTCGACGGGGCGCGCGGTGCTCGACCTCTTCGCCGGCTCCGGTGCGCTCGGGATCGAGGCGCTCTCCAGAGGCGCAACGCAGCGCCGTCTTCGTCGAGCGCGACCCCGACGCCGTCCGCACGATCGAGCGCAACCTCGACCGGTTGCGGCTCACCGGCGCACGCGTCGTCCACGGCGACGTTCTGCACACGATCGCGCAGGAGGCGGTTGCGGGCGCGAAGTACGATCTCGTGCTGGTCGACCCTCCCTACGGCATGCTCAACGACATCCAGCCCCGCTCGCGCGCCACCTGCCGCCGCTCGCTGCAGCGGACGGCGTCCTCGTCGTCGAGACCGATGCGCGCGTCGAGCCCGAGCTGCCGCTCCCGCGTCCGCACGAGCCGCAAGTACGGCCAGACGCGGATCACGCTCTTCGAGGCGCAGCCAGCGATTGATCACCGCGATCTGCTCCCGGCTCGTATGACCCGGTGACGAACGGCCACGTCGACGTGATCGCACGCGCAGCCGGGATCTTCGATCGCGTCGTCGTCGGCGTCGTCGGAAAGCCGCAGCACAAGGAGCCGATGTTCACGGTCGACGAGCGGGTCGAGTTCCTCCGCGGCGCACTGGCGAGCCTCGACAACGTCGAGATCGACGTCTTCCGCGAGCTCGTCGTCGATTTCGCGCGCAGGTGGGACGCGAAGGCGATCGTCAAGGGGCTGCGGGTCATCTCGGACTTCGAGTGGGAGTTCCAGATGAACCAGCTCAACCGCACGCTCGCCCCGGAGGTCGAGACGGTCTACGTGATGGCGAGCCCACAGGTGAGCTTCGTCTCGTCGAGCGGCGTGAAGGAGATCGCGGCGTTCGGCGGCGACGTCTCGGAGCTCGTGCCGGAGCCCGTGCGCGCCGCGCTTCAAGGAGCTCTTCCCCGACGGGCGTCCGGGGACGCCGGAGACGGCCGGGCGAGTGACCGAGCGCGACGTCACGCTCCGCGACGGCCGGACGCTGCACGTCTACGACGAGGGCGATCCGGACGGGCAACGTCGTCGTGCAGCATCACGGGACGCCCGGAAGCGGCCTCGGCTATCCGCCCGACGACGAGCTCGCGCGGGAGCGCGGCCTCCGTCTCGTCCGCTACGACCGCGCCGGCTACGGCGGTTCGATCGCCGAATCCTGGGCGCTCCGTCGCGGACGTCGTCGCCGACATCGAGGACGTGCTCGACGAGCTCGAGATCGAGCGGTTACGCCTCGCTCGGCGGTTCCGGCGGCTGCCCGCACTCGTTCGCGCTGCGGCGCCCGCTCGGAGCGCTGCCGTTGCCGCCGGCGCGATCGCAGCGCCGACTCCGTACCCGGCCGAGGGCCTCGACTGGCTGGCCGGGATGGGAGAGGACAACATCGTGGAGCTCAACGCCGCACTCGCGGGCCCGGAGGAGCTCGAGGCCTACCTCGAGGCGCGAGGCCGCGGAGCTGCGCGCGGCGAAGCCGAGGAGGTCAAGGAGGTGCTGGCGACGCTCCTGCCGCCGGTCGACCGCGCGGTGCTCGACCGGGGACCGTGCCGAGCACTGGAAGCGGAACAACGACCGCGCGCTCGCCCAGGGCATCGCGGGCTGGCGCGACGACGACATCGCCTTCACCAAGCCCTGGGGCTTCGAGCTGGCCGAGATCCGCGTGCCCGACGCTCCTCTGGCAGGGCGTCCAGGACTTGATGGTCCCCGTCGCGCACGCACGCTGGCTCGCAGAGCGCATTCCCGGCGTCGAGGCCCACATCAGCGAGGAGGACGGCCACCTCTCGATCGCCGTGGGCCGCCTCGGCGAGATCTACGACTGGCTCGCGGCGCGCTTGCAGGATCAGGCTCCCTCCGCCGCTACGAGGCTACACTGCGCAGCCATGGACGTCCTTGTTCTGATCGACAAGCTCGACGACCTCGTTCACAACGCGAAGGCCGTTCCGCTCACCGACCAGGTACGCATCGACCGCGAGGAGATCTACGACATCCTCGACCAGATGCGCGCGACGATTCCGGAGGAGATCAAGCAGGCTCGCTGGATCGTCAAGGAGCGGCAGGAGATGCTGGCCGAGGCGAAACGCGAGGTCGATCGGCTGCTCGCCGAGGCGCGGGAACAGGCCGTGCGCGAGGCATCGCAGACCGAGATCGTCAAGATCGCGGAACGGCAGGCCGACGAGATCGTCGACGACGCCAGGCGCAACTCGCGCGAGATGAAGCTCGAGATGGAGGACTGGGCCGACAACCAGCTCGCCTCCCTCGAGGTCAATCTCGAGCGCTTCCTGACCGCCGTCAAGCGTGGTCGCGATCGGCTGCACGAGCGGTCGCAGGAGACGGTCGTCGCGGGGCTCAGCGCCAACGGCGACCACGCCGACGACGAGCGTTTCTAGCCGCCGCTGATCGAGCCGGCGAGCTCGTGCGCGAGCTCGACGAATGCGTGCGCCGCTTGCGAGCGGTACCGGTCGCGGTGCCAGACGAGCACGAGTGTCCGCGGCGGGATCCGGGAGCCGAACGGGAGCATCGTCACGGCGCGGTCGCGCGGGTCGACGACGAGTCGCGGCTCGATCGCGGAGCCGAGGCCCTCGGCGACGAGCGCGCCCAGCGTGCCGTTGTCGTCGGTGCGGAAGACGACGTTGAGCCCGGGCACGCGACCCGCCAGGAACCGTTCGGGCTCGTCGGTGCTGCGCCGCCCGATCAGCGGCAGCTTCGCGACCTCGCGGAGCGACGGCGCCGATTCGAGCGAGGCGAGCTCGGACTTGGCGGAGACGAGCAGGACGTAGGGGTCCTGCAGCAGCTCGGCCCACTCGAACGGGCCGTCGCGCACCGGCAGCTCGGCGAACGTCAGGTCGAGCTCTCCGTGCTCGAGCAGTCGAAGCAAGTCCTGGGCGGCACTCTCCTCGCGCACGCGGATGCCGACGCGCGGCCATTGCGCCCGAAAGCGCCGGACGAGGGCGGGGAGGAGGCGCGCTCCGACGCTCTGGTAGATGCCGACCCGGAGCGTTCCGGCCTCGCCTTCGGCGAGCGCGGCCATGTCCGCACGGGCGGCGTCGAGCTGGGCGACGATCGCGTCGGCGTGTCGTAGAAGGAGGAGCCCGGCCTCGGTCGGCTCCACGCGTCGTGGCCCGCCGGGCCGGTGGAAGAGCCGCTGCCCGACGATCCGCTCGAGCTGCGCGATCTGCTGGCTGACGGCCGACTGCGTGTACCCCAGCTCGCGCGCGGCGCGGCCGAAGGAGCCAGTGCGCGAAACGGCGTCGAGAGCCGCGAAGTGCCGCATCTCGACGCCCAGCCAGTCATTAGCGCTCATGATCGAAACGAACGATAACTCAACTTGTCCTGATCGATGCCGCCCGGCACCATGGAGCCATGAGGACGAAGGTCGCCATCGCGCTCGGAATCGTCTACGTCGTCTGGGGATCGACGTATTTCGCGATCGCCGTCGCCGACCGGACGCTGCCCCCGCTGCTGATGCTCGCGGTCCGCTTCGCGCTCGCCGGCGGGCTCCTCTTCGGCTGGTCCGCGTGGCGCGGCGACGTGGCCGCCGCACGGCCGGGCCGGCGCGAGTGGACGGCCGCGGCGCTCGTCGGTGGCCTGCTCTTGTTCGTCGATACCGGCGGGGTCGCGTGGGCCGAGCAGCGTGTCGCCTCGGGCTTCACGGCGCTCCTCATTGCGACCGTGCCGCTGTTCACGGCCGTCCTCGACCGCACCTTCTTCGGCGTCCGGCTCTCGCTGGGCGCACTCGCGGGGATCGCGACCGGCCTGCTCGGGGTCGCGTTGCTCGTCGGGCAGAGCGCCCACGTCGATCCCGTCGGCGCCGCGGTCATTCTCGGTGCGGGGCTCGCCTGGGCCGTCGGATCCGCCTACGCGCGCGTGGCGCCGCTTCCCAAGGCACCGTTCCTTTCCGCCTCGATGCAGATGCTGTGCGGCGCGGCCTTCCTGGCCGTCGCCGGGGCAGCGATGGGAGAGGTCGGGCGCGTGCACCCCGCAGCGATCTCGACCGGATCGCTGGCGGCGTTCGGCTTCCTCGTCGTCTTCGGCTCGATCCTGGCCTTCACGGCCTACGGCTGGCTCCTCAGGAGCGGGGCGCCGAGCGTCGTCGTCTCGACGTACGCCTACGTCAACCCCGGAGTCGCCGTGCTGCTCGGCTGGCTGTTCGCGGGCGAGGCGGTCGGCGGTCGCGAGCTCGCGGCCGGTGCCGTCATCCTCGCCTCGGTCGGGATGCTCGTGTTCGCGCGCCATCCCTCGCAGCAGGATGTCGAGCCGCTGCCGGAGACGGTCGGTCCGTACCTTCGGGACAAGGAGGCGCAGGAACAGCCGCTCCCGCCGCCCGCGCCACGGCTTGTCGATCTGCGGCGCATCGCCCCGTAGTCACATTTGACGGCCGGCGTCTGCGCTCGCCATCATGGGCGCGGTGCGCGGGCGATTCCCGATCCCGCGGTCTAGGCGGGGACTGCTCGTCGCAGGCGCGGCGCTCGTGGTCGTGCTCGGCGGTGCCGCGGCCGGCGCGACCGTTGCTCTGACCGGATCGAGTGCGGGCGACAAGGGTCTGACGAGGGCGAGCTTCCCCGGCTACGGGTTCGAATTCCGGTACCCGTCCGGGTGGCAGCGTGAGGACTGGTGCTGGCTCGGAACCTCCGTGTACCCCCTCCTGCTCTTGACGACGGCGCAGAATGCTCCGCCCTGCCAGCCGAACCTGGCGTTTGGCAGCGGGACGCCGCTTCCCCCGCCGCAGCGGATCGGCCCCAACGGCGTCTCGGCGTGGTGGTTCGCCTCCAGCCGGACGGGCCCGTCGCACGGCAGTCCGAACGCAACGCTCGACGGAAAGCCTGCACGCATCACCGTTCGGCGGGAATCGACACGCCGGACGGAGAAGTCGTACGTGAACTGCAGTAGCGGAACGACGCAGCGATTCCTCACCGCGGAGATCCGCGGGCCGAGCGCGAACGTCGAACAGATCGAGGTCGGCGCGGTGATCTGCGGGCCCGACTTCGCAACGGGCGAAGCCGCCGTCCGCAAGATGCTCGACAGCGTTCGCTTCACGAGCTGAGCCGCCGCTACGGTGGCGGGGTGACCACGTTCGACCTCCGTACCCTCCGGATCCGCTCCGGCGACCAGGCACGCGAACGCGTCGAGATCGAGCTCGAGCCGCTTCTCCTCGGTGGGCAGACCTACGACCCGCGGCCCAATCCCGTGCCGGCCGAGCTCGCGGTCACGCGCGCGTCGAGCGGCACCGTCCTCGAGCTCGCGTTCGACGTGACGCTCGAAGGGCCGTGCTTCCGCTGCCTCGCCGACGCCGAGCTGCCGGTGGCGCTGAGCCTGCGCGAATACGAGGCGACGAAGCCCGAGAGCGACGACGAGCAGACCGAATACCTCGTGGACGACCGGCTGGACCTCTCCGCCTGGGCGCACGACGCGATCGCGCTCGCGCTGCCGGACAAGATCCTCTGCCGGCCCGACTGCGCCGGTCTCTGTCCCATCTGCGGGAAGGACCTCAACGTCGAGCCGCACGAGCACGTCGAGGAGGTCTCGGACCCGCGCTGGGAAAAGCTCAGTCAGCTTCGCGAGGAATCATGAACGGCGTCGTCGTCGTGAGCGGGACGAAGCCGAGCCGCTCGAGAATCGGCCGGCTCGTCGGCAGCGCGTCGGAGTAGAGCCAGCGATACCCGCGCTCGCGGGCGAGCTCGGCGCGCTTGGCGACCGTCGCGCGGTAGAGGCCTCGCCCGCGGTACTCCGGCAGCGTGATGCCGCCGAACAGGCCGGCGAACTCGACGCCGTCCTCGAAGTCCACTCGCCCACCCGAGACCGGCTGTCCGTCGACGACGGCGACGACGGCGACCGCCCTCTCCGGCAGGTCGAAGCGGTCGCCGAACACCGACGCGGCGAGCTCGACGAACTCCTCGTCCACGATCCGGAGCTCGACGTCGTCGGGCGGAGGCGGGATCGACGAGGCTTCGGCGACGACCACGGTCTCCTCGTCGTCGGGCTCGAGCCCGGCGGCGACGAGGCGCTCGCGCAGCGCGGCTCCGTCGTGGGAGTAGTACTTCCACTCGACGTGCCCAGGCAGGTCGCGCATCCGCGCGACGAGTGGCTCGACCTCGCCGTCATCCGGCCGCCAGAGCACCGCGCTCCAGCCGTTGCCGACGAACAGGGAATCCGGCGCCGCCCGGCGCCGCATCTGTTCGTCGAAGCGCTCGAGGATCTCCGTCGTCTCCACGGGCGCAGGCTATAGTGGCGCGCGGCCATGGCAGTCCCGAAGCGGAAAACCTCGAAATCCCGGCGCGACAAGCGGCGTGCGACGCACGCGATCAGCGCGCCGAAGGTCAACGTCTGCCCGACGTGCGGCCAGCCGAAGCGCCCGCATCGCGTCTGCCCGACCTGCGGCACGTACAAGGGCCGCGAGGTCGAGCCGTTCCGCGTCAAGGCTCCGTAGTCCCTAAGCTCCGCCCATGATCCGGGTCGCCGTCGATGCAATGGGCAGCGACCGTGGCGCGCGGGCCGTGATCGAGGGGGCGCAGCAAGCGGCGGCGGACGGCATTCAGCCGGTCATCTTCGGTTCGGAGGAGCTCGACACGGGCGGGCTCGCGCTCGTCCCGACGACGCAGGTCATAGCCATGGACGAGAAGCCTGCGGACGCCTTCCGCACGAAGGACGACAGCTCTCTCGTCCGGGCGGTCAAGGCCGTGGCGGACGGGGAGGCGGACGCGGTCGTATCCCCCGGAAGCACAGGTGCGATGCTCGCGGCCGGCCTCGTCCTGCTGCGGCGCGTGCCGGGCGTTCGCCGCCCGGCGATCGCGGTGCCCATCCCGTCCCGCCGGGGCCCGTCGATCCTGATCGACGCCGGCGCGAACGCCGACTGCCGCGCCGAGCACCTGCTCCAGTTCGCGACGATGGGAGCGGTCTTCGCGGAGGAGATCCTCGGCGTCGCGCAACCGCGCGTGCGGCTCCTCTCGATCGGCGAAGAGCCGGAGAAGGGGAACCAGCTCACGCGCGAGGCGCACGAGCTGCTCTCGAGGTCAGACCTCGACTTCCGCGGCAACGCCGAGGGCCGCGACATCCTCGAGGGCGCCGCCGACGTCCTCGTCACCGACGGCTTCACCGGGAACGTCGCGCTCAAGGCGGTGGAGGGGTCGATCCGGACGCTGCTCGACTCTCTGCGCGAGGAGATCACCGCGAGCACGTCCGGGACGCTCGGCGGGTTCCTCATCCGTCCGGCCGCGCGGAGGCTGCGCAAGCGCCTCGATCCCGATACGTACGGAGGCGCCTATCTCCTCGGCCTGCGTGGGCTCGTCGTGATCGCGCACGGGAACTCGTCCGCGACGGCGATCGCGAACGCGATCCGGCTTGCCGCCCGGGGCGTCGACCACGACGTCGTCGGGCGCCTCGCCGCCCGTCTCGCCCAGCCCCAGCGCGCGGAGCTTGTATGATCGGCCCGCTTTCCAGCCCCGACAACACAACGAGGTGACATGGCAGCGTCGCGCGAGGAAGTCTACGAGCGGGTCAAGGAGGTCCTCACCGAGCAGCTCGGGATCGACGAGGCGGACATCACGGAGGAGGCTTCCTTCCAGGAGGACCTCGACGCCGACTCGCTCGACCTCGTCGAGCTGATCATGGAGCTCGAGGACCAGTTCGGGATCAAGATCTCGGACGAGGACGCGCAGAAGATCCAGACCGTCGGCCAGGCCGTCGACTACGTCACTTCGCACCAGTAGCCGCGGATCGAGACCTCGCGCAGCTGATCGACGAGCTCCCGCCGGAGCTCGCCGAGCCTGTCTTCACCCACACGTCGTGGGCGAGCGACCGTAGCGCCTCGTACGAGCGGCTCGAGTTCCTCGGCGACAGCGTCCTCGAGCTGGCGGTCGCGCATGCGCTGTACGCGAGGCACCCCGACTTCTCCGAGGGGCGCCTCGCGAAGGTGCGCTCGCACGTCGTCTCGCGCGCAACGTGCGCCGAGGTGGCACGCGAGCTCGACCTCGGGAGGCGTCTCGTCGAGCGGGCTCCGGCGCACTTGGACGAGGAGTTCGAGCGGCTTTCGCGGAACCGCAACGTGCTCGCCGCGGTCATCGAGGCGGCCCTCGGCGCCCTCTTCCTCCAGCACGGCTTCGCGGCGAT
This sequence comes from uncultured Actinomycetes bacterium, assembly GCA_963790845.1. GTDB lineage: Bacteria > Actinomycetota > Thermoleophilia > Gaiellales > Gaiellaceae > Palsa-739. The sequence goes on along the minus strand of CAWBQC010000012.1, from coordinate 51,996 downwards.
CGAGGACGTGGTCGTCGCCGCGTTCTCGGAGCAGATCGAGCAGGCGCTCACCACGCGTGTCGACCAGAAGACCGACCTGCAGGAGCTCCTCGCCCGCAGCGGCCGGCACGTGACATACGTGGAGGTGTCGGTCGATGGGCCGCCTCACGAACGGAGCTTCACCTGCGCCGCGGTCATCGACGGAGACGAGCTCGGACGCGGCACGGGGAACACGAAGAAGGCCGCAGAGCAGGAAGCGGCGCGCGAGGCGCTCGCAAAGCTCGATCCTGCAGCTCAGCTCTGACTTCTGGCATCCTGGTCCGCCTGATGGCTGAGCGGCGTCCGACCAACTCGGAGTTGCGCCTACGGCGGCTCACGGCGGAGGAGACCGATCCGAAGCCACGCGGGATCCTGGAGATCTTTGCCGACGAGCCCGCCGACGAGGACGCGGCACTCGCGCGCGACGACGATCACGACGAGTAGCTCTCGCTAGGCGAGCAACTCCCTGTGCAATTCCTGGGTCACGGGGCTCGGGGTCGTGCCGAGCTCCTCCCGTAGGAGCGCCCGCAGCTCGTCGTAGATCTTGAGCGCCTCTGCGCGATTGCCGCGCGCGTCGAGCACTCGCATCAGCAGCCGCCAGCCGGTCTCGCGAAACGGCTGCTCGCGCACCAACGTCCGCGCGGCGCGGTCCGCTGTGTCGAGCTCGGCGCCGCCGATGTTGACGCACGCTTCGGCGACGAGCTCCAGCGACCGAGCGTGGATCTCCTCGAGCCGGCGCCGCTCCTCGGCTGCCCACGGCGCGTCCTCGCCCGGAAGGAAGCCGCGTCGCGCGACATGCTGCGCAACCCGCGCCGGGCCCCAGGCCGCCGTCCAGTCGCCGCGCGCAACTGCCGTCTCGGCGCGGTGCAGCCCCTCCGAGGCCGCATCGACGTCGATCCAGGAATCCGCGGGCAGGATCAGCTGGACGCGGCTGCGACCTTCGAGCTCGACCAGGCGCCGTAGCTTCGAGAGCAGCGGGGACAGGCCTCCGTCGCGGCCACCGGGCCAGACCGCCTCGATGAGCTCGTCACGGCTTGCCGTCCGCAATCGGTGCACCACGAGGAAGGCGAAGAGGAGCCGCCCTTGCCGCCCGGGAAGCTCGGTTTCGATCCGCCGCCCCGCGATCTCGGCGACGAGCCGCCCACAGAGCTGGATGCGAGTCGCCTCCAAGCTTCTGCCAACGTAACCGCAAGAGCGCGATTGGACAATCCCGGCATGGCGAAGCTACTGATCCAGATCACGCGCGGCCCCGAGGATCCCACGCGGGCGGCGCTCGGCTTTCTCGTCGGCAAGGCAGCGGTCGCAGAGGGCCACGAGGTGACGCTCTTTCTCGCCGCGGACGCCGTGCAGCTGCTTCGTGCTCCCGTGCTCGACAACCTCGTCGGGCTCGGCACCGGCAGCCTGCGCGATTCCTACGACGCACTCCTCGCCGGAGGTGCGACGATCTACGTCTCGGGAATGTCGAGCAAGGCTCGCGGCTTCGAGCCGGACGGCGTTGCGGAGCCGGCCCTTCCCGGCCGGCTCGTCGAGTTGGCGCTCGAGCACGACCGGGTGCTCTGTTACTGAGAGGAGAAGACGATGGCGAAGCTGATCAACTGCGAGTGCGGGCGCGTCGTCCGCGGCGATTCCGACGAGGAGCTGCTCGCGAACGCCGAGGAGCACGTCAACAGAGACCACCCCGAGCTCGTCGGCAAGATCACGCGCGAGGACCTCCTCGCGATGGCCGAAGAGGCGTAGGGCCGGGCGGAGGCGGCGTCCGCGGCACGCGGTAGCGTGCGCGGCGCGTGCACCTCCGTGCGATCAAGCTGCGTGGCTTCAAGTCGTTCCCCGACCCGGTCGAGGTTCGCCTCGAGCCGGGAGTCGGGGTAATCGTCGGCCCGAACGGATCCGGGAAGTCGAACGTCTCGGACGCGATTCGCTGGGCGGCCGGCTCACTCAGCCCGACCGAGCTCCGCGCCGAGAAGCCGGACGACGTCCTCTTCGCCGGCGGCGGCTCGCGCGGCGCGGCCGACTTCTGCGAGGTCGAGCTTCTGTTCGACAACGCCGACGGTGGGCTGCCGGTCGATTACGCGGAGCTCTCGGTCGCGCGCAGGCTGCACCGCGGCGGCGAGGGGCAGTACCTCGTCAACCGGGCCGCGGTGCGGCGGCTCGACCTCGTGGAGCTGCTCGCCGACCTCGGGCTCGGCCAGGGAATGCACTCGATCATCAGCCAGGGCAAGGTCGAGGCGATCCTCGCGTCGCGCCCGGCCGAGCGTCGCGCGCTGATCGAGGAAGCAGCGGGGCTCGGACGCTTCAAGGCGCGTCGCCACCGTGCCGAGCTCAAGCTGGCTCGCGTCGCAATCGAGGTCGAGCGCGCACGCGACGTCGAGGCGGAGGTGAAGAAGCGGCTACGGCCACTCGCACTGCAGGCGACGGCCGCCGAGCGGGCGCAGAAGCTCGGGCTCGAGCTCGCGCGCCTGCGAGCCCGGATTGCGCAACTCGATCTCGCCGGGCTCGAAGAGCGGCTCGCCGCGCTCGCGACACGCAGGAGCTCAGCTGCCGACGGGCGGCGCGGCGTGGAGGAGAGGCTCGAGTCGCTGCTCGCCGAGCGCGGGCGCGCCGAGGAGGAGCTCGCCGATGCGGCCGGTGGGCGTGAGCAGGCCTTGCAGGCGCTGTACCGGCTCCGCAGTGCAGCCGAACGCCTGGAGCTGCGGCGCGAGTCTGCCGAAGCCCGGGTTCTGCGGCTCCGCGACGAGCTGGCCCGTCCGCGTCGCGTGCTCGACGACCGCGTGCGTGCCGAGCGAGCCGCGCTCACGGATGAGGCTCGGTTGCTCGAGGAACGTCTCCGGACGCTCGACCGCGCCCTCGCCGAGCGCGAGGGGCTGCCGCCTGCGGCGCGCGCTCTCGCGGAGGACGGTGAGCGGATCGCGCTTTCGCTGCTCGAGGTCGAGCCGGGGAGTGAGCGAGCGGTCGCGGCTGCGCTCGGGCGCTCTGCCTCCGCGGTCGTTCGGGACGACGAAGCGGGAGCGCTCGCGCTGCTCGAGCGGGCGCGGGACGCAGGCCTCGGCAGCCTCGTCGTCCTCGTCGGTCGCGACCCCGCGCACCTCGTGGCCCAGATGCCCGTCGTCGCGAAGGAGGAGCTGCTGGCTTCGCAGGTTCCCGCGGTCACCCCGGAGGGGTTCGGCTACGACCCCGGGCGCGGCGAGCTGTGGTTCGCAGGCGAGACGGCGGAGGCGCTGCTGCTCGAGCTCCAGGCGCGCCGGCGGTCGCTCGCGGCCGAGCTCGAGGAGCTCCGGGTGCGCCTCGAAGCGCCGATCCCGGAGGCCTCGTACTCGCTCGAGCGAGATCCGCTCGCCGACCGCAGCCTCCAGATTGCAGAGCGTCTCCTCCACGCACTCGAGGTCTCGGTGGCGCACCTCGAAGCGCCGCTGCGCGCAGGAGGTCGATGCCGGTGCTGCACGCAGCGGCGAGCTCGGCGCGGAGCTCCGCAGGCTCGGTGCGGCGGAGGTCGAGCTGCGCCAGGAGCTCGCAGCCGCTGCGGAGGCTGTCTCGTCGATCGAGGTGGAGGCGGCCCGGCTCGACGCCGAGGCCGACGAGGCGCGCCGCCGTCTGGAGCAGGCGAATGCGGACGAGCCGGCGGAGGGCGACGACCGCGAGCGAGCTCGCCGCGACGGTCGAGCGGCTCGAGAAGACGCCGCGAGACGCTGGGCCAGGTCAACCCGCTCGCACAGGAGGAGTACGAGGCGGAGAAGGAGCGGCTCGAGGAGCTCGCCGCGCAGCGGGCCGACCTCGAGGCGAGCCTCGACGAGCTCGAGAAGCTGCGCAACGAGCTGACCGAGACCGTCGAGCGCCGCTTCGCCGAGACGTTCGACTGCCGTCCGAGGCGCACTTCGCGGACGTCGACAGCCACCCTCTTCCCGGGCGGCGAGGGGCGCCTGCGTCTCACCGAGGCCGAGGACGACGACGACGAGGAGCCCGGCGTCGAGGTCGAGCTGCGTCCCGCCGGAAAGCGCGTGCAGCGGCTCTCGCTCCTCTCCGGCGGCGAGAAGGCGCTCGGTGCGATCGCGTTCCTCTTCGCGCTCTTCCTCGCGCGGCCGTGCCCGTTCTATCTCCTCGACGAGGTCGAGGCGGCGCTCGACGACACGAACATCGGCCGTTTCGTCGAGCTTCTGCGCCGCTACTCCGACCGCGCGCAGTTCGTCGTGATCACGCACCAGAAGCGGACGATGGAGGCCGCCGACATCCTCTACGGCGTGACGATGGGCGGCGACGGCGTCTCCCAGGTCGTCTCGCGGAGGCTTCCTCGCGAGGAAGCCAAGCTCGCCGGCGCGGCCTAGTTCAGCGCGCGCTCGAGCGCATCGCGACCCACGGGCTCGCCGTGCGCGGGCAGGACGAGCTCGATGGGCAGGTCGAGCAGCGGACGTAGCCGCCGGGCGACGTCGTCCTGCGTCACGTGCTTGCGGCCGCCCAGCTGGATGCCCAGCCCTTCGCCGAAGTCGGAGAGCGAGTCGCCGGTGACGATCGCGTTGAACGACGGCAGCCAGAGGATGAGATCGTTGTCCTCGCGACCCGCGTAGGCCTCGATGCCGAACGGCCACGGTCCCGGGCCATGGAAGTGGCCCTCGGCTTCGCCTGCGCGCAGCCAGGCGAGGTCGTCGCTCTCCATGCCGCGCACCTGCTCGGGGTCGACGCCGAACTTCTCGACCCAGTCCTCCCAGGTGTCCGCCGGCGGCGTGTGCACCGGGCAAGCCGAGAGCGCGTGCATCGCGCTCGTGGTACGGCGCAGTCAGGACGACAGCGGTCGCGCGCTCGCGCAGCTCGTCAGGCACCGAGAGGGGGTCGAACAACACGAAGTCGTCGCCGAGCTCGATCCCATACGACGAAACGTGCTCGGGCCACCAGTGCTCCTCGTCCCAGTCGGGATGGGGTGCCTGCCAGTGCCAGAGACCTGGGCGGACCTCGCGCACCTCATGAGCCTATCGGGCGATGTGCATAGGATCTTTGCGATGGACGAACGCCTCGAGCGGTACGCGGAGCTCGCGGTCCGCGTCGGCGCGAACGTGCAGGCGGGACAGGAGGTCTTCGTCTTCCCGATGGTGGAGCACGCGGAGCTCGGGCGCGCGCTCGTCCGCCAGTCGTACGAGGCGGGCGCCTCGTATGTCCACCTCCTGTACCGCGATGACCACGCCCGGCACGCGATGATCGGGCTCGGGCCGGATTCGGCGCTGACCTATTCACCCGAGTGGCAGAAGCAGCTGATGACCGCCATGGAGGGCAACGCGCAGATCGGGACGATGGGCCGGCCCGAGCCGCAGCTGCTCGCAGACCTCGACGGCGAACGCATCGGCCGGGCGATCCAGGTCGAGATCGCCGAGATCGTGCAGGCACAGCATCGCGAGAACTCCGTCAACTGGTGCGGCGTCGGAGCACCGAACGAGGGGTGGGCGAAGCAGGTCTTCGGTGAGCCGGACGTGGAGCGGCTGTGGGAGAAGGTTGCGTTCTGCATGCGCCTCGACGAGCCCGACCCCGTGGCGGCCTGGCGCGAGCAGATGGCGCGGCTCGACGCCCGTGCCGCTGCGCTGACGACCCTCGGGCCGGACGCGCTTCGTTATCGCGGGCCCGGGACGGATCTCACGCTCGGGCTTTTCCCCACCGCGCGCTGGGGGAGCGCCCGCTTCCGCACGTCCGGCGGCATCGACTACGTCGCGAACCTGCCGACCGAGGAGATCTTCACGACGCCCGATCCCCGCCGCGCCGACGGGACGATCCGCTCGAGCATGCCCCTCTCCCTCGGCGGCAGGATCGTGCGTGGGCTCGAGTTCACCTTCGAGGACGGCCGGATCGTCAACGTCGACGCGGAGGAGGGCGCGGACCTCGTTCGCAGCCAGCTCGCGACGAACGAGAACGCGGACCGGCTCGGTGAGGTCGCGCTCGTCACGAGCGAGTCGCGCGTCGGCCAGTCCGGGACGCTCTTCTTCGACACGCTCTTCGACGAGAACGCGTCGTGCCACATCGCCTACGGGATGGGTCTCGCCTACGCATTCGACGGCGAGCCCGACCCGGCGATCAACGTCTGCAACATCCACGTCGACTTCATGGTCGGCGCGCCGGAGCTCGAGGTGGACGCAGTGCTGGCGGACGGCACCGAGGTTCCGCTGATTCGCAACGAGGAGTGGCAGCTCTCCGAGTAGCGCGCGCTCGGCCCCCACTACGCTGGCGCGATGGCACGGAGCTGGGCGGAGCTGTTGGGCGAGCCGGGCGCGGTCGCGATGCCCGAGGAGGAGGCCGGGGGGCGCCTCTTCTCGCGGTTGCGCGACTCGCTCTCGAAGTCGCGGCGCGCGCTGACCGGCGAGCTCGCCGCTGCGACGTCCTTCGATCCCGGCGACGACGCGGATTGGGAGCGGCTCGAAGAGGCGCTGATCGCCGGCGACGTCGGCGTGCGCGCGACCGCAGAGCTCGTCCGGAGGCTCGAGGCGCGCGGCGAGCTCACGGAGCTGAATGCCGCGCTCGCGGAGGAGGTGACCGAGCTCTTCGGCGAGCCGCCGATCCTCGACGTCGCGCACGAGCCCGCCGTGATCCTGGTCGTCGGTGTCAACGGCACGGGCAAGACGACGACGATCGGCAAGCTGTCGGCGAGGCTGGCCGAGCACGGTCGCTCGGTCGTCGTCGCGGCCGCCGACACGTACCGCGCCGCGGCCGAGGAGCAGCTGGAGATCTGGGCGCAGCGGGCCGGGGCGGACTTCATCGGCTCGGAGCGCGGCGGCGATCCGGCGGCAGTGGCCTACGACGCGGTGGAAGCGGCGGTCGCGCGCGGCCGCGATGTCGTGGTCGTCGACACCGCCGGCCGTCTCCACACCCAGACGAACCTCATGGAGGAGCTCGCGAAAGTGCGGCGCGTCCTCGCCGGCCGCCTCGAGGGAGCGCCGCACGAGACCCTGCTCGTCGTCGATGCGACGACCGGACAGAACGGCGTCCAGCAGGCACGCCTCTTCGGCGACGCGGTCGGCGTCACGGGAGTCGTGCTGACGAAGCTCGACGGCTCGGCGAAGGGCGGGGTCGCGATCCCGATCGCGTACGAGCTCGGGCTGCCGGTCAAGCTCGTCGGCGTCGGCGAGGCGCTCGAGGACCTCCAGCCGTTCGACCCGCGCGACTACGCCCGCGCGCTCGTCGCGGGTTGAGTCTTACGTCGCTTCGAGCGTGACCTTGATGTATCCGACCTTGCCGGGATTCGTGACCTTGACGTCGAGCTGGAAATGCACCTCGACGCTGTAGTCACCGGTCCCGATCTGCTTGCTCAGCTGGCCGAGCGCCTTCTCGAGGGCCACGTCGAAGCCCGGCTGTAGTCCGTGCCGTACTCCTTTGCGGGAACGCGCGCCGTTGTCGACCCGATCGCCATCTCAACCTCCTCGTGAGGGACTTGGGCGACCCTACAACGTCAACGACGTGCGAGCGACCGCGCCTTTCCGGGCGTAGAGAGCGGCGGCATCGTGCGTCGAGCGCGCCGCTTCTTCGGTGTCGCCGGCCCTCTCCAGGACGGCCGCAAGATCGAGGAGCGCGTCGGCTTGCATGGTGAGGCCGTCCGTGAGGGATGCCTGCTCCACCGCGTCGTGCGCGAGCGCGAGCGCGTTCTCCAGATTCCCGGCCGCCGCCTCGACTCGGGCGAGTGCGCCGTGCCACACCACTTGATCGAGCACGTCCCCTGTCGACGCGATTTCTCGGGCTGCCTCGGCCGGCTCGCGGGCCTCCTCGTACCGGCCCTGGGCGACGAGCGCCGCCGCAAGCCAGGCCTGTTGGAGCGCCTCGCTGCCGGTTCCCTGCAGGATCTCGAGTCCCTCGCGTAGCTCTGCCTCCGCGGCGGCGGGATTCTCGGCGAGGCGTTCGATCTGAGCGGCGACCTGCGAAAGTCCGGCGATCGACATTCGCTGGCCGAGGTCGCGGTAGATGCCCTCGGCCTCGGCGCGGAGTCGTCGGGCGGCCACGACGTCGCCCTCGAGCGCGCGCAGTCCGGCGAGCGCCGCGAGCACGTTGGCGCGCAACATCTCGTTCTCCCCGAACTCGGCGACCAGCTCGTCGCACCGGCGCACCGCCTCCGCGACGGGGGCCGGCCCCCAGAGGAGGGCGGTCCCCAGGCCGTCCGCCGCCCACGCGGCGTCGACCCTCTCGCCGCACCCGACTGCGTACTGCAAAGCGCGCAGGGCTGCGGTCTCCGCGGCGGCGTAGCTGCACCGCACGATCTCGGCGCGCGAGATCCGGCGCCACGCCTGGGCGAGCCCGCGCTCGTCGTCGAGCTCGGAGAAGACCTCCACCGCTTGCGAAGCCGTCTCGAGGAACGAGACGAGGCCGTCCGGCGCGCCGGCACCGCGCATTCCCGCGGCGTCGAGCCGCGCGTACCACTCCTCGGCTCGGTCGCCCTCTGCGGCGGCGGCCGCGGCGACCTCCTCGACGAGGTCGAGTGCCGCGTCGGTCTCGCCCGTCTCCCAGAGTGCGCGCGCGAGGATGCGCCGCAGCTCGAGATCGTCCGCGGGGCCGTCGCTGCTGAGGGAGAGTGTCCGTGCGAGAAGGTTTCGCGCCGCCGGGACGTCGCCCCGGGCGTAGGCGCGGATCCCCGCGCTCGAGAGGAGCTCGCGTGCCTCGGCGGCGAGAGTCGCATCCCGCTCGTCCTCCGAGCCGAGCTCCCGGCGCAGCAGGACGGTTTGCTCCAGGTGGTAGCCACGGATCTCGTCGTATCCGCCTGCTTCGCCCACCGAGGCGAGCCACTCGGCGAAGCGCTCGTGGTGCGCAGCGCGCCGTCGTAGGGGCGTCGACCCATAGGCGGCGTCTCGGATCAGCGCATGGCGGAACCGGAAGCCGTCCTCGCCCGGCATGCTCGGCGGGGCGGGCTCGACGAAGTCGAGCCGGACGAGCTCGAGCAGCGTGGTGCCGACTGCATCGCCGGGGCTCTCCCCGAGAGCCGCTACGGCGCCGGGCCAGAACTCCCTGCCGATGACGGCCGCCCGCTCGAGCACGTCGCGCTCGGCCGGGTCGATGTGGTCGAGCCGGGCCGCGAGCAGCGCCTGAATCGTGGGCGGCAGCGCAGCCGGCGCGGCATCGGTCCCGGTCTCGGTGATCATCGCCACCAGCTGCTCCGCGTACAGCGGATTGCCCTGTGCCGTGTCATTCACGCGGGCCCGGATCTCCGGTGAGAGAAGACGGTCGTCGTCGAGCGCCTCGAGGAGCTGCGCCGCCTCGTCCGGAGAGAGGGCGTCGAGCCGCAACAGGGTGCCGTCCCAGCGCGGACGCTCCTCGAGCAGCTCCGGCCGGGCGAGCCCGAGGAGGAGGATCGGCGCATCGCGGCTCCAGCGGCTTACGTGCTCGACGAGATCGAGCAGCGTGGGCTCGGCCCAGTGGAGATCCTCGAGCACGACGACGAGGGGACGTTCGCGCGCGAGGGCCTCGAACAGCCGGCGCACCGCCCAGAAGAGCTCTTCGGCTGCGGAGCCGCCGGCGCCCAGAGCGCGGAGCCGCTCGACGATCAGCGCTGCGTCGGGCTCGCTCTGGACCGCCGCGGCGATCGCCGCATCGCCGCCCAGCGTCCGGATGAGCTCCGTGACCGGCCAGAACGTGATGCCGTCGCCGTACGGGAGGCAGCGGCCGGATACGACCTTCGCGGACTCGCCGACTTCGGATATGAGCTCCGAGACGAGCCGCGTCTTGCCGACTCCGGCGTCGCCGAAGACGGTGGCGAGCCGGCAAGCTCGGCGTCCCAGCAGGCGGCAAGCTCGTCTCGCAGGATGCCCAGCTCGCGACGTCTCCCCACGAGCGGCGTGTCCCAGCGCCGGGCGAACGGTTCGGCATCGGGCACGGCGTGGATCACACGCCACGCCGCGACGGGCGCCCCTTTCCCTTTCGCGTCGACGGGCTCCACGGCCTCGAGCAGTGCGGCGTGCCGGACGAGCCGCTCCGTGACCGCTCCGATCAGGATCTCTCCGGCGTTCGCCGCTTCCTCGAGCCGCTTCGCCGTGTTCACCGCGTCCCCGGTTGCGAGGGTCGCGACGCCGGCACCGGTGACGACCTCGCCGGTGTTGATCCCGATTCGGACGTGAAGCTCCGGCACGTTCCGGCCGGAGGCAGCAGCGTTGAGTCCGCTTGACCGCGCTTTGCATCTCGACCGCTGCCCGGATCGCCCGGAGGGCATCGTCCTCGTGCACACGCGGGAACGCCGAAGACGGCCATCACGGCGTCGCCGACGAACTTCTCGACGGTACCGCCGTGGCGCTCGACGGCGATCCGCATCTCCTCGTACCACGTGCCCATCAGTTCACGCAGCGGCTCCGCATCGAGCGCCTCGCCGAGCGCGGTCGACCCTGCCAGGTCGCAAAAGAGGACACTGACGGTCTTCCGCGCTGCGGCTGCGGAAACCATGCGCGCAGTCTGACTCCCGGACTGCGCCGTTTCCAGCCCGGCTACCCTGCCATCCGCGATGTTCGACGCACTCAGCGAGAAGCTCCAGAGCGCCCTCGGCGACCTTCGCGGGCGCGGCGTCCTCGACGAGGAGGCGATCTCCCGCGCCATGCGCGAGGTGCGCCTCGCGCTGCTCGAGGCAGACGTCAACTTCGGCGTCGTGAAGGAGTTCGTCGCGCAGGTGCGCGAGCGCGCGCTCGGCGAGGCCGTACGGAAGAGCCTCACTCCGGGCCAGGAGGTCGTGAAGATCGTGCACGAGGAGCTGACCGAGCTCCTCGGCTCGTCCGACTCGCGGCTCGCGTTCTCGCAGCGGCCGCCGACCACGATCCTCCTCGCGGGCCTGCAGGGCTCGGGCAAGACGACAGCTGCGGGCAAGCTCGCGCTGCTGCTCGAGAAGGAGGGCCGCAAGCCGGCGCTTGTCGCCGCCGACCTCCAGCGTCCGGCCGCGATCGACCAGCTCGTCCAGCTCGGCGAGCAGGTGGGCGTGCCGGTCTACGCCGACGAGCGCACCGATCCGGTGAAGGCCGTCCACGACGGGATCGAGCGCGCGAAGGCCGACGGCCGCGACGTCGTGATCCTCGACACGGCCGGCCGCCTCCATGTCGACGAGGCGCTCATGGAGGAGCTCGCCGCGGTGCGCCGCGAGGCGAAGCCGACGAACGTCCTCCTCGTCCTCGACGCGATGACCGGCCAGGAAGCCGTCAACGTCGCCCAGGCGTTCCAGGAGCGGATCGACTTCGACGGCGTCGTCCTGACCAAGCTCGACGGCGACGCGCGCGGCGGTGCGGCGCTCTCCGTGCGCGCGGTGACCGGCAAGCCGATCAAGCTCGCCTCGCTCGGCGAGAAGCTCGACGCGCTCGACTGGTTCCACCCGGACCGCATGGCGTCGCGCATCCTCGGCATGGGCGACGTCCTGACCCTGATCGAGCGCGCCGAGGCCGCAATCGAGGACGAGGAGAAGGAGAAGCTCGAGGCCCGCATGCTCAAGGGCGAGTTCAGCTTCGACGACTTCCTCTCGAGCTACAAGATGCTGCGCCGCATGGGGCCGCTGCAGGGGATCATCAAGATGATTCCGGGTCTCGGCAACCAGCTCGAAGGGCTCGACCAGGTCGACGAGGGCCAGCTCAAGCGGGTCGAGGCGATCGTCCTCTCGATGACGCCGCACGAGCGGCGCGTCCCGCACGTCATCGACGCCTCCCGCCGTAAGCGGATCGCTGCCGGCTCGGGCACCACGCTGGAGCAGGTCAACCAGCTGATCGAGGCCCGAAAGCAGATGGCGAAGATGATGAAGATGGTCGGATCGGGCAAGATGCCGTCGCTGCCGGGTATGCCCGCGGCACCTACGATGCCGTCTTCCAAACCAAGACCGAGTGCCACTCGCAAGGCGAGCAGCAAGCGGAAGAAGAAGAAAGCGAAGAGGTAGTCGTGCCCTTTCAGCAGATATCCTCCGCGCCTCTGACGGCTGCAAAGCGTCGCGCTGCGGCGTCCTCGGTCGCACCCGTAGCTACGGCTACGAGTGCTCCCTGCGTCCTTGCATCGCTCGCTTTTCGCTCGTCAGAGACGCAGCAATACCTACTGAAAGGGCACCAATGGCAGTGAAGCTCAGGCTGACGCGGGTCGGCTCGAAGAAGAATCCGATCTACCGCGTCGTCGCCGCCGATTCGCGCTCGCCGCGCGACGGCAAGTTCATCGAGATCGTCGGGCGCTACAACCCGCAGTCGGACCCGTCCCTCATCGACCTCGACGAGGCGAAGGTGCGCGGCTGGCTCGAGAAGGGCGCGACGCCGACCGAGTCGGTGGCGAAGCTCCTCAAGGCGCAAGGAATCCAGTAACCCATGGCTGAGCTCGTTGCCGAGCTCGCGCGCCGGCTCGTCGACGAGCCCGACGCCGTGCACGTCGAGGAGGTCGAGGAGGCCGACGGCACGCTCCTCCTCCGGCTCCACGTGGCCGAGGGGGACGTCGGCAAGGTGATCGGCCGCCAGGGCCGGCTCGTGCGTGCCATGCGCACGATCGTGCGCGCCGGCGGCGTCGACGCGGGACGCCGGATGCAGCTCGAGATCGTCGACTGACCACGCCGGAAAATGTCTGTCGCTGCTCTCTACGACATCCACGGCAATCTGCCCGCGCTCGAAGCGGTGCTCTCGGAGCTGCCGGATGACGCGACGATCGTCGTCGGCGGCGACATCTGCGCGGGCGGCGAGCAGCCGTCCGAGACGCTCGCGCGCCTACGCGGGCTCGGCGACCGCGTCCGCTGGGTTCGCGGTAACGCCGACCGCGAGCTCTATCCCGGCGAGGGAGGGCTCGTCCCGGAACCGCTCGTCGAGGAGACGCGCAGCCGGCTGAGCGAGGAGGAGATCGCGTTCCTGCACGAGCTGCCGGAAACGCAACGGATCGGCGACGTCCTCTACTGCCACGCCTCCCCGCGCGACGACATGGACATCTTCACCGAGCGGACGCCCGAGGAGCGGCTCGCGCCGCTTTTCGAGGGTCTCGACGTCACGACCGTCGTCTGCGGGCACACGCACACCCAGTACGAGCGCGCGGTCGCCGGCGTGCGCGTGGTCAACGCGGGCAGCGTCGGCATGCCCTACGAGGAGGAGCCGGGCGCGTACTGGCTGCTCGACCTCGACCACCGGCGCACGGCCTATGACGGCGCCGAGCTGAAGGCCTCGCGCGAAGAGGCGGTCGCCGAGTTCACCGAGCGTGGGCTCTGATCTCGTTCCCGTCGGGCGCGTGGGGAAGCCGCACGGGCTCGACGGTGCCTTCTTCGTCGAGGGCCCGAGCGACCGGAAGGACGTCTTCGCCGGCGGTGCGACGCTCTATGCGGGTGGGGAGCCGGCGACGGTCGTCATCTCGCGTCACGGCTCGGGCGGCCGGCCGGTGATCGGCCTCGATCGCAAGGTAGAACGTGGCACCGAGCTGGCCGTCGCGCGGGCAACGCTGCCGCAGCTCGGCGACGAGGACGAGTTCTACGTCTTCCAGCTGGTGGGGCTGAGCGTGGAGGACGAGCAAGGACGTCTGCTCGGACGGGTGCGCGAGGTACTCGAGTACCCTGCGAACGACGTGCTCGAGCTCGACTCCGGCGCGTCGCTGCCTCTCGTCGAGGCGTGCGTCCGGCAGGTGGATCTCGCCGGCGGGCGAATCGTCGTCGCCGTGGGGTTCGCAGACCCGGAATAAGCCCAGCCGTGCGCATCGACGTCTTCACACTCGTTCCTCACGCCTATGCCTGGCTGACAGAGCAGCAGCCGGTCGCGGGCGTGCTCGGTACCGAGCTCGAGCTGAGGCTCTTCAACTACCGCGACTCGACCCCGCTGCGCGCGGGCCAGGTCGACGACGAGCCGTACGGCGGCGGGGCGGGCATGGTGCTGCGCGTGGACGTCGTCGCTGCAGCGCTCGAGGCCGTCTACGGCGGCGAGCAGCCGGGCCCGGTGATCGCGCTGACGCCGAAGGGACGCCAGCTGACCCAGGCGGTCGTCGAGGAGCTCGCAGCGCTGCCCGCGCTCACGCTCCTTTCCTCCCGGTTCGAGGGATTCGACGAGCGAATCGTCGAGCACCTGGCGACCGATGCGATCTCGGTTGGCCCCTACGTCCTCTCGAACGGAGACCTGCCGGCGATGATCCTGCTCGACGCCGTGGCACGGCGCCTGCCCGGGGCTCTCGCCGAGGGATCCGGCGAGCTCGAGAGCTTCTCGAAGGAGCTCGGCGGCGGCCTCGAGTACCCGCACTACACGCGCCCCGCCGACTTCCGCGGCTGGCCCGTGCCCGATGTCCTGCTCTCGGGCGACCACGCGCGTGTCGATGCTTGGCGGCGGGAGCATGTGCGATGAGCGACTACCACGACTGGAACCGTCCCCGGCCCGACGACGAGGACGACAAGGAGGCCGACGAGGAGAAGGCTAAGGGTGGGGAGTCGGAGAGCGGCTGGCCGACCTTCGACCGGCCCAGTTACGACCGGCCCGGCTACGGGGAGCCGAGCACTGAACGGCCGGACCCCGTCCCCGAGTCGCCGTGGCAGCGCAGCGACTACGGAGGCTACGGCGAGCACGTCGCTACGGCGAGACCCAGGTCCCGCGGGACCCGTTCCTCGAGGGAACCCATGGTGCTCGGTATCCCGAGCACCGCAGCCGCGATCCGCTCGCCCGGCTCTTCCCAGGGCTCCCGCGCAGCGTACGGGTCACGCTCGACTGGATCCTCACCATCGCCGGCGCGATCCTGATCGTGCTCGCGCTGAAGGAGTGGGTCGTCAATCCGTACCGCATCCCGTCGTCGTCGATGGAGCCGACGCTCAACTGCGCGCGCGGCCCGGCGGAACCGGGTGCCTCGGCAGCTCGAGCGACCGGGTGCTCGCCTGCCGCATCTGCCTCGACTTCGGGCCGCCGTCGCGAGGCGACATCGTGGTCTTCAACACGCCGACCGAGGCCGCCCTGAAGTGCGGCGAGGGTGGCACCTTCGTGAAACGCGTGATCGGCCTGCCCAACGAGACGGTGCGCGAGGACGACAACGGCTTCATCTGGATCAAGAAGCCGGGAGAGAAGGATTTCAAGCTCAAGGAGCCGTACCTCTCCACCCTTCGGCGGCAGCAGGACAGCGCCCATTTCGGGCAGCTCTGGCACGTCCCCGACGGGGCCTATTTCATGATGGGCGACAACCGCTCGCAGTCGTGCGACTCCCGCACGTGGGGCTCGGTGCCGCGGAACAAGCTGATCGGAACCGTCTTCTTCGTCTACTGGCCGCCCGACCGCATCGGCTTTCGCTAGCTCGCGGGTGCTGCGCACCCGCTCGCTGGCAGTTCCGCTTCACGTACCGAAGCGCAGCTCTTCGGTACTCTGGGCGGTCGGCCGTCAGGCCCTCTTTCTATGAGCAACGTCATCCAGGACCTCGAGCGCGCCCAGCTGCGCAACGTGCCGCGCTTCAAGGCGGGGGACACGGTTCGTGTCCACTTCCAGGTGATCGAGGGCACGCGCCGGCGTGTGCAGGTCTTCGAGGGGATCGTGCTCAAGCGGCAGGGAGCCGGCGCCCGCGAGACGTTCACCGTGCGGAAGCAGTCGTTCGGCGTCGGCGTCGAGCGGACGTTCCCGCTCCATTCGCCGAAGATCGAGAAGATCGAGGTCGCCGCGATCGGCGACGTCAACCGCGCGAAGCTCTACTACCTGCGCGGCCGTGTCGGCAAGAAGGCCCGCGTCCGCGAGCGGCGGTACGGAGCGGGATCGGAGCTGCCGCAGACGGTGGAAGGCGGGCTGGCGGACACCGGCGAGTCGATCGAGGAGGTCGAGCCCGAGGCTGCCGAGCTCGAGGAGGCGCCGGAGGCCGAGATTGCGGAAGCCGTCGAGGCAGATGCCGAGCCCGAGGCAGAGGCGCCCGAGCCCGAAGCAGAGCTCGAAGCAGGGCCCGAGGCTGAGGTCGAAGAGGCCGAAGCCGCTCCTGCCGAGTAGCAACTCTCCGGCAACTTCCTGACGCCCGTCCTTCGCAGCCGGATGGCGCGCTATGGTCGCGAGCGTGCAGAAGCGCACCGGCCAGAAGCTGCTCCGGTTCGACCGAAAGCTCGGAGCGCGCTTCGTCGCCGGCGCCGACGAGGCGGGGCGCGGATCCCTCGCAGGTCCGCTCGTCGTCGCGGGTGTCCTGCTCGACTACGGCTCGCTGCGCGACCACCGCGTGCGGCCGCTCGGCTTCCTCAACGATTCGAAGCAGTGCTCGCCGGAGCGTCGCGAGGAGCTCTTCCACGCCGTCGTCAGCTGCGCCGAGCAGGTCGCAGTGCGCGTGATCCCGCCCGGCGAGATCGACCGCAGCGGCCTGCACCGTTCGAATCTCGCCGGCCTGCGGGCGATGCTCGAGGCGCTGACCCCCCCGGCGGAGGCGTGCCTCGTCGACGGCTTCCGGCTCGGCCCGGCTGCGCCGGAGCACACAGCCGTCGTCGACGGCGACGAGAAGAGCGCGGCCATCGCGGCGGCCTCGATCGTGGCGAAGGTGACGCGCGACCGCCTGATGCGACGACTCGACGCGCTCTATCCGGCGTACGGCTTTGCACAGCACGTCGGCTACATCACTCCCGGCCACTCCGCGGTCGTCCGTGCGCGGGGGCCGTCGGCGGTGCACCGGCTCAGCTTCCAGGCGCTCTGCTACGAGGATGCCCGCCCGAGAGCCGCAGGCGACCCGGGAACTGCCGGCCGGGCGTCGTCGGCTTCGCCGACGTCGCTTCCAGCCGTTGCCTAGAGCCGGCTCCGGCTACGCGGCGGAGCGAAGAGCTGTGTGGTGGTACCGGCTGCGGGGCTGGCGGATTCTCGGCGAGAACGTGTGGGCGGGCGGGAACGAGCTCGACCTGATCGTGCGGCGCGGGCGAACTCTGCGCTTCGTGGAGGTCAAGGAGAAGAAGGGCTCGCGGTTCGGCGATCCGCTCGAGATGATCACCGCGGAGAAGCAACGGCGGCTGCGACGAGCTGCGGCAGCCTGGCTCGGCACGCAGCCCGGGCTCACAGGGCTCGCCGTCGCCTTCGACGTGATCGCCGTGCGCGACGGCCGGGTGCAGCGGATCCCGCAGGCGTTCTAGACGTCGCGTCGAATCGGTTCGCGTGGCCGTCACACAGGACGAGCTGTACGCGACCCTGGACCTCGACCTCTCGTGGTCGGAGGCCGAGCTCCCGGAGCGCGAGCGGACGAAGCACGTCCACCGGCTCCACCCGTATCACGGCAAGTTCATCCCGCAGCTCGTCGGGGTGCTGCTCGGCCGCTATCTCGAGCCGGGCGACCACGTCCTCGACCCGTTCGCAGGCTCCGGGACGACTCTCGTCCAGGCACTCGAGTCCGGCCTGGACGCGACGGGAGTGGACATCGCCGCCTTCAACTGCCTCCTCATGCGCGTCAAGACGGCTTCCTACGATCTCCTGGACATAGCCGCGGAATTGGGGGACGTGTGCCGGCGCGTCGAGTCGCTGCCGCGGCGCCACGGGCGCGGCAGCACCTACGTGCGGGAGTGGTACGCCCCCGGGCCGCGGCCGAGCTTCTTGCCTTCCGGGAGTTGATCGCGGATTACCGGCACCGCGACGTCCTACGCGTAATCCTTTCCCGAGCCGCGCGGTCGGCCCGCCTAACCGCTCATTACGACCTGGAGGCGCCCAAAGAGCCGCAGCGTGGGCCGTACTGGTGCCACAAGCATCGTCGCGAGTGCCGCCCGGTCGACTCGGCGGTGGGCTTCCTCCGTCGTTACACGCTCGACACCCTGGCCCGGATCGTGGAGTTCGCGCGTGTGCGCGACACGGAGCGTGAGGCGACGGTGTTGCACGGCGACGCTCGCGACGTGGAGCTGGCAGGGCGGTTCGACGGGATCCTCACCTCGCCTCCGTATCCGGGCCTGATCGACTATCACGAGCAGCACCGCCACGCCTATGAGCTCCTCCGGCTCGACGACCGGCGGGAGCGGGAGATCGGTGCAGCCGCTTCGGGCACCTCGCTCGCGGCGCTCGAGGCATATCGCGCCGGCGTCTCCGCCGTCCTGGCGCGCGCGGTTGCCGCGCTACGGCCGGACGCTCCGGTGCTCGTCGTCGTCAACGACCGGCGCGACCTCTATCCGGAGATCCTCGAGCGTGCCGGGCTGCAGCTCGAAGCGCGGCTGCGGAGGCACGTCAATCGCCGCACGGGCCGGCGGGCGGGCGAGTACTTCGAGGACGTGCTCGTCGCGCGCGCCGTCTGAGTTGCGCCCGATCCGGCGCTGTCATCCCACCAGACGCAGCGGAGAACGGAAACCTTCCGTTCGGTCGTACTACGGCCGCGGTTCATAGCCGCCCTGGGCAAGTCGCGCGGTGACAATCTCGCGCCCGGCGGCGTGCGCCGCCGAGTGCGTCGTGACCGCCGCGAGGAAGGCGGCGCGCGAAAGGGCGTAGAGCCGGGAAGCTTGCCGAGCGGTGACGGTCGCAGTGCGAGGGACGTCCCGCAGCAGCGCGATCTCTCCGAAGTAGTCCCCGGCTGAAGCGGTTGTCCGGGTTGTTCCCGCGTCGACGTCGAGCTCGCCTTCGGCGACGAGATAGAACGTGTCCCCTGCTTCTCCTGCCTCGATCACGCGCTGTCCCGCGGCGACAGAAACCGAGGCGAGGCTCGCCGCGAGGCGCTCCTTACCGGCGAGCGACAGCGGAGCGAACATCGGCACGCTGGTGATCAGGTCGAGCTCGACGCTCGGCACTGCGGCACGGTCGATTTCGATCAGTCGTCGGTAGGCCGCCACGGACAGGAGCGGCAGGATCAATCCCACCACCACGAAGGACGTGTGCACGCCGAGCGCACCGACGATCGCCGGGGCTACGAGCGAGCCGATCGCAACGGCCCCCATTGCCACGCCCCAGAGGACGGCGAGAACACGAGTGAGGATCTCCTCCGGGACCGCACGCTGGAGCAGCGTGATGATCGCAACGTCTTCGACGCTGTTGGCGACTCCCACGACCGCCAGCAGGACGATCGCCGCCGGCAGGTACGAGCCCGGTGCGAGCAGAGCGATCGGCAAGCCCCAGAAGACGAGCGCCAACCCGAAGACGACAGCGAGCCGACGGCTTCCGAGCGTCATCGCCCCGACCGCTCCGATCATCCCGCCCGCCCCGATCGCGGCGGTGAGGTAGCCGACGTCGGGGCCGCCGCCGTGGAGGATGCGAAAGGCGGC
Source organism: uncultured Actinomycetes bacterium (assembly GCA_963790845.1). Lineage (GTDB taxonomy): Bacteria > Actinomycetota > Thermoleophilia > Gaiellales > Gaiellaceae > Palsa-739. The sequence goes on along the minus strand of CAWBQC010000012.1, from coordinate 32,918 downwards.
AACCACGATGAGGACGTTGAGACAACCTCGGACGAAGGATTGCGCCACGCCGAGGCAGATCAGCAACCGGGGCCTGGGCGCCCGGGCGACCGCGACGAACCCCGCCGCGAGCATCTGCCGGACCGGCCCCAGAGCATCTTCAGCTCCCACGGGTTCGTGCCCCTGCACGCGCACGGGAAGGAGTACGACAGCGGCAACGAGCGATACGGCAGCAGCGGTGCCGAAGGCCGCGGCCACGCCCGAAAGTGCGACCAGCGAGCCGCCGAGCAGTGGGCCGACGAGCGTTCCGAGACCTTCCATGGTCGAGGTTGCGCCGTTCGCAGCGATGAGCTCTTCCGGCGTATGGGCCAGCGACGGCAGCAACGCCTGCAGCGCAGGCCTGAACAGCGTCGATGCGAGACCCACGACCGCAGCAAACGCGAACACGAGCGGCTTGTCGTTCGTCACGGCGGCAACCGCCGAGGCCGCAAGCGCGGCGGAGCTGATCAGCGTCATGAAGAGGATGAAGCGCTCACGCGGGAAACGGTCGCCCAGAGACGCTGCAAACGGCGCGATGACCGCGGCGGGAAGGAGCCGCACGAGACCGGCGAGACCTACCGCGCCGGCGCCGCCGTGGTGGTATGCAAAGACGCCGAGGGCGACGAAGTGCGTCCACTCCGCCGCAATCGCACCTCCCCAGGCCAGCTGGACGGCCCGGATCTCTCGGTTGCCGGCCGCAGTGAGCAGCGTTGAAGCCAGCACGCGGACTCGGCCCACCGCACGATTGAACCGCTTCCCCGGGGGCAGCACAAGCCACGCACAGGTCGAAGCGGGCCGGAGCTCGACGTCGGACATTCTCGACCAAGTCGGCGAGCCGGCGTCACGACTTCGCTCCTAGTCTCGCCGTGTGCTCGCACGCGCGGTCACCCATGCGCTCGTCGGCCTCGAGCCGCGCCGCGTCGACGTGGAGGCGCACGTCCGCGACGGCATCCCGGGCTTCGCGATCGTCGGGCTCGCCGACCGCGCCTGCCAGGAGGCGCGTGAGCGGGTCCGCAGCGGGATCTCCGCCGCCGAGCTGAAGTTCCCCGAAGGACGCATCACCGTCAACCTCGCGCCGGCCGAGCTGCGCAAGGAGGGCTCCGGCTTCGACCTCCCGATCGCGCTCGCCGCTCCTCGCGGCGTCGATGCAGGTGCCGCCGCAGCGCGCTCGAGCGCACCGCCGCGGTCGGGGAGCTCGCGCTCGACGGCCGCCTCCGTCGGGTCGGCGGCGTCCTCGCCGTCGCCGAGGGCGCGCGGCGGCTGGGCGCCGAGCGGCTCCTCTGCCCCGCCGATTCGGCGCGGGAGGCCGCGCTCGCCGGTGTCGACGCCATCCCGTTCCGCCATCTCGCCGAGGCGGTTGCGTACCTTCGCGGCGAGCGTGAGCTCGAGCCCGAGCCGCCGCTGGCGACGAACGGCGACGGCGCGGCGGCGGCGCCCGACCTGGCCGACGTCCGCGGGCAGGAGCGGGCGCGGCGCGCGCTCGAGCTCGCCGCCGCCGGCGGACACAACCTCCTCCTCGCGCGGTCCGCCGGGGACGGGGAAGACGATGCTCGCGCGCCGGCTTCCAGGGATCCTGCCGCCGCTCGAGTCGGACGCCGCGCTCGAGGTCACGCGAATCCACTCGGTCGCCGGGCTCGCTCGACGGGGAGCACCCGCTCGTCTCGCGTGCCGCCCTTCCGCGCGCCGCACCACAGCGCCTCGACGGCCGCGATCGTCGGCGGCGGGCCTCACCTGCGGCCGGGCGAGGCAAGCCTCGCCCACTGTGGCGTGCTTCTGCTCGACGAGCTGGCGGAGTTCCAGCGGCCGGCGCTCGAAGCGCTGCGCCAGCCGCTCGAGGACGGCTTCGTCTCGGTCTCGCGCGCCGCAGGCCGCGTCGTCTTCCCGGCCCGGTTCCAGCTCGTCGCGACCATGAATCTCTGCCCCTGCGGCGGTCGCGGCGATCCTGCGGCGCAGTGCAGCTGCTCCGCCCAGCGGCTCGCCGCGCTACCGGGACAAGCTCTCGCGCGCGCTTCTCGACCGCTTCGATCTCGTGCTCGCGATGCCGCGCGTGCGTGGGGAGGAGCTCGCGGCAGCTCCGAGCGAAGGCGTCGGCCGCGGTTGCGCGCGCGGGTCACCGCCGCCCGCGCGCGCCTCGCCGCGAAGCCGCCCTCGCGCGACCGCGAGGCCGACGCGCTCTCTGCGCCGTGCCGCCGACCGCCTGCACCTCTCCGGGCGCGGGTACGCCCGTGTCGGCCGCGTCGCGCGCACGATCGCGGCGCTCGCGGGTGCAGGACTCCGTGCGGCGCCGAGCACGTCGCGGAGGCGCTCGTCCTACCGCTCGCCCGACGAGCTCGCGCGCATGACCGAGCTCGCGCTTGCGGTGTTCGCCGTCCGCGACGGGCACGCACCTCGTCCGGCAGCCGCGCACGCGGCGCGTTCGCGGGCGTTCGCGCGCGCGCTTCGACGAGCGCGACGTACCTCGACGACGCTCGCGGCAGCGCGGGCTTCCGCTTCGCTCGCGCGCTCCGCCGCGAGCTTCCCGCCGCTGCTGCGCGCGATCCACGATCCGCCGCCGGGCCTCTTCCTGCGCGGCGGAGGCGAGCCCGCGCTGCTCGCTCGCAGCCTGCGGTCGCGATCGTCGGCGCGCGCGCGTGCTCGGGCTACGGCGCCTCGGTCGCGCGCATGCTCGGGCGCGAGCTCGCAGCGCGCCGGTCTCGTCGTCGTCAGCGGGCTCGCGCGCGGGATCGACGCCGAGGCGCATCGCGGCGCGCTCGAGGCCGGCGGCACGACCGTCGCCGTTCTCGGCTGCGGCATCGACCGCGACTATCCGGCGGCGCACGCCGAGCTCGCACGGCGCGATCGCCGCGACCGGCCTCATCGTCTCCGAGTACGCGCCCGGGCGTCGAGCCCGCGCCGTGGCGCTTCCCGGCGCGCAACCGCATCGTCGCCGGCCTCTGCGCCGCGACGATCGTCGTCGAGGCGCGCGAGCGGAGCGGCGCGCTCATCACGGCCGACCTCGCACTCGAGGAGGGCCGGGAGGTCTTCGCCGTGCCCGGCGAGATCACGAGCGCGCTCTCCGCGGGGACGAACGCGCTGCTCAAGCTCGGCGCGACGCCGCTGACGTGCGCAGCCGACGTGCTCGCCTCGTTCGGGCATCGAGCCGGACGAGGCACCGTGCGCGGGCGAGCGGTCGACCGCTCCTCGAGCTCCTGCCCGCGAGCGCCGACGAGCTCGTACGCCGCACCGGCTCGGCGCCGACGAGATCGCGCGCACGCTCGTCGAGCTCGAGCTCGCGGCTGCGCGCCGTCGGGCCGTCCACGACGGCGTCTAGCCGCTCGCACGTCCATGGACGACCCGTTCTGGCTCGAAGAGCCCGCACCGCTCCGAGCGCGCCGACCGGACGCACGACGGCCGCGTCGACGTCGCGATCGTCGGCGCCGGCGTCACGGGCTGCTCGTGCCGCGCTCCGCCTCGCCGAGGGCGGGCCTGCGCGTGCGCGTCCACGACGCGCGCGCGTCGCGGAGGGCGCGAGCGGGCGCAACGGCGGCTTCGCGCTGCGCGGCGGCGCGGCGCGTACGACATCGCGCGCGAGACGTACGGCGCCGAGCATGCCGCGGCGTTCTGGCGCTGGACGGAGCGAGGCGCTCGACCGCATGGCGGAGCTCGCCGGCGACGCGCTGCGACGCGCCCGGCAGCTTCCGGCTCGCCGCCGACGAGGAGGAGCGCGACGAGCTCCGGCTCGAGTACGAGGCGCTGCGCGAGGACGGGTTCGAGGCCGAGTGGCTCGACGACGTTCCCGGGCGCGCTGCCGGCCGCTTCCACGGCGCGATCTCCACCCGGGCGACGGCGCGATCCAGCCGGCGCGCTTCGTCCGCCGGCTCGCGGCGCGCGCAGCGAGGCGGGCGCGGAGATCCGCGAGCACGACCGGGTCGAGACGTCGAGGCGCTCGACGCCGACCGCGTCCTCGTCGCAACGGACGGCTACGGGCACGGCCTCGTCCCGGAGCTCGCCGACCTGATCTGGCCGACGCGTGGCCAGGTGATCGTGAGCGAGCCGCTCGACCGCGTCCTCTACGACCGGCCGCACTACGCGCGCCAGGGCTTCGACTACTGGCAGCAGCTGCCCGACCGCCGGATCGTGCTCGGCGGCTTCCGCGACGTCTCGATCCTCGACGAGCTCACCGACGTCGAGGAGACGACGCCTGCGATCCAGTCCTCGCTCGAGTCCTTCCTGCACGAGCTCTCGGGAGAAGAAGTCGAGATCACGCACCGCTGGGCCGGCATCTTCGGGCTGACGCAGGACATGCTGCCGCTCGTCGGTCCCGTCCCGGGCCGCGACGGCCGCGTCTGGGTCGCAGGCGGCTACTCCGGCCACGGCAACGTCCCCGGGTTCGCCTGCGGCGAGCTCGTCGCGGACGCGCTGCTCGGCGACACGTCGTCGCCCCAGCTCGAGCTGCTCGACCCGGCTCGCCTGGCGGGCTAGAGGTTCTTGACGTCGGCGATGAGCTTGTCGATCGAGTCCTTCGCGTCGCCGAACAGCATCACCGTCTTCGGGTTGTAGAAGAGCGGGTTCTCGATCCCGGCGAAACCCGGGTTCATCGACCGCTTGAGGACGACGACGGCCTGCGCGTCGTCCACGTTGAGGATCGGCATGCCGTAGATCGGTGAGCTCTGGTTCGAGCGCGCGTCGGGATTGACGACGTCGTTCGCGCCGACCACGACCGCGACGTCCGTGCGCGAGAACTCCGGATTCGCGTCGTCCATCTCCTTGAGTTGCGGATAGGGGACGTTCGCCTCGGCGAGGAGGACGTTCATGTGGCCCGGCATCCGGCCCGCGACCGGATGGATGGCATACGAGACCTCGACGCCCTTCCCCTCGAGCAGGTCGGCGAGCTGGCGCACGTCGTGCTGCGCCTGCGCGACCGCGAGGCCGTAGCCCGGGACGAAGACGACCTTGTGCGCGTACGCGAGCATCACGGCGACGTCCTCCGCGCTCGCGCTCCTCACCGTTCCGCCGTCGCCGGCGGCGACCGCGGCCGCCTCCACCGTGACCTTGCCGAACGCGCCGAAGAGAAGGTTGCCGAGCGAGCGGTTCATCGCTTTCCCCATCAGCAGCGTCAGCAAGGTGCCCGAGGCGCCGACGAGCATGCCCGCCACGATGAGCACGTTGTTCTCGAGCTCGAAGCCGCCGATCGCGACCGCGAGGCCGGTGAAGGCATTCAGGAGCGAGATCACGACGGGCATGTCCGCGCCGCCGATCGGGAGGACGAAGAGCACACCGAAGAGCGCGCCGCCGCCGACGACCAGCCAGAGCAGCCACTGATCCTGCACGCCGGCCGACAGCGTGGCTGCGAGGGCGACGAGCACGACGAGCAGGACGATGTTCCCGACGTTCTGGCCCGGATACGTGATCGGCCTGCCGCCGATCAGCTCCTGCAGCTTCGCGAACGCGACCATCGAGCCGGCGAACGAGATCGCACCGATCAGTCCCGAGAGCGCGATCGCCACGAGCACGTCGATGTGCGGTCGACCCGGCTGGGGCAGGAACCGGTGGAGCTCGGAGAGCGCGATCAGCGCCGCCGCGCCACCGCCGACGCCGTTGAAGAGCGCCACCATCTGGGGCATCGCGGTCATGCGCACCTTGCGCGCTCCGACCGCGCCGAGGCCGCCGCCGATCAGCATCGCGATCACGAGAGCCCACCAGCTGCCGGCACCGGCCCTGATCCACGTGACGACGATCGCGACGAGCATCCCCGCCGCTCCGATCTGGTTGCCGCGTCGCGCGTGCGCCGGGCTGGACAGGTAGCGCAGCGCGAGGATGAACGTGACGATCGGGATCAGGTAGAGGACGTTGGCGGTGTTCGAGCATCTGTCCGCTCTGGCGCCGGCAGAGCCGCCGCCTGCGCTCCTGGGCGGCTCCGTCGAGCCTACGCCGCTGTCATCCCGGGGCGGTGGCTCGCGCTTCTTGAACATCTCGAGCATGCGGTCGGTGACGACGAAGCCGCCCACGACGTTTGCCGCGCCGAGCACGACCGCGAGGAAGCCGAGCACCCAGACAAAGGGTCCCTTGTGACCGGAGGCGAGGACGATCATCGCGCCCGCCGACGACGATGCCGTGGATCGCGTTCGTCCCGGACATGAGCGGTGTGTGGAGGAGCGTCGGCACCTTCGAGATCACCTCGAAGCCGAGGAAGATCGCGAGCACGAGGATCGTCACCTCGAAGACGAGCAGCCTGTCGTGACTCATGTCCGCTCCCGGCGCCGGCAGAGCCGGCGCCTCCGCTCCTTGTTGAGCTCCGTCGAGCCTACGCTCATGCTGTGGCGGCCTCCTTCTTGCCGGCGACGCAGGCGCCGCTCGTGATCTCGTCGCTCCAGTCGAGTGCGAGCTCGCCCTCGGGAGCGAGGTGCAGGAGGAGCGCCTGGACGTTGCGCGAGTACAGCATCGAGGCGTGGTAGGGCATCGTGCTCGGGAGGTTCGTCAGCCCGACGAGCGTGACCCCGCTGCGCTCGACGATCTCGCCCGGTTCCGTCAGCTCGCAGTTGCCGCCCGTCTCGGCGGCGAGGTCGACGATCACCGATCCGGGCCGCATCGCCTCGACGGCCGAGGCCGGGATGATCTTCGGCGCGGGCCTGCCGGGAACGGCGGCGGTCGTGACCACCGCGTCGAAGTCGGCGATCCGTCCCTCGAGCGCCTCCTGCTGTGCCTGCATCTCTTCCGGCGTCAGCTCGCGCGCGTACCCGCCCTCCGCCTCGGCGCCCGTTACACCGAGGTCGAGCCAGTTCGCTCCGAGGCTCTCGATCTGCTCCCGCACGACGGGGCGCACGTCGAAGCCGGTGGTCACGGCGCCGAGGCGCCGCGCCGTCGCGATCGCCTGGAGCCCGGCGACCCCGGCGCCGATCACGAGGACCTTGGCGGGGGGCACGGTGCCTGCGGCGGTCATGAGCATGGGGAAGAAGCGCGGGAGGTGCTCCGCCGCGAGCAGCGCTGCCTTGTAGCCGCCGACGGTCGCCTGGGACGAGAGCGCGTCCATGGGCTGCGCCCGCGTGATCCGCGGCACCGATTCGAGCGCGAACGCCGTCACGCCGCGCCCCGCAAGCGCCTCGGCGCCGGCCGGGTCGGCCAGCGGCTCCAGAAAGCCGATCAGGACTTGTCCCGTGCGGAGCTTCTCGCGCTCGTCTGCCGACGGCTTGCGCACCTTGACCACGCCGTCGGCCGCCCATGGATCGCCGAGCACGGCGCCCGCCTCCGTGTACGCGTCGTCGGGGAACGAGGCGGCCGCGCCGGCGCCCTGCTCGACGACGAGCTCGAAGCCCGACGCCGCCAGCTTGCCGACGGTCTCCGGCACGAGCGCGACCCGCCGCTCGCCTTCGGATGTCTCGCGGGGGATCCCGACCCTCATTCGTGAATAGCCTATTCAGCTTGACGCACTTCTTCACGAGCCATGGTCTGCCACTGCTCTTCGCGGTGGTCCTGCTGGAGTCGTTCGGCATACCGCTGCCGGGCGAGACGGCGCTGATCGCGTTCGGCATCCTCGCCTCGCAGGGCAATTACTCGATCGTCTCGGTGATCGTGGTCGCCGCAGCGGGGGCGATCGTCGGCGACAACCTCGGCTACTGGCTGATCGGGCGCCTCGGCGGGCGGAAGCTGTTCGAGCGCTGGGCTTTCCTGCGGCGTTACTCGGAACGCTTCTTACCCGCGGCCGAGCGGCTGATGGCGAGGCACGGGGGCAAGACCGTCTTCTTCGGCCGCTTCATCACCGTCCTGCGCTACACGGCGGCGTGGGTCGCCGGGATCGGCCGGATGGACTGGTGGAAGTTCCTGTTCTGGAACGCAGCCGGTGGAATCTGTTGGGCGACCGCGGTCGGACTCGTCGCCTACTACTCGGGACACGCCGCCGCCGACGCGATCCAGCGCTACGGGATCTACGCGGCCGGCGGGATCGCAGTCCTGCTCGTGATCGGGTGGTTCGCCACGCACACCGGCAAGAAGTGGCTCGAGAAGCGGCTGTAGCCCTCGCGCTCGTGCTCCTTCTCGCCGCCTGCGGCGGGAGCTCGTCCGGCGCAACCGTTCCGACCGCGGCTCCGCCGTCGGTGCGGATCCCGAGCTTCACGCACGTCGTCCTCGTCGTGTTCGAGAACCACGAAGCGGGCGAGATCGCCGGCAACCCTGACGCCCCGACGTTCAATGCGCTCGCTCGCCGCTACGCGAGACTGACGAGCTACGACGCGGTCGCTCACCCGAGCCTGCCGAACTATCTCGCGCTGGTCTCGGGCTCGACGCAGGGGATCACGAGCGACTGCACCGAGTGCATCGTCGGAGCGCGCAGCCTGGCCGACACGCTCGCCGCGGCCGGGAAGACGTGGAAGACGTATGCAGAGGATCTTCCGTACCCGGGCTTCACCGGCGGCTCGGCCGGTCGCTACGCGAAGAAGCACGACCCCTTCCTCTACTTCCGCGACGTCGCCGACTCGCGCGCGCGGCGCAATCGCGTCGTCCCGTTCACCCGGCTCGCCCATGACCTCGCTCGTCACAGGCTGCCCGATTTCTCGCTCGTGATCCCGAACCTCTGCAACGACATGCACGACTGCTCCGTCGCGACCGGCGACGCCTGGCTGAAGGCGCACGTCGCGCCCCTGCTGCGCTTGCCCGACCTGCGCGGCAGCGTCGTGTTCGTCGTCTTCGACGAAGGGACGAGCGACACGGGCGGCGGCGGCCGTATCGAGGCGCTCGTACTCGGACCGACCGTGCGCCGGGGCTCGAAGTTCACGAAGGCGACGAACCACTACGGCCTCCTGCGGACGATCGAGGACGCATGGAGGCTGCCGCGGCTCGGCCACTCCCGCACGGGAACGCCGATCGGCGGCATCTGGAAGTGAGGAGCCGGGCGAAGAGCTGCGCTCTTCGCCCGGGGACAATCGAACTGCGCAGGCCGGAGACGCGGTCTCCGGCCTGCTTCGTGCTGAGGGCACATTGGGCCTGCGTGGTTCGAGCGCTTGTTCCGTCGCGGGCGGACGGGCTGCGCGCGTCCGCCCGCTGGTTCGCGGCGTCGTAACGTGCCGTTACGCCGCCGCCTCGGCGCCACAGGGTTCGAACGCTCAAATCGCAGGGAGCGCCAAGGGCCGGAGGCTAAGACCGCCGCGAAGCGGCGACTTAGCCGCAGGCCGAACCGCGCTCGCGCCGGCCTCCGCCGCGCGCGAGCGCACAAGAGTGGACCCCCGTCCAGGGACCGACAAGCAAGAACAGCACGGAGCGGGCCGGAAACCACGCTTTCCGGCCCGCGCAGTTCCGTCTCCCAGCGAGCGAAGCGCCAGCTTCGCTCGCTCAGAGGATTCCGCGCCCCAGCGCGGAATCCCTTCCGGGCAATGCTCGCCTCCATCGCACGCGCGCTCGAGCAGCGCGACCAGACGTTCGGCCACGGCGACCGCGTCGCGGCACTCGCCGAGCCCGTCGCGCTGGAGCTGGGGTGGGACCGCGAGCGAATCCGGTCGCTGCGCCGTTCGGCGCCGCTTCACGACGTGGGCAAGGTCAAGCTGAGCCCGCAGCTCCTCGGCAAGCCCGGACGGCTGACGCTGGAGGAGATGGCCGAGATTCGCATCCATCCGGAGGCGGGCGCGCAGCTCGTCCTGCCGCTGCGAAGGTTCCACGAAGCGCTCCCGTATGTCCTCTTCCATCACGAGCGCTGGGACGGTGGTGGCTACCCGGCCGGACTGACCGGCCGCAGGATCCCGCTCGAGGCGCGCATCCTCGCGATCGCAGACGCCTTCGACGCCATGATCTCGCCGCGGCCCTACCGGCGCGCGCTCAGCCACGAGCACGCGCTCGCCGAGGTCGCAGAGGGAGCGGGCACGCAGTTCGACCCGATCGCCGCCGAGCTCTTCGTCGAGGCGTGGGCTCACGGCTGGGACACGTGGCACGCGGCCGTCGCGTCGTAGCTCGCAAAGGTTTTCTGATTCGCTTACAAAGGCTTAGCGCCTCAGGCGTACGGTCCGCCTCGTGAGAAAGCTTCGCCTCCCGGCAGTGTGCCTCGCGCTTCTGCTTCTCTCCGCCCAGGTCGGGGCGGCCCAGTCGAAGCGGAGCACCGGGAAGAAGACCGCCGATCCGATCTGGACGCTTGCGATGGACGGCTCGCGCGTCGCGTATGCGAGCGGAGGCCGGATCCACATCTGGAACATGGCGACGGGCGCGACCACCACCGTCAAGGGGAACTACAGCAACGCGAAGCACACGGCGAACGCGAGTCAGTTGGCGATCGCCGGCACGCGGGTCGCCTGGATCAAGGATCAGCAGTTCGGCAACACGGAGGAGGGCGAGAAGCTCTACACCGCGTCGATCGGTGGAAAGGCCCGCCAGGTCATGCACGTGTACCGCTACGGCGTGGACGACCCGACGCATACGACCGGGGGCTGGATCGCAGGGCTGGTCGGCTCTGGAAAGAGCCTCGCCGTGAGCACATGGGAGTCCGATGGAACGGCAGCCATCGCATCAGCAGCTCAGCCTCGTCACCAACAATGGTCTGCGGCCGCTTGCAGGCGGAGCGGGCGCGACCGTGTCCGCAGGCGATCGACGGCGGTCACATCGCCGTCCTGCAGTCCGACCGTCCATGGTCGGCACTGCGGCCCAGCACCAGTCGAGCGTCTATTCGTCCGGCGGCGACGCCGCTCAAGGAGTTCGATCCGTCAACGATGCGACGAGATCGCCGCTCAGCGGCAACCGTCTCGTGACGTCCTGACCCCTCACGCCGGCGCCAGCGCTGCGACGTCTACGACTCGACCACCGGCGCTCTGCGTGCACACGTGGCCCATCGCGGAGCTGCGAGTACCGGACTAACCCTCACCAGTAAGCCATCTCGCGGCCTACGGGCGGCCTCACCACCTACTCGGTCGACAGCAGTTCTCCTTCCCCTCACGAGACGTTGCACCTGATCGACCTGAACACCGGCAAAGACGTCGTGCTCGCGATCGCTCAAGGCCATCGGCGAGCTTCGCGACTCGGCGCTCGGCCCACGCGGCCTCGTCTACGTCGTCAACTACGGGCAACGCGCACTAGGGAGCTCGTCTTCGTGCCGATGGCGAAACTGCTCGGGCTTGCGCGCGTGTGACGGGGGTGATGACGATGAAACGGCTGGTGACTACCGGCCTGCTCTTGTCGGTCTTGCTGGTTTCCTCTGCACAGGCCGGCTCGGCCAAGGCGCCACCCAATCAGGTCAAGAACACGGCATCGCAGATCCGGACGCGTGCGATGGACTGGCCGCGCGTCGCGTACGCGAGCGGTGGCCGGATCTACGTCTGGAACATCGCGACCGGCGCGACCTCCGTCGTGAAGGGCGAATACAGCAACGCGACGCACAGCATCGACGCTGCTCAGGTCGCAATCGCCGACACGCGGATCGCCTGGATCAAGCGTCAAGGCTTCGGCAACACGGAGATGGGCGAGAAGCTCTACAGCGCGTCCGTCGGCGGGCCCGCGCATCTGCGGAAGCAGGGATACGTCTTCGCGCGGGAGGATTCCGCCCACGCGTCGGGTCGCTGGATCGCGGGCGTCGCTGACTCCGGCAAGGTTCTCGTCGTCAGCACCTGGACATCGAACCGCGGGAGCACGAGCAAGGAGAAGCTCAAATTGATCACTCCGGCGGCGCTGCGCCCGATCGTCACCGGGCCAGGCGCGATCGTGGCCCAGGCGGTTGACGGCGCCCACATCGCTGTCCTCCGGTCGATCGCGGCCTGGCCTGCGGACGAGCCCTCCACGCCGACGACCCAGCCGACGGTGGGCGTCTACTCCACCGGCGGCAAGTTGCTCCGCGAGATCGTGGACACCACTCCGATTCCGCCGGCGATTACCTGCGGCGACTGCGCCGGCGTCTATCCCAGCACCATCTACAACTCGGTCGCGCTCACCGGGCACCGGCTGGTGCTGCTGACGGCAACGAATCCCGAGACTGGTCCCACTCCGTGGACGTATGCGAGCACGCTGCGCGTCTACGACTGGACGACCGGCGACGTGTTTCGCACGTGGGCTCTCTCGCTCAGGCCGTATGCGCTCAACGGTGCCGCGCCGCTTGCGGTCTACGGGCGGTTCGCCGCCGTGGTGGGCCGGCGAGCTCCACGTGCTCGACCTCAAGACCGGAAAGGAGATCCTGACGGCGCCCTCGAGCGGCAGCGCAGCTGCCCTGGATGCGCACGGACTCGTGTACCCCGTGCCTGGGCGTCACGGGAAGCTCATGTTCGTCCGACGAAGAGGCTCCAGGCGCTCGTCGGATAAGAGTCATAGAGCTAACAAAAGCCTGACCCCGCGCTCGTATCGTGCGGCGCATGAGAAGGCTGCGACTCGCAGGAGCGTGCTTCGCGATGTTGCTTCTCTCCGCGCAGGTCGGTGCGGCGCGCGGTCGCAGCGAGACCGTGAAGAAGACTGCGCACCCGATCTGGGCGGTCGCGATCGACGGGCCTCGGGTCGCGTATTCCGCCGGCGGGCTCATCCACGTCTGGAATCTCGCGACAGGCAAGACGTCGACCGTGCAAGGGAAGTACGCCAACGCGCTGCACACCGCGAACGCGTCCGAACTCGCAATCGCGGGGAAGCGGGTCGCCTGGATCAAGGACCAACGGTTCGGCAACACCGAGGAGGGTGAGAAGCTCTACATCGCGCAGATCGCAGGAAAGGCCCGACAGGTCATGCACGTCTACCGCTTCGGCGTCGACGATTCGACCCACACGACGGGCGGCTGGATCGAAGGTCTGGTCGGCTCCGGAGACAGCCTCGCCGTCAGCACCTGGCTATCCGACGGCACCACCGCTACGAGACCAGCAGCTCAGCCTCGTCACCCGCGCCGGGCTGCAACCGCTTGCGGGCGGAGCGTGGCTCGATCGTGTCGCCAGGCGATCGACGGCGACCACATTGCCGACCTGCAGTCCAGCCCGTGGGCGGCCTCGACCAGCGTGAGCATCTACTCCACCGAGCGGTGATCCGCTCAACGATTTCTCTGTCGACGCCGCCCGGGAGGTCGCCCTCACGGGCGACCTCCTGGCGGTCCTGACCCCGTCGCCGACTCCCGCGGTCGAGATCTACGACTGGACGACCGGCGCCCGCGAGCACACCTTGCCCGCGCAGGGAGCCACTACCGGAGACGTCTGGCCCTCATCAGGTAGGCCATGTCGAGGCGTACGGCGGCCTCGTCCTCTACTCGGTCTACACCGGGTACATCGGAGGCTACGAGACGCTGCACGTGCTCGATCCGACGACCGGCAAGGATGCCGTCGTCGGGCACGTCAAGGCTTCGGCGCCAATCGCGATGTGGGCGATCGGCTCACGCGGGCTCGTCTACGTCGTCAACTCCGGCTAACTACACCCGCTCCGTCGTCGTCCGGCAAGCTCGTGTTCGTGTCGACGGCGAAGCTCGACGCGCTACTCGGCCGGTAGCGCTAGAGGCTCGCCCAGACCTCGAGCTTCGCGCGGACACGGCCGATCACGTCGTCCGTGAACTCGGTCGTGCCGAGGTGCCCGCCCAGATCGGCGGTGCGGCTCCCCTGCGCCACCGCCTCGAGGCACGCTTCGCGGATCGCCCGTCCCGCGGCCTGCGCCTCATCACCGGCGTGGGAGAGAAGAGCGGCTCCGGCGAGGATCATCGCCATCGGATTGGCCACGTCCTTTCCGAGCAGCGAGGGCGCCGTCCCGTGCGCCGCTTCGGCCATGATCGCCGAGGGCTCAAAGGTGTCTTCGAAGGCGACGAGCAACGACTCCGAGCCGGCGATCGAGCCGAAGAGCGGCAGGACGAGGTCGGAGAGGATGTCCCCGTCGCGGTTGAGGGCGGGGATCACGAGAGGATCGCCCGCGGACGAGAGGAGAAGCGCGAACGTCGCGTCGATGAGCTGCGGCTCGTACGGCACGTCCGGATGCCGCGCCGCGGCCGCGTCCATCTCCTCCTTCAGCATCCCTTCGTACGTGGGGCTGACCGTGTACTTCGGGCCGCCGAAGACCTTGGCTCCGGTCCGCTCGGCCTGGAGGAAGGCGAACTCGGCGACGGCGTGGCAGATGCGCCGCTCGATCCGCTCGGTGCGGAACGCGACCTCGTCGTCGCCCTGGCCCTCACGCCACTCCTTGGCGCCGTAGGCGTCCCCGACGGCCATGCGGACGATCGAGATCGGGGCGTGCACGCCGCCGAGCGGCGCGACGCCCGGAATGCGCCGACCCGTGCGGACGATGACCTTGCCGCCGATCTCCTCGCGCAGGATGCGATTCGGGGAGCCGACGTCTCCGCGCCCCTCGGGCGTCACGGTCGCGGCCTTCAGCCCGAGGCCGTGCTCGCGAATTGCAGTAGCCGCCTCCAGCACGACCTGGTTGTCGGTCGCGCGGCGCCGCTCGAGCGACAGATCGAAGCGCGGGAACTCGAGCTCGACCCCGATCACGTCGGGTGCGAGGACACGCAGGCCCTCCTCGAGCAGCTCCTGTCCCGTCTCGTCCCCCTCGAGGACGACGATCGTCCGCTCGTCGCGCATCGCCGGCCAGTCCAGTGTCGTTTTGAAACGGCGAGATGCCGAGCCGGGTCGGGAGCAAACGCGCATTTCGCTACGTCGACGCGAACGGAAAGGCGATCCGCGACGCAGTGGTTCTCGAGCGCGATCGAATCGCTCGTGATTCCGCCTGCGTGGACCGACGTCTGGATCTCGCCCCGGCCCTACGCGAAGCTCCAGGCGACCGGTTACGACAAGGCCGGCCGGAAGCAATACCTGTACCACCGCCGATTACCGCGCGGCGCAGGAGAAGGAGAAGTACGACGGCCTCATCCGCTTCGGCGAAGGCTCTGCCCGGGCTGCGCGCTGCGATGTCCGAGCATCTCGACAAGGAGGAGCTCGATCGCGAGCGCGTTTCGGCCGTCGCGCTCCGGCTCATATCGCTCGGCTGGTTCCGCGTCGGCTCCGAGCGATATGCCCGCGAGGGAACCTTCGGCGTCACGACGCTGCTCCGGCGTCACGTCGGTGTGCGCGGGAAGCGCGTCAAGCTCTCGTTCCCGTCGAAGGCGGGCATCCGAGTGCGTTCCGAGCTCGTCGACGAAGATCTCGCCGAAGCGCTTCGCGGGCTGCTGCGGGTCAAGGGGGCGCGCGCGTCTTCAAGTACCGCTGGGAGGGAGACCTCTACAACCTCACGAGCAAGCGACTGAACGACTACGTGAAGATCTATCTGGGGGAGGAGTTCAGCGCCAAGGACTTCCGGACGTGGGGCGGGACGCTGCTTGCGGCGATCTATTTCGCAGAGCACGCGAGGCAGCACGGTTTTCCCGAGACGGAAAGGGAACAGAAGCGGTCGGTAACGGCGGTTATGCAGCGGGTCGCGAAGCAACTCGGAAATACACCGGCCGTCACGCGCGAGTCGTACGTCTCTCCCGCGGTCGTCGAGCAATATCTCGAAGGGCGAACAATCGACGATTTCCGACCGCGTCATTTGCGCGTCGTGAAGGCACGAGACGCAGCGCTCTCGGCGGAAGAGCAGGCGATGTGCAAGCTGTTGCGTTCGGGCGCAGGCGACGTCGCAAGGCCGCATAGATGCGCGCCGGTTTTCTATAGGATTTCGCCGCAGACTCGCTCATTCGAAGGAGGAGAACGGTGGCTCGCAAAACGGTGCTCGTGTGTGACAGCTGTGGCAATGAGGTCGAGGAAGCCAAAGGCGCGATGATGCGTGTGACGTACACCGATGCCCGCCGAGGGGCGAAGCAGGCCGACCTCTGCGACTCGTGCGCCGGCAGAATGCCGGGCCGCGCCGTCGCCCGCCGCGGCCGCAAGCCGAAATCCGTAACAGCCGCCTAGAGAGCGTCCCGCCCTCGCGCTAGCGTAGGCGGGTGCCGCTCCGGCTGATCGCGGGGCCTGCCAACGCGGGCAAGGTCGAGCTTCTGCTCGACCGTTATCTCGGGGCGCTCGAGTCCTCGGACGGGCTCGAGCCGCTCCTGATCGTGCCGAACCGGGCAGACGTCGACCGCGTCGAGCTCGAGCTGCTCGCCCGGCGGCCGGCGCTCCTCGGCGGCTCGATCGGCACGTTCGAGGACGTCTTCCGAGACCTCGCGGGTGGTTCGGGTGGCTCCAGGAAGCGGCTCGGGCGCGCCGAGGAGGCGCTCCTCGTTCGTCGCGTCGTGGGCCGCGCAGACCTCCGCGGTTTCGCCCGCTCCGCCGAGCGCGCGGGCTTCGTCGACTCGCTGCAGCAGGTGCTCGACGAGCTCGAGGCGGGACTACTGATGCCGGACGCGGTCGAGGGCGAGCTCGGCGTGCTCTACTCCGCATATCGCGCGGAGCTCGACACGCTCGCGCGATGGGATCGCGGCCTGCTTCGCACGCATGCCGTCGAGCGGCTCCGAACGGATCTCGACGCCTGGCACGGCGAGCCGGTCTTCGCGTACGGCTTCGAGGACCTCACCGGCGCGGAGTGGGCACTGCTCGAAGCGCTCGCCGCACGGGCCGAGGTGACGGTTTCCCTTCCGTACGAGCCGGGCCGCCCGGCGTTCGCCGCGCTCCGGCGCACCGCCGAGGATCTCGCCGGTCTCGCTTCCGGTGCGGTCGAGGAGTTGCCCCCGCGTTACCACGCGGTCGCTCCCCCGGCGCTCGCGCACGTCGAGCGCGCGCTCTTCGCCGACGAGCCGGGCACCGCTCCGCCGCTCGACGGAGTGATCCGCTTCTTCGAGGGCGCGGGCAGCCGCGGCACGCTCGAGCTCGTCGGCGAGGAGATGCTTGCGCTTGCACGCAGCGGCATGCCGCTCGAGGGCATCGGGCTCGTCGTGCCGAGCTACGAACGAGTTCGCGGGACCCTCGAGACCGTGCTCGGCTCCTTCGGCATCCCGTACGCAGTCGACGGCGAGCTCCGGCTGACGCAGACGCCGCTCGCCGATTCCCTCGCCGCGCTGCTGCGCTTCGCGTGGGGAGGAGGGACGCGGAACGACCTCTTCCGCTTCCTCCGCTCACCGTTCTCGGGCCTCGAGCGGCGCGCGGTGGACTTCGTCGAAGGACGGCTGCGCGGCCGTGCCGTGCACACGCCGGAGCGAGTCGTCGAGGAAGCGGAACGCCTGCGCGGCGGGCCGCTACCGGTGCTCGAGGAGCTACGCGCGGCGACCGATCCGGTCGAAGCGGTTCGCGAGCTTGCGGCCCGAATGCTGCGGAACGCCTACGGCCTGGAGCACCCACCCGCGGACGCGGCGAGCCGGCTCGACCTCCGAGCGTACGAAGCGCTCACCCGACTCCTGTCCGAGCTCGAAGGCTGGCGCGAGCTCTGCGGAGAGCTGAGCCGCGAAGATGTGCTCGTCGCGATCGAACGTGCCGCGCTCCCTCGGCGGGCAGGCGAGGACGCCGGTCGTGTCGCTGTCGTCGACCTGCGGCGCGCCAGGACGCGGCGCTTCGACGCCGTCTTCGTGCTCGGGCTCGAGGAGGGGAGCCTGCCGCGTCGGGGCAGCGGCTCGCCGTTCCTCGACGACGATGCGCGGAGAGAGCTCGACGCGAACGGTGCGAGGCTGGTGCGGCCCGACTCCGTCGAGCTCGATCGCTACCTCTTCTACACGGCCTGCACCCGCGCCTCGCAACGGCTCTACCTCGTGCGCGAGGCGGCGGACGACGACGGCAGCCCGCGCGAGGCGAGCCCGTTCTGGCACGACGTCGCGGCGCTCTTCGACCACGACGACGTCGGGCGCTGGACTCGGCGGCGCCCGCTCTCGGCGCTCACCTGGCCGCTCGACGATGCTCCTACCGAGCGCGAGCGGCTGCGGGCGCTCGCAGAGCTCGCTGCCCGCGACGCAAGAGAGGCGGGCGCGATCGCGCGAGCGAACGGCTGGGAGCGGAGGCTCGAGCGCGCTCGCGGCGCCTTCCATCGGTCGACGCGGCTCACGCACCCGCTCGTGCTCGAGCAGCTCGGGTCGCGAGGCTCGTTCGGCGTCACCGAGCTCGAGCGCTTCGCGGACTGCTCCTCCGCCTGGTTCGTCGAGCGGTTCCTCGATCCGAAGACGATCGACGCCGAGCCCGACGCGAAGCAGCGCGGCAGCGTCGCGCACACCGCGCTGTACCGCTTCTTCTCCCGCATCCCGGCCGAGCTCGGGGTCGAGAAGCTCGAGCCGCAGCATGTGGAGGCGGCGACAGGGCTGATGCGCCGTTGCCTCGACGAGGCGGTGGCCGGTGTGCGCATGGATCTGACCGAGATGCAGGAGCGGGAGCTCGATCAGTCGCTGTGGCGCGATCTCGCGGCGTTCGTCGAGGAGGAATGCGCGTCGCAGCTGCCGCTCGTGCCCCGGCGTTTCGAGGTCGCCTTCGGCAGCGAGCGGGCGGCGCCCGAGCTGCAGCGCGGGCTCGAGCTCGCGCCGGGCATGACGCTCTCCGGGAAGATCGACCGGATCGACGTCGACCCGTTCGGCGCGCGCGGCATCGTCCAGGACTACAAGTCGGGGAAGAGCGCGCATTCGGCGAGGCAGATCGAGAGCGAGCTGCGGCTGCAGATCCCGCTCTACATGCTCGTCTTGCGCGACCTCGTCGGACTGGAGCCGCTCGGCGGCCTCTACCGGCCGCTCGCGGGAGCGCGCAAGCCGCGCGGGCTCGTCCGCGGCTCGGAGGCGGAGACGCTCCCGGGCTATGTCTCCCACGACTACCTCGACGAGGAGGCGTTCTGGAAGCTCGTCGAGTCCGCGCGGGAAACGGCCGCGAGGCTCGCGGGGCGAATCCGCACGGGCGACGTCCGCCACGACCCCCTCGGCGGCGAGTGCCCTGCCTGGTGCGACCTCTGGTCGATATGCCGGATCGAGCGCGCGTGAACGAGCAGCAGCTGGCCGCGGTCGAAGCAGGGGGAGAGGTCTTTGTCTCCGCCGGAGCCGGCACGGGAAAGACGGCCGTGCTCGTCGAGCGAGTCGTGCGTGCGGTCTGCGACCGCGGTCTCGACGTCGACTCGATCCTCGTCATCACGTACACGCGCCGCGCAGCCGGCGAGCTGCGCACGCGGATCCGCGCAGCGTTCGCGGAGCGTGGACGGCACGACCTCGCGCGTCGGCTCGACGGCGCCTGGATCTCGACGATCCACGGCTTCTGCGCGCGACTCCTGAAGACGTATCCGCTGGCCGCCGGGCTCGACCCACGCTTTCGCGAGCTGGATGAGGCGCAGGCGGCGGTGCTGCGCTCGGAGGCGTTCCGAGAAGCCCTCGCGGAGTTTTGCGCCGGCGACGATCCTCAACGGCTCGCGCTCCTCGCCACGTACGGGAGTGACCGGCTGCGGCGGATGTTGTCCAGCGTCTACGAGACGCTGCGTGCGGCCGGACGCGAGCTCGACCTCGAGGTCGCGACGCGGCCGGAGCTCGGGGAGAGGGTCGACGAGCTGCGGTCGAGCGCGGCCTCGCTCGCCTCCGACCCCGGCGCCACGGACACCCAGCAGCGGACGGCGACAGATCTGCTCGATCTGCTCGACCGGGATCAGCGACCGGACCGCCTGATGAACTTGACCGGCTTCAAGGCCAGAGGAGACCGCGCGTCCAGCTACTCCGAGGCGCTCGCCGCCGTCGAGCAAGCTGCTCTCGACGAGGCCGCTGCCCGCGACCGCGCGCTGCTGCAGGAGCTCCTTTCGCTCTTTGCCGACCGCTACGCCGAGGCGAAGGCGCGGGAATCGGCGCTCGACTTCGAGGATCTGCAACTCGAGGCGCGCGACCTGCTCCGGTCGCAGCCCGAGCTCCGCGAGCGCGAGCAGGCGCGCTTCCGCTCGATCCTCGTGGACGAGTTCCAGGACACGAATCGCCTGCAGACCGAGATCGTCGACCTGCTTCGGACAGCAGAAACAGAGCTCTTCTTCGTCGGCGACGAGTTCCAGTCGATCTACGGCTTCCGCCACGCCGACGTGCAGGTCTTCCGCGAGCGGCGCGAGGCCGTCGAGCAGCCACTCTCCCTCACGCTCAACTACCGCTCGCGCCCGGAGGTTCTCGCCGTGGTCAACGAGCTGTTCGGCGCGCATTTCGGGAGCGAGTTCCAGGAGCTCGCGGCGGCAGCCGAGTTCCCGGATCCCGTCTTCGGCCATCCGGTCGAGCTGCTCGTCACCGACAAGGAGAGCTACAGGGACAGCGGCGTCCACTGGCGGCGCGGGGAAGCCCGCGCGGTGGCGCGTCGCGTGCGCGAGCTCGTGGACGGCGGGGCGGCGAGCCCGGGCGAGATCGTCCTCCTCTTCGCCGCCGGCACGGACGCGGAGTGGTACGAGGACGAGCTGCGCCGCGTGGGCCTGCCGACGTACCGAGCGACCGGGAAGGGGTACTTCGGCCAGCAGCAGGTCGTCGATCTGCTCATGTATCTCCGCCTGCTCCACAACCGCTACGACGACGCTGCGCTGCTGTCGGTGCTCGCGTCGCCGTTTGTCGGCGTCTCGAACGACGCGCTCGCGCTCTTGCGCCGGGTTGCTTCGCGGAGGCCGCTGTTCACCGGGCTCGAGCACGCACTTCCGCCGGGGCTCGCCGAGCGCGACGAACGGCTGATGCGTGCCTTCCGGCAGCGCTTCGACCGGTTGGTCCAGACGCTGCCGCGGCTGTCCCTCGAGCGTCTCTGCGAGCAGGTCGTCGCCGAGCATGACTACGACCTCGCGGTGCTCGCGCAGTGGGACGGGCGCCGGCGCTACGCGAACCTCCGGAAGCTCGCGCGGCTCGCCCGCTCGTACGAGGAGCTCCGCGGGCCGGACGTCGAGGGCTTCGTCCGCTTCGTCGCCGAGCAGGAAGCCATTGGCACTCGCGAGCTCGAAGCGGTTGCGGAAGAGGAGGGCGCCGACGCCGTGCGCCTCCTCACGATCCACGCCGCGAAGGGGCTCGAGTTCAAGGTCGTGATCGTCGCGGACGCGGGACGCGATCGCGTGCCTCCGTCGCCGGACGAGATCCTCGCCCTCCCCGACGGCCGCTTCGGCTTCCGGGTCGCCGATCCCGCGACGGCGAAGCACCGCGGCGCCTTCGACTACGAGGCGGTGAAGGCGGCGCGGCAGGAAGCGGAGCGCGCGGAGCGGCTGCGCTTGTACTACGTCGCGTTGACGCGCGCGAAGGAGCGGCTGATCGTCTCCGGCTCCGTCGATCTCGGCGCCGAACGCGAGGTGCCGACGCCGATCGCATGGGTGCTCGATCGGCTCGACGCGGACGAAGAGCTCGCGCAGGCGGGCGACGAGCCGGTCGAGCTCGTACGCGGCGACGCACGGCTGCTCGTGCGACTCGACCGCCATCGGCCAGAGCCGGCGGTGGCAGAGCCCGAGGTCGAAGAGGAAGGCCAGTTGGCGCTCTTCACGGCACTCGAGGAAGTCTCGGTCGCGCACACAGCCCCGGAGCTGCCGCCGCTCCTCGCGCTGCCGGAGCCGCCGCTGTACCGCGTGCGTAAGCTCTCCTTCACGGCGCTCTCCCTCTTCGAGCAGTGCGCGTACAAGTACTTCGCGCGCTACGGCCTCGGGATGAGCGAGCGGCCACTCGAGGCCGGTGAGGCGGGCGAGAGGTCCGGCGTCGAGATCGGGAGCGCGGTCCATGCGCTCCTCGAGGAGATCGATCTTGCGGCACCGGTCGTGCCCGAGATCGAAGACGAGCTGATCCGGGGTCACGTGGCCGCATACTGCGACTCCGATCTCGCCCGCCGCGTCGCCGCCCTCGCCGGCGTCGAGAAGGAGCGGCACTTCACGTTCGAGCATGACGGCGTGCTCGTGCACGGCTACCTCGACGCATTTCATTTCGCGGACGAGCGCGCGCTTGTCGTCGACTACAAGACGAACCTCCTGGGCGAGGCGTCGCCGGAGGAGATCGTCGAGCAGGACTACCGGCTGCAGCGCCTTGTCTATGCGCTCGCGTGCTTCCGCGCCGGCGCCGAGGACGTCGAGGTCGTCTACCACTTCCTCGAGCGGCCCGAGGCGCCGGTGGAAGCCGTCTTCTCACGCGACGACGTGCCCGAGCTCGAGGCGGAGCTGTCGGCGGCGATCGCACGCATCCAGGCCGGAGAGTTCCCGCCGACGCCGAGCGACTTCGCGTGCGCGAGTTGTCCTGCCCTCGATCTCGTCTGCGCCGGCCCGCGCCTGCGTCCGCGCCTGCCGGAAGTCGTTGCCTCGTAGCTACCTGAAGGAGGCCCGCCGGAAGGTCGCGCCGAAGCGCGAGCGGATCCGGCCGATCATCGAGCGCCTCGCGGTCGAGCACGCCGACGCCGCGATCGCGCTTCGCTTCCGGAGCCCTGTCGAGCTGCTCGTCTCCGTCATGCTCTCTGCCCAGACGACGGACGTGAACGTCAACCGGGTCACGCAGACGCTGTTTCAGAAGTACCACCGGCCCGAGGA
This sequence comes from uncultured Actinomycetes bacterium, assembly GCA_963790845.1. Taxonomy (GTDB): domain Bacteria; phylum Actinomycetota; class Thermoleophilia; order Gaiellales; family Gaiellaceae; genus Palsa-739. Next base: position 10,655 of record CAWBQC010000012.1, on the reverse strand, counting down.
CTACCTCGCCGTGCCGCAGGAGGAGCTCGAGCGGGACATCTTCCAGACCGGCTTCTACCGGCAGAAGGCGAAGGCGCTGCGCGGAACGATGAAGATGCTGCTCGAGGAGTTCGGCGGCGAGGTTCCCCGGCGACTCGAAGAGCTCATCCGGCTACCCGGCGTGGCGCGGAAGACGGCCAACGTGGTCTCGTCGGAGCTAGGCGAGCCGCAGGGGATCGTCGTGGACACGCATGTCCGGCGTCTCTCGCAGCGGCTCGGGCTCACGCGGCAGGAGGATCCCGTGAAGATCGAGCGCGATCTCGTGAGGCTCGTGCCGCGCGCCGACTGGGGGCGTTTCCCGCACCTGCTCATCTGGCACGGCCGTCGCGTCTGCGACGCGCGCCGCCCGCGCTGTGAGGATTGCGTCATCAACGACCTCTGCCCGTCGAGCCGTGTCTGACCGCGCCGGCCGCTCCCGCAGCTTCGAGGCCGCCGCCGCCGAGTACGAGCGGCACCGCCCGGAGTATCCGGAAGAGGCGCTCCGCTGGGCAGCCGAGCAGCTCGGGCTCGAGGAGCGCGCCCGCGTCCTCGACGTGGGCGCAGGAACCGGGAAGCTGACGCGTGGCCTCGTCGCGCTCGGCTTCGAGGTCGTCGCGGTCGAGCCGGGTGCCGCGATGCTGGAGCAGCTGCGGACGGCGGTGCCCGAGGCGGAAGCGCACGAGGGGCCGGCCGAGGCGATTCCGCTCCCGGACGCGAGCGTCGACGCTGCCTTCGTCGGCGCAGGCGTTCCACTGGTTCGACCCTGAGCGAGCGCTGCCCGAGCTGCACCGCGTCCTCAGGCCCGGCGGCGGGCTGGTGCTGGTCTGGAACTGGTGGGACGAGCGGGATCCGCTCCAGGCCGAGCTCGGCGAGCTGATCGGCTATGCGGGGCATGACCCGTACGCCGACGACGAGCTTCCCGGCCCGCCGTGGTTTCGGGAGATCGGGCGAACGGCGGTCGAGAGCACCGACGACTCGAGCCCGGACGCTCTCGTCGGCGATGCTCGCCACGACGAGCCGCTTTCTGACGGCGGCTCCGGGGGACGGCGCGGAATGGCTGCGCGACGTGCACGCAGGCGCGTCGCGCTACGGCGAGCGGTTCGCGCTCCCGAAGCTGACCCATGCGTTCGCGTTCGAGCGGCTCAGTTGACTCGTGGATCCTCGGGCATGCGCGAGACGAGCTCGTAGATCCCGCCCTTGCGGCGCAGGACGTCGCGCCACAGCTCGTCCGGGTCGTCCGTGAAGGCGTCGTCGGGTAGCGCGGTCTCGAGGATCCAGTCCTCCTCCGCGAGCTCCGCCTCGAGCTGGCCGACGCCCCAGCCCGTGTAGCCTGCGAAGACCCGGCGCCGAGTCGTGGCCGGGACGATCTCGTCCGGCTCGGTCAGCGAGGGAAAGCCGAGCGAGCCGAACAGCGGCACGGCGGCATCGTCGGGATCGAAGAACTCACCGAGCACGAGCACGGCCTCGGGCTGCACCGGACCGCCGACCCAGACCTGCTCACCGTCCTCGACCAGCGGCTCGAGCTGCGGTACTGCGCCGGAGACCTCGATCGGCGAGGGCCGGTTGAGAACGAGCCCCGCCGCGCCGTCCTCGTTGTGCTCCGTGACGAGAACGACGGTGCGCCGGAAGTTCGGGTCGAGCAGAGACGGCGAGGCGACGAGCAGGTGTCCCTGGAGCGAATCCATATCTCCCATTGTGGCCATAGCCGACCGGGTCTAGTCGGCGCTCGAGCGGTACGAGACGATCTGGACGCGATCGACTGTCAGCATCCCCTCGGCGACCATCTCGTCGAGCATGGGCACGACTCGATCGATCCGCTCCGGCTTGTCGACGATCTCGACCACGACGGGCAGATCCTCCGAGAGTCGCAGGATCCGCGACGTGTGGAGGTGGGAGTCAGCACCGAAGCCCTCGATGCCGCGGATCACCGTCGCGCCGGCAAGCCCTTCCTCGCGCACACGTTCGACGATCGCGTGGTAGAGCGGCTTGCCGTGCCATGTATCCGACTCCCCGATATAGAGCCTGATCCGCTTCCCTTCGCCTTCGATCCTCGTCACAGCGCCCTCCCGGCGACGACGCCCAGGTATACCGCGAGGAGCCCTGCGGCGACGCTGCCGGCGACGTTCGCGGCGGCGAGCCCGAGTGCGCCGTCCTCGAGCAGGCGATACGTCTCGTACGTCAGCGTCGAAAACGTCGTGTACGCGCCGACGAACCCGATAGTCACCGCGATCCGCAGCCATGGTGCGGTTGTCAGCTGCTCGGTCATCACCGTGAAGACAAAGCCGAGGACGAAGCTCCCGGAGACGTTGACGACGAACGTCTCCCACGGGAACGTTCGCCCGCCTCTGCTCAGGATCAGCCCCCCGACTCCGTAGCGGGCGAGCGCTCCGAGCGCTCCAGCCACGCCGACCGCGACGATCGTGCGCATCGGTTGACGATCGTATTGGGCCAAGCGCGTCCGGCGCGCAGGTACGATCCCGGCGACGCGGGATGAGGCTCCCGCCAAACCGCTCCTTCCAGGAGCTGATGGCCTCTAGCAGCGGGACCAACCTGGAAGGAGATGGCTTTGAGTGACCTTGCGATAGCCGCCCTTCTCGCGGGGACGATTCTCGCCGCGTCGACGATTTCGGTCGAGCTCGGGCTCTCCGTCGCGCTGATCGAGCTGCTCGCCGGCGTCATCGTCGGCAACGCGACGCACATCGTCATCCCGAGCTGGCTCACCTTCATCGGCTCGTTCGCAGGAATCGTCCTGACCTTTCAGGCTGGGGCCGAGGTGGACGTCCCCCAGCTCGTGCGCGAGTGGAAGGCCTCGGTTTCGATCGGGCTTGTCTCGTTCTTCGCCCCGTTCGCGGTCGTCGCCCTCGTCACGTATTACGGGCTCGACTGGTCGCGGCGGCAGGCCGAGATCGGGGGGCTCGCCCTGTCGACGACGAGCCTCGCCGTCGTTTACGCGGTGCTCGTCGAGACGGGGCTGAACCGGGAGCTCGTCGGCAAGCGGCTGATGTCAGCGACCTTCGTCACCGACATCGCGACCGTCACCGGCCTCACCGTCCTCTTCCTCAAGCCGACGGTGTGGATCATTCCGTTCGCGCTGGTCTCCATTGGGCTCATCTTCGGATTGCCGTACATGGCTCGGCACTTCTTCCCGCGCTATGGCGACCGCGTGATCGAGCCGGAGATCAAGCTCGTCTTCGCGTGCCTCTTCCTGCTCATGTGGCTGGGCGCGCGCGCGAACTCGCAGGCGGCGCTGCCCGCGTTCGTCCTCGGGCTCGCGATGTCGCGGTTCTTCGCCTCGCACCGCCTCGAGCAGGACCGGCTGCGCGTCGTCTCGTTCGCGTTCCTGACGCCGTTCTTCTTCCTCAAGGGCGGGCTCAACGTCTCAACAAGCGCCCTGTGGGCCAATCTCGGGATTCTCGGAGTGCTCGTCGCCGCGAAGATGGGCCCGAAGCTCATCGGCGTGTACCCGCTCGCGCGGAGATTCACGGCTCCGCACGCGACCTTCACGACCCTCCTGATGTCGACCGGGCTCACCTTCGGGACGATCACGTCGCTCTACGGGCTCTCTGCGGGAATCATCGACCGTACGCAGTTCTCGCTGCTCATCGCGGTCGTGGTGCTCTCGGCGATCGTTCCGACGGCGATCGCTCAGCGGTTCTACCAACCGCGGTCGGCTGCGCACCGCGATCTGACGGCGCCGGTCGCGCCTGCCCCGTCCGACTAGATGAGCGCCGGCGTCAGCGCGACGAGCAGGCCGCCATCGTCGTCGAGCGCCGGGAAGAAGTCGCCGATCACGCGCTTGACCTGCCCGCCGCGCGTCCGCAGCTGAAGCTGCTCGTTCAGGCGGCGCACGCCCCATTCGAGCGAGAGCTTGACGGGGTTCTTCTCCTCCTCGAAGCCGGCGAGCCCGAACGCGGCGATCACGTCGTTGCCGAGGACGTCCTGCTCGCTCCAGCCGCTCAGCTCGAACACGCCGCGCCCGATGGCGAGGATGCGACCCTCCTGGTCGCACGTGACCAGGCCGGTCGTCGGTGCCGGGTAGTAGTCGTCCATCAGCTCGAACAGGAAGCCGAAGCCGCAGTGGTGGCAGGCGACGGCCTCGTCGAACATGCCCTCCTTGCGGTCGATGTCGATCGAGCGTTCCTTGCAATTGGGGCAGATGTAGTTCGGCACGGCGTCAGGCTAGCTGCGAGGTAGCGCGTCGACACGGGCGACCCAGGCATGCAGCGGCGAGCCGACTTCGAGGGGCATGTGCTCGACGAGAACGGCGTGGAACGGGTCGTCGTCGCCGGGAGAGAGGCCGAGCGAGGCGTACTTGAGGAACGGGAAGGCCGTCACGTCGGCGAGCCCGAACTCGCCGAAGAGAAACTCGCGCCCGTCGAGTAGCGACTCGAACAGGGTGACGGCGCGACGCATCTCGGCGGCGTGCGCCGTTGCGTCGCCGACACCGTCGTTGATCCCGTTCGGGAACGTCTTCCAGACCCGGTTGAACCAGTCCGCGAAGATCCTCACCTCGGCTCGTTGCGCCGGTTCTCGCGGTACGAGCGGGGCTCAGGGAACCGCTCCTCGAGCCAGTCGAGGATCCGCGGCGAGTCGCTCACGACCTCGTCGCCCGCGATGAGCACCGGCACGAGAGACTGGCCGCTCAGCTCCACGGCGGCCGCACGGTCGTCGGGATCGATGTCGATCCACTCGATCGGCACGCCCTTGTGACCGGCGGCGAGAGCGACTCTCTCGACGTTCGTCGAGAACGGGATGCGGAGACAGCGGATCAGAACCACTGCTTGCGGCGGTACCACCAGAGCTGCAACGCCGTCGTCACGACGATCAGTCCCCACGAGAACCCGTAGCCCCACTGCCAGCGCAGCTCCGGGATGTTCACGAAGTTCTGGCCGTAGAGGCCGACGATGAAGGTCGGCAGCAGGACGAGCGAGGCAACCACGGTCAGCACCTTCATCACCTCGTTCTGGTCGTTCGCGATCTTCGCCTGGCTGTAGTCGCGCACGCCGGCGAGCAGGTCGCGCGCGAGATCGAGCCCGTCGGACGCCCGCAGGAACTTGTCGTAGGCGGCGTTGAGGGCCACCTCGACCTCGCGCGGAAAGACCTCCGGCCCCTGCTCGACCTCGACCGTCCCGTCGATCACGCGGCGCACGGCATCGCGCATCGGGCTGAGCGTGCGCCTGATGTGGAGCAGGTCGTGCCGGAGCGCCGAGACGCGGGCACGCGTCGTCGCCGCCGACTGCTCCTCGACCCTGTCCTCGAGCTCGTCGATCTCCTCGTCGAGAGCGTCGACGAGGTCGAGGTAGCGCTCCGCGATCTCGTCGAGGAGGCGGTAGGCGAGCAGCCCGGCCGAGTCATCGGACTTCACGGTCTTCTGCACGGCGGCGACGTCGCAAGCCGGCCTGCCTTCAGCCGGTGTCTTGCGCACGGTGAGGAGCGTGTCGTGGGTGATGACCAGGTCGATCTCCTGGTAGTAGACGCTGTCGTCCTCGGGCACGGCGACAGCGATGAGGAAGACGCCGAAGACGTAGTCGCCGTGGCCCTGCAGCGTGGGCCTAGGCTCGTCCGCGTGCTCAGGTGGCGCGAGGAGACGCGCAATCGCCGTCTCCTCGAGGTCGCGCGGCGCCTTCGCGCGCAGCTCCTCGGGCTTCGGGTCTAGCAGGTCGATCCAGGTCGCGGCCATCGCCGCGCCGGATTCGCCGCGGGCGCGGCTAGACCTTCGTGGGCTCGGCTTCCGGCCTCGGCGCGGTGAGCGCCGTCGCCGCGTGGCCTTCCTCCGCCGCGAGGAACCGCTCGGCATCCAGCGCGGCCATGCATCCGGTGCCGGCGGCGGTGACCGCCTGCCGGTAGATGTGGTCCTGGACGTCGCCTGCCGCGAAGACGCCGGCGATGTTCGTCTCGGTCGTGCCGGGCTTCGTCACGAGGTAGCCGTTCTCGTCGTGGTCGAGCTGGTCGACGAAGAGCTTCGTATTCGGGTCGTGGCCGATCGCGATGAAGAGCGCTCCGGCCTCGACCTCCTCGGTCTCGTCCGTCTCGGTGTTCCGCAGGCGCAGACCGCTGATCGAGCTCTCGCCGAGCACCTCGTCGATCGCATACGGCGTCCTGAACTCGATCTTCTCGTGGGCGCGTGCGCGGTCGACCATGATCTGCGACGCGCGGAACTCGTTCCGGCGATGGACGAGCGTGACCTTGTAGCCGAAGCGTGTGAGGAAGAGCGCTTCCTCGAATGCGGTGTCCCCGCCGCCGACCACGAAGATGTGCTTGTCGCGGAAGAACGCGCCGTCGCACGTCGCGCATGCCGAGACGCCGTGGTTCTTGAGCCGGTCTTCGGAGGAGAGCCCGAGCCAGCGGGCGCTCGCGCCGGTGGCGATGATCACCGACCGCGCGCGGTACTCCTCGTCCTCGACCCAGACGCGGAACGGCCGCTCCGAGAAGTCGACCCGTGTCACGTCGTCGGTGACGAAGTCGGTGCCGAACCGCTCGGCCTGCCGGCGGAACTCGGCCATCATCTCGGGGCCCATGACCCCGTCCGGGTAGCCGGGATAGTTCTCCACGTCGCTCGTGATCATGAGCTGGCCGCCCCAGTTGAAGCCCTCGATCACGAGCGGCTGCAGATTCGCGCGCGCGGCGTAAAGGGCCGCGGTGTAGCCGGCGGGCCCTCCTCCGATCACGATCAAGTCACGTACGTCGTTCATCGATTCCTCTCTCCAAAGATGTATGTCGTATTAAACGATTTGAACCGGATTGACGTTCCCGAGGAATAAGAATCCGGTGCGCGGATAGGGGGCAAGCGTGGCGGGTTCGATCACGTGGGAGCAACTGCGGGAGCTCGCTTCCTACCGTGCGGATCGCGGTTGTGCGGTGAGCCTCTATGCGGGTCTCGATCCGAGCATCGTGCCCACTCCGGGCGATCTGGCGTCGCACACGCGGTCGCTACTGGCGCGCGCCGAGCGGCAGGTGGACGAGCAGCGCGCCACGCTCTCGCATGCCGAGCGAAAGGCGCTTGCGGGCGATCTCGAGCACATCGCGTCGTGGTTCGAAAGCGAGTTCAGCCGGGAGGGAGTTCGCGGCGTGGCCGTCTTCGCCGCCGGGCTCGACGACCTGTTCCGGCCGCTCCTGCTGCCGTGGTCCGTCGACGACGACGCGCGGATCGCCCGGCAGCTCTACCTCGCGCCGCTCGTGCGTGGGGTCGGGCGGGGCGACGGTGCCGTCGTTGCCTACGTCGGCCGGGAGCGTGGCGACGTCTACCGGCTCCGCGGCGGCGCGGCTGACCCCGGTCGTCGACGAGACGGCCGACGTGCCCGGCCGTCACGACCAGGGCGGCTGGTCGCAGGCTCGCTACGAGCGTCACATCGAGAACATCGTCGACCGGCATCTGCGCGAGGTCGCGGACGCCCTCGATCGCTGCGTCGCGTGGTCTCGGGCGTGTTCGCGTCGTGCTCGTCGGGCCGGAGGAGACTCGCGCAGGGTTCGAGGGCCTGCTCTCATCCGAGGTGCGGGCGGCACTGCTCGGTTGGGCCGCGGCCGAGGCGCACGTCGATGCGCCACGGTTGCTCGACGCGGCTCGGCCGTTGCTCGAGGGCTGGCGTGCCGGTCGTGAGGACGAGCTGCTCGCGCGCTGGCGCGAGGAGGCTGCGCGGAACGGCCGCGCCGCGACCGGGTGGGAGGAGACACTGCAGGCTGCCTCTGACGGTCGTGTCGAGCTCCTGCTCGTGCGGGATGGAGCCGATCGGCCTGCCTACGTCTGCCCGACGTGCGGACGGGCACAGGCTCAGGATGGGAGCTGTCCGCTCGACGGTACGTCGATGCAGCCGGCCGACACCGGTCTGGATCTCGCCGTCCACCAGACGCTGACGCACGGCGGGACGGTCGAGGTCATCGGAGAAGATCATCGCGACCTCGAGCCGGTCGGCGGCGTGGCTGCGCTGCTTCGGTTCTAGGAGCTAGGCCGCGTCGAGCGCGCGAGGCGGCTCGGCGTCGAGCTCCGCCTGCTCGTCTGCCGCTTGGTCGAGCTTCGTCTCGAAGCGGTCGAGCCGCTTCTCCGCGTCGGCGTACTTGCCGTGCGCGTGCGACAGGTGCCTGCCGACGAGGTCGAAGTCCTCCTTGAACTTGCCGAACTCCTGCTGCAGCGCCGCGCAGTAGCGCATGACCTCCTCGGCGCGCTGCTCGATCTGCATCCCCTTCAGCCCGAGCACGATCATCTGGAGATAGGCGCTGAACGTCGTCGCCGAGACGGGGAAGACGCGCCGTTCGTGCGCGTAATGGAGGAGGACGCCGGTCTTGCCGCTCACGAGCTCGTAGTGAATCGCCTCCGCCGGCAGGTACATGAAGGCGAGGTCGAAGGTGCCGAGCTCAGGGCGGATGTACTTGGACGCGATTGCGTCGATGTGGCCCTTGACGTCCCGCGCGAACGCTCTTTCGTGCAGCTGCTGCTCCTCGCCCTCGGCGGCGGTCATGCGCTCGAAGTTGTCGAGGGGGAACTTGGCGTCGACCGGCAGCAGCCGTCCTCCGGCGCGGATCACGGCATCGACGCGCTCGCCGCTGGAGAACGTGTACTGCACCTCGTAGGCGTCGGGCGGTAGACGGTCGCGGAGCAGGTTCTCGAGCAGGAGCTCGCCGAACCCGCCGCGCGCTTTGGGCGGGCGCAGCGCCTGCTCGAGCTTCCCGAGATCCTTCGCGCGCTCGATCATCTCCGTTGTCGCACGCGTCATCTGGCCGAGGCGCTCGTGGATCTGGGTCGTCGTCTGGGTCGTTGCTGCGAGGCGGGTGTTCAGCGACTGCTCCAGCCCCTGCAGGCGGAGCTCGAACTCGGCGTTACGCGCCGACAGGTCGCTCGCAGTTCGCTCCTGCAGCGCACCGAGCTCGCCGCGCAGCAGGCGCGGCAGGAAGACGGCGCCTGCGGCGAGCGCCGCGAGCACGACAACGACAATGGCGACCAGTCCGAGCATGGGGCGCGGGAATGTACAGACGCCACCGGACGGAGGCTGGAAGCGTCACCGGCCAAGCCGGCGACGCCCGGCCGAAAAACAGCGGGACGCCGTTGGCGTCCCGGGCCACGAAAACGCCGGCCCCGACGAACCCGTAAGTCCATCGGAACCGGCTCGCAGAGCCTACTCAGCCGCGGCCGCAGAGGTCAAGCAAGAAAAGCGCGCTCTTTGCGCACTTTCGACGCGGGAGCCGGTGGTCTCGCTACCCGTTCTTGAGCGCCTTGTCGAGCTGCTGCTCGGTGATCTGCAGAGTCGGCGCGTAGCCCGGGGGCATGATGTCGTGCAGCTGACCGTTAGCCGGCCCGATGAGGACCGTCGGCGTACCGCTAACGCGCTTCTGTGTTGCGAGCTGGTCCACGGTGTTCGCGATCGTCTTCGCAGAAGAGCCGTCGACGTCCTTCGACCACTGGGCGATGTTGAGGCCGTTGACGCTGGCGGCGATGGAATTCATCTCGTCCCTGGTGAGCCAGCCGCTCGACTCTGTGCCCTGGTTGTCGTAGAGGACTTTCGCGTACTCGAATCCTTTGTTCTGGAATGTGGCGGCGATCAGGCCGAGCCGGCCGCTGAACGACTGGGAGCCGGCGCCGCCGATGAACGCCCACGGCTGCATGTGCAGTTGCACCTTTCCGTTCTTGATGTACTTGTTGACGATCTCGGGTAGTGAGTCGACCTCGTAGCGCTGGCAGATCGGGCACTGGACGTCGACGAAGAGCATCATCTCGACGGGCGCACTCGCCCTCCCGAGGACGAGCCCCGACTGCGGGATGCCCTTGAAGAGGTTGTTCGCATCGCAGGCGCCGTCGAGGGCGCCGGCCCACTTGCAGCTACCTGTCGGGGGCAGTTTGCTGAGCGTGTTGCTCTTGGAGCCACCGCTGCCCAGGACGACGGCGAGAACGATCGCGATCACCACGATCAGCACGACGCCGCCACCGATCGCGAGCGCGCGCGGGGAAGCCTGGCGCGCTCCGAGTCCGCCGCCGCCCTTGGAGCGCACGGGTGGCGGCGTGCGTGTAGCCGCTTCCCGGCGCTGCTGTCTTGCTCTCTTACCGCTCGGCATGGGCGGGAAGGGTAGCCGTCTCCTCGGAGCCTTCGACGGAGGCGAGGACCAAGAATCCGATGAGAAGGAGGAAGCCGGTCAGGGCGAGCGTCGGGATCGTCATGTAGCCGAACTCGTTGATCCACTTGACCGCACAGCCGCCGGGTGCGGAAGCAACGCACTGCGTCGGCTCCTTGATCACATGGTTCTCGATCAGGAGGTGGTAGATCGAGGTGCCGGCGCCGACGATCGGGAGCGGGAGGAGGTAGCGCGCCGCGCGGTGGTCGCCGCGCCAGGCCATCAGCAAGGTCGTGATCGAAAGCGGGTACATGGTGATCCGCTGGAACCAGCACAGCTCGCAGGGTGGGTAGTTCGCGATCTGCGAGAAGAAGAGACTTCCGCCGGTCGCGATCGCCGCCACGACGAACGCCGCCCAGAGCTCGTAACCCCAGAGCAGACGGCGGATTCCGTCCAATGGTCCTCTCACACCGACGAGCGCGAGCAGGCCGATGAGCAGCATCAGTGCGATGAGCACCTGTCCGACGACGCCGAGGACGGACAGGACAACGGTCGTGTCGTGCGTCATCCGCGGCGCAGGCTATCCGGCGCACCAGTCG
>CAWBQC010000011.1:0-20477 GCA_963790845.1 uncultured Actinomycetes bacterium | reverse complement strand
AACGGCCCGCATCCTCGGCTGCTGCGAGCCGCTCCTCGCCGGCGATGCCCACCCGGATCGCACGGCGCTCCGCCTCGAGGATCGCCGCATGTGCCTCGTCGAACTCGCCCGCTGAGAGGTCTCCTCGCAGGCGCAACAGATCATGGAGCCGCTCCGGATCCTTGGGGAACGGCCGCAGCGACGCCTCGACCTCGGCGAGCGCCGCCGGATCGATGAGCTCCCGCAACTCCTCCTGGCCGAGCAGCTCCCGCAGCAGGTCGCGGTCGAGCGAGAGAGCTTGCGCACGCCGCTCCGCCGGCGGCGTGTCGTCCTCGTACATGTAGGTCGCGATGTAGTCGAAGAGGAGCGAGGACGCATAGGGCGAGGCGGTGGCGGTCTCGACGTCGACGAGGTCGATCTCTCGCGCGCGCAGCCGGCCGAGCAGCCGCTTCAGCGCCGGCAGGTCGAACACGTCCTGCAGGCACTCGCGGTAGGTCTCGAGCACGATCGGGAAGCTCGAGTACTTCCGCGCGACCTGGAGCAGCCCCTGCGCCTTGAGCCGCTGCTGCCAGAGCGGCGTCCGCTCGCCGGGGCGGCGGCGCGGGATGAGGAGCGCGCGCGCCGCGTTCTCGCGGAACCGCGCACCGAAGAGAGCGGTCTGCCCCACCTCCGCGAGCACGAGATCCTCGAGCTCGTCGGGATCGAGCATGAGCAGGTCGGTCGCGGGCGGCGAGTCGGCGTCGGGCAGGTGGAACGCGATGCCGTCGTCCGACCAGATCGACTGCACCTCGAGGCCGAGCGATTCGCGCAGCCGCGCCCCGACGGCCATCGCCCACGGCGCGTGCACACGTGCTCCGAACGGCGTGAGGATGCAGACGCGCCAGTCGCCGATCTCGTCGCGGAAGCGCTCGACGACAACCGTGCGGTCGGAGGGCACCGCGCCGGTGGCGCGCTCCTGCTCGCGAAGGAAGGTGAGGAGGTTGCGTTCCGCGCGCTCGTCGAGGTCCGGGACCTTCGGGTCACGCGCCGCGAGCAGCTCGCGCGCGAACTTCCCGATCGCCTCGCCGAGCTCGTACGGCCGGCCGACGCCCTCTCCCTTCCAGAACGGCACGGCTCCCGGGACGCCCGGCGCCGGCGAAACGAGCACGCGGTCTCGGCCGATCTCCTCGATCCGCCACGACGAGGCGCCGAGCACGATCACCTGGCCGGCGCGCGCCTCGTAGACCATCTCCTCGTCGAGCTCCCCCACGCGGCTTGCGGGCTCGGAGCCTGCGATGAAGACGCCGAAGAGCCCGCGGTCGGGGATCGTGCCGGCGTTCGTGACGGCGAGCCGCCGCGAGCCCGGGCGGCCGCGGATCACGCCCGCGGTGCGATCCCAGATGATCCGCGGCCGCAGCTCGGCGAACTCGTCGGACGGGTAGCGGCCGGCGAGCATGTCGAGGACGTTCTCGAGCTGGGCGCGCGAGAGCTCGGCGAAGGGATAGGCGCGGCGGACGAGCTCGTGCAGCTCGGCCACTTCGATCTCCTCGTCGGCGCAGATCGCGACGATGTGCTGCGCGAGGACGTCGAGCGGGTTGCGCGGGATCTGGGTCTCCTCGATCAGCCCCTCGCGCATTCGCTGCGCGACGACGGCCGACTCGAGCAGGTCGGCGCGGAACTTCGGGAAGATCCGCCCGCGCGACACCTCGCCGAGCGAGTGGCCGGCGCGGCCGATCCGCTGCAGCCCACGCGCCACCGACTTCGGCGACTCGACCTGGATCACGAGGTCGACGGCGCCCATGTCGATCCCGAGCTCGAGCGAGGAGGTGGCGACGAGGCATGGGATGCGGCCCGCCTTCAGGTCCTCCTCGATCTGCGTGCGCTGCTCGCGGGCGAGCGAGCCGTGATGGGCGCGGGCGATCTCCGATGTCTGATTTGCCAAGGCGCCTTCGGCGCCGGCGGCGGCTTCGTTGAGACGCAGCGCGAGCCGCTCGGCGAGCCGGCGGTTGTTGACGAAGACGATGGTCGAGCGGTGCGCGCGGACGAGCTCGACGAGCGCCGGGTAGATCGACGGCCAGATCGAGCGCGGCTCCCAGCCCTCCTCACGGTTGTCCCCTCCCGGCTCGCGCATGTCCTCGACCGGGACGACGACCTCGAGGTCGAGCTCCTTCGCGACGCCGGCGTCGACGAGCTCGATCGGACGGCCGCCCGAGACGAACCTCCCGATCTCCTCGAGCGGGCGCTGCGTCGCCGAGAGGCCGATGCGCTGCACGGGCTGCGCGGCGAGCGCCTCGAGCCGCTCGACCGAGAGCGCGAGATGGGAGCCCCGCTTGGTTCCGGCGACCGCGTGCACCTCGTCGAGGATCAGCGTGTCGACGCTGCGCAACAGCTCTCGAGCCCGCGAGGTGAGCAGGAGGAAGAGCGACTCCGGTGTGGTGATCAGGACGTCGGGGGGCTCGCGCAGCATCGCCGCGCGCTCCTTCTGCGGCGTGTCACCCGTGCGCACCGCGACACGGAGATCGGACTGCAGGCCTGCGAGCGGCCCTCGCAGGTTCCGCTCGACGTCGTAGTTGAGCGCCTTGAGCGGCGAGACGTAGAGGACGCGCAGGCCTTGCCCCGGTTGTGCCGTCAGCCGGTCGATCGCGGAGAGGAAGGCGGCGAGCGTCTTCCCCGAGCCGGTCGGCGCCTGGATCAGAACGTGGCCGCCGCCGGCGATCGCCGGCCAGCCCTTCGCCTGCGCGGGCGTCGGCGCGGCGAAGTTCCGCTCGAACCACGCGCGCGTCTCGGGCCGGAAAAGCTCCAGCGGCTCCATATGGGCAGGGTAACTTCCCTCCGGTGACCTACTCGATCGTCGCGCGGGACGAGGCGAGCGGCGAGCTCGGCGTCGCGGTGCAGTCGCGCGCCTTCGGAGTCGGCATGTGCGCCTGGGCGCTTCCGGGCGTCGGCGCGGTTGCGACGCAGTCGTTCACCGAGCGGGGCTACGGGCCGCGCGGGCTCGACCTGCTCGCGGCGGGAGAGTCGCCGGCAGATGCGCTGGCGCAGCTCGTCGAAGCGGACGAGCAGCGCGACTTTCGCCAGGTCGCCTTCCTCGCAGCCGACGGTCACACGGCGGCGCACACGGGTGCCGCGTGCATCCCCGACTGCGGCCACACGGCGCGCAACGGCGTCTCCGCCCAGGGGAACATGCTCGCGTCGCCGGCCGTCTGGCCCGCGGCGGCCGACACGTTCGAGGAGACGAAGGGGACGCTCGCCGAACGGCTGCTCGCCGCGCTCGACGCCGCGGAAGATGCGGGCGGCGACTTCCGCGGCCGCGAGAGCGCAACGCTGCTCGTGGTCTCCGGCGATCGGGAAGAGAAGCCCTGGCAACCCGTAGTCGACCTTCGTGTCGACAACCACGACGAGCCCCTGCGCGAGCTCCGCCGCCTTCATGGGCTCATGGCCGCCTACCGCAGGAGAAGCGACTTCGACGAGCAGACCGACCTGGAGAATGAGGTCGAAATCGCGCGCGCGGCCGGCCTGCCACCCGATCAGATTGCGCTCACCGCGCGCGCTTGTCGCGGTGAAGCAGGACGACCTCGATGCGGCAGCGGCGCAGCTGAAGCCGCTCGCCGACGCCGACCCCCGCTGGCGCGAGGCGTTCGAGCGCTACGTCCGGCTCGGCCACCTACCGCAAGCCGTCCTCGACCGGCTCGGCTGAGCGGTTTACGGTTAGGGACATGGTGACGTGTCCCTCCTGCGGCCAGGAGAACCCCGAGGGCTTCCGGCTCTGCGGGATGTGCGGCGCGGCGCTCACGCCGGCGGCCGAGCCTGCGCGCGAGGAGCGGAAGGTGGTCACGATCCTCTTCACCGACCTCGTCGGCTCGACCGCGCGCGCGGAGGGGCTCGACCCGGAGGACGTCCGCGCAACGCTTTCGGCGTACTACGCGCAGCTCCGCGCCGAGCTCGAGCGCCACGGAGGCACCGTCGAGAAGTTCATCGGCGACGCGGTGATGGCGATCTTCGGCGCGCCGGTCGCGCACGAGGACGATCCCGAGCGCGCCGTGCGGGCCGCGTTGGCGATCCGCGACTCGATCGGAGAGGAGCTCGAGCTCCGCACCGCAGTCCACACCGGCGAAGCGCTCGTCGCGCTCGGTGCCCGCTCGGTCGAGGGCGAGGGGATGGTCTCGGGCGACGTCGTCAACACGGCAGCGCGGCTGCAGAGCGCGGCGCCGGTCAACGGGATCCTCGTCGGGGAAGGGACGTACCGCGCTACCCGGCATGCGATCGACTACCGCGACGCGCCGGCCGTCGAGGCGAAGGGCAAGGCCGAGCCGGTGAAGGTGTGGGAGGCGGTCTCCGCCCGGTCGCGCTTCGGCAGCGACGTCGAGCAGAAGCTCCGGACGCCCCTGGTCGGGACGCGAGCGCGAACGGAACCTGCTCGCCGACGCCCTCGCGCACGCGCGCACGGAGCAGTCGGCGCAGCTCGTGACTCTCGTCGGCGTCCCGGGGATCGGGAAGAGCCGCCTGGTCGCGGAGCTGTTCCAGATCACGGAAGCCGACCCCGACCTGATCTCCTGGCGCCAGGGCCGCTCCCTCCCCTACGGCGAGCGCGTGAGCTTCTGGGCGCTCGGCGAGATCGTGAAAGCGCACGCCGGGATCCTCGAGTCGGACGACGCAGCGACAGCCGAGGAGAAGCTCGCGGCGATGGTCGAGGATCTCGCGGAAGACGAGAAGGAGCGGGAGTGGCTCGAGCGCCTCACGCGCCCCCTCGTCGGGCTCGAGGGCGCAGAGCGCACCGAACGGGAAGAGGCGTTCGCTGCCTGGCGGCGCCTGCTCGAGGCGGCAGCGGAGCAACGGCCGCTGATCCTCGTGTTCGAGGATCTCCACTGGGCAGACGACGGGCTCCTCGACTTCGTCGACCACCTCGCCGATTGGGCGACGACCGTTCCGCTCCTGATCGTCGGGACCGCCCGTCCCGAGCTCCTCGACCGCAGACCCGGCTGGGGCGGCGGCAAGCGCAACGCGTTCACACTCTCGATCGGCGCGCTGAGCGACGACGAGACTGCCGTCCTTCTCCAGCGCCTCCTCGACCGCGCCGTGCTCGACGCCGACGCGCAGCAGGCGGTGCTGCAGCGCGCCGAGGGAAACCCGCTCTACGCCGAGGAGTACGCGCGCATGCTCGCCGAGCACGACGGCGGCGACCTGCCGCTGCCGGAGACCGTGCAGGGCCTCATCGCGGCACGGATCGACGGGCTGGCGTCCGGCGGAGAAGGCGCTCCTCCAGGACGCGTCGGTCGTGGGCAAGGTCTTCTGGCCCGGCGCGCTGTCGGAAGCGGACGCGACCGCCCTCCATGCGCTCGAGCGAAAGGAGTTCATCCGCCGCGACCGGCGCTCCTCGATCGCCCGCGAGACGCAGTACGCCTTCCTGCACGCGCTCGTCCGCGACGTCGCGTACGGGCAGATCCCGCGCGCCGAGCGGGCCGAGAAGCACCGTCGCGCGCGGAGTGGATTGCCTCGCTCGCCGGCGACCGCGCCGAAGACCACGCGGAGATGCTCGCCCATCACTACCGTGAGGCGCTGTCGCTGGCGAAGCCGCAGGACTCGACACCATCCGCGTTGCGCGACCCGGCGCGGCAGGCGTTCGCCGACGGCGCCCAGCGCGCCTTCTCGCTCGAGCGCAGGCGCAGACTGCGCACGACTCGTCCCGAGGCGCTCTGCGCTGACCGACGACCGATCCCGCGCGGCGCGCCCGCTCTCAGCTTCTCGGCCGGCTACGCCAGTCCGGCTCGCCGGCAGCCAAGAGGGTTCCCGAGCTGCTCGAACCCGGCAATCGAGGGTTTCCTCGCCCAGGACGATCTACGAGCACGCCGCGGAAGCGGCTGCGATACTCTGCCAGCGACACTTCTTCCGAGGCGACCTCGACAGCGGCCGTGCGGTGCCAGCCGCTCGCGCAGTCGAGTTTGCGCGCCGGCTCCGCCCTCTCGCCTCGGCCGCACGTGCGCTTCCCAGGCCGCCCGAGTCGCTCGAGATCCTCGACGGAGCTTCGAGGCGCGCTCGAGCTCGCGCGGGAGGCCCTTGCCGTCGCCGAGGAGGCAGGCGACGACGAGACTCGCAGCCAGATGCTCTCAACACCATCGGGATGGCACGCGTCCACTCCGGCGACGCCGGCGGGATCGAAGACCTCGAGCGCAGCGTCGAGCGCGCGGAAAGTCTCGGGCTCGGTCTTCCACCTGCACACGCGCCCTCAACAACCTCGCCAACTCCGCTCTGGCAGGTCGGCCGTCTCGACGAGGGTTCGGCCGCATCCACGAGGCGCGTGCCCTTTGCGAGCGCTACGGCTTCGTCGAGCGCGCTGGAGCTGGAACGACGCCGAGCTTGTCTACGACGCAGCTTCCGCGGCGACCTGGACGACACCGTCGCGAGCGGCCTCCCACTACCTCGCCGCACGAATCCGGCGCGAAGTCGGCTACCAGACGCCGACCGGTGCTGGCGACGCGCGCGCGTGCGCTTGCTCGCACGCGGCAGGTCGACGCCGCACTCGCGGATGCCGAGCATGCGCTCGCCGGCCTACGCGAGCGGGGAGCGGACGCACAGATCGCGCCAGTTCGTCCTCACTGTCGCTGCTCGCTTCTCCGCGCCGCCGGACGCGAAGCCGAGGCGGACTCCGTGCTCGCCGACGCGCTCGCCGACGCCCGACGAGCTTGCCTCCGACCTCCCCCTTCACCTCGTCGAGCTCGATCGCGGAAACGAATACCTCGCGGTTGACGGAGGGGCGCCGGCCACCTTTGGCAGGACGCAGGCCGGCCAGCCGCGGCCGCGGGCGACCTCGTGCGCGCGTCGGAGATCTACGGCGGGATGGGCGCTCGCTTCCCGGAGGCGTGGGCAGCGCTCCTCGCAGCGGAGCGCGGCGACACTTCTCGGCTCGACGCCGCTCTCGCCTACTTCGAGGAGCAGCAGGCGACGCCGTACGTCCAGCGCTGCCGCGCTCTGATGCAGGCCTCTGCGTAGGATCGCGATATGCCCGACGCGCTCTGGTTCACGGCGGACGAAGACGCGAACCGCCTGCTCGCGGACGATCCGTTCGCGCTCCTCGTCGGCTTTGCGCTCGACCAGCAGGTCACCGTCCAGCAGGCGTTCCTCGGCCCGCTTCGCCTGAAGCAGCGGCTCGGCACGCTCGAGCCCGCCGCCGTCGCGAACGCCGACCTCGAGCCGCTGTTTCGCCAGAAGCCCGCGATCCACCGCTTCCCGGGCTCGATGGCCGGACGCGTGCGCGAGCTCGCGGCGACCGTCGCCGAGGACTACGGCGGCGACGCGTCCCGTCTCTGGACGGAGGCCGCCGACGGCGCCGACCTCCGCAAGCGCATCTCGGCGCTCCCCGGCTTCGGCGAGATGAAGATCAAGTCGCTCGGCGCAGTGCTCGCGAAGCGCTTCGACGTCGCGGTCGCGCAGGATCTCGTCCCCGGCCATCCGACGCTCGGCGACGTCGACTCGGCGCAGGCTCTCACCGACTACCAGGCCGCGAAGAAGGCGCACAAGGCGCAGTGGATGGCGTCGAAGTCCGCACGCTGACCGACGGCGGCCAGCCGGCCGCGGAGACCGCGCACGCTCTCGCGGACTTCTTCGGCGCGGCGAAGCAGACCCTCGAGATCGCGGTCTACGACTTCCACCTGCCGGCCGAGCTCGACGAGATCGTCCGCGGCGCGCTCCTCGACGCGCAGAAGCGCGGCGTCGCGATCCGCCTCGCCTACAACCTCGACCACGCCAAGGCTGTCCCGGTCCCGCCGCCGCCGAGCACGGATCCCGACTCGCTGGAGGCGGACCCCTTCCCCACCGCGGCGATCCCTGGTGTGCCGGATCTCATGCATCACAAGTACGTGATCCGCGACAGCGCATCCGTCTGGACCGGTTCGGTGAACTGGACGGCCGACTCGTGGACGCGCGAGGAGAACGTCGCCGTCACCGTCGACTCCCCCGCCCTCGCAGCCCGCTACCTCACCGACTTCGAGCAGCTCTGGACGACGCGCGACGTCGCTCGCACCGGCAAGGTCGACACGGCGCCCGCGGACGGCATGCGCGCCTGGTTCTGCCCGGGCCGCGGCGAGAAGCTCGCGCACCGGATCGCGAAGGCGATCGGCTCGGCGCAGCGCCGTGTGCGCATCGCCTCGCCGGTGATCAGCTCGGCGCCGATCCTGGCCACGCTCGCGCAGGTGGCCTGCGACGGCAAGGTCGATCTCGCGGGCGTCGTCGACGCAACCCAGGTGGCCGAGGTGTTCGAGCAGTGGCGCGAGAACGGGAACGTGGAATGGAAGTCGCCGCTACTGCGGACGACGCTCACCCGCGCGCCGTTCTCGGGGAAGCTGTCGACGCCGTACACACCCGACTCGGTGCACGACTACATGCACGCGAAGGTGACCGTCGCCGACGACACCGTCTTCGTCGGCAGCTTCAACCTCTCGCATTCCGGCGAGATGAACGCCGAGAACGTGCTCGAGCTCCACGACCCGCCGATCGCCGAGCGTCTCGCTGCTTTCATCGACGAGATCCGGGCTCGCTATCCGGCCGTCCAGGTTCCTGCCGAGCCCTCCCCCGTCCGGGGGATCCCGGCTGATACGAAGCACATACCTCCGCCCCACCCGGATTCATAGGCGCTCCGCCGACTGTCTGACCATCGGGCAACGAGCCCGGCCGGTACAGACCAGACCAAGGAGCACTCACATGATCCGCAAGTTTCGGACGGCAAGGACGGCGACCAAGCTCTTGCTCGCCACTGCTGTAGCCCTCGTCGCCTTCGGGGGCGTCTACGGTTTCGCCGCGTCGCTCGGCATCACGACGTCCGGCCTCGGCGCCGGCAGCGCCGTCGTCGCTGCGTGCGGCTCGGGAACGACCGTGTCGTACTCGACGACGTACACCGCTGCGATCTCGGGCTATTCAGTCAGCCAGGTGAACCTGGCCAGCATCCCCGCCGCCTGCCTGAGCAAGTCGTACAACATCCAGCTCACCGGCGCAGCCGGCGCGACGGTCGGTTCCGCGATGTCCGGCACGTTGCCCGCCTCGGGCACCACCGCGACGATCGCCACGTCGGGAAACCCTGACGCGAGCCTCGTCACCGGCGTCTCGGTCGTCTTCTCCTAGACCACAAGCTGGCGTACCGGCGGGACAGCGAGCGGGGCCATGCGGCGGCCCCGCTCGTCCCATTTCCGGGAGGGAATCGCGTTGAAGAGGCTGAGCAACATATTCGGGATCGCCGTGATCGGAATGCTCCTGTCTGTCGGCGTCGCGGCGGCCGCGAGCCTCGGTCTCACCAGCGGGAAGCTCTCCGCGGGCAGCGCGGCCGTGACCGGCTGCACCGCGTCGTCGCTCACGGCGACCCGCAACGTCAACAACAGCGGCAACGTGACGCAGGTCAATGTCCTGAGCGTCCCGCAGGCATGCGCAAGCGAGGTCCTCGCCGTCACCCTGCAGAACAGCTCGCACGTGAGCCTCGGGGCCGCATCGACGACGGTCGGCACATGCACCGGGGGTTGCACGGTCACCGTCACCGGCTTCGGCACCGTGTCTGCCGCGAACGTCACCGCCTACTCCTTCTCCCTCACGCAGTAGGACGATGAAGCGCTTTCGCCTCCCCCGCCTTCGAGTCGTCGTGGCTCTCGGCGTGGCGATGACCGCGTCGATCAGCGTCGCCTATGCGGCCAGCCTCGGGCTCGGCTCCAACAAGCTCTTCGCCTGGAGCCAGACGCTGACGAAGGGGACGTGCAACCAGACCTCCACGACCGCAGACGACACGTACGTCCAGCAGGCGCTTCCCACGAGCACGGCCGGCGCCACCGCGACGACGCTGAAGATCAGTCCCGTCGCGGCCGCGCAGGACTACGCGTTCATCCGCTTCGACCTGAGCGGCTGCAGCCTCCCCACTACGGCCGGCGCCGACAGCGCGGTGCTGACGGTCAACGTGAGGACCGCCGGCGCGGACACCATCTCGCTGTTCCCCGTCACGTCGAGCTGGAGCTCGTCGACCCTGACGTGGAACGGCGTCAGCGGGCTCACGATCGGCTCGACTGCGACGGGAACCTTCTCCGCCTCGACGACCGGCGCCAAGACCGTGACCGTGACCGCAGACGTCGACAACGCGATCAAGGCGGGCAACCTCTGGGGCTGGGAGCTCCGCGCGACGAGCGGCACCGCGACCGTCGCCATCGGTGCAGCCCAGAACGGGACCGCCGCCAACCGCCCCTCGATGACCCTCAGCTATGAGAAGTAGCGTCGCGATCCCACACGGTGCTGGGGTTCGGCCGCAGCGCCGGTATGGACGAACCGTCGTGCTGATCGCGGCGCAGCTTGCGATCGTCGCCGCGCTCGGCTGGTACTGCCTTCCGCAGCGCCTCGGCGGTCGGGCCGCCTGGGTGATGGTGAGCGGCACGAGCATGCTGCCTCGCCTTCACACGGGAGACCTCGTGCTCGTCGAGCGCCGGTCGAGCTACCACGTCGGCGAGGTCGTCGCCTACCGCGTCCCGAAGGGCCAGGTCGGCGCCGGCTTCGTGGTCATCCACCGGATCATCGGCGGGAACGGCCGCACCGGCTGGAGGATGAAGGGCGACAACCGCACGGCGCCGGATCTCTGGTACCCGACCGACCACGACGTCATCGGCAGCAAGCTGCTGCGGATCCCGCATGCGTGGTTCTTCATCCGCCTTCTCCACATGCCGCTCGTGCTCGGGCTGGTCGCCGGGGTCGCAGCGTTCTTCGTGATCGCGTTCGCTGACGACGGCGAGACCGACGACGACGACGCCCCGGCTGCTGTCGAGGAGCACGGCTGATGGGACTGAGCCGGAACCAGACGCTCCTCGTCAGCGTCGCCACCGCGGGGCTGGTCGCCACCTTCATCGGCATGCTCGCGACCGGACACTCGGGGCCGATCGGGACGGTGATGTACGTGCCGTGGATCGCGCTCCTCGCGAGCCAGCTCGGTCCGGCGATCGGCGCCCTCGCAGGAGCCCTGGCCACGGCCCTCTACTTTGCGGCGGCCCAGGAGCTCGACCTTCCGCACGACCCGGCGTCGCTGGCGCTGCGTCTCGCCCCGCTCGTCGGAGTTGGAGTCGCAGCCGGTCTTTCTTCCCGCCGAATCACGTCGGACGCACTCGAGCTGCAGGCAACGAGCGCACTCCAGCGAACGCTGCTCGACTCGACGGTGGACGGCATCTGCCTCACCGACGCTGCCGGGAACCTCGTCCTCGCGAACGCGCCGCTCGAGCGCTTCGCGATCGAGCTCGGGCTGCCCGAGCACGGCAAGGTCGCCGAGCGACTGCTGTCGCTCGCCGACCGGACGACCGAGCCGGCTCGCTTCCGCGAGCGCATGGAAACCCTCGGAAGCGAGCTCTCCGCGAGCGAAGACGAGTTCGAGCTCACCGAGAGCCGACGTGTCTTCCGCGGCTACACGGCGCCGGTCACGCGGCCCGACGGCACGGTCGTCGCGCGGATCTGGACGCTACGGGAGGTGACGGCCGACCGGCACCTCGAGCGGCTGCGCGACGCGTTCGTCGGCGCGGTCTCTCACGAGCTGCGTACGCCGCTCACGTCGATCTCGGGCTTCCTCGAGATGCTCGGCGACGAGGAGGAAGGGCTCAGTAGCAGGGGCCGCAGCTACCTGAGCGTTCTCCGGCGGAGCACCGGTCGCCTGCAGCGCATCGTCGAGGATCTCCTCCTCGTCGCGCAGATCGAGGCGAACCGCCTCGAGCTCGACCCTGTGCCGGCCGACCTGGCCGAGCTGGCGGCTGCGACGGTCGAGGCGGCACGACCCGTTGCCGAGGCGAAGGGAGTCGACCTGCGGCTCGACGCGAAGCGGCAGCCTGCCGGTCGAGGCCGACGCCGAGCGGCTCGCGCCAGGTGCTCGACAACCTCGTCTCGAACGCGCTCAAGTTCACGCCCGACGGGGGCTCCGTGACGTTGTCGGCTTCGAACGGCGGAGACCGGGTACGCCTGGAGGTCGCCGACACCGGGATAGGCATCCCTCGCGACGAAATCGGCCAGCTGTTCTCGCGCTTCTACCGCGCCTCGACCGCAACCCGCCGCGCGATCCCCGGGACCGGCCTCGGGCTCGTGATCGCGAGGGCGATCGTCGAACGGCACGGTGGCACGATCTCGCTGGAGTCGAGCGAGAACGAGGGAACGCGCGTCAGCGTCACGCTCCCCGCTAGCTCGCGAAGCTGACGCTTCGCGCGCTGGGAGACGGAACTCCGCGAGCCGGAAAGCGCGGTTTCCGGCCCGCTTCGTGCTGTTCTTGCTTGTCGGTCCCTGGACGGGAGTCCGCTGTTGTGCGCTCGCGCGCGGCGGAGGCCGGCGCGAGCGCGGTTCGGCGCTGCGGCCAAGTCGCCGCTTCGCGGCTGTCTTGGCCTCCGGCCCTTGGCCCTCTCTCTGGTTTGAGCGCTTCGGACCCGCTTGGCGTCCAGGCGGCGGCGTAACGGCGCGTTACGACGCCGCGAACCAGCGAGCGGACGCGCGCAGCCCGGCCGCTCGCGACGTAACCGGCACCTGAACCGGTGCAGCCCGATGTGCGTTCAGCACGGAGCCAACGGGAGACCGCGCTCTCCCGTTGGCGGAGTTCGGTTATCCAGCGAGCGGGTGCGCAGCACCCGCGGCTATCCAGGAGGGACGTAGCGGTAGCCGAAGCCGCGCACCGTCTCGATCGGCTCGAAGCCGTCCGCGACCTGGCCGAGCTTCTTGCGCAGATACGAGACGTAGAGCTTCACCTGGTCCGTCGAGACGCCGGCCGCGTGCCCCCAGACGTGCTCGACGAGCTGGTCGGGGGAAAGCACGTTCCCCGCGTGCTCGACGAGGGCGAGCAGCAGACGGAACTCGAGCGGCGTGAGACGGACCGGCAGACCGCGTGAGAAGACGAGCCGTCGCCCGTAGTCGATCGAGAGCGCACCGTCCTCGTAGTGCTGAAGGTGCGTCGGCTCGGGCGCGCGGCGCAGCAGCGCCTCGATCCGCGCGAGCAGCTCCTGCCGACCGAACGGCTTGACGACGTAGTCGTCGGCGCCGGCGCGGAAGCCTCTCACCTTGTCGATCTCGCTACTGCGCGCCGTGAGGAGGATCACCGGCACGTCGCTCAGGTCGCGCAGGCGCTCGAGCGTCTCGAAGCCGTCGAGCTCCGGCATCGAGAGATCGAGGATGACGAGATCGGGGGGGTTCGCGTGGAACACGCGCAGCCCTTCTCGTCCATCGGGGGCCGTTCTGACGACGTAGCCGACGCCCCGCAAGAGCTCCTCGAGCAGCAAGCGGATATCAGCGTCGTCGTCAACTACAAGCACCCCCCGCAAAGGTGCCTTCTCCATGGTGGTCTCAGTATCTGTCATGTGTCGGCCGATGAGAAGGGAATGAAGCGCCTGGCCCCCGCTGTCGCGCTCGCCGCAGTACTCCTGACCGGGGCGTCGGCGCAGGCCCTACGCCTGCCCGCCGCGCGGCATTGCCCCGTCTTTCCGGCCGACAACGTCTGGAACCAGCGCGTCGACAAGCTCCCCGTGGCAGCCGATTCGGCGCAGCTGATCGGCTCGATCGGCCTGAACTCGCCCGTCCACGCGGACTTCGGCTCGGGCACGTGGGACGGCGGGCCGATCGGGATCCCGTTCGACGTCGTCTCGCGCAAGACGCCGCGCTCTCGCGTCTCGTTCGCGTACGCCGACGAGTCCGACCGCGTCCGCTACCCGATCCCGCAGCACGTCCACATCGAGGGAGGAGTGCAGGCGACAGGCGACCGGCATGCGATCCTCGTCGACAAGAGCGCCTGCCGGCTCTACGAGCTCTACGACCTGCGCCACTCGGGCCACGGCTGGACGGCCGGATCCGGTGCCGTCTGGAGCCTCCGCTCGAACCATCTCCGCCCGGCCGGCTGGACGTCGGCGGACGCCGCGGGGCTGCCGATCTTCCCCGGCCTCGCGCGCTGGGACGAGGTGTCCCGCGGCGTGATCGACCACGCACTGCGCTTCACGGCGCCGCGGACACGCCGCGCCTACGTCTACCCCGCGCGCCATTACGCCTCCAGCTCGAACGACCCGTCGCTGCCGCCGATGGGGCTGCGGGTGCGGCTGAAGGCGAGCGTGAACGTGGCGTCGTTCCCCCGCCAGGCGCGCGTCGTGCTGCGGGCGCTGCAGCGCTACGGGATGATCCTCGCCGACAACGGCTCGCCCTGGTACGTCTCGGGCGCGCCGAACCGGCACTGGTCGAACGACGACCTCCACTCCCTCGGCCGGCTCACCGGCGCCGACTTCGAGGTCGTGGACACCTCGTCGCTGCCGAAGCCCGGCTAGGAGCCGACGATCTCCCGCAAGAGCGGGATCACGTCCGGGTCGATCCAGTGCTCGATCGGCGACTCGCGGTAGAGGACGTCGGCGCCGGCCTCCTCCAGCGTGTCACGGGCGGCCCTCCCCCACTGCACGGGGATCACCGGGTCGAAGACGCCGTGCACGATCGCGATGCGCGGGAACGGCGGTCCGAGGTCGAGCTCGTAGCCCTCGACGCTCGGGATGAAGCCGCTCATCGCGAGCAGCGCGTCCGGGCGCGGCCGCCCTCGAAAGAGCGCGAGCGCATACGCCATCGCGCAGCCCTGCGAGAAGCCGCCGAGCACGAGCCGCTCGTACGGCAGTCCGTCCAGAAACTCGGCGAGTGCCGCGTAGCTCGCCGAGAACGTCTCGCGCTCGGGCGTGCCGACCCCGCCGAGGACGTACCAGTGCGCGCCACCCGGCGGCAGCGACAGCGGCCCTCGCGGCGTGTACCCGTGCAGGCGGCGCTCCGGGTCGAGCTCGTCGAGGAGCGGGAAGAGGTCGTTCTCATCGGCGCCGCGGCCGTGGAGCAGGACGAGCGCGCCCGCCGCCTCCCCGGCGCGCCGGGCGCTCCCGTACCTGCAGGCTCAAGCCCGGGACCAGTCTCGCCCGCGGGTCCGGCAGCGGCGTGAGCACCGGCTCGACGCGGTCGCGCAGATGCTCGAACGCGGGCGGCAGGATCAGCTTCTCGCCGAGGTGCGCGGGATCCTCGTCCGTGGCGAACCCCGGCCCGAGCGTCGCGATCTCGAAGAGGACGCCGGCCGGCTCGCGGAAGTAGATCGAGCGGAACCAGAAGCGGTCGATGATCTCCGTCGGGTGACCGCCGGCCTCGGCGACGCGGTCGTGCCACGCCTGCTGGTCGTCCATCTGCGAGGCCCACGCGACGTGGTGGACGGTGCCCGCTCCGCCGATCCCCGGCGCCTCCGGCGCGTCGCCGTACTCGATCCAGCCGCCGCGCGTGTCGCGCGCGGGTATCCCAGCGGCCGTTCTCCTGCTCGAAGCCGAGCGCGGTCAGGAACTCGGCGCTCGTCTGCCCGTAGGCACGAACCCCCTCGAAGCCCTGCAGCGCCATCTCCCGCGGGATCTCGGGATGGCGCGCGACAAGCGGCTCGTCCGCAACGTGCGAGACGACGAGCTCGTGCGCGAGCCCCTCGGGGTTCGCGAAGCGGAGCGACTCGCCGTCGGGCTCGACCTCGTGGCCCTCGGCGCTGAGCCGGTCGGCCCAGAACTCGAGCGCGTCCGCGCGAGCCGACGCGCCAGACGACGGTGTGGATCATCCCGTCCCCGGCCTGGCCCGGCCGCGCGTTCGGGTACTCGAAGAACGTGATGTCCGAGCCGGCGCTGCCGTCCTCGTCGGCGTAGAAGAGGTGATAGACGGTCGGGTCGTCCTGGTTGACCGACTTCTTCACGAGCCGCAGGCCGAGGACGCGGGTGTAGAAGTCGACGTTCCCCGGCGCGTCCCCGGTGATGCACGTCACGTGATGGATGCCGTCGAGTCTCATGGTCTCGCGAGGATTGCACACGCGCGCCCCCGCAGGCCGACGCGATGCTTCCAGTCGTGGCGGGTCTTGTCGGCGAGGATGCCGGTCTGCGCCTCGACCGTCCAGCCGGCCATCTCGACGGCCTTCCGGAAGCCGCGCGGGTTGAAGACGAACCACTCGCCGCCGTCCCGTCGTGCGTCGATCCGCGCAAGAGGCGACGGTAGGAGCGACAGCGGCACCGAGACCGTGTCGAGGACGAGCAGTTGCTTGCTCACGCGTCGCACCGACTCCAGCGCGCCGAGCGGGTCGGCGATCACCTGCAGGACGTAACCCATGAACGCGAAGTCGAAGTCGCCCTCGAGCTCGTAGACATTGCCCTCCTCGTAGCGCACGCGGGAGCCGAGCTTCGCGTGCGCCTCCTCGAACCGCGCACGGCATTCCGATTGAAAGTACGACGGGCGGTCGAGCGCGACGACCTCCGCCGCGCCGCGGCGCTCGAGCTCGAAGGCCCAGAAGCCGTCAGCCGTACCGATGTCGAGACAGCGCTTGCCGTTGACGTCGGGCCAGGGGAGCTTCGGCGAGAGCGGACGGAAGTCCCACCAGGCGTCGGTAGCGCTCCCGTCCGGGAACTCGATCGTGTGCCACCAGCGCTCGGGCATCAACCCTGCTGGACGGCGAGCAGCTCCTTCGCAGCTTCCAGATCCGCCGCATGCACGAGGATCTCCCGGGATCCGGCCGCGATGAAATCCTCCAGCGGCGAATCGATCGCCTCGGTGTCCCGGTACGCACACTCGATGCCCTCCGAGCGGAGCAGACCGCACACCACTTGGGCCTCGGACTCGCCGGACACCACCTTCACGACAACCGCGTCGTCGGCTTCCACGCCCCACAGGCTACTTGCCGGCAGCGATCTCGATCCTCTTCGCACCCTCCAGTCGCATCCGCCGGCAAACGGCGAAGAAGGCCTCGGCGGCGTCGAGACGGGCGAAGACGTTCACGTCGACCGGCCCCTCGGCCATCGAGGGCGTTGCGTCGCGGTCGTAGAACCAGCAGATCTCGGAGAAGGCCTCGTCGAAGCCGTACGACGATCCCTGCTCGACGGTGAGAAAGCCGATGTCGCCGGGCCCGACGGCCGTCGTCGCGTTCTCCCGCGGCGGGGTGAGCACCTCAGGCAGTACGAGATAGAGCTCGCTACCCGAGTAGATCCCGTGGCGTGCGACACCGGAGACCGGCAGCGCGCCCAGGACCGCGCGGCACGTCTCCGGTGCTTCGTCGAGCAGCCGCGGCGAGGCAGCCTTGGGGTGAACCCTAAGATGCCGCCCGTCGTGCCCAACCAAGAAGATGGATGGCGCCCCGCCGTAAGCGTTCACCTGCGGATCTGCGTCGAACCGGGGCGGGCCGACGAGCTGCGTTCGTTTCTTCGCGAGGCCATCCCGTTCTATGAATCCCCAGGAGGGATCCGCGTTCGCCTACTTGGTGACGCAGGCGCATCGGACCGTTTCATCGAGGTCATCGACTATGCCAGCGAAGACGCCTACTCAAGCGACGAAGAGCGCGTCAAGTCGGACGCGACGATGGCGCAATATCTCGCTCGGTGGCGTGCCCTACTCGTTGAGCCTCCGATCGTCGAGGTCTATCGGGACATCAACACGAAGTGAGACTCGATGTGCCTGTCGGGACGCGTCCCTGCAGCCTCAGGCGAGGGAGCAACCGCCTGCGCCGGCGCTCGGGACCGGCGGGAGGCCGCTCTAGCCGCCGAGGAAGCGCGCGTTCGCCTCGTAGGCACCGTAGGCGAAGATGAGGGCCGTAACGACGACGTCGGAGACGAGGAGCGCGAAGGCGTAGAACAAGAGGCGCTGGCGTTCGGAGTCCCAGCGGCCGATGTAGGCCGTGGGCGCGATCACCGCGACCAGCAAAACGCTTGCGGCCGTGAGGCAGAAGAGGCCGAAGATGTAGATCGCGGTGAGCCACGTCGGGGCCGGGTACAGACCGGCTGCCCGCACGAAGAGGAGAGCAACGACCACGAGCATCACCAGTGCGCGCCGCTCGAAGAGTCTCCATCGACGCTGACGATACGAGTCGCCGCGGACGAAGCCAGCGTTCGCCTGGGCCAGTGTCCGGGGAATGACCCCCGACGCGCTTAGCTGAGCGTCGCATGCCACGAAGAGAGTTGCTGCTCTTCGGGCTGCCTCAGCTCCCATAGCCAGTAGGCGAAGTCGGCTGCCAGAACGAGCCAGCCGAGGCGACGCAACCCACCCAGAGACACTGCCGGTGACCGGGCGTCAGTCCACTGGACCGGGCGTGTGTTCCGAGATGACCCCCTGACGAGGTGTGACAGAATCGTCCGGCCATGTCTTTTTGGCTGAGCCTCCACTGCGGCGGCTCGGACACGTATTACTGACGAGACCAGAAGGGGGACAATTGTGAGGTCTCGTATTCTGTTTGGTACGGCCATTGTGGTGGCGTTTCTGGGTGTCACGGGTGGCGCCAGTGCGGCGCGCTCCAGTTCGCCGTACACGTGTACCGGTGGTGACATCCCGTCGGGGAACTACGCCAGCATCACGGTCACCGGCTTCTGCGACGTCGTGCCGATGCCGTGATCAACGTCGTCGGCAACATCAACGTCGCCGCCGGTGCCGTGCTTCGACGCGCAGAGCGCGCCGTCGACGATCACCGTCGGACACAACGTCACCGCGGCCGCGGGCTCGCTGCTCGGCCTGGGCTGCCAGCCGTTCGGCTACGTCCCTCACGCGGCACACCCGTGCACCGTCGAGGCGGACGGCCACTCCGTCATCACCGTCAACGGGAATGTCACCGCCACCGACGCGGACACCGTTCTGCTGAACGGGATCACGGTCAACGGGAACGTCACGCTGACCGGAGGGGGCGGCGACATCCCCTGGGCGTTGAAGAACAACACGGTCGGCGGCAACTTCACGGTCAGCGACGTCACGCCCGAGTGGCTCGGAGTGCTGTTCAGCCACATCGGGGGCAACCTGACGCTGACGAACATCACGGCGACCGACCCGGAGGACGACGGCAACGCCGCGGTCAGCGTCGTTGTCAACACGATCGGGAGAAACCTCAACTGCGAGAACCTCGGCCCGCGCTTGACCGGAGGGGCCATCCCCGGCGAGTTCAACATCGTCGGCCACAAGACGACCGGTCAGTGCGTAGGCCTGCTGAGCGGCTTCTAGTCGCTGACTTCCTTAGCACCGCGTCTGTCTGCCACCTGCGATCCAGCGGGTGGCAGACGGGCGCTGGTGCTTGGCAAACACCTGCCTGGGCCAGCGTCCTCTCAGCTGATCCGCTACCGGTGGTGGTCCGGCCGGTCGGTCAGGTGGAAGGCCGACCAGAGGAGGAGCGCGAGACCTCCGGTGGCGAAGAGTGCCCCTGGTTCCTCATGGTCGGCGAGGACCATCAGGGCAGCCCAAGAGAGCGCAGTGATACTCGCCAGCAGGGCGAGCATCCAGCAGAACAGTTGGGCGAGCGTGATCTGCCGTTGCACGTCCGCAGCACGCTAGCGGGAAGGCGGCTCCAGCCGCTAGACAACGCAGCGGGAAACGGGCGAATCGACACACGACAGGTACGCGCGGGTTACGCCTGGAACGGGCCCATCGTCGGGAACCGGTCCTCGCCGTCGAGCAGGTGACGGAGGAAGAGTGCGACTCCGAGGTCTCCGGTGAAGAGCGAGTAGCGGCCGCGGCCGAACTCCGCGCGCTGTTGCTCGACCCGGCCGATCACGTGCATGGCGAAGGCCCGCGCCCGCTCGAGCCAGACCTCGTCGCCCGTGCGGCGGTGGAGGACGAGGAAGGCGTACGCATTGCCCGCAGTGCCGTGGCAGAGACTCGAGTTCTTCGCGAGCGGGCCGGCACGCCAGGTCAGCTCGCCGCCGGCCACCGCCAGCTCTGGGTCGAGGAGGTCGCCGAGCGTCGCGACCATCCCGGGCGCGCCGTGGCACCACTGGACGCGAATCTCGTCGGGCCTCGCCCCTTCGCCCGGTGGCCAGTTCGCGAGCTCGCCGTCGCGGAGGACATACGGCCCGAGGTCGGCGAGCTGTACCGCGCCTCGGTTGGCGAACGCGCGGACATTCCCGGCGTAGCCGTGCGCCGGGCCGAGGTACCGGAAGGCATGTCCGCCGATATGAGCCGTCCAGAGGCCGTCGGGATCGCGCGCCGCCTCGACGCGTTCCGCAGCCGCGCGCCACGCCTCGTCCCAGCGCGGCTCACCGGTCCAGGCGAGCATCGCCTCGGCGACGAGCATCGAACCGGGCGTCCCGTACATCACCTCGTTCGCGTCGGAATCGAGGCTCGCCAGGACGAGCTCGTGGACGCGGTCGGCGAGGCCGGCATCGCGGGTCAGCCGAAAGGCGACGAGTGCGATCCCCAGCTCTCCGAAGTGGAAGCTCGTTTCGACGGGGTCCTCGTCCCACGGCGAGGGGCGCGCGCGATATCGGTCGACGAACGACACGGCTGCATCTCCCCAGCCGGTCGAGCCGAGCTCGTCGAGCGCCCAGACGATCCCCGGCGCCGCCGATGTAGACGTCCGACGACGCCCACTCCTCGTCGTCTCGCGGATGCCAGGGCCAGCGCGTGCCGTCGAATGCCGCCTCGGCGTCGGCGACGATCGTCCGGATCGCCTCCTCGGCGTGCTCCTCGTCCCATTCCCCACCCTCGAGCGGCTCGTGCTCGCTCGGGCGCCAGAGCTCAGCCAACGCCCGCAAGCAGGAAGGCGCGCGATTCCTTCA
>CAWBQC010000010.1:0-30341 GCA_963790845.1 uncultured Actinomycetes bacterium | reverse complement strand
ATGGCGAGCGCATCGTACGGGCATGGCAGGGATGTGCAGGGAGAGAGACGCACCGTCCTGATCGCGCTCGCGGCGAACGCCGTGATCGCGATCGCGAAGGTGAGTCGGAGGCGGTCTCTCACCGGCTCGTCCGCGATGCTCGCCGAGGCCGCGCACTCGCTTCGCCGACACCGCGAACCAGGTGCTCCTGCTCGTCTCGCTGCGCCTCGGCGAGCGGAAGGCCGACGAGCAGCACCCCTTCGGCTACGGCAAGGAGCGTTTCTTCTGGACGTTTCTCGTCGCCGTGATGATCTTCTTCGCAGGCGCGATCTTCTCCCTCGGCGAGGGAGTGCATGCGCATGTTCGAGAGCGGCGAGAAGGCGGGATCCTTCTGGGTGAGCTATCTGATCCTCAGCGTCGCCGGCATAGCCGAGGGAGTCTCGTTCGTGCGTGCGCTCCGCCAGACGCGCGCAGGCGCCCGCGAGGCCGGCATGCGGCTACTGGAATTCGTGCGCTGGAGCAAGGAGCCGACGACGAAGACGGTCTTCTCGGAGGATGCCGCGGCGCTCGTCGGTCTCGTGCTCGCGTCCGGCGGCATCCTCCTGCAGCAACTCACCGGCAGTCATGCTGGGATGCGGGCGCAGCGGTCCTCATCGGGCTGCTGCTCGTCTACGTCGCCTTCGCGCTGGGCCGGGACATGAAGGGGCTGCTGCTGGGTGAGGCGGCCCGAGACCAGACCAGCGCGAAGCGCTCCGCCGTGCGACTCGCCGAGCCGGACGAGGTGGTACGAGAATCGTCGACCTGCTGCACGATGTACGTCGGGCCGAGGTCGCTCCTCGTCGCCGCCCGCATCGACCTCGCGGACGGCGTCGACGCGAGCCGGATCGAGGAGATGTCGAGGAGCTCGACCGCAGGCTGCGCGAGACCGTGCGCGGACGTCAGCGACGTCTTCCTGGACCCGACCCCGAGCCGAGCTACGGCGAGGCGCTCGGGATAGCTGCGACGCCGGGCAGTTCCTTGCCCTCGAGCAGCTCGAGGCTCGCGCCGCCGCCGGTCGAGACCCAGGAGACCCGATCGGCGAGGCCGAGCTCATTGAGCGCCCGCACCGAGTCGGCGCCGCCGACGACCGAGAACGCGGCGTCGTTCTCCGCCACCGCCTCGGCGACCGCCTTCGTTCCCTCGGCGAAGCGCGGCCACTCGAACACGCCCATCGGGCCGTTCCAGAAGATCGTCCGCGCTGCAGCGAGCGCCTCTGTGAAGCGCGTGCGCGTGTCCGGCCCGATGTCGAGGCCGAGCCAGCCGTCCGGAAGCGCGTCGTACGGGCAGACCCGAGACTCGGCGTCGGCCGCGAACTCGGCCGCAGCGACGACGTCGACCGGCAGCTCGACCTCGAAGTCGAGCGGGTTCTCGCCGCGCAGCTCCTCGGCCATCTTGCCGCCGATCAGCACGGCGTCGGCGCGACCGCCCAGGTTGCGGAGGACGCCGAGCTTGTCCTCGACCTTCGCGCCACCCGAGATCAGCACGAAGGGGCGCTCGACGTCGCCGAGCAGCCGGCCGAGGTGCTCGAGCTCGGCGAGGAGGAGCAGCCCGGCATATGCCGGAAGCAAATGCGCGACCGCCTCGGTCGACGCGTGCGCGCGATGCGCCGAGCCGAACGCGTCGTCGACGTAGAGGTCGCAGCCCTCGGCGAGCTCACGTGCGAAGCGCTCGTCGTTCGTCGTCTCGCCCGCGTCGAAGCGCGTGTTCTCGAGCACGTGGACGCGCTCATCCGGCATGAGCTCGCGCAGGCGGGCCGCGACCGGAGCCATCGCATACTTCGCGCGATCCTCCTCGGTCTTCGGGCGGCCGAGGTGCGAGCAGACGCGGAGCTCCGCAGCGCCACGCTCCAGCAGGAGCTCGAGGGTCGGCAGCGAGGCCCGGATGCGGGTGTCGTCGGCGACGCGGCCGTCGTCGAGCGGCACGTTGAGATCGGCGCGGACCAGCACCGTCTTGCCCGCGACCTCTGCGTCGCGGACGGAACGCGGCAGGCGCAACGCTCTTCCCTCCTACGCCGCCACCGTCGCCGGCAGCGTCTGGCCGATCTTCGCGACCAGGTCGACGAGGCGGCAGCTGTAGCCCCACTCGTTGTCGTACCAGGAGAAGACCTTGACGAGATTCCCGTTCGCCATCGTCAGCCCGCTGTCGAAGATCGACGAGTACGACGAGTGGACGATGTCGGTCGAGACGATCGGCTCATCGGTGTAGCGGAGGATCCCCTCGAGGTCGCCGGTGTCGGCCTGCGAGCGGAAGAGCTCGTTGACCTGCTCGGCGGTCGGCTCCGAGCCGACCTGGACGACGAGGTCGACGATCGAGCCGGTCGGCACCGGCGCGCGCATCGACATGCCGTCGACCTTGCCCTTCAGCTCCGGGAGCACGACGCCGATCGCCCGGGCCGCGCCCGTCGACGTCGGGATGAGGTTGATCGCGGCGGCGCGTGCGCGGCGCAGGTCCTTGTGCGGCAGGTCGAGCACCTGCTGGTCGTTCGTGTACGCGTGGATCGTCGTCATGAAGCCACGCTCGATCCCGTACGCCTCGTGGAGGATCTTCGCCACGGGCGCGACGCAGTTGGTCGTGCAGGACGCGTTCGAGACGATGTGATGCTGCTCCGGGTCGTACTCCCGGTCGTTCACGCCGAGGACGAGCGTGAGGTCCGGATCCGTCGCCGGAGCGGAGATGACGACCTTCTTCGCGCCGGCCTGGAGATGCTTCTCCGCGTCCGGACGCTTCGTGAACAGGCCCGTCGACTCGATCGCGATGTCGACCCCCAGGTCGGCCCACGGGAGGTCGGCCGGGTCGCGCTCGGAGAGGAGCTTGATCTCGTGCTCGCCGACGCGGATCGCGCCGTCGCCCGCCTCGACCGGCAGCTCGAGCGTCCCGAGCACCGAGTCGTGCTTGAGCAGGTGCGCCATCGTGTGCGCGTCGCCGAGGTCGTTCGCGGCCACGATCTCGAAGTCGTCCTGATCGAGCTGGGCGCGAAGGAAGTTGCGGCCGATGCGGCCGAAGCCGTTGATCCCGACCCTGATCTTCGCCATCACTGAACCTTTCGTCTCGTCGTCGGTTTCCGCTTCGAGTCTAACCGGGCGAGTGCGCGAGGAATCCGCACTTTTCCGCAGTGTCGTCGCGTCAGCCGCGTGGACGGCGGGCGGACCGGGAAGCTCCGAGGACGACCCTCCCGGTCCCTCACCCGCTCGAGACCTGACGGCGGACGGGGTCTGAATCCACCGCCGGACGAGCAGAACCCGCCGTGGCGAGTATGACTTCTGCGTTGTTGCCGCGCTAGGCGACTTGCAACGGATACCGACCTAGTTTCAGCGCTGGGAAAGCTCCTGCAAACGACGGAGTCTCCGATACGCGCTCGCCTTCGAAAGACCGGGCTTGCAGCGGCGGGCGAGCTCCGCGGTGGACGCTGTCGGATGTCGCAGGCGAAGCAGCGCGATCTCGCGGAGGTCGTCGGGAAGCGCGTCGACGTCGAGGCGGCCGAGGGCCTCGAGTTGCGCGTGTGCGGCGCGGCCTGTGCGGACGAGGTTCGCGTGGTCGGCATTTGCGAGCCGGTTCGCGTCGGCGCGGATCGCGGCGAGGACTGCCTGCTCCTCGAGCACGAGCACGAGATCGACGGCTCCCACAGCCACGAGCACGTCCGCGATCGCCTCGGTTCCCTTCGCGTAGGCGGTGGCGTGCGAGGCGCGCTCCTGGACGTGCAACTCGGCGCCGAGACGCTGTGCGAGCGCGGCGAGGAAGTGGGCGCCTTCCCCCTCGGCGGTGCGGATCTCGAGCTGCGGTCCTCTTGGCCCGCTGAGCGTGCCCGAGCCGAGCAGCGCGCCGCGGAGATAGGCAGCCGCGCAGCAGCGGCGGGCGACCACCCGCTGCTGGGGGCGGCCGAGCGGACGATGGGAGCGGTCGAGCACGCCGGCGCGATGCAGCGTCGCGTACGCCTCCTCGGAGCCCTCGACGTGCAGCTGGTAGCGCGTCGCCTTGTCGAACGCGCGGCGCGGATAGGTGCGGATCTCGGACGTGACCCCGACGGAGCGCAGGAGCGCGAACGCCCGGCGGGCGACCGTCGAGCTCGAGACGTCGAGATGGACGTCCACGCTTCCCCGTCCCCGGAGGTGCGCACGCCCGGCGACGTGGAAGAGGCCGGAGAGCTCGGCGAGCCGGTCGCACTCGTTCGCCGGCGCGATCGCGGCAAGCTCCTCCCGAAGATCGTCAGCGAGCATGGCCGTAGCCTTCGAGCGCGAGGAGACGGCGTTTGTAGTCGACGCCGTAGGAGCCGTAGGAGCCGAGCCCGTCCGCGGCGACGACGCGGTGGCAGGGGACGAAGAGGGAGAGGTGACTCCGAGCGCAGAAGCTGCCGGCGGCGCGAGCGGCTCTCGGCGCGCCGGCGAGTGCGGCGAGCTCGCCGTAGGTGACGACCTCCCCGCGCGGGATCGTCCGCAACGCCTCGGCACAGCGCGAGAGAAACGCCGTCTCGTAGTCGAGGTCGACGGGCACGTCCTCGAGCGGCACGCGCTCACCCGCGAAGTACGCCTGCAGCAGCCGCACGACTTCCGTCACGAAGCCTCGGCGCTCGCCTGACGATTTCCGTGATATGACCGACGCAGCCCCTGCCCCAGGGTGGGTGGGGGTTTGGGATGGGATCTGGCGGGCGTTGGTCTTGTGAGGTCCTGCCTGCTCGGGACGCGGCCACGGCAGCTCGTGCCACGCGACGCGCTCGTCAGCGACCACGAGCTCCCCCACGCCCCAGCCCTCGACCTCGTACGCCACCTGCGTCACCGGCACGACCTCCAATCCTAGAATCGCCCCATGAGCAACCACGGCATCTTTCGCGTCCCCCAGCCCTACAACGAGCCCGTGCTCGGCTACGAGCCCGGCAGCCCCGAGCGCGCCGAGGTTCGCCGCCACCTCGACGACCTCTCCGGCCAGCGGCTCGAGATCCCGCTCGTGATCGGCGGCGAGGACGTGACCACCGGCGACACGTTCGAAGCAGTCATGCCGCACAAGCGCAACCACGTGCTCGCCGATGTCCACAAGGGCGGCGCCGCCGAGGTCGACCGCGCGATCGCAGCGGCGGCCGACGCCTGGGAGGACTGGTCGCGAACGCCGTGGGAAGAGCGCGCCGCCGTCATCCTCCGCGCGGCAGAGCTCCTCGCCGGCCCGTGGCGGCAGACGCTCAACGCCGCGACGATGCTCGGCCAGTCGAAAACCGCACATCAGGCCGAGATCGACTCCGCGTGCGAGCTCATCGATTTCTGGCGCTTCAACGTCCAGTACATGACCCGCATCTACGAGGAGCAGCCGATCTCCTCGCCCGGCATCTGGAACCGGCTCGAGTACCGGCCGCTCGAGGGCTTCGTCTTCGCCGTCACGCCGTTCAACTTCACGGCAATCGCCGGCAACCTCCCGACCTCGGCGGCGCTGATGGGGAACACGGTCGTCTGGAAGCCCGCCACGACTGCCGCGGTGAGCGCGCACTTCCTGATGAAGCTCTACGAGGAGGCCGGTTTGCCGCCGGGCGTGATCAACCTCGTCTACGGCTCAGGCGCGGCCGTCGGCGATCCCGCCCTCGCGAGCGAGCACCTTGCCGGAATTCACTTCACCGGCTCCACTCCGGTCTTTCAGGGGATGTGGAAGACGGTCGGCGACAACATCGCCGGCTACCGCAACTATCCGCGGATCGTCGGCGAGACGGGCGGCAAGGACTTCATCGTCGCGCACCCGAGCGCCGACGCGGAAGCGGTCGCGACCGCGATCCTCCGCGGCTCCTTCGAGTACCAGGGGCAGAAGTGCTCCGCCGCCTCGCGCGTCTTCGCGCCCGCGAGCCTCTGGCCGCAGGTCCGCGACCAGGTTGTCGAGGGGATCGGGGAGATGAAGATGGGCGACGTCGCGGACTTCTCGAATTTCGTCGGCGCCGTGATCGACGCCGGCTCGTTCGCAACGCAGAAGGCCGCGATCGAGGAGGCGAAAGCGTCCGACGGGAAGGCGCAGGTGATCGCGGGCGGCAACTACGACGACAGCGACGGCTGGTTCGTCCAGCCGACCGTGATCGAGACCTCGGACCCCGACTTCCGGACGATGAAGGAGGAGCTGTTCGGGCCCGTCGTCACAGCGTTCGTCTACGACGACTCGCGCTACGACGACACGCTCGACCTGATCGACAGCGGGACGACATACGGGCTCACCGGCGCCGTCTTCGCGCGCGACCTCGGCGCGATCGAGAAGACGCAGGACCGGCTCCGGTACGCCGCAGGCAACTTCTACGTCAACGACAAGCCGACCGGAGCGGTCGTCGGCCAGCAGCCGTTCGGCGGTGCCCGCGCCTCCGGCACGAACGACAAGGCCGGCTCGATGTGGAACCTGATCCGCTGGGTCAGCCCGCGCACGATCAAGGAAACGTTCGTGCCGCCCAGGGACTATCGATACCCCTTCCTGGGCCCCGACACGGAATGAGCTGAAGAAGGGGGCTCGTGGGGACATGGTTTCCCCCACGCCGGGTCAAGGAGACGTTCGTGCCGCCCAGGGACTATCGCTACCCGTTCCTCGGGCCGGACGCGGAGTAGCTCTAGCCCCGACCCGCTTTGTGGAGCTGGGCATAGACGCTGCGTGCGACCTTCGCGGGACGCCGGGGACGCCTTCGAGCTCCTCGGACGTCGCCGCGAGCATCGCGTCGACCGAGCCAAAGTGGTTGAGGAGCGCGCGGCGTCGCGCCGGGCCGACCCCCTCGAGCTCGTCGAAGAGCGACGTGAACCCGCGTGTCTCGCGCCGCTGCCGATGGAAGCCGACGGCGAAGCGGTGCGCCTCGTCGCGGATCCGCTGCAGGAGCTGGAGCCCCGGGTCGTGGCGCGAGAGGACGATCGGGCGCGACCGTCCCGGCACGAACACCTCCTCCTCCCGCTTCGCCAGCGCGATCACCGCGACGCGCGGCAGATCGAACGCCTGCATCGCCGCGATGGCCGCCGCGAGCTGCCCCTTGCCGCCGTCGACGACGACGAGATTCGGCGTCGCCGCGAACGACTCGTCGTACTCCTCCGCTACCGGCCCCGCCGCGAGCCTCGCGAACCTCCGCGCGACCATCTCCGCCATCGCGGCGAAGTCGTCCATCCCCTCCTGGCCGCGGATCGCGAACTTGCGGTAGTGCGCCTTCTTCGGCAGGCCGTCCTGGAAGACGACCATCGAGCCGACGTTGTCCTGGCCCATCGCGGTCGAGATGTCGAAGCATTCGATGCGCAGCGGTAGCGCCTCGAGGTTCAGCGTCTCGCGTAGCCCTTCGAGCGCCTCGACCCGTCTCAGGCGCCGCTGCTCGCCCTGCGCGAGGTCGCTCGTGAGAACGTGGAGCGCGTTCTCGTCGGCCAGCCGCTGCAGGCGCCGCTTCTCGCCTCGTTCGGCGACCCGGATCTCGACCCGCGCGCCGCGCCGTTCCGAGAGGAGCTCGGCGAGCGCAGTGAGGTCGCCCGCATCGTTGGGGACGACGATCTGCGGCGGCAGGCTCGGCGCGCTCCCGTAGTACTCGAGCCCGAACGACTCGAGGATCGTCGTCACGTCCTGCCCGCCGACGTTCTCGAGGTGGAAGGAGTGGCGGTCGACCATCTTGCCGCCGCGCAACGGGAAGATCTGCACCACGGCGCGGTCTCCCTCGGCGGCAAAGCCGATCACGTCCACCGTGCCGACCGACTGCCGCTCGACAGCCTGCCGCTCGACGAGGTGCTGGACCGAGAAGAGCCGGTTGCGATAGCGCGCCGCATCCTCGAAGCGCTCCTCCGCAGCCGCCTCCTGCATCCGCCGCTCGAGCTCGCGCTGGATCGGCTTCACGTCGCCGGAGAGGAACTCGATCACGCCGTCGACGATCGCGCGGTAGTCCTCCACCGAGACGTAGCCCACGCACGGTGCCAGGCAGCGATCGATGTGGTAGTCAAGGCATGGAATGCCGCTGTGCCGGCCGGGCTTCGGCCCCTCGCAGGGCCGGTAGCGGAAGACGCGGTTGAGAACGTCGAGGGTCTCGCGCACCTTCTTCGCGTTCGCGTACGGGCCGAAGTACCAGACGCCCGGCCGGTGCCGCTCGCGCGTGAACATGACCCGCGGGTACTCGTCCTCGACGGTGACCGCGATGTACGGGAACGACTTGTCGTCGCGCAGGCGTACGTTGAACGGCGGCCGGTGCCGCTTGACGAGGTTCTGCTCGAGATGGAGCGCCTCGACCTCGCTTCCGGTCACGATCACCTCGACGTCCGCGACGCGGCCCGGCAGGCTGCGGATCTGCGCGCGCCCGTCGGTCGTCTTCTGAAAGTACGAGCGAACGCGCGAACGGAGCGTCTTCGCCTTGCCGACGTACAGCACCTCGCCGTCGGCGTCGCGGAACAGGTACACGCCCGGCTTCGCCGGCAGCGATTTCAGCTGAGTCTCGACCCGCGGGGACATGGCTACCATCCTGCCGATGGAAGGCCAGTACGTCGCGTACACCTTCTACCGGCTCGATCCGGCGTGGCGGCGGCTGCCGATCGAGCAGCGCCAGGCGCAGAAGGAGGAGTTCGCGGAGGCGGTGGACTCGTTCGCCGAGCGCTTCGAGCACCTGCGCGCCTACACGACGGCGGGAGTGCGCCCGGACAGCGACCTCTTCCTCTGGAAGATCACGGAGCGATACGACGACCTCGAGGAGCTCGGAACCGCGCTTAACGGAACGGCGCTCGCCGGCTGGCTCGAGACGCCGTACTCGTATCTCGCGACGACGAAGGCGTCCCAGTACACGAGCGCCCGCAAGGCGCGGAAGATCACGCCGCACGGCCTCCCCTACCTCGTCGTCTATCCGTTCGTGAAGGTGCGGCCGTGGTACGCGCTACCGGAGGCAGACCGGCAGCGTGCGATGGACGAGCACATCCGGATCGGCCGCGAGG
This sequence comes from uncultured Actinomycetes bacterium, assembly GCA_963790845.1. Taxonomy (GTDB): domain Bacteria; phylum Actinomycetota; class Thermoleophilia; order Gaiellales; family Gaiellaceae; genus Palsa-739. The sequence goes on along the minus strand of CAWBQC010000010.1, from coordinate 21,441 downwards.
AGTTCCCGGGGATCAAGAACCACACGACGTACTCGTTCGGGATCGACGACCAGGAGTTCATGACCGCCTTCGAGTGCGAGGAGCCGGCGGACTTCATGCACCTGATGCTGCGGCTGCGCGACACCGAGGCGTCGCGCTACACCGAGCGCGACACGCCGATCTTCGTCGGCCGGTTCGTGCCGCTGCGCGAGGCGCTCGCCGCACTCGACGGCGCGTCTGCGCGGGTCGAGATCTAGCTGCAAACGCGCGAGTAGCCGAGGCCGCCGACGAACCGGTGCCACTCCTCGGGGTTGAAGTTGCGACCGGCGACGGCGCATGCGTGCTGCTCCCAGGCCCGGACCGAGGTCGGCCAGACGAATCCGGTTCCGTCCGCGTACATAACGACGAGATTGGACCCGTCCGGTGTGAACTCGGCACCCCCCCACTGCCCAGGATCGCCCGGGAAGGTCGAGCCGACCTGCTGACCGGTGTTCGTGTCCCAGAGCTTCGCCAGTCCGTCCGATCCGCCGGCGGTGGCGAAGATCGCGCCGGTCGGGTCGAAGGAGATGCTCGCCACCGGTGCGGCCGCGACGAGGATCTTGTGGCCGAGCGGAGCACCGGTTCTTGGATCCCAGCGCTGGACGATCCCGGCCCATGTCCCCGTGGCGAGTGTCCCGTCGGGATCGAACGAGACGGCTACGGGGCTGAACGGAGTCGCGCCGTCGAGCGCGAGATGTTGTTCGAGTCGGCCCGTCTTGGCCTCGTAGACGAGGGCAAAGCCGGACTCAGGCTTGTGGTTCACGGTGCTGCCCCCCTCCCTCGCCGCCGCTAGAAGATCACCGTCCGCCGAGAAGGCGAGCGAGGTGACCCAACCGTCTCTCGAGCGGGCCTTCCAGATCAGCCGGCCGGATCGGACATCCCAGACGGCTGTCGTGCCGAAGCGGTAGTCCGTGGTGGCCGGGGTGTGGTTGACGTCGCCGCGCGGCGAGCATGTTGCCGTCTGGCGAGAAGGCCACGTCAGTCACCGTCTCGCGGCAGTCCGTTGGTCGACCTGAGTCCGACGAGTCTCCTGACGAGCCGCGGCGCGCCTTTAACATCCCACAGCTGAACCAGGCCATCGGCTCCGCTGACCGCCAGCGTTCCTTGCGAAGACCAGGCCACGGCGCGCCACCGGTCCGCCGAGGCCTGAGCGTCCGCGACGCGTTGCGTACTCGTCGTCGAGTAGATCCCGACGGAAGAGACGCCGAGTCGCATTGCAAAGCGCGAGCCGTCCGGCGAGATCGCGAGTGGTATCGCGCCGTGGCCGATCTCGTCCTGCCCAAGCGGCAGCGGAAAGCCCGTTCTGAACGCCTTGCCGAAACGGTGTGTCGGTGAGATCCCACTGGAACACGGTGCCGTCGAGACTCGCCGTGTAGAGAGTCTTGCCGTCGGCGCTGAAGTCGGCTCCCAGCACGCGCGCGCTCCCGTGGCCGCTGAGTCGCGCAAGAGGCTGTCCGGTCACGGGATCCCACAGGATGCTGAGGCCGTCGTCGCCGCCGCTTTCGGCGACCCGCGCATCGGGCGAGAACGTGATTTGCATCGACTCCCGCCGCGTGTCCGCCGAGGCTGTCGGCGATATTGCCGCTCTGGAGGTCGAGGAAATGAACGGTGCCGTCCTCGAGCCCCCACGCGAAAAAGCGGCCGTCTGGACTGAACGCCGCCACTGCGCCGGCCGCCCAGCGCGCGGCATTTCCACCGAGTGGATCTTTTTCATTGTCTTCGCGTTCCACATCGAGATCCGTTCGTCGGTCGCGACGATCAGCTTTGTCGCCGGGTAGTGCTCCGGCCGCGACCATGTCCTTCCCCCCGAGCCGGACGAGCTGTGACGGCCCACCTCTGTCGAGCCGCCACTTCTCGACATACGCCGGCCCGACGCTGCCGTCGGGGCTGCCGGCCGCCCAGAAGAGCAAGCCGTAACGACCGTCGCGCGTGACGACCATGGGCTGGGCCCCCACCCCGGGCGAATTCACCCAGAGCTTGCTGAGGCCGAAGCTGCGTACCGTCTGCCTGGTTCGCGGATCGACGAGGCGCAACCCCGTTTTCCGTCGGAGTCGGCGTCGGGGGGGCGAGCCCGAGAATGTCGCCCGTGGTCGGGACGTAGGCGTACTCGGTGTTGCCGAGCGGAAACTTGCCGACCTGTTGGTGCTTGCGGGTGCTGTACAACCGCATCACGCCGTTGTTCGTGATTGCCGCGATGGTGCGACCGTCCGGTGAGACCTTCACGTCTTGCGGGCGATCCTCGATCGGCATCGTGAAGGTGCCGATCACGGTCGGCGCGCGGAGGAGCGTCGCCAGCAGCGTTCCCTCCGTCTGTGTCGAGCGGTCGAGGTTCAGCGATTCGCGCGCGAGCAGCATCGCGAGGTCGATCCGCGGCTGCGAGACCGCCTCGGCGCCGAGCTGGCGGCCGAGCGCGACTTTCGCCTCGTGCTGCGCGTTCGAGCGCGACACGAGCGCGAGCGCGCCCGCCACGACCGCGAGCACCAGCAGCCCGACGGCGCCCGCGAGGAGTGTCCTCAGCCGCCGGTTCTGCCGCCGCTGCCGTGCGAGCTCGAGCTCGTTCGCGGCCGTGCTCGCCTCGACGAACTCGCGCTCGAGCTCGGTGAGGGCGATCGCCGACTCTCCCGCCAGCAACTCGAACTGCACGAGGTTGCTGCCGCGCAGGAGATAGCTCGGCTCGCGCCCGGCGTCCTCCCACTCCCGCGCCGCGGTGGCGAGCCGCCGGTGCAGCCGCACCTCCTCGCGCCCGCTGTCGATCCAGCGCCGGAAGCGGCCCCACTCGCGCATGAGCGCCTCGTGCGCGACCTCGATGGTCGGCGTGCCGCTCCGCGGGTCGCGGTCGAACGAGAGCAAGCGCCACGCGCCGAACTCCTGGATCGCCTCCTCGAGTGCGTCCTGATCGACCTCCATCGAGGCGAGCTCCGTCCGCTCGACGCGGCGGCGCGTGTCCTCGGCTCCCTCGCCGAGCGTGACGAGCCGGAGGAAGAGCTGCCTCGCCGCCTCCTGGCCGACTCGCCGAGGCCGGCGTAGATCTCCTCGGCGCGCCCCGCGAGAGCGCCCGAGATGCCGCCGATGGCGCGGTAGGCGTCGCCGGTGAGGGTGCTCCCCTCGCGGCGCTCATAGAGCTCCGTCAGCGCGTACTGGAGCAGCGGCAGTGAACCCGGCTCGTCGGCCACGTCCGTCACGAGCTCGGAGAGCAGGCCCGGCTCGAATCGCGCCCCGACGCGCTCCGCAGGCCCGGCGATCGCCCGCTCGAACTCCTCCGCCTTCAACGGCACGAGCGCCTCGACGTAGTCGCGCAGCAGCTCGGCGAAGCCGCTGTAGAGCAACGGCCGGTCGTAGAAGTCGGCCCGCAGCGTGACGACGACCCGCAGCCGCGCGTGCGGATCCATGACCGCACGCTCGAGCAGCGCGAGGAACTGCGTGCGGCGGGCCTCGTCCTCGACGAGGGTGAACACCTCCTCGAGCTGGTCGACGACGAGCACGAACTCGGACCCGTCGTCGACGAGGAGCTGCTTGACGGCGCGCAGCAAGCCGAGCTCGTCCTTCTCGAGCTGCTCGAGCAGGCCGGTCGGTGCTTTGTCGGCGACGCGGAGCAACGCTGCCTCGAGCTCCTCCAGCGGGTATGCGCCGGGGAACATCTCGACGACTGACCAGCGCTCGGAGCCGGGAAGAGCGCCCTCGCGGATCCGCGGCAGAAGGCCGGCGCGTACCACCGACGACTTGCCGCTGCCGCTCGGGCCGACGACGCCGAGGAAGCGCGTTTGCTCGAGGCGCTCGACGAGATGCTCGGTCAACGCCTCCCGGCCGAAGAAGTCGCCGGCGTCATCCTCCGCGAAGGCGCGCAGGCCCTTGTACGGGTTGCGCGTCTCGACGGCTCCTGTAAGTGCTGGATCGAGCGCCCGCTGGAAGGCGAGGTCGCGCGCGACGTCCTCGCGCTCGGACCGGACGGCGACCACCTCCACCGGCTTCTCCAGACCCTTGACACGCACTGCGCCGCGCTCGACGTAGTCGAGGCCCTCGACCTTGCGCGCGAGGTGCGCCACGCCCGGGCTCACGAGCACCTCGCCGGGCCCCGCGAGGGAGCAGAGCCGAGCCGCGAGGTTGAGCGCGCCGCCGCGATAGCCGCCGTCGACCGGCACCGCCTCGCCCGCATCGAGGCCGATCCCGACGGCGAGCGGCAGGCTGGGATCGGCGACCGTCTCCGCTACGAAGCGCTCCTGCAGGTCGGCGGCTGCCCGCAGCGCCTGGCGAGCGGAATCGAAGACGGCGAGCGCCTCGTCGCCGCGCAGCTCGACGAGCGTGCCGCCGGCTGCTTCGATCGACTCGCGCGCGAGCTCCGCGAAACGCGTCGCGAGCCGCGCCGCCGCCTCGTCACCGCGCTCGTTCGTGAACCGCGTGTACCCGCGCACGTCGGCGATCAGGAACGTCTTGATCCCGGCTTCGATAGCCGTCATGCGCGGATCGTGCGCCTCGGCGCGAGGTAAATCAAGACGCCATGACCAGGTACACTCGCGCCGCCGGCCGTCTACGACGAAAGGAGGGCCGCGACGTGATCAACGAACTCAGCGCAGTCGCCCTCCTCCCGACCGGCCCGGCCGCCGCGCGCTAGCGCCGCGTGACGAGGGCTGCCTGCGCCCCTCGTCAGCCAGAGAAAGGATCGCTAGTGCGCAGAGCGCGCAAGCCCGGCCGTCCGGCGCAGGTGCGTCGGGTCACGGCCCGGATCAACGAACAGATCGGCGATCGGCCCGTGCGGCTCGTCGCCGACGACGGCAGTCAGCTGGGCGTCATGTCGGCGGACGACGCGCGCGCCCATGCCTACGAGCGCGGCCTCGACCTCGTCGAGGTGGCGGCGGCCTCCGATCCCCCGGTGTGTCGCGTGATGGATTACGGCAAGTGGCGCTACGAGGAGGAGCGCAAGTTGCGGCAGAGCCGCCGCAATCAGGTGCACGTCTCGCTGAAGGAGGTGCGCCTGCGCCCGAAGATCGGCGTCCATGACTACGAGTGGAAGCGGAACCAGGCACTCGCGTTCCTCGAGGGCGGCTCGAAGGTGAAGGCGACCGTGTTCTTCCGGGGCCGGGAGCGCGAGCATCCCGAACGCGGCCGGGCGTTGATCGATCGCCTGGCAGCCGACGTCGGCGAGGTCGGGAAGCTCGAGAGCCAGCCGGTGTTCGAGAGCCGGACGATGACGGCGGTGTTCGCGCCGCGATGAACCGCCGTCACCTCCACAACCTGTGCGCGCTTCTCGGTGCGGATCTCGATGTCGAGCGGGCGAGGGACGAATACCTCGCCTCGCTCGACGCCGACGCCGGGCTGGCGGTGCTGCTGATCCCCCGCGACGAGATCCTCGCGGCCGCGACCGCACGACCACCGGTTCCTCGCTGCGATCGATGCGGCGCAAAGCTTTCACGCAAACGGCACCGGTGCAGCCGCTGTGGTCTTCGTCAGACGTAGGTGTGCTGGTCGCGCCAGGTGCGCCACATGGCGATACCGCACAGCGCGAGCACCGCCACGAATGCGAGGAGCTGATAGCCGATTGCGCCGCCATACCAGTAGACCCCCACGTCCGCGACGGCGAGAACCGCCGCGCCGTAGAAGACGGTCTGGGCGCGGCGTGACCACATCGAGATCCCCTCTCGCCGCTCTCGCCAGACGAGGAAGATGAAGTAGGCGATCGCGAGCATGAAGGCGACCCGCGCGAGGAGGCTCAGCGCGAACAGCGTCTGCTCGAGCTGGAAGACGACGACCAGCCCGGCAATCGCCGCGAGGATCACGAGCCCACGCAGGGTCGGGTTGATGCGCGAGAAGAACCTGCTCATGTGGCTGTCAAGTACGCCCGCACCGCGAGCGCTCCTGCCACCAAGGTAGCGCCGGTGAACCACGCGAGCCGTCCGCGCTGCTCAGCCGGGGCGTACATCCACGGCGCGAGCACCGCCAGCAGCGAGAGCGTGCCGTAGAGGTAATGCAGCTTGTCGGCAGTCCGATGATGGCTCGACAGGAGCAGCAGGCCGAGGCCGACCTGCGCCACCAGCAGCGTCTGCGCCAGCGCGAGCAGGTGCGTAAGGACACCGTGCGCCTCGCGGTGGCGGTAGTACGTCCAGGCGCCGGTCGCAGCAGCCGCGAACGTCGCGGCGATGACCGCAAAGGCGACGGCATGGTGGACGCCGAGCATCGCCGCCGGAGCCTAGCGGCGGCGTTCGGCCGGGCCCTACTCGTTCTCGCTCTGGCCCGGATCGGGCGCCGGCACCGGCGGCGTCCCCTCGTCGGGAGGCGGGTACGGCTCGGGCACCTGCGCCGGCTGCGGCGGATTGCCCTCGTCCGGCGGCGGATATGGGGTGCTGGGTTCGTTGGGAGCCACCATCACGGTGTCCTGTACCGCGAGACGCGCACGGCGAATCCTCTCGTCGGCGCCGGCGAGTTGCGTCGCGAGCTCGTCCTCGACGCGCTTCCGCTCCTCCTCGATCTCCACGAGCCGTTGCCGCGCCTCGTGCTCCGCGCTCGCGTCCCCGAGCCAGACAGCCTCTCCGAGCGCCTGAAGTGCCGGGCGCCGGTCGACGTCGATCGCATCGAGCCGCGAGCTCGAGCGCCAGCGCGTCACTCTCGTGTCGAGCTTCGTCCGCCACACCGCGGCCGTGGTCGCGGCGTGTGCACGCCGCTCCGACGCGAAGCGGGAGGACTGTTCCAGCCAGAGGTCGCTGCCCTGGCGTGCCGCGGCCACAAGACCGAGAAGAAAGATCGCCGCGAGGAGCATCATCACGACCCCCCACGCCCAGCTCCCCGTCGCGAACAGGCCGATCGCGGCGCCGAACGAGGCGAAACCGAGGCAGAGGAGGACAAAGCGGGCAGGAACGCCGAGCCAGCGCCGCTCGACGCTCTCGTGCACGACGGGGCCTGGGACGGTCTCGAGCGGCGGCAGCTCGCCCACCGGGGCGCCACAGTTCGAGCAGAAGCGCGCGCTCGGCGCGAGCTCCTCGCCGCACCTAGGGCACGCGTTCTCCCTGATCGGGGACGCGCTCATGACGTGCTCCTTCCCCGCGCTCCAGCGCTCGTAACACCTCCGCGGCCTGCCTGCGCAGCGGTCCCACCTGCGCCCGGTAGTCCTCGTCCGAGATCTTCCCCGTCCGGTGGTCGAACTCGAGCTCCTTCAGCGCGGCGAGCGCGCGATCCCGTTCCTCGGCCAGTGCGAGCCGTTCCCGCGCCTCGGGAGCGAGCTCGTCGAGGCGATCGCTCGCGGGAGACGGGTCGCGCAGGAACGGACGCGCGACGAAGACGACGGCGACGACCGCGAGCATCGCCGCCGAGGCCAGCGCCCAGTCCACGTCAGATTCCCGCTGGAGCCGCGCCTGCCGCGTACCGCGCGGCGAGCCGCCGCTGCTCGACCGCATCCGGCCACATCGCGATCAGCGCACCCGCCACGAACACGAAGCCGGCGACCCAGATGAGGTTGACGAGCGGCTTCACGAACACCTTGAGGTCGATGTTCGGGCTGCCCTTCACCAGTTGCGCCGTCGTGAAGACGTCGCCGATCGACCGCGGGTCGTGGTAGATCGACGCCTCGGTCGACGGGCCTTCGATCGGATAGTTGTTCTCCCCCGGGTCGAGCGACGCGACGTGGGATCCGCCACGCCGGACGTCGAGGAGCGCCCTGAACCCCGTGTAGTTGGGGCCGTTCGCGGCTTTGAGCCCCGTGTACGTGAGCGTGTATCCGGCCGCCTCGATCGACTGGCCTGGCTTGAGCACCTGCTCGCGCTGGGTCTGGTACGCGCTCGAACCGGCGATCCCGATCGCGAGCAGGACGATGGCGGCGTGCACGACGTAGCCGCCGTAGCGGCGCCGGTTGCGCCCGATCAACCGGCGCATCCCTCCCGCCGCCGCGCGACCGCGCACGAACTCGAGCACGATCGAGGCCGCGACGAACGCGCCGAACGTGTAGGCGAGCAGGCCCGGCCAGGAGCTGCCGAAGCCGAGCGCGAGCAGCGCCACGCCGATGACGATCGCAGCCGCGAACGGGATCAAGAACGTCTTCCCGAGCGAGCGCAGCGACGCCTTCCTCCACGCCACGAGCGGGCCGAGCCCCATCAGGAGCAGCAGCGGCAGCCCGAACGTGTGCAGGAAGAAGTCGTAGTACGGCTTCGAGACAGAGCGCGTCTCGCCGCGCACCGCGTCGGAGAGGATCGGGTAGAGAACGCCCCAGAGAATCGTCAGGCAGAGCGCGACGAGCAGCAGGTTGTTGTAGAGGAACGTCGCCTCGCGGGAGACGAGCGACTCGAGCCGGGTCTTCGTCCGCAGCAGCGGCAGGCGCCAGCGGATCAGCGCCACCGAGAGGAAGATCATCAGGCCGAGGAAGGCGAGGAACCAGCCGCCGATCGGGCTCTTCGCGAACGAGTGAATCGAGTCGATCACGCCGGAGCGCGTGAGGAAGGTGCCGAAGAGCGAAAGGTTGAACGCGAGCGCGACGAGCACCATGTTCCAGACCTTCAGCATCCCGCGCTTCTCCTGGATCATCACGGAGTGAAGGAACGCGGTCGCGGCGAGCCAGGGCATGAGAGCCGCGTTCTCGACCGGATCCCACGCGTAGTAGCCGCCCCAGCCGATCTCGACGTAGGCCCAGTGGGCGCCGATCAGCTGCCCGACGCCGAGGAACGTCCACGCGGCGAGCGTCCAGCGGCGCGTCGCGACGATCCAGCGCTCGTCGGTCCGGCCGGAGAGGAGCGCGCCCATCGCGAAGGCGAACGGGACCGTGAGGCCGACGTAGCCGAGGTACAGCATCGGCGGGTGGGCCAGCATGTACGGGTTCTGCAGGCTCGGCACCATCCCGTGGCCGTCCGCCGGCGCAGGTTGAACGTTGAACGGGCTCGAGACGAAGCAGAGCATGAACGCGAAGAACAGGGCGACGAGCCCGAAGACCGGCACGGTCCAGGCGACGAGCTCCCGCGAACGGCGGTTGAGCCAGACCGCGAGGCCGCCGTATGCGGTGAGGACGAGCAGCCAGAGCAGGAGCGATCCCTCCTGTCCGCCCCAGAACGCCGAGAGGGCGTAGCCCAGCGGCAGCTTGTGGCTGGTGTGCTGCCAGACGTAGACGAACGTCATGTCGCGGCGCCCGAGCGCGACGAGCAGGAGGACGACCGCGACGAGCGTCACGGGAAACGCGGCCAGGAGCGCGTTCTGAGCGGAGAGCGCGAGCCGGCGCCGCCGCTTCCACGCAGCGAAAGAGCCCGCGACCAGCGCGTAGGCGACGAGGCCGAAGGCAAGAAGGAGCGCAGCGCGCCCGAGCGGTGCCATCAGTGGTCGCCCCGGGGGTGCGGTGCTGCTCGAGCGCGCGAAAACCAAGCAGCGCAAGGACGCAGGGAGGGCCCATAGCGGTCTCTATGGGCGCGACTGAGGACGCCGCGGTGCGCAGCGTTTGCAGCCGCTCGAGCGGTGCCGCGTCCCTCGGGGTGACCACTACGTCTTGGAGCTGCTCTTCGCCGGCGCGTACTTCGAAGGGCACTTCGTCGAGAGCGTGCCGTTGTCGGCGAGGAACCGACCGTGGGTGAGCTTCCCGTTCACGACGACGACGCGCCCGACCTTGTAGAGATCCGGGACGCTGCCGTGGTACACGACCGGCACGCGCGCGCTCCCGCTCGGGTCGCGAAGGACGAGATGCATGCCGGAGGCGGTGTGCGCGTCACCGCGTGTGGCGACGACGGTGCCGACGAGGATCACGTCCTTCCCGGTGTAGTGGTGCACCTTCGACGGGAGGATCTGTGGCACGCCCGCGCCGGCGAGCGCCGTGTAGACGACGAAGACGGCGAGAGCGGCCGCCACGGAGAGGGCGATTACGAGCCGCGCAGGACTGGATCCCACGCGAGCATCGTAGCCCCCGTTTGGCCGCGGGAGCGGCAGTTAGCTGTTGGGCGTGTTGGCCGGCTTCCGGGCCGGGATGCGGTACCCGTGCTCGTGGCAGAGCGACCCCGGTGCGTCCTCGGTGAGGGCGTCGCAGTAGCCCTTGCCGTAGGCGGCCCGCAGGAACGCGGCGACGACTTCGAGGTTCCAGTCCGTCACGTCGAGGGTCTCCCGCCAGAGGTCGGCGAGGCGGAGGTCGATGTCGAGCTCGAGCAGGTCGATCCTGGAGGGTCGCTTGGGCATGGCAAAAAACGTAGAAACAGGATCGGACGGCATAGGCTCCTCTCGAATGGGCGACATCCGCTACGGCCCCAGCGGGCTGCCCCAGGCGCCTTCCTTCCAGGAGTCGTTCGCTGCGCTCGTGGCCGACGGCTACCGGGCCTGCGAGATCGGGTTCGTGGGCGGCTTCTGGCTCGACTACGAGACGGCCCCGCTGTTCGGGGAAGCTGCCGTCGCCGCGGACGTCGCGCTCTCGGTGCACGCCCCGCTCGCCGCCTTCATGGGCCACGCCGACCGCGGCAAGAAGTTCAAGATGGCGCTGGGGATGCTCGACCACACGGCGGGCCTCGCCAAGGCTGTCGGCGCGCAGCTCATCGTCTTCCATCCCGGGTTCCTGCTCGGACGCGAGCGGGCGCGGGCCATCTCCGACGTCGTCGACCAGCTCGGCGACCTGCGCGAGCGGCTCGAGTCGAAGGACCGCCTCGTCCCGTTCGGCGTCGAGGTGATGGGCCGCGTGCGCGACCTCGGGACGCTCGACGACGTGCTCGCGATTGCGGCGGCGGTCGACTTCGTGCGGCCGGTGCTGGACTTCGCCCACATGCACGCGACGAGCGACGGCGCCTTCCTCGAGGTGGACGCGTTCGCCGACGGGCTGGCGGGTGCGGACGCGGTGCTCGAGCCCGGCGCGCCGTTTCACATCCACTTCAGCGACATCCAGTACGCGAACCGCAACGAGACGAAGCACCTGCCGTACGGCGAGGGAACCCTGCGAGCCGAGCCGCTGCGCGAGGCGCTCGACCGCTTCGACCGGCCGGCGACGGTGATCAGCGAGGCTCCTGATGCAGCTTCGACGCGGCTGATCGGTGACGTGCTCCTGGACCAGGCCTAGCCTTAGCTAGAGCGCTCGTCGCGAACCTCAGTAGCATCGGGCCGCTGATGCTCGACCCGAAAGTCTTCAAGGCGTACGACGTGCGCGGCCTCTACCCCGCCGAGCTGGATGAAGCGGGAGCCGAGGCGATCGGGCGCGCGTACGTCGAGGAGTTCGAGCCGCGGCGGATCGCAGTCGGTCGCGACATGCGCCTCTCGTCACCGTCCATGCAGGAGGCGTTCATGCGGGGCGCGGCGACAGCCGGAGCGGATGTCGTCGACCTGGGATTGGTCGGCACCGAGATGGTCTACTTCGCGGTTGGGTCGCTCGGGCTCGAGGGCGGCGCGATGATCACCGCGTCGCACAACCCGAAGGAGTACACCGGTATGAAGCTCGTCCGCCGCGGCGCTCTCCCCGTCGGCGGGGAATCAGGCCTGCTCGATGTCCGCGATCGCGCGCTGACACGGTCCCGTCACGGTGGCAGCCACCGTGACGGGACGGTGGAGGAAGGGTCGCTGGAGAGTTACGACATCTGGCCCGCGTTCGTCGAACGGGTGCTGTCGTTCGTGGACGTCTCTGCGATCAAGCCGCTGAAGGTCGTGGTCGACGCGGCGAACGGGATGGCCGGCACGATGCTCCCGCCGGTGCTGGAGCGGCTTCCCGTGGAAACCGTCCGCTGCTTCTTCGAGCCCGACGGCTCGTTCCCGAATCACGAACCGAACCCGCTCCTTCCCGAGAACCGCGAGTTCATCGTTCGCAAGACCCTCGAGGAAGGTGCCGACCTCGGGGTCGCGTTCGACGGGGACGCGGATCGGTGCTTCTTCGTGGACGACACGGGCGAGTTCGTGCCCGGCGACTTCGTCACCGCCCTCTTCGCCGCGAGCGTGCTCGCGAAGGAGCCCGGGGCGAAGATCATCTACGACGTCCGCGCGAGCCGGGCGGTGCCCGAGACGATCGAGCGCAACGGAGGCGTTCCGCTCGTGGAACGCGTCGGCCACGCCTTCATCAAGGCTCGAATGCGGAAGGACGACGCGACCTTCGCGGGCGAGGTTTCGGGCCATTACTACTTCCGCGACTTCAGCCAGGCAGACACGGGCACCGTGCCCTTCCTCCTCATGCTCGAGCTGATCTCGAAGCAGGGCCGTCGGCTGTCGGAGATCCTCGAACCGCTCCGCTCGCATTACTTCATCACCGGAGAGATCAACACGCCGGTCGCGGACGTGGCCCTCAAGCTGCAGGAGATCAAGGAGCGGTACGCGGACGGGCGCGTCTCGCACCGCGACGGGATCTCGGTCGACTTCGACGACTGGCATTTCAACGTACGCCCCTCGAACACCGAGCCGCTGCTTCGCCTCAACCTGGAGGCGACGTCGGAGGAGCTGATGGAGCAGAAGCGCGACGAGGTGCTCTCCTTGATCCGGGCATGAAGCTGCCGTTCAAGTTCTCGGCGCGCACGCGCGTGGGCTTCTCCGACACCGACGCCCAGGGCATCGTCTACTACGGCCGCTACAACCCCTACTTCGACCTCGCGCGGGTGGAGTACCTCCGCAAGCTCGGGCTCTTGCAGGCGCGCGGAGAGGTCGGGGACTTCGTCATGCGGGCGAACGACGTCGAGTACTTCGCACCCGCGGTCTTCGACGACGAGATCGAGGTCTTCGTCCGCGTGTCGCGGCTCGGGCGCACGAGCGTCACGTTCGAGTTCGCCGCGTATCGCGTTCCTGATGACGTGCTCATGGTCACCGCGCACCAGACGCTGGTCTACGTCGACCTCGCGGAACGCAAGGCGTGTCCCGTCCCCGATGCCTTTCGCGAGCCGGTTCTCGGCTTCGAGGGGGACGATGTCGACACCTGACGCCGACGACCTGTTGCGGCGGGCTGTCGCCGATCTCGCCGCCCGGGACGACTGCTCCTGGGCCGGAATCTACTTCGCCGAGGACGACAACCTCGTCCTCGGGCCGCAAGCAGGCACGCCCGCTCCCGAACGCCGCACGACCGTCCCGGTGCTGTGGCGTGAGACGCGGGTCGCGGAGCTCGCGGCCGACGGGGACGTCGATGCAGCCGAGCTCGAGAGCGTCGCCGCCTCGATCGCCGACCTCTGCCTCGTGGGCTGGGACACCGGCGGCGAGGTGTGGCAAAGCTGACAAGCCATCCCTCTCGCGAGGGAGACGCCCTGCATGAGCACTGGGCTGTCCCTCGAACGGGGTAACCCTGGGCCGGGAGGCTTGATCCCTCGAACGAGGGAACGCGCTAGGACGGGGTCACGCGGCGGGCGTCGAAGACGCCGTCGATGTTGCGGAGCGAGGAGAGCAGGCCGCGGAGCGCCTTGACGTCGCCGACCTCGGCGACGTACCAGTTCCGGGCCATCTGATCCTCGACCGTGCCGCCGTAGGAGACGATGTTGGCTCCGTGCTCGGCGAACGTCCGCGCGACGTCCTCGAGCAGGCGCGGCCGGTCCCAGGAGTCGACGGCAATCTGGACGCGGAAGCTCTGGCTGCCGCCTCCCTCCCACTCGACCGGCGTGAACCGCTCGGGGTTTCGGCGTAGCGCGCGCACATTCGGGCAGTCGCCGCGGTGGATCGTGATGCCCTTGCCGAGCGAGATGTAGCCGACGATGTCGTCGCCGGGCACCGGCGTGCAGCACTTGGCGAGGCGGACGAGGACGTCTTCGACGCCGATCACGTTGATGCCGTAGCTGTCGCTGCCGGCCGCCTCCCGGGCACGCGGTTTCTTGACCGGTACCTGCTCCTCCGCGACCCCGGTGACCTTGAGCTGCTGGAGGACCTTGTCGACGATCTTCGAGGCGGTCAGCTTCCCGGAGCCGAGCGCGAGGTAGAAGTCCTCGGCCTTCTTGAACCCGGACTCTCTGATCACGCCGGCGAGAACGGCCGAGCCGGCGAGCTTCTTGTACGGGAGGTTCTGGCCCTTGAGCGCGTTCTCGAGCAACTCGCGCCCCTTCGCCTCGAGATCCTCCTTCTGCTCGCGGGAGAAGAACTGGCGGATCTTGTTGCGCGCACGCGACGAGGCGACGAGCGACAGCCAGTCGCGCGAGGGGCCGCGCTGCGCGGACTTCCCTGTGAGGATCTCGACGCGGTCGCCGCTGCGCAGGCGGTAGTGGAGCGGCACGATCCGCCCGTTCACCTTCGCGCCGACGGTGCGGTGGCCGACGTCGGTGTGGACGGCGTAGGCGAAGTCGATCGGCGTCGCGCCGGCCGGCAGCGTCTTCACCTCGCCCTTCGGCGTGAAGACGAACACCTCCTCGTCGAACAGGTCGGTGCGGAAGCTCTTGACGAACTCGCGCGCGTCGGACTCGTCGGCGTTGATGTCCATCAGCTGCCTCACCCAGGCAAGCCACTCCTCGCCGGGCTTGGCGCCGTGGGTCTTGTACGAGTACCAGTGAGCCGCGACGCCGAGCTCGGCGGTCTCCTGCATCTCGCGGGTCCGTACCTGGATCTCCAGGGGCCGCCCCTCCGGGCCGATGACGGTCGTGTGGAGCGAGCGGTAGCCGTTGAACTTCGGCATCGCGATGTAGTCCTTGAAGCGACCGGGCATGGGCTTCCACAGGGAGTGGATGAGCCCGAGCGCGCCGTAGCAATCGCGCGTACCCTCCTCACCGTTCCGCTCGACCGTCACCCGCATCGCGGTGAGGTCGTAGATCTCGTTGAACTCTCGCCCCTTGCGGGCCATCTTGTCGTAGATCGAGTAGAAGTGCTTCGCGCGGCCGGAGATGTCGACCGGGATGTCGACCTTCTCCAGCTCGCGACGCAGAACATCGGCGGCCTCGGCGACGTGACCCTCGCGGTCGGCCCGGCGCTCGGCGACCATCGTCTTGATCTCGGCGTACTTGCGCGGATGGAGCGTCTCGAAGGCGAGGTCCTCGAGCTCCCACTTGAGCGCGTGGATGCCCAGCCGGTGCGCGAGCGGCGCATAGACCTCGAGCGCCTCCTTCGCCTTCTGGATCTGCTTCTGCTTGCCGAGGTACTCGATCGTGCGGAGGTTGTGGAGGCGGTCGGCGAGCTTGACGAGGATGACGCGCACGTCCTCGGCCATCGCGACGACCATCTTCCGGTAGTTCTCGGCCTCGGCCTGCTCGCGGGTCTGGAACTGGACGCGGGTCAGCTTCGTGACGCCGTCGACCAGCGCGGCGATCTCGTCGCCGAACTCGTCGCGCACGGCATCGAGCTCGATGTCGGTGTCCTCGACGACGTCGTGCAGGAGTGCGGCTGCGATCGTCTGCTCGTCGAGGCGCAGGCCGGCGCAGATCGACGCGACGCCGACGGGATGCGTGATGAACGGCTCGCCGGAGCGGCGTTGCTGTCCTTCGTGCGCCGCCGCCGCGAACCGGAAGGCGCGGGTGACGAGCTCCGCATCGATGTCCGCATGCGCGCGGCGAGCTCTGCCAGCAGGCCCTCGAGGAGCTCTTCGTGCCTCTCACCTGCTTCGAGGGTCGTCACTGACTCAGTGTACTCCCGGGTTTGGGGGTCAACCTTTGCGGGAGGAACGGTCGATAGATGAGCGAAGTGACGCGTCCCATGACCCGTTTCTTGCTTCTCAGGCGGCGGCGCCGCAACGTCCTCCGCCTTGCGCGCGCGCTCGCCCTTTCGCTGCACGGACGCTAGGCAGCGCGGGCCAGCGGCTCCGCCACGAGCAAGGCCCGGAAGCGGGCCGATTCGAGGAGGTCCCGGCGTGTGCCGTCCTCCAGCGCCAGCTCGGCGAAGATCGCAGCCGCCTCCGGGTCGCGGGTCGCGGCCGCCTTGCGCCATTCGCCTGCCAGCCACTCACGCAACTCGAGATAGCGGGAAGCAGTCGGGAATACGCGGCGGACGACGAGCTGCGGCGCGACTGTGCCGTTCCAGCGGTTCTCTTCGAGCCGGAAAGCGACGTCGTACGGCGCGTCCAGACGTAGTACCTCGAGGCGCGACCCCTGACCAAAGGCAATCGCGCTGCCGCCGTCCCGACCGTCCCGCCGGATGCGAAAGCGCAGATGCTTGCCCTCGCCGACGGTCGCGAGCTCGGCGAGCCTGCAGCCTGGAGCGAGAAGCGTCGGCGCAGGGTTTCCGAGCCCGAACGGCGCGAGTCTCGCGAGCTCGGCGCACAGGTCGAGCGAAAGCTCGGAACCCCGCGCGACCACAGCGTCAATCGTCGTGACCGGCTCGAGATCTACCTCCTCGAGTGTCGCGGCAGCTTGCGCCGCGAACGCCTCCGCGAAGGCTCCGACGTTCTCCTCTGCGATCGACAGGCCCGCCGCGGCTCGGTGACCGCCCCAGCGCCCGAGCAACCCGGCGCATGCCCCGAGTGCGCCGTGCAGGTCGAAGGCCGGGATCGACCGTCCCGATCCTTTCCAGTCGCCTTCGGTGCCGGAGATGAGCACGACCGGACGGTGGTAGCGCTCGACGAGACGCGAGGCGACGATCCCGATCACGCCTTCGTGCCAATCCGCCCCTGCGACGGCATAGCCGCGTCGCGAGCGGTGCTCCGGCGGCCAGGCTTCAACCTGGGCAACGGCCTCGCGAAGGATTCGGCCCTCGATCGCCTGTCGTTCCCGGTTCAGCTCCTCGAGCGAATCGGCGAGCCGGCGCGCTTCCGCCTCGTCTTCGGTGAGCAAGAGCTCGAGCGCCTCGCGTGGGTGCCCGAGCCGGCCGGCCGCGTTCAGGCGCGGAGCGAGACGAAAGCCGACAGCGCCCGCGTCGACGGCGGCAGGATCGACGCCTGCGCTTTGCATAAGGGCGCGGAGACCGGGCTTGGCCGTGCGTGCAAGAGCTCGGAGCCCGGCAATCGCGAGCGAGCGGTTCTCGTCGACCAACGGAACGACGTCGGCGATCGTCGCGAGCGCGACGAGGTCGAGGTGTCGCCGCGGAACGTCGGAGTCGATCCCGAAGAGAGCCTGACCGAGCTTGTAGACGACACCGGTGCCACACAGCTCGGGAAACGGGTACTCGGATGGACGCGTCGCGACGACGGGACAATCCGGCAACGTCTCCCCTGGCCTGTGATGGTCGGTGACGACGACGTTCAGGCCGCGTTCCTTTGCCTCCGCCACTTCGGCGACGGCCGTGATCCCGCAGTCGACGGTGAGCACGAGGCCACACCCCTCGTCGGCAAGGCGGGCGATCGTCTCGCGACTGACGCCGTAGCCCTCGTCGAAGCGGCTGGGCAGGTGCCAGGCGACGTCGGCGCCCAGCTCCCGCAGGAGGAGCACGGCAAGCGTGGTGGCAGCGATCCCGTCGACGTCGTAGTCGCCGTGGACGCAGATGCGGCGGCGCTGCTCCACGGCCGTGCGGATGTGCGCGCAGGCGGCCTCCATGTCGCCGAGGAGGAAGGGGTCATGCGGCGGTTGTTCACCGTCGAGAAAGCGCCGCGCGATCGCCGGGTCGGAGTAGCCGCGGCGGACGAGGACCGCGGCGGTCAGCTCGGAGATTCCGAGCGTGCGCGCCAGCTCCGTCTGGGCTCCGGGAGAGCAGTCGGCGATTGTCCAGGTGCCTTCGTGCATGTGTAGCCAAGCTACGGGGGCGGGCGGACGGAATCGATTCCGGGGGCTGGCTGAAGGGGACAGCCAGATTCGATTTGCCAACCATTTGCGACTGAGCCGCGATGCCTTCTTCACGGGTGAAGCGGCACGCTTCATCCGTCCCCGGGTGGGTGGGGGTTTGGGATGGACTAGAGCCCGATGCCCGCACCGTCCCCGACCGAGCTCCCGCGCGAGTACCCCGTCCCACTCCGTGGCTACGTCGCGCTCGCCGCCTGCACGACACGCGAGGACGTCGACCGGCTGCTAGCCGCCCTCGTTCGGGAGCTTGACCCCGAGGACAGTCAGCGCGACGAGTAGTCCGAGGCCGAGCGCCCAGTACGCGAGCACTCGCCGCGGGTGCCGCGACTCACGCAGTGAATTGAGCGCGACCTTCCCCCAGAGGAGCACGAGGCCGACGGCTGCGGCGCCGCACACGACGATCACCGGAGCAAGCACGACTGCTTTCTCGAACGGCCAGGAGAGCAGCCACGCCGACAGCGCGACAAGCCCCAACACCGCCAAAAGGGCCGCCGGGTAGCGGAGTACGCGCACGGCACCAGGGTACGCTTCGGCCGTGGAAGCAGCCGGGAACTACAACTCCGGCGACGACTACGTCGTCGAGTTCCTCGGCTACCGGTTCTCCTTCAGCAGCCTCGACTTCGAGGAGCGCGTGACGGCCGCGGCGGTGCGGCTGGGGCTCGTGGCCGGCCCCGAGCTGGACGAGGACGAAACCGCCGATCTCGTCGAGCTCGTCGAGCGCGACGCCATCGAGACCCCGCGCAGCGCGCTCGGTGAGTACCTCGTGCGCCACTGGGACGCGCTCGCTCTCGTCCGGGGCGAGTCGCTCGTCTACTGGCTCAAGAAGCTCGTCTTCAGGGGCGCCTGGCTCGACCACCGTGTGAAGGAGGGCCTGCTCGAGGTGGGCTGGGACGACGAGCGGCAGGACTTCACGTTCGCGGACACCAACGGCGGCCGTGCGCTGCTCGAGCTCCTACCGACCCCGAGCTGGCACGAGCTCCAGTACCGGAAGTGAGTGTCCCCCGCCGCTACGCGGTAGGTCTGCCGGCGTATCTCGCCGGGCTCCTCGCGCTCGACACGCAGGTCGGACTGCACGTGCAGCTCGCACTCGGCGGGCTCACGTTTGCCGTGCTGGCGGCTGCGCTTCGGCCGCTCCCGCCGCTCGTGCGGGCCCAGGCGATCGGTGTCGTGCTCTTCGCGACCGTCGGGGAGGTGACGGGCTCGCTCGTCTGGGGCGTCTACCACTACCGGCTGCACAATCTGCCGCTCTTCATCCCGCCTGCGCACGGGCTCGTCTACCTGAGCGGCGTCGCATTGAGCCGCAGCCTCCGAGCGCGCGCGGTCGTCTGGGCCGCGGCGGTGGGAGCCGCAGCCTGGGGGATCGCCGGCCTCACGGTTCTGCCGACGCTCGACGTCGCGGGGGCGTTCGGCGTTCCGCTGCTGCTGGTCTTCCTCTGGCGCTCGCGCTCACGGGCAACCTATGCCGGTGTCTTCCTCGTCGTCGGCGCGCTCGAGCTCTATGGGACGTCGATCGGAACGTGGCGGTGGGCGCACGACCTGCCCGGGCTCGGGATTCCGGACGGCAACCCGCCGAGCGGGGTCGCGAGCGGCTACGTCTGGTTCGACGTGATGGCCCTGCTCGTCGCGCCGTGGCTGGTCCGAGCCGCTCGCGCGCTAGTCACCGCCGAGCGGCACGAGCCCGACGTCGCCCTCTAGAACGATCGCCTCCTCACCCGGCTCGGCGTCGATCTCCCAGCGCTCGAAGAACTCGCGCGCACCTTCCCGCGTTCGCCAGTGGGCGAGCGCGTAGAAGGCGGAGCCGTCAGCAGCGGCCCAGGCGCGATGGAACGTGCAGCCGAGCTCCCGCGCGCTCTCGCGCATCGCGTCGTCGATCCACGTCAGTCGCTTCTCGTACAGGTCGCGGGCCGTTCGACCGTCCGGGGTCGGGCAGGGAGCTGTGAACAGCACCCACATCCCGTCAACCTGCGGGCGGGACGCTGAAGCCGAAGCGCCGGACTCGCTCCTCCGGCGACTTGCTCAGCTCGATCCGGCGCAGGGAGCCGATCGGGACGATCAGCGCGTCTGGTGCGTCGTCGCGCGCGTCGGTCACGTAGAGCGTCACCATCCCGAACCCGGGGTCGGGGTCGATCCGGTCGAGAACGAAACGCGAGGAGTCGGCGAGCTCGACCTCGACCAGCGGCTTCTCGATGCCGTTCGCCTCGGCAAACGACGCGATCGCCTTGTGCACGCGTTCGACGAACGCCTCGTGCGGCAGCTCGGCTTGGGGCGTCCAGAGACCGGACACGCCGTGACACTAGCTCCCCGGAGCTAGAAGAGGCGCTCGTCCGCCTCGGGTTCGGGAGCCGCGCCGAGATGGGCGCGGCCGAGCGCGGTGATCGTGCGGCCGCGGGGCGTCCGCTGGATGAAGCCGAGCTGCAGGAGGTACGGCTCGTAGACGTACTCGATCGTGTCGGGCTCCTCGCCGAGAGCAGCCGCGAGGGTGTTGAGGCCGACCGGGCCGCCGTCGTACTTCTCGACGATCGAGCGCAGGAGCTCGCGGTCCAGCCGTTCGAGCCCCGCTTCGTCGACCTCGAGCAGCTCGAGCGCCTCTCGCGCGATCGCGTCCGTGATCGCGCCTTGGTGCCGCACCTCGGCGACGTCCCTGACGCGCCGCAGGATCCGGTTGCCGACGCGTGGCGTGCCCCGCGCGCGGCCGGCGATCTCGTCGGCGGCGTCGGCGGCGATCTCGACGCCGAGAATCCCGGCCGAGCGGCGGACGATCGCAGCGAGCTCGCCGTCGTCGTAGTAGTCGAGGCGGAACGTCATCCCGAAGCGGTCACGGAGCGGCGACGTGAGGAGGCCCGTGCGCGTCGTCGCGCCGACGAGCGTGAACGGTGGCAGGTCGAGCGTGAGAGTCCGAGCAGCCGTCCCCTGCCCCATCACGATGTCGAGCCGGAAGTCCTCGAGCGCCGGGTAGAGAATCTCCTCGGCAGCGCGACTCAGGCGGTGGATCTCGTCGACGAACACGACGTCGCGAGCCTCGACCGCGGTGAGGATCGCGGCGACGTCCTTGCGCTCGAGCGCAGGGCCGGCGACCGAGCGGATGCCGCACCCCGAGCTCCTCGCGGACGATGTGCGCGAGGCTCGTCTTGCCGAGGCCCGGGGGGCCGACGAGGAGGACGTGATCGAGCGCCTCGCCTCTCCCCTTCGCTGCGTCGAGCGCGATCGCGAGCTGCTCCTTGATGCGCGCCTGGCCGACGAACTCGTCGAGCCGGCGCGGACGAAGGCTCTGCTCGACCTCCTCCTCGTCGTCGCGCAGGGCCGGCGCGAGGAACTGCGTCGCGTTCATGCGGCCTTCTTCAACGCGAGCCGGACGCGTTCCTCCGGCGGCAGGTCGTCGTCGACTTCGGCCAGGGCGCGCTCGGCGTCGACCAGCGTCCAGCCGAGCTCCACGAGCGCGTCGCGCGCGACGACGTGCCCTTCACCCGCTGCGTCGGGCGCGGGCGCGAGCGAGGGATCCCCGAGCTTCTCCTTCAGCTCGAGCACGATCCGCTCGGCCGTCTTCTTGCCGATGCCGGGGATCGCCTGGAACCGGGCCGCATCTTCGCGGGCGATCGCGCGACGCAGCTCGGCGACGGGCGACCCGGACACGACAGCGAGCGCGACCTTCGGCCCGACGCCGCTCACCGCGAGGAGATGGACGAAGAGCTCTCGCTCGCTCCGGTCGGCGAAGCCGTAGAGCTGGAGGGCGTCCTCCCGTACGTGAAGGTACGTCTCGACCGTGATCTCGTCGGCGGAATCGCCCTTCCGGACTGCGGTGGGCGTCGCGTGGACGAGATAGCCGACCCCGTTGACGTCGAGGATCAAGCCTTCGGGCGTGCTGGCGGCAGGCTTGCCGCGGAGGCGCGCGATCATGCGGGCAGCGTACGCA
>CAWBQC010000009.1:0-210347 GCA_963790845.1 uncultured Actinomycetes bacterium | reverse complement strand
TCCTTCCAGCTCTGCGCCCCATGCCCCGAGTGGTCCTCCTCGCGCGTCGGGGAGCCGATGCAGTAGCGCGCCCAGTAGTCGAACGCGCCGATGCCGGCGAGGAAGCCGAGCGGTCGCAGTCACGAGCCCCGCGACGAGAACGAGCGACTGGGTCTCGATGATCGGGTGCCAGTGCGCCAGCCAGCGGATGAGCACGACCAGCCCGAAGCCGAACCCACCGAAGGCGAGGAACATCCACGCCCCCCGCAGGAGCCCCGCGCCCAAGATCAGCCGCCGCGCAGGGCCACGGGTCGGCGCGGGCGCGTGCTGGACGTCGTGGGCGGTCTCGGTCGTCGTCACGTTCGGTTCACCCCTTCGTGCTCTTCTGTTGCTGCTTCAGCCACGCGTCGAACGCCGTGGGTTTCATCACGATCGCCTGGGTGCGCATCAGCGAGTGCCCGAGCCCGCACAGCTCGTTGCAGATGAGCGGGAACGTGCCGACGCGGGTCGGCGTGATGTGCACGTTCGTCACGAGCCCCGGAACGAGGTCCTCGTTCGTCCGGAACTCGGGCACGAAGAAGGCGTGAATCACGTCGAGCGAGCGCATGTCGAGCTCGATCGAACGCCCCTCCGGGAGGCGGAGGACCGGGCTCGTCGCGTCGTTCGCGTCCGGGTAGGCGAACGTCCACACGTACTGCTGGGCGGTCACGTTGATGTGGAGCGTGTTCCCCGCCTCTGCGTCGTTCCGCGAGAGGACGATCGCGCTCACGATCGCGATCGCGGTGACGAGAACGAACGGGATCGCCGTCCACGTGATCTCCAGGCCCGTATGGCCGTGCACCGGAGGCCCGTCCTCGTGGTCGTCCTCCTGGGCGCGGAAACGGAGGACCGCGTAGATCATCACCGCGGCGACGATCGCGAAGATCCCGATGCAGATCGCGATCACGAACCAGAAGACGAAGTCGATCCGGCCCGCCTCGCGTGAGGCGTCCTTGGGGAGCCAGGTCGGAACGAGCGCGACGGCGGTGGCGACACCGCCCGCGATCACTCCGATTCCCAAGAGCGCGACGATGGAGCCCCTGCGCATCCGCTCAGGAGCCTAGACGAAAGAAAAGTTGCCCGAACCCTGAACCGGCGCTCTTCCGTTTCTCTCCCGGACCTCAGAGAAAAAGGAGGAGTTCATGGGTCTCGGAGTAGGACTGATACTGGCGGCGGTAGGCGCTGTGCTCGCCTTCGCTGTGAATGCGACCGTTTCCGGCGTCGACATCCACACGATCGGCTGGATCCTGCTGATCGTGGGCATCGTCGGAATCCTGCTGTCGCTCATCTTCTGGTCCTCGTGGGCGGGCCCCGGCTACTTCAGCCGCCGGCGGACGTATTACGACGAGGGCCCGGCAGGACCCCCAGGCGGTCCCGGCTACTAGGCGCTAGGTCTTTACACGGCATGTCCCGGTGTCCGACACCGGGACATGTCCGTACCAGGCTCTTCAGGCGATCGGCAGCTCGAGGAAGAACGACGAGCCGCTGCGGCCGTCCGAGACGACCCACACCCGGCCGTGCATGCGGGTCACGAGCTCGCGGGTGATGTAGAGCCCGAGGCCCGTGCCGCCGACACCCCGGGTGAGGTTCGGGTCGAGGCGGAAGAACTTCTCGAAGATTCGATCCTGCTCCGCGGGTGGCACGCCGAGGCCCTCGTCGCTGACGCAGAACCGCACGCGACCGCCGCTGCGGCCGATCTCGACGCCGACCCTGCCACCGTCCGGCGAGTACTTGATCGCGTTGTCGATCAGGTTCATGAGGATCTGGCGCAACTTGTCCGGGTCGGCGGCGACGGGCGGCAAGCCCCGCGACTTGCTGATCGCGACCTCGATCCCCTCGGGTGCCCGCGAACGGAGGACGTCCACGACTTCTGACGCGAGCGTGCCGGCGTCGCAGCGCTCGATCGCGATGCTCATGCGCCCGGATTCGAGCCGGCTCGCCCAGAGGATGTCGTTCACGATCCGCGCGAGACGGTCGGCCTCGCTGGAGACGACTTCGAGCAGCCGCTCGCGCTGCGCCTCCTCGACGACGACGTCGCGCCGCCGGAGGGTCATTGCGGCCCCGTAGATCGCAGCGAGCGGCGTGCGGAGCTCGTGCGAGACGGTCGAGACGAAGTCCGTCTTCATCTGCTCCACGGCCCGCTCGTCGGTGACGTCGCGGAACGCGTAGACCGTGCCGCCCGGGAACTGGACGGCGGAGATCGACAGCCAGCGCTCCTCCCCCTCGACCTCCACGGGCAGCGTCTGGGCGCGCGAGACGCCGCCCGTCTGCGGCTCCGGGGCGACGGGGATGCGGGACTGGAGCGACTGCCAGTCGGCCAGGAGCTCCGCGATCGGGAGGCCCACCGCTTCGACCGCAGGGCGCCGCAAGCTGACCGCGGCGGTCGGGTTCCAGAGGCGGACGATGCCCGCCTCGTCCACGAGGATGACGCCGTCGTCGACGTACTCGAGCGCCTGGGCCGAATGCGCGCGCTCCTGCGTCTCGGCAAAGAGGCGCGCGTTGTCGAGGGCGAGCGAGATCCGCCGCGCGAGCTCCATCGCCATCGTCCGGTCCGACTCGTCGAAGCGCGGCTGGCCTTCGATCGTGCCGAGGCTGATCGCACCGAGCGTCCTGCCGCGAGCGGCGAGCGGCGCGACGATTCCGGAGGTATTCGCGATCGCCCGGATCGCGCGCGCGTGCTTCGCGTCGTGCGCCATCGCGGCGGTCTCGGCCTGGAGATCGGGCAGGAGCTGCGCCTCGCCGGTGCGCAGCGCGACCTGGATCGGATGCGTCGCGAGCGTCGGGGGATAGCTCGCGCGCAGCTCCCGGACGAGCTCCGTCTTCTCGGGATCGGCATGGACGGCGACGACCCAGTGGAGCTCGTCGTTCTCGTCGAGCAGGTCGATCACGAGATAGCCGGCGAGCGCGGGTACGGCGAGATCGGCGATCGCGGCGAGCGTGCGCTCCCAGTCGAGGCTCGCATCGAGCAGCTCGTTCGCCTGGGAGAGGAAGCGGAGCTGCTGCTCCGACCGGCTGCGCCGGGTCACATCAGCGACGATCGCGGCGGCCGAGACGATCTCGTCGTGGGCGTCCCGCACGGGCGCCGCGCTGATCTCGAGGGTGCGAGGACCGTCCTCGTGCTGGAACTCCCGCCGCTCGGCGATCGTCACCTCGCCTGTGTCGACCGCACGCTCGAGCGGCCAGCCGGCCGTGCTGGTCCGGCGGTGATCCGAGCCGAGCGGCACCGGTGCGCCCCAGACACGTTCGAGCTCGTCGTTCCGCAGGACGACGTGGTGGTCCGCATCGGTGATCACGACACCGAGCGGCAGCTGCGCGATCACTGCCTGCAGCTGCGCGAGGGAGTCCTGCGCCCGCCCGTGGAGATCGACGAGGTCGACCGCAAGAGAGACCCGCCGCGCGAGCTCCGAGACGAGCTCGAAGTCCTCGTCGCCCAGCCGGCCCGCCTCGGCCGAGGTGACGGCGAGCACCCCGAGCCGTCTCGCGCCGGTCTCGAGCGGGACGACGATCAGCGAGCGCGACTCCATCTGAACGAGCTCCTCCTCGCCGGGCCGCGCCACCTTCTGCAGCGGCCGCGTAAGCGCCGGGCGGTGTATGGGCTCGCCACTGCGGAACACCTCGACGACCGGGATCCGCCGGTGGCGCGAGACGTCGTAGACCGCATCCATCTTGCCGAGCAGCTTCGAGATCCGCGGCTCGACATGCGCGTGCGCGACGCGGACGAGCTCGGTGTCCTCGTCCCGCGCAAGGTAGACATGGCACCCGTCGGCGATGCGCGGGACGACGAGCTTCGGCACGCGCCGCAGCAGCTCCTCGTAGTCGAGCGTCTGGCTCAGCTGCTCCGTGGCCTCGAGGAGCAGGGCGAGCCGGGCGCGCGAGCCCTCGGCCTCGCGGCGCGCGTCCTCCTCGCGCTGCGCCGCGACCGTTTCCTGCGTGATGTCGCGCGTGACGTTGACGACGAGCTCGACGCTGCCGTCGGCGGCGAACACCGGGGTCGACCGAAGCGCGACCCAATGCTCCCAGTCGTCGGCCTTGGAGCAGATCCGGACGACGGCTGAGCTTTCCGCACCGCCCAGCGCTCTCGCCGGTGGCAGGGCGTCGAAGGCCAGCCGGTTTCCCTCGCCGTCGAACACCTCGTAGAGCGCCCCTCGTTCGCGTAGAGACAGCGCGACGAGCTCGTCACCGGAGGCGAGCCCGACGTGACGCGCCGCGGCGTCGTTGGCGAACAGGAAACGACCCTCGCGATTCGTCGCCGTGATCCCTTCGTCGACCGTCCTCAAGATGCTCGCGAGCTGCTCGCTCGACTCGTGCAGGGCCTGCTGCGCGTACGCGCGGTCGACGACCGAGGCGAGGTGATTCCCGATCGTCCGCGAGAGGAGCACCTCTCGGTCGCTCCACCGATGCGGTGCGTTGCGGTAGAGCGTGATCCTCCCGAGCAGCTGGCCGCCACGGACGAGCGGGACGAAGGCGAGAGCCCCGATTCCCTCCTTGCGCAAGGCCCGCTCGAGCGCGGCCTCGTAGCCCGCGGCGCCGACGTCCTCGACGAGGACCGGGTCCGGGTCGTCGTCCTCCGGCGGCCATGGCGATCGTCCCTCCGTGTAGGCGCGATAGCGATCCGAGAGGCCGCGCCAGGCGCGGAAACGGAGCACCCCCTCGTCGTCGGCGAGCAATACCGCAGCTCGGTCTGCTCCGGTCGCCTCGAGCAGCGCGTCGAGCGCCTCTCCGAGCACGTCGTCGAGTGCGGGGGCGCCGGCGACGGCGTCGGCAAAGCGGTAGACGGCATCGAGGTCGCGCAGGCGCCAGCGCAGCTCCTCCCGCTCGCTGACGTCGCGCGCAGTCCCGAGGAGGAAGCGAAGCTCGCCGTCGGCGTCGCTGACGGCGGACCCGTTCACCTCGAACCACCCGTAGCTCCCGTTCTCCCGGCGGAGGCGGATGGTCACGGCGTCCACGTCGGTTCCGGAGGCGACCTCCATCCACGCCGCTGTCGCCTTGGAGGCGTCGTCGGGGTGGATGACGTCGAGCACCGGGACGCCGACGAGCGCGCGCGGCTTCCAGCCGAGGCCGGTCCAGGAAGGCGACGCGTAGACGATCGCGCCGGACGGATCGCAGAGCGTGACGAGGTCGTGCGAGCGCTCGACGACCAGCCTGCGGACGGCGTCGTCGACGTTCTCAGCCGTTGTCGCCAGCGGTTCCGTGCCGCTGCTCGTCGCTCTGCCCCCCAAGGCTGCGTCCCTTCCTGCTCGTCGCAGTCTGCACGATCCCCGGCGGAAAGGCCAGAGGCGCTGCGGGAAGCTCTTAGGCGTACTCCTCGAGAACGGCCTTCAAGCCGTCGAGATCGGCGGCCCCGAAGACGAGGCGGTTTCGCGTCGCGATGTAGACGAGGTCGAGGTCGATGCCGGCCTGCGCGACCTTCCGGGTCAGGTCGGCGAGCACTCCCGGCCGGTCTTCGACGTCGACGACGACCACCTCGCGCTCCCGGCTGACGGCGAGGTGCGAGATCGCCAGTGCATGCTTCACAGCCTCGGGGTGCGGCACGAGGATGTGCAGCTCGACGTCGTCGGTGGCGCCCAGGCACGTCGCGGCCGCAAGGTTGACGCCCGCATCGCTGACGGCGGCGGCGACACGCGCGAGAGCGCCGGGCTCGTGCTTGATCTCGATGACCAGATCGAACGGAATCGAACGTGCTCCTTCACGTCGCCGGCTGTGCCGCGCACTCTGCCGCCTCTCGCCGGCGCAGGCAAATCGTCAGTGCCGATGGCGGCCGAACCCGGACCGCGGTCTTGTTCGTTTGGGGATACGATCGTCTTGGTGAGGGCGCGCCAGGCCGGTAGCGCCCGCACTTGCAGCGTGTGACGGGGAGCGGTGGGGGTCCTTCGGGCTCGGGGCCGATCCCTCGGTCGATAGGAACGCCGATCGAGGAGGTCTGCTCGGATGTCCATACCGCACGGCGCCCAGGCAGCGGCTGCACCCGACGGCGACGGGGCTGCGGCCGGTGCGCAAAGGCAGGTGCTGTTCCGCCATCTGAACGACGAGATTCGGCGGATCGCCGACACCTTCGACGCCGACGAGGCGCTGGAGCTTTGTTGTGAGTGCGAGCTCGGAGAATGCTTCGCGCGCCTGTCCGTCTCGCATCAGCAGTACGAGGCTGTCCGCCGTTTTCCGACGCGATTCCTGGTTCTGGCAGACCACGTCAGCCCGGAGGAACGGGTGGTCGAGGTGCTTTCGGGGACGGATTCGGTCGTCGTCGAGAAGGTCGGTGCCGGCGCGCGGACGGCGATCCTGGATGACTCGCGCAAGCTCGCAGACGGTCGCGCCTCATGAGCGCTGCACCGACCAGAAGCCGGGAGGCAGTCGATTCCGGCCGAGTCCCCTCGCGGCGCGCCGAGGGATTCCTGGCTCAGGTCCTCCAGCACCGGGCCAACCACTCGAGCTTCACTCCTCGTGGTCGCAGATGGTCGCGTCCGCGAGCGCATCGTCAGACCATCCGGCTGCACCGAGATCACGAAGAGGCTCGCGCCCTGGCTGAGATAGCGTCATAGCTGCTGCCTCACTCCCGGCTCCCCTTCGAGCCGCTCGAGCTGCGCCTCGTAGCCCTGGAACGCCCGGTCGGCGCCCCCGCGGCGGAAGAGCGGCAGCAGCTCGCGGTGCCGGGCGTCCTCGAGGGCGAGCGCGGCACCCCCGTACATCGCGAAGGCGCAGAGTGCGATCCCGACGCCGCCCGCAATCCGCTCCCACGATTGCGCGCCCCCGACCTCGTAGTAGCCGGAGAGCACCATCCGCGCGGCGCTGAGCAGGAGCAGCACCGAGAAGAACGGCTTGCCGAGGGTCGAGATCAGCGCCAGCAGTAACACCGCGGTAGCGAAGCCGAAGAGGTAGATGCCGACGGTGACGCTCGTGGAGCCGGCCGGCGACGCGAGGTAGAGCCAGCCCAGCGTCAGCCACGAGGTCGTGAACAGGCCGAGCGTCGTCGCGCCGAGGGTGTCGCGGGCGAGGAAGGCGACGGTCGTCGCCACGAGCTCGAGCGGAAACACGAACGCCATCAGCGCCATGCCGACGTCCTTCTGCTCGTCCACCGGGATCCAGCCGAGCGCCTGCGTCCCCAGCAGGAGCATCCCGATCGCGAACGAGAAGAATCCGAGCGGCAGCCCGCTCCCGATCGGGCGCAGGACGATGCGTACCTGCTCCTCGTGCGGACGACCGCCGTTGCTGCTCATGCGCGCGCCGAGACGCCCGCCAGGGCGACCTTGAGCCACCCGGGTTGCCGACGGTCGAACTGCTCGTACGCCTCGAGCGCGTCGGCGACGTCCTCGACCTGCGTGACGATCTCATCGACGACGCCGACGCCCTCGTGGCCGAGGATCCGGCGTTCCTTCGTGCCGGGCATCGTGCCGCGGACGAAATGGAGGTCGGTGCCGCAGATCGCGCTCGCGGTCAGCCGCACGGTCGCGGCCGTCGGCTCCTTGATCGTGGGCTCTGCGACGTCGTCCAGCCTGATGTCACCGACGCCGTGGTAGACGACTGCCTTCATGCCTTGGCTCCTCTCGCGGCCGTGCCCGGCTCGTTGCTCGTAGAAGCCTGGTTGCCAGCGGCCGCAACGTGAAACAGGAGAATTCAGACTGACAACGCACTCGAGCCGCTCGTAGCGGGCGACGGGAATAACCGCGGTTCGCAGGAGTCCTTCTCGGTCGACAGCAGCTATCGCAACCCGATAGCGAAACGCATCCGGAAGGAGCATGAAATGAAGGCCTTGGTTCTCACGATCGGTGCAGTCGCCGCCGCGTTGTCGCTCACGTTCGGGCTGAGCGTCGCGTCGGCGTCGTCGTCGTCCTCTCGGAGCGCGCACCGGCACCACGATTGCCGTTGCCAGTTCGAAGCTGGGACAGATCCTCGTCGACCGGCGTGGTCGCACGCTCTATCTCTTCGCCAAGGACAGAAACGGCAAGAGCGCCTGCTCGGGCTCGTGCGCGACCTACTGGCCGCCGGTGATCGCATCGGGCAAGCTGCGTGCGGGCACGGGAGCGAAGGCATCGCTGCTCGGCACGACCCGCCGCGCCGACGGCCGCCGGCAGGTCACGTACCGCCACCACCCGCTCTACAGATACGTGGGCGACACGGCGAAAGGCCAGACCAACGGCCAGGGCCTCGACCTCTCCGGTGGAGAGTGGTGGGTGCTCTCGCCCGCCGGCACGAAGATCGTCACGAGCGGCTCCACCGGCGGGTACGGCGGCGGCTACTAGGCGACGACTAGCGGGGCCGCCTGAGTGCGGGCGGCCCCAACCGATTCCCCCCAAGATGCGAAAGAGAGGACTGTGATCATGAAAGAGCAGCACCGCCGCGAGCTCGCACGCCGCGTCAGCGGCGGGATCGAAGTGGCGCTCTGCTGGAGCCCGCTCGACAACGGCATCTCGGTGGAGGTCTGGGACGCACCGTCCGAGGAGACTCTCGTCTTCGACGTCGCGCCCGAGCGTGCTCTCGAGGCCTTTCACCACCCGTTCGCACAGCTCGCCGCGTCGTTCGGCGAGCTCGTCTCCCGTCGCCGACGAGTGAGCGTGCGGGCCGCGAAGTTGCAAGCAGGCCGCCGCGTATTCCCGCCAGACGGGGACAAATCAGCCCTGGATTAGCGGTTCGGCGGCCTGCGACAATTGCTGCATGAGCAACGAGCTGGGTGAGTTTCTCCGGTCACGGCGGGCGCAGCTCCGGCCCGAGGATGTCGGGTTCAGGGCCGGCCGCGGCCGGCGGGTCGAGGGACTGAGACGCGAAGAGGTCGCCGCGCTCGCCTCCGTGAGCGTCGACTACATCAAGCGGCTCGAGGGTGGCAGGATCCGACCCTCCGAAGCGGTGCTCGACTCTTTGGCCCGCGCCCTCAGGCTCGACACCCTGGAGCGGGCCCATCTCTTCACCCTCGCCGGCCGGGCCGCCGCGGCGCACGACATCGACCCTCTCGTGGATGTCCGCGCCGGCCTACTTCGCTTGCTCGCCGCCGTCGAGCCGCTCCCGGCCTTCATCGTCGGGCCCTGGCTCGACCTGCTCGCGTGGAACCCGACCGCTTCGGCTCTGTTCGGCGGCTTCGAGCGGCGGCCACACGAAGACCGGAACATGGCGCGGCTCATCTTCCTCGATCCCGAGATTCGAGAGCTCTACTTCGCGGGCGGCTGGGACGGCAGCGGGCTTGTTGCGGCACTCCGTGTCCGGTACGAGCGCGGACGGCCCGAACCGCGGGTGCGGGCTCTGATCTCCGAGCTCCAGGAGCGCTCGCCGGTCTTTCGACAGCTGTGGGACGAGCACGGCGTCGTGAAGAGGATGCACGGCCGGAAGACGTTCAACCACCCCGAGGTCGGCGTGATCGAGCTGGACTGGGATCGGCTGACTGTTCCCGGCTCGGGCGGGCAGGTGTTGATGGTCTACAGCGCCGAGCCGGGCACACCGGCCGCCACGGCGCTGACCTTGCTCGCGACCCTCGCCGCCACCGCGGCGCAGCCGGGCTGAGCTGGGTTTCAGGGATCGGACGAGAGATGGAGCAGGCGGCGCTCATCCGGGTAGTGTCCTCAGCCGAGCGGGTGCGACTCGATCCCCAGCAGGCGAGCGACCACGTCGACCGGCTGTTTCCGGGCGGCGTGGGCATTGTGCGGGTCGCGAGAGGACGCCGAGGACCTCGTACAGGAGACGTACGCCCGGGTGCTCGCGAAGCCCCGCTTCCTCCGCAACGAGGACGACCTCGGCTATCTCCTCCGAACGCTCCGCAACACATTCCTGAATCAGAAGCGCACGGAGAGCCGCCGGCTCCGCCCCGCGCCGCTCCCCGACGAGCTCGACGTCGTCGCCGACCCGCGCGCCATCGACCCGGCGGCTGCCTTCGAGGCCGGCGAGGTCTATGCCGCCGTCGCCGCGCTTCCGGCCGACTATCGCGACGTGCTCGTCGCGGTCGACGTCACCGGCCTCTCCTACAAGGAGGCCGCTCGAGCCCTGCGGATCCGCGAGGGGACCGTGATGAGCCGCCTCTACCGCGCCCGCCAGCAGGTCGTGCGGCGGATCGACGGCGACGCCGACTGAGAACGATCAGCCGCCGCGCGGACGGTACCGACGAGCACCTTCTCGCCCGATGACGCCTGATCGCCGTCCGCCCGCTCGCGCGTGACGGTCAGCACCGTGAAGCTCGTCGGCGGGACGCCCGCCCAGAGCGTGCACGTTCCGGCCCTCGTTGAACGTCCCGATCGGCACGAGCACGCCGGCCGAGTTTCGCAGCCAGGCCTCGTAGAAGCGCGCCGCCCGCGAGGCGCGGAAGTCCTGTGGCGTCGAGCTGGATCCGCCACCCCGATGATGTTTTCGTCAGCGTCGCCTCGCCGCCGGCCCCGGGCTCGAGCGCGGTCGGCCCGAGCGCGGCCTGGAAGCGGCGCGCCGGAGCGGCCGGAGCCGACGACGGCGACACCGATCGCTGCGGCCGCAACCGCCGCCGCGGCGACTCCGGCGAGAGCGAGGCGTCGCGGGCGCCGGACGCTACGTGCGGATCGTTGCGCCTCGAGGCGCGCCTGCAGCCCCGCCGGGCATCGACCTCGTCTGCGGCACGGCCTATGAGCGCGACCGCCCGTTCCTGCTCGGCGAGCCGGTCGGCCAGGTCCGGCGACGCGGCAATTCGCGCCTCGAGCGCCGCGCGCCGCTCGGGCGAGAGCGAGCCGTCCGCGAGCGCCGCGAGCTCGGCGATCTCGTCGAGCGTCAGCGTCGTCCTCGCGACCCCGTCTCATCGACATGGCGACCACCACGGTAACCTCGGCTCACACCCGTAAAGACACCGTGCGCCGTTCGCTATTCCCGGCGGAGACGGCGCCGGAATAGACGCGCGACTTCGGGGTCTCTAGGCGACGGAGGGGTCAACGACTCGGAAAGGAAATGGCATGACGAACACACTTTGGTCTGGGCGGCTCCTGCCGGTGGCGGCGGCAGTCGCCGCCGTCGCCGCGGCCGCGCTCCTCCCAGCGCAGGGAGCCGCGGCTCCGCCCCCGCCTGCGAACCACCACGAGGCCGCGCACGTGCGGCTCGAGCATCACACCCTGCGTGTGCGGGGGACCGGCGCGAACGATGCGATCGCTCTTCGGCTCGCAGGCCGGCAATCCAGACAGTTGTCCAGGTGGACGTCGGCGACGACGGCTCGGCCGACTTCAGCTTCCACGCGAGCCGACGATCGCGCAGATCAGCGTCGATGCCGGCGCAGCGGCGACGACATCGTCCGCATCGACGACAGCGAACGGCGCGTTCACCAACGCCATCCCGACGACGATCGACGGTGGCGCCGGGCAACGACACGATCGCCGGCGGCGCCGGTGCGGAGACGCTGCATCGGCGGCGCCGGCAACGACTCGATCGACGGCAACGGCGGCAACGACGTCGCGCTCCTCGGCGCCGGCGACGACACGTTCGTCTGGGACCCGGGCGACGGCAGCGACACGATCGAGGGCGAGGACGGCACGGACACGATGGTGTTCAACGGCGCCGCCGCGTCCGAGAAGGTCGACCTGTCGGCGAACGGCAACCGGCTGCGGTTCTTCCGCAACCCGGGGAACATCACGATGGACACGCACGGCGTCGAGCGAGTCGACTTCAACGCGCTCGGCGGCGCCGACGCGGTCACGGTCAACGACCTGACCGGCACCGACGTCACGAGCGTCGAACCTCGACCTCGCCGGCGCGCTCGGCGGCGCCGCGGGCGACGGCCAGACCGACCGCGTGGTCGTCAACGGCACCGACGTGAACGATGCGATCACCGCCTCCGGCGACGCGTCGGGCATCACGGTGTCCGGGCCTGCAGGCGCAGGTCGCGATCCAGCATCAGGAGCCGACCGACCAGCTCTCCGTCGACGGCCTCGGCGGCAACGACGCCATCTCCGCGACCGGCCTCGCGGCCGAGGCGATCAGCGAGTTCCTCGACGGCGGCGACGGCAACGACACGATCGCCGGCGGCCCCGGCGCGGAACGCTCCTCGGCGGCGACGGCAACGACTCGATCGACGGCAACGGCGGCAACGACACGCGCGGCTCTCGGCGCCGGCGACGACACGTTCGTCTGGGATCCGGGCGACGGCAGCGACACGATCGAGGGCCAGGCGACGGCACCGACACGATGGTGTTCAACGGCGGCGGCGGCGCCGAGAACGTCGACCTGTCGGCCAACGGGAACCGGCTGCGCTTCTTCCGCAACCCGGGCAACATCACGATGGACACCGACGGCGTCGAGTTCGTCGACCTTCAACGCGCTCGGCGGCGCCGACGACGTCACGGTCAACGACCTGACCGGCACCGACGTCACAGCGTCAACCTCGACCTCGCCGGCACCCTCGGCGGCACCACCGGTGACGGCCAGACCGATCACGTCATCGTCAACGGCACCAACGGAGACGACGCTGTCACCGTCGCCGGTGCGGCCGGCAATGTGAACGTGAGCGACCTCACGCCGGCGGTCAACCTTCTGCACGC
This sequence comes from uncultured Actinomycetes bacterium, assembly GCA_963790845.1. Taxonomy (GTDB): domain Bacteria; phylum Actinomycetota; class Thermoleophilia; order Gaiellales; family Gaiellaceae; genus Palsa-739. The sequence continues at coordinate 197,868 of CAWBQC010000009.1, read as the reverse complement.
AGAAGCCGCCGACCAGCTCGACGTCGAGACCTTCACAGGCACCGACACGGTTTCGGCCGGCGGACTAGCAGCGGGCACGATCCAGCTGTTGGTCGACGGTGTCCTCGTCCCCTAGGACGACTCGATCGGGACTGCTGCGGGGCCTTCCATCGGGGGCCCCGCACCGTCGAGCGTCATGGGTTTCCTGCGGACAGCCGCTCGCCGAAAAGATTCTGTCTGCAGGCACTTCTCGATGGGCCGTGCAGGGATCGAACCTGCGACCTTGGGATTAAGAGTCCCCTGCTCTACCAGCTGAGCTAACGGCCCCACTGATCGGGCACAGTGGCGGGCCATTGTAGCCTCGCTCCCGTGAAGGTCCTCTCCGTCGTCGGCAACCGCCCGCAGTTCATCAAGTCGGCGCCCGTCAGCGCCGCGCTGCGCGAGACCGGGATCGAAGAGGTCGGCCTCCACACCGGGCAGCACTGGGATCACGAGTTGTCGGACGTCTTCTACGAGGAGCTCGGGCTGCCCGAGCCGCGCTACCGGCTCGACCTCCACACCGCCGACGCGGAGGCGATGCGGCCCGCGATCGCGGAGGTGCTCGCTCGGGAACGGCCCGACTGGACGCTCGTCTACGGCGACACGAACTCGACGCTGGCGGGGGCGGAGGCGGCCGAGGACGGCGGCGTCCCGGTCGCGCACGTCGAGGCCGGGCTGCGCAGCGGCGACCTGTCGATGCCGGAGGAGCACAACCGGATCGCGGTCGACGCGACGGCCGCGCTCCTCCTCTGCCCCGACGAGGGCTCGCTCCAGACGCTGCGCCGCGAGGGCGTCCCCGGCCGCATCGACGTCGTCGGCGACGTGATGCGCGACGCGCTCGACCTCTTCCTGCCCGATCGCGATGCGCACGCCACCGCCGTACGCGAAGCCGTACGCCGCGCTCACGCTGCACCGCGCCGCGAACACCGAGCCCGCGCAGCTGCGGCGCATCGTCGACGAGGTCAACGCGACGGGCTGGACGTTCGTCTTCCCCGTACACCCGCGGACGCGCCACGTCCTGGACGAGCACGGCATTCTCCTCGCGCCGACGGTCCAGCCGATCGCGCCGCTCGGCTACCTCGAGATGCTCGCTCTCGTCGCCGGTGCGTCGCGCGTCGTTACCGACTCGGGCGGTCTGCAGAAGGAGGCGTTCTGGCTCGGCATCCCGTGCATCACCCTGCGGCCGAGCACGGAATGGGTCGACACGGTTCGCGTAGGCGCGAACACGCTCGTCGATCCCGCAGACCCGCGCGGGCTCGCGGCCACGCTCGCGAACGCGCAGTTCCCGGCCGACGCGCCGCCGCTCTACGGTGACGGTCACGCCGCGGAACGGGTCGCAGCTAGCCTTGCCGCGCATGGCTGAGTACGACGTCGCCGTAGTCGGCGCCGGCTACGTCGGCGTGCCGCTGGCCACCACATTTGCCGAGGCGGACTGCCGTGTCCTCCTCGTCGACGTGGTCGAGGACGTCGTCGCCGCCCTGAACCGCGGCGAGTCGCACATCCTCGACGTCCCGGGTGAGCGGCTGGCGCCTCTCGTCGAGCGCGGGCTGATCCACGCGACGACGAACTACGAGGAGGTGCGCGATGCCGACGCGATCCTCATCGCCCTGCCGACGCCGCTCTCACGCCAGCGCGAGCCCGACCTCTCGATCGTGCAGAGCGCGGCTCGCCGCCTCGGCGAGGTCATCCGCGAGGGGCAAGTCGTCGTGCTCGAGTCGACGACGTGGCCGGGCACGACGCGCGAGGTGCTGCAACCGATCCTCGAGGCTGGGAGCGGATTGCGTGCCGGCGAGGGCTTCTTCCTGGCGATGTCGCCGGAGCGCGTCGACCCCGGCCGCGAGGACTGGACGACGAAGACGACACCGAAGGTGCTCGGCGGGATCACGCCCGAGTGCAGCCGCCGCGCCGCCGAGGTCTATCGAAAGGCGATCGACACCGTGCACGAGCTCTCGAGCCCGGAGGCGGCCGAGCTGACGAAGCTGCTCGAGAACATCTTCCGCTCGGTCAACATCGCGCTCGTCAACGAGCTCGCGATCCTTTGCGACCGGATGGGCATCGACATCTGGGAGGTCGTCGACGCCGCCGCGACCAAGCCGTTCGGCTACATGCGCTTCAGCCCGGGGCCGGGCCTCGGCGGCCACTGCATCCCGGTCGACCCCTTCTACCTGACGTGGAAGGCGCGCGAGTTCGGCTTCTACACGGAGTTCATCGAGCTCGCCGGCAAGGTCAACGAGGAGATGCCGTACTTCTGCCGCTCGCTCGTCTCGCAGGCGCTGAACCACCACGCACAGCGCGCCATGAAGGGCTCGAAGATCCTCGTGCTCGGCGTCTCCTACAAGCCGGACATCGGCGACCTGCGCGAGTCGCCGGCGCTGAAGCTCATCTCCTTGCTGCAGAACGCCGGCGCCGACGTCGCGTACCACGACCCCCACGTGCCGCGAATCCACGAGGAGGGCGTCGAGCTGTCCAGCGGTTCCGTACGAGCCCGGCAAATATCGACTGCGTCGTCGTCGTCACCGACCACTCGTCGCTCGACTACGACCGGCTCGTGGACGAGGCCTCGCTCGTCGTCGACCTCCGCAACGCGACCGGCGTGAAGGGCACCGCCGCCGAGCACGTGTTCAAGCTGTGACGCTGCGAGTTGGGCAGGTAGGACTCGGCTACTGGGGCCGGAACCTCGCGCGCGTCTTCGACGACGAGGCAGACCTCTGCTGGCTCTGCGACGCGAGCGAGGAGCTGCGGGAGGAGTTCGCACGCCGCTACCCCGGCGCGCGCGTGACGGGCGACTTCGCCGAGATGATCGCCGCCGACGACCTCGATGCCGTCGTCATCGCAACGCCCGTGCCGACCCACTTCCCGCTCGCCAAGGCTGCGCTCGAGGCCGGCAAGCACGTCTTCGTCGAGAAGCCGCCGGCGATGCGCGCGGCGGAGATGGAGGAGCTGATCGCGATCGCCGAGAGGCAAGGCCTCGTCCTCATGCCGGGCCACCTCCTCCTCTACCACCCCGGCGTCCAGAAGCTGAAGGAGCTCGTCGAGGAGGGCGAGCTCGGCGACGTGCTCGTCGTCTACGGCAACCGCCAGAACCTCGGCAAGATCCGCAAGGACGAGAACGCGCTCTGGTCGCTCGGCGTCCACGACTTGTCCGTGATCCTCTACCTGATCCAGGAGGAGATCGTCGAGGCGGCCGCGCACGGCCACGCCTTCCTCAACGAGGGCGTCGAGGACGTCGTCTTCTGCTACCTCCGCTTCGGGTCGGGGAAGATCGCGCACATGCACCTGTCGTGGCTCGACCCGCACAAGATGCGGCGGTTCACCGTCGTCGGGCGCGACAAGATGGCCGTCTTCGACGACATGGATCTCGACCGGAAGATCACGGTCTACGACAAGGCGCCGGAGCAGCCCTCCGACACCTACGGCGAGTGGCGGACGCGGACCGGCGACATCTTCAGCCCGAAGGTCTCGAACGCCGAGCCTCTGCGGCTCGAGTGCCAGCACTTCCTGCGGCTCGTGCAGGAGGGCTGGGACGGCCGCGAGATGCACGACGGGCTCGAGGTCGTGCGAGCGCTCGAGCTCCTGACGGAGTCGCTGCGTGGCTGAGATCCACGAGACCGCGATCGTCTACCCGGGCACGGTGCTCGGCGAGGGCGTCAAGGTGCTGGAGCACGCGGTCGTCGGCAAGCAGCCGTCGCTCTCGCCGCGCTCGACGGTGAAGCGGGAGGAGCTCCCGCCCACCGAGATCGGGGACGGGACGATCGTCTCCACCGGCGCGGTCGTCTTCGCGGGCGCGAAGGTCGGGGCGCGCGTGATCCTCGGCGACCAGTCATGCGTCCGCGAGCGGGTCGTCGTCGGCGACGACGTCGTGATCGGCCGCGGTTCGCTCGTCGAGAACGACACGACGATCGGGGCGATGACGAAGATCCAGGCCGAGGCGTACATCACCGCCTACTCGACGCTCGAGGAGCACGTCTTCATCGCTCCGTGCGTCGTGACGACGAACGACAACTTCATGGGCCGCACCGAGCGGCGACACGAGCTGATCAAGGGCCCGACGATCCGGCGCGGCGCGCGGGTGGGCGGCGGCGCGATCCTCCTCCCGGGCATCGAGATCGGCGAGGACGCGTTCGTCGGCGCCGGCGCGGTCGTGACGAAGGACGTCGAGGCGCGGATGCTCGTCGTCGGCAGCCCCGCGCGCGTGATGCGGCCCGTCGCCGAGGACGAGCTGCTCGAGAACCAGTAGCCGCGCTACGAGCTCTCTCTGAGCCGCAGCGTGTAGCGGCCCGCTCCGGGGCGCCCGATACGCACCTCGACGTAGTACCAGCCGGTCTGACGCACCCGGTACGAGAGGTGCTGCCTCTGGCCCGGGCCGGCCGTGTGCGCCAGCTGCCGTTTCGAACCGCCGCGAAGGATCAGATTGACGCTCGGTCGCGCCTGCACCCGCGCCAGCAGCCGCTGCCCGCGCGCGAGCTTTACGCGGTAGACGTCCACCTGGTCATCCCAGTAGTCGAGCGTGGCACCGGCGATCGGCCGCGACCCCCGCAGCATGTGCGCTTGCGAGAGGCTGTCGTTGGGCTCGAAATGGTCGGACGGCGGAAGCGGATTCCCCGGGCTCGCCGCGGCCACCGCCTTCGCGACGTCGAGGCGTCCCCAGCCGCTGAACTTGTCGCGGCCCGTCGGACAGGCGGCGCACCCGCTTGTGGCGTCGACCTCATCGGTGTTCCGCTCGAGGATCGTCGTCACCTGGCTGGGAGTGAGCGCGGGGTTGGCTCCCAGGAGGACGGCTGCGGCAGCCGACACCTGCGGCGCCGCGAACGAGGTCCCCTCCGGCCGGTGGTAGTCGCCGGTCGCGCAGTCGGTATAGCCCTGCGGGACGCAACTCGGCTGCGCACCTGTCAGGAGCCTGGGGAAGGTGGAGAAGATGCCCATTCCCGGCGCGGCGAGGTCGACGAAGATCGGATCTTGATCGGAGAAGGCCGGGACGTCCCCCGACCGGCTCAGCGCGCCGACGCCGATCACGTGTGGCAGCGCCGCCGGCCAGCTCGCGTACGGCCAGGGCGTCGCGTACGCCTCGTCGGAGTTCCCTACCGCTGCGACCACGATCGCTCCGTGCTTGACGGCGTAAGCGACAGCCTGAGCCTCGACCTTCGAATACGTGTCCAGGGCGGGATTGTCCGGATCGCGGACGGCGCCGAAGCTCATGTTGATGACCCGCGCGCCCTGCTGGACGGCCCACCGGATGGCGTCTGCCTCGGCCCTGAGCGGGATCGTGCCGTCGGAGGCGACCACCTTCGCCACGACGAGCTGGGAGGAGTAGGCGAGGCCGACCACTCCGGCCTCGTTGAGCGCGCCTGCGATCTCGCCGGCCACGATCGTTCCGTGCCCCTCGTTGTCGATACACGGGCTGCCCCCGACGAAGCTCTTCGAGGCCGCGATCTGGCTCGCGAAGTCGGGAAGCGCGCACTCGACCCCGGAGTCGATGAGGGCGACCTTGACAGGCTGGAGGGCCGGCATCGTCGGCCAGGCGTCGAAGGCCTGGTCCTGCGCCAGGTACCACTGCTTCGGGTAGTAGGTGTTGGTCGGCGTGAAGGCCGCAGCGGCGGAGGTCGCAACCAGTGCGGCCGCCACCGCGGCGGGCAGCGCCAGCCGCAGCTTCTTCACGGCTTCACGGTAGCCGGAGTTCAGGCGCTTGGCTGGACGCGGATACGCACGAACGCAGCCGCGTCGCGCACGGTCGCCAGCCGGTAGTCCGTCGTCGCCGCCGGCCTGACGACGAGGCGGAAGGCGCCGGTTTTCGCGGCCGGAGCGATCGATTTGAGCTGCTTCCATGGCATTCCCTTAGCGCGTTCCTGCACGACGACGTCGCGAACGCCTCGCACAATGCCGGTCAGGACGATCCTCGTGCCGGATGTTACGGGTGGATTCGGTGCCGGCGGCTGGAGTGCGAGCACGCCGACGCTGAACCACGTCGAGCGGAGGCCGAGCGCCGACCGCGTGGCCGCCCCGCCCACGGACGTGGTGGCCGGGACTCCGCGCACGAGCGAGGTGATCGCCACGGTCTTCACGCGGCGCGACGCGTTGCGCTTGACAGTCGCATCAGTGGCGCGACCCGTGACGCCGAGAGCCTTGCCGAGCGTCTTGCCCGTGACCGCCACGGGCCCCCAGTTGTGGTACGGGGAGATCGTGTCGTACGGATCGTCGACCGAGACGAGATACGGCCGGCCGGGCGGGCCGAAGGCGTCGAGTCGCCGACTGCGTCCGGCCGCCGGTGCTCGACGAGAAGAGCGTGTCGGCGACGTTGCCGTTGTAGAGGAGAACCTCGCCCGCGGTCACGTCGACTGCCTGCGTCGCGGCCGGGGTCTCGACGGAGACTCCGAGATACGACTGTCCGCTCGAGGAGACGTCGAACGGCGCTCCCGCACGGCGGCCGGCGAGCGCGTACGACCGCGCGGCGACGGCCTGCGCGTCGAGCGCGGCGGGCAGCCAGGCCGACGGCATCTCCGCCGGCACGACGCCGTAGAGGTACTGCTCCAGCGGCAGAACGTTGATCGCGCGGAGCTTGCCGTTCACGACGTCGACGGAGAGCCGGCCGCGATACGCGCGGCCGAGGGTCAGCGTCGATCCGCCCGCGGGCGAGAGGGTGAGCGGCGGTGTGAGGGCCTGCGCAGGCCCGCCGTCCACGGCCAGCTCGAGCGCCGACGTGAGCGTCGTCTTGCCCGCCGCCAGTGTGTGCTCGATCCCGTCGCCGTCATCGACGGTGATCGCCTTGCGGGAGGAGATCTTCAGGGTCTTCTTCCCGCTCGCGAGGAGTACGCGAATCGACTCCGTCGTCGTCTGGCCGGCGACCGTGCCGGGGTAGTACGCGGCGAGGATCTGATCGTCGGTGTAGCCCTGCAGCGCGTAGCCCTGCGCGCCCCACTGCCCCATGCCGACGCCGTGCCCGTAGCCGTGGCCGCTGATGAGGAACAGAGCGCCCGAGCCGGCCGGCGCGACGTACTGCCCGGCGCTGCGCGAGCGCGCCGCGTGCGGCGCCGAAACGAGCGTGACGGCGACGACGAGGGCGGAAAGGGCGGCGAGAGTCCGAGCCATGCGAAAGGCGCTGCTCGAGGGTAGCGAGCAATCCGTCCGAACGACCCCTATACTTCGGGGCGAACATTTGCGAGGCGACGAAGCCTCGGTCTCCACAGAAGGTGGCGGCCGGGGCTTTTTGCATTTCTACGACCGATTCGGGAGGGAGAATGAGTTACGTGGAGAGCAGGGACCGGGCCACATCGGACCCGGGGACGCGCAAGGAGGTGCTCGCGGAGATCGAGGCCCGCGGCATCGAGGACGTGCTCCTCTGGTTCACCGACCTCGAAGGGCATCTCAAGAGCTTCGCGATCACGATCGGCGAGGTCGAAGGCGCGCTCGACGACGGAATGGGCTTCGACGGCTCGTCGATCACCGGCTTCAACGCGATCGAGGAGTCGGACATGGTCGCGATCCCCGACCCGGAGACGTTCCGGGTGCTGCCCGACGGCAAGACGGGCCGGATGATCTGCGACGTCGTCACGCCGGACGGGGAGCCGTACCTGGGCGACCCGCGCTACGCGCTCCGGCGCGCGCTCGAGCGGATGGAAGCGATGGGCTTCGACACGTTCAACATCGGCCCCGAGGCGGAGTACTTCCTCTTCAAGGACGAGCACGGCACCGAGACGCTCGACGAGGGCGGCTACTTCGCGCAGACGACGCTCGACGCGGCGACCGGCATCCGGCGCGACACGATCCGCGCGCTCGAGTCGATGGGCATCCCGGTCGAGTACCACCACCACGAGGTCGGCCCGTCGCAGCACGAGATCGACATCCGCTACGCCGGCGCGCTCGACATGGCCGACTACATGCTCACGTACCGGCTCGTCGTGAAGGAGGTCGCGAAGCAGCACGGCTACCACGCGACGTTCATGCCGAAGCCGTTGTTCGGCGAGAACGGCTCGGGCATGCACACGCACATGTCGCTCTTCACCGACGGACACAACACGTTCTTCGACGGAGACGACAAGTGGCACCTCTCCGACGTCGCCAAGGCGTTCATCGCCGGCCAGCTGCGTCACGCGCGCGAGCTCTCGGCCGTCTTCGCGCAGTGGGTCAACTCGTACAAGCGGCTCGTGCCGGGCTTCGAGGCGCCGGTCTACGTCGCGTGGTCGCAGCGGAACCGCTCCGCGCTGATCCGGATCCCGCTCTACAAGCCGGGCTCGGAGCAGGCGACCCGCGCCGAGATCCGCTGCCCCGATCCGGCGTGCAACCCGTACCTCACCTTCGCGGCGCTCCTACACGCGGGGCTCGAGGGGATCGAGAAGGGCTACGAGCTGCCCGATCCGATGGAGACGAACCTCTACCACCTCACCGCCGAGCAGCGGCGGGAGCGCGGCATCGTCTCCCTGCCCGAGACGCTCGGCGAGGCGATCGGCGAGTTCTCGCAGTCGGAGCTCATGCGCAAGGCGCTCGGCCCGCACATCTTCGACCGCTACGTCGAGTTGAAGCGGAAGGAATGGGACGAGTACCGCGTCCAGCTCACCGAGTGGGAGATGAAGAAGTACCTGGCCGTTCTGTAGGCCCCTGATGTGAGGCGGCGGCGGGCGATCCTGCTCCGTCCGCCGCCGCCCGCATCGTTTCCGGCGTGGCCGGGCTCGGCTCGCCTCTCCTCCTCCTGATCTTCCTCGCCGCCGCCGGCGCGACGTGGGTCGGCCGGCATGCTGCTCTCGAAGGCGACGGACGCGCTCGACGCGCGGCTTGGGCTGGGCGACGAGGTAGGCGGGCTGATCCTGCTCTCGATCGCCGGCAGCCTGCCGGAGCTGGCGATCACGATCTCGGCGGCAGCGTCGGGGAACCTTCCGCTCGCAGCCGGGAACCTGATCGGCGGGATCGCGATTCAGACGATGGTGCTGCTCGTCTGCGACTTCGCCGTCGGGCCGCAGCGGCCGCTCACGTACCTCGTCGGGAGGTTGACGCCCGTGCTCGAGGGCTTGCTCGTGATCATCCTCGTCGCCGGAGTCGACATGGGTTCGCTCCTCAAGCGCTCGACGGCAATCGGCGGCCGCGTCAATCCCGCCTCGCTCGGCATCGTGGTCGTCTGGGTCGTCGGCCTCTACGTCATCAACCGAGCCGCCAAGGATCCCCGCTGGAGCATCGAGATGCCGGGGAGCCGACCGGGACGCCGCCGCCACGAGCGGGCGCACCCGGACCAGCCGCATCCGTACGCCGGATCCTCCACCGCCCGGGTCGCCGCGATCTTCGGGCTCGCGTGCCTCGTCACGCTGGGCGCCGGCGTCGCTCTCGAGGCGAGTGGCAACGACCTCGCGAACCGGATCGGCATCAACGGGGTGATCTTCGGCGCGACCGTCCTTGCCGCCGCGACGGCACTGCCGGAAATCTCGTCGGGGATCGCCGCGGTGCGGCTCGGCGACAACGCGCTCGCGATGGGCGACATCCTCGGCGGCAACGCCTTCCAGGTCTGCCTCTTCCTCGTCGCCGATCTCGTCGCCGGGAAGCCGGTCCTCCAGTCGGCGGGGAACCTCAACGCGTGGCTCGCTGCTCTCGGCGTAGCGCTGACCGCGATCTACGGCTTCGGCGTGATCAGCCGCCCGATGCACTGCCGTGCGCGGCTCGGACCGGACTCGCTCCTCGCCCTGGCTGTCTTCGGCGTCGGCATCGCCGGCCTCTTCTCCGTCCCCCACTAAGAGCTAAGCCCGCGTGATCAACGGCGAACACAGAGGGCGCCGATGTCCACGTAGCCGATAACAGGCTGCTCCACCTGGCAGCCCATCCGCGCGGAGAAGAACTCCGGCGTGACGGCCGCACCGTAGACCGCGATCGGCGCCACCTCGCGCTCCAGGCGCGGCGCCAGGTTGCGATAGGCGGCAGCGCGCGCCGCGCCGCGCAGCCGATTCGCCGCCTGCAGCTTCCGCAGGTAGGCAGGCGGTACCGCCCAGGTCGGCGGCGAGAACTGTGGCCGGAAGGCCTTCGGGTCGAAGAACAGGTTGAGGAAGGCTGCCGGGTCGGGCCAGTCGTAGTACCAGCCACCGTCGAGCATCTCCCAGTGCGTTCCGTTGAGGACGTCGTACGGAGAAGCCTCAGGATCCACGCGCACCTCGAGACCGATCCGCGCAAGGCTCGCCTTGACGATCGAGGCGATCGCCTGGGAGTTCGAATCCGTGCCCGTCGTCAGCGTCACCGGGCCCCGGAAGCCGGCGGCGAGCTTCCGGGCCTGTGCCAGGTCGGGCCGATTGTGCGACAGGTGCGCCACCCCCGCCGAACGCCGGCGGAAGGTATCGCGAGCTCGGGATCTTGCCGTTGACGCCGGCGAGAGCCGTGCGCTCGAGCGCGAGGTCGACCGCCCGGCGGAGCCGGACGTTCGCGAACGCGCCGGTCCGGGTGTTGAACTGGATGAAGCCGTCGCCGATCGCCGGCGCGTAGCGCATCGAGGGAGCACCCGCGCGGCGATGGCCGAGCTCCGTATCTCGTGTCGAGCAGTCCGCCCCGCTTGAACTGCGAGTCGCCGATCACGTCGGCCGTGTAATCGGCCTTGCCCGCCTCGATGTTCTGGACCGCGTGCGTCGCGAAGGTGTTGAGGTCGTAGGTGATCCGCTCGAGCTTCGCCGGCCGCGGCCCGTGGTAGTTCGGGTTTCGCTCGAGCACCACCAGCTGGTCCTCGAACGCGGCACCGAGGTAATACGGGCCGGCCGACGGGATCGGTGTCTGCACGCCGCCGGCGACGATCGGCGTGTGGAGCGGTACCGCAGCGAAGTACGGCAGCGAGAGACGCGTGAGAAAGTCGCCCGCGGGTGCGACGAGCCGGATTCGCAGCCGATCGCCGGAGACAGTGATCCCCGCTACGTGCTGCGTCTTGCCCGCGTGGAACGCGGAGGCGCCGACCACGTCGGACAGGTAGCTGTAGCCGGCCGCGTCAGGGCCGAGCTTGGGCGACAGGGCTCGTTCGATCGAGTAGCGGAACGTGGCCGCGGTCACGGGCTTCCCTGACGGCGGCGAGAAGCGATAACCGGGCCGGATCCGGAACGTGTAGGTGCGGCCGCCGCCGGTCACCGCCGGCATCGCCGCCGCGACCTCGGGCACGAGCCGCGCGCCGCGGGGCCCCGAAGCGTCGGGATAGTTCAGGAGCTGCGCGCCCGTCGCGTACTCGAGCTGTGCCCGGAAGGCACTCGGGTACGCGTGCGCGGGATCGGTGTCGTCGAGCCAGTCCTCGCTCAGCAGGAAGCTCGCCTGCTTGTCGGCCGCGACGGGCGACAGCTTCGGCGGGCTTACGTCGGTCGTGACGTAGAGCACCCCTTTGCCCCCCTCGAGCGAAGCCAAATTGACGGCGATCGGGTAGCTGGTCGTCGCGTTTGACGTCCCGTCGATGCGTGTGAGCCCGTCTGCCGCGGCGACCCAGAGGCCGCCGTCGAGCCAGGCCACGTCGCCGGGGTTGTGGCCCACGTTGTAGGTGCGCTGGAAGGTTCCGTTCCCCTCGTCGAACTGCCAGACCGTCGTCGTCGGGGACGATGCTCGCCCAGACCGAGCCTCCGCCGACGGCAATCGAGGCAACCCAATCCCGCAGCTTCTTCGTCCGCACGACGGCGTTGATCTTCGGGTCGATCTCGCTGATGCTCGACTCGTTGCTGCGCCCGACCCAGAGGTTCCCGTCGCCGAAGGCGAGCAGGTCGGCGCTGGAGACGGGGATCGACTTGACCACGCTGCAGGCTCTTCGGGTCGACGCGGAACACGTGATCGGCGATTGCGACCCAGACCGAGCCGGCTCCGACGGTGACCTCGGTCGACGCCGTGTGGTCGATCTGGCTGTCCCCGATATCAAGCGGAACTCGCTGGAGCGTCAGGTAGGTCGGATCGATCCGGATGAGCTCAGGCTTCTTGCCGTCGACGACCCAGACGCCGCCGAGCCCGACCGCCATGCCGGCGAACCCATTCTCGATCGGCACGGACGGGTGGACGATCTGGTGCGTGCGCGGGTTGATGCGCTCGACGAACTTGTCGTCCCAGTTCCCGAACCAGAGGTAGCCCTCGCCGAGATGTGTCTCTCCGGGGCCACCGAGCGGCAGCTGCGCCTCGACCTTGCCGGACGGGCTGACGAGCCCGAGCGACTTCTGCTTGATCTGGGCGGCGCCGGCGCTGCCCGCGAATCCCAGGACGATGGCCGCGGCGACTCCCCCCGCCAGGGCCATGGCTGCCACGATCCGCACTCCCCGCCGCCGGGACGCGCGCCGCGCCGCGCGTTTCAGGCCGCGGAACCGTCCACCGCTTGGCGCGCCGGTCCACCGGCAGGATCTCGACCGCCGTCACCGGCTCCGCGAAGCCCTTCACACGCTCGACTCGCCGCTCGCCGTATTTGACGCCGTCGACCGCGCGCGCGAGCTGGAGCACGGTCTCTGTCGCCAGCACATCACCGGGCCCCGCCAGCGAGCAGAGTCGCGCGGCGAGATTGAGCGCACCGCCCCGGTACCCCTCGCCGACCGGAATCGCCTCGCCGGCGTCGAGACCGACACCGATCCCGAGCGGAAGCCCGACGCCTTCCTCCTGAAGCTCGAGCGCCGACCGCAGCGCTTGCCGCGCCGAGTCGAAGACGACGAGCGCCTCGTCGCCGCGCAGCTCGATGAGCCGCCCCTCGCGCTGCTCGACGACGCGACGAACGATCTCCGCAAACTCCGTCGCGGCGGCGGCCGCGGCCTCGTCGCCGTGCTCGACCGTGTAGCGCGTGTAGCCGCGCAGGTCGGCGATGACGAAGGTGCGGACGCCGGGGATCGTCTTCCGGATAAGCGGCGCCTTCGCCGGAGCCCCGACTCCGAGAGGCCGCTGCGGCGTCCGTGAGCAGCTCTGAGCACGTCGAGTAGCGCTCGTCCGGCTCCTTCGCGAGCGCCCGCTGCAGGACCGCGTCGATCTGGGGCGGCAGCTCGGGCCGCACCGCCGTCAGCAACGGAGGCGGCTCGTTGACGTGGGCGAAGATGACGCGAAGGTCGGTGTCGCGCGCGAACGGCGGCGCGCCGGACAGGCACTCGAAGAGGACGCAGCCGACCGAGTAGATGTCGGCCCGCGCGTCGACGTTGCCGGACGCGATCTGCTCCGGCGCGATGTACGCGATCGTGCCGATGAACGCCCTGCGTAGCCGGTCAGGCTCTCGGCGCTCGTTCGCGTGGCGGGCGAGGCCGAAGTCGCAGAGGTATGGCGTGCTCGGTCTCGGCTGCGACGAGCACGTTCGCCGGCTTGACGTCCCGGTGGACGAGCCCGAGCGCGTGCGCGGCGTCGAGCGCGTCGGCGACCGGCCCGAGCAGGCGGACGGCGTGCGCCGGATCGAGGCCGCCGGGCGTGGATTCGACGAGCGCGCGGAGGTCGTAGCCCTCGACGTAGCGCATCGCGAGGTAGAGCCGCCCGCCGTCCTCACCGGCGGCGTAGATCGGGACGATGTTCGGGTGATCGAGACTCGCCGCGAGCTGCGACTCGACGAGGAACCGCTTGCGGAAACGCTCGTCCGCCGCGAGCTCGGATGCGAGCACCTTGACTGCCACCTTGCGCCGCAGGTGGATGTCCTCGCTGAGATAGACGGCCCCCATCGCGCCGCTTCCGAGCAGACGCTCGACCCGGTAGCCGCCGAGTACGCCCCCGATCTCGATCTCGATCGCCATGACGCCTCCCGCGCCGCAGTGAGCCGAATCTACTCTCAAGACGCGCCGAAGACGAGCCCTCTTCCCGTGGGCTTTAGCGCCAGACCATGAGGGCGAGGATGGCCAGAGGAGCAGTCCGCTCGCGTAGCTCGCCAGCAGCGGGACGCGCGCACCGACGAGCGCACGCAGCTCCGGGCTCGGCGCATCGCCCGCCGACGCCAGCCGCGCCGCAAGGTGCCGCGCATGCCGCGCCGTCCGCCCGCCGTAGGCGCCCAGCGCCATGCTCGCCACCCACAGCCCGAGCGCTGCCTCGGATCCACGCCGGCGAGAAGCCGAGGCCCTCGTGCTCGGCCAGCCCGACCCCGAAGCCGAGCGTCAGGAGCGCGCCGGTTCCGACGAGCGCCGCGCCGATCGGAGCCAGGCGGAGCAACGCGTACACCTCGCTCGGCCGCGCCCTCCGGATCGCGGCAAGCTGAAGCGTCCCGACCACGGCAGCGCCGGCAAAGAACGAGACGACGCCGAGCAGGTGGAAGAAGAGCAGGACGTGGGTCAGCGCCACGGCCCTCCTACGATAGGCCGGTGCACGCGACCGAGCGCCACCTGCGCCTCTTGACCGAGACCATCGCGACCGTCAACTCGACGCTCGACCTCGAGGAGGTGCTGCACCTCGTCGCGAACGAGGTCGCAGCCGCGCTCGACGCCGATGCCTGCTTCGTCTACCTCTACGACGAGACCGCCGGCGAGCTCGTGCTGCGCGCAACCCACGGCACGCCGCTCGACGAGATGACGCGCCGCCCGCGCCTGCGCCCCGGGGAAGGCATCACCGGCGCGGCAGCCGCCGAGCTCGAGCCGGTCGCCATCGCGGCGAACGCCGACCTCGACCCGCGCTGGAAGGAGTTCCCGAACCTGCCCGAGTCGGAGTACGAGTCGATCCTCGCCGTCCCGATCCTCGCGCGCGAGCAGCTGGCCGGAGCGCTCAACGTCCGCACCCGCGAGCCGCGCGAGTTCCGGCAGGACGAGATCGAGCTGCTGCAGGCGATCGCGGGGCAGGTCGCGCAGTCGATCGTCCACGCGCAGCTCTACGCCGAGGCGCAGCGGCGCGTCGCCGAGCTCGAGGCGCTCGCCCGCATCTCCGAGGCCGTGTCGGAGTCCCTCTATCTCGAGGAGTCGCTCGAGGCGATCGTCAAGACGACGATGGACGCGGTGCAGGCGACCGGCGCGGCGCTCGTGCTCGAGGACGGGCGGATCGCCTGGCCCGAGGGACGTGCCGGCTCGCACGCGGTCCGCACGCCGCTGCGCTGGAAGCGGCGCGAGATCGGCGAGCTCGTCGCCGACAGGGACGTCCCCTTCACCGACGAGGAGCGCGCGCTGCTCGAGGCGATCGCCCACCACGCCGCGGTCGCGCTCGAGCACGGGCGCGCGGTGATGCGCGGCGTCCTCGCTCAGGAGATCCACCACCGCGTGAAGAACAACCTGCAGACGGTCGCCTCGCTGCTCCGCCTGCAGGCGCGCGCCGAGGGCGTCGACCCGCGCGAGGCGCTCGAGCACTCGGTCAACCGCATCCTCGCGATCGCCGCCGTGCACGAGGCGCTGACCGAGCAGCGCGAGGAGGACGTCGAGCTCGCGGAGCTGATCGACCGGCTACGCGCGATGCTCGTGCAGGGGCTCGGCGGCGGACGCGACGTCCAGGCGCAGCTCGAGCCGGTTTCGCTCGCCGGAACCCGCGCGACCGCGCTCGCGCTCGTCTTCTCCGAGCTGCTCCAGAACGCGCTCGAGCACGGGGCCGGGACGGTGCGGATCGAGCTCGCGCGGCGCGACGGCGACGTCGTGCTCGCGATCGCGGACGAGGGGTCGGGCGCCGGCGGCGAGGCGACCGGCACGGGCCTCTCGATCGTCCGGGCGCTCGTCGCCGACGAGCTCCAGGGCAGCTTCGCGCTCGCGGGGGCGCGCGCCGAAGTGGTGTTCCCCGCGTGAGGACGCAGGAAGTCCTCATCGTGGTGCGGCGCGCCGACGACTTTCTCGTCGTCCACCGCTCACCCGAGAACGATGCGTACTGGCACCAGATCGCAGGCGGCGTGGAGGAGCGGTGAGACGTTCGCCGAGGCGGCGGTGCGCGAGCTGCGCGAGGAGACCGGGCTCGAAGCCGCGGTGGAGGCGCTCGACTCGCCATTCGTCTACGAGACCGTCCACGTCGAGACATTCCTCGTCGAAGTGCCGACGGACTGGGAGCCGACGCTCGACTGGGAGCACGACGACTACACGTGGCTGCCACGCGACGAAGCGGCCGCCCTCCTCCACTGGCCCGAGCCCGCCGCGCTGCTCCGGTCGCTGCCGTGAGAGAAGCTCGGACGTCAGCGAGATCCGGATGCGACCTGCCGTGAGGATCCTGGTCGCCGAAGACGAGACGATCATCCGCCTCGACCTGCGCGCCCTGCTCGAGCGCGCCGGCTTCGAGGTGTGCGCGGAGGCGAAGGACGGCGAGGAGGCGGTCGCCCTCGCGCGCTCCGAGCAACCGGATCTCGCCGTGCTCGACGTGAAGATGCCGAAGCTCGACGGGATCGAGGCGGCGCGGCGAATCCTCGACGAGCGCCCGATCCCGATCGTGATGCTCACCGCCTACGGGCAGGACGAGCTCGTCTCGCGCGCGGTCGAGGCCGGCGTCTTCGGCTACCTCGTGAAGCCGTTCCGAGAGCAGGACCTCCTCCCCGCGATCGCCGCTGCCCGCGCGCGGCACGACGAGTTGCAGGCGCTGCGGGCCGAGGCGGAGTCGCTCGCCGACGCGCTCGACGCGCGGAAGGTGATCGAGCGCGCGAAGGGACTCCTCATGGCGAAGGAGCAGCTCACCGAGCAAGAGGCGTTCGCACGCCTGCGCAAGGCGAGCCAGGCATCCGGCCGCCCCCTCAAGGTGATCGCGGAAGCGGTGGTCACGACGCTGACCTCCGAGGAATGAGCGCGTCCGAGCATCCAAATGCCGCTCTGGTGCGGCGCGTCTTCGCCGCGTTCGGCAAGGACGCGATGGCGATCTCGGCCGCGTTCGCGCGCGACATCGTGTGGCGCGTCCCGGGCCACACCGTCGATGAGCGGCGAGTACCGCGGTCGCCGCGACGTCGTCGAGTTCCTCCGCCGCACGGGGCTGGAGACGAGCGGCACCTATCGCAGCCGGCTGCACACGGTCTTCGCGGACGACGACTGGGCGGTCGCGATCTACCGCGCCACGGGCAGCCGCAACGGGATCGACCTCGACGTCGACCAGGCGCTCGTGATCCGGGTCGCGGACGGGCTATGGCAGGAAGTGACTGCGGTGCCGCTCGACTCGGCGTTCGAGCGGTTCTGGGCTTAGAGCCTCGCCCTAGACGCCCGCTCCGCCAGCGACGTTCCGCAGTACTTGCACTTTGTCGCGCCCATCGGCAGGCCCTCCGAAAGGCAGGCCGGACATGTCTGCGCGGGCGGCGGGCTCGCCGAAGACCGTGACGCCGCGCCGCTTCTGGACCGCGCGGTACGGGACGACGATCACGAAGTAGATGACCGCCATGAAGATCACGAAGTAGATGACGGCCGAGATGAAGGCCCCGATGTCGACGTGCTGGTCCCTCACGCGTGAAGCCCAGCCCGTTCGACCCGCCGCCGATGGCGTTCACGAGCGGCGTGATGATGTTGTGGTGAACGCTCGCGATCAGTCGTGCTGAATGCGAGCGCAACCACCAGGCCGACGGCGACGATCACGATGTCGCCCTGCATCAGGAAGTTCTTGAAGCCCTGTAACCAGGCTCATCGACGGTCGCTCGTGGCGTGCCTCTTCGGTCGTAGCGACCACAGTGCCCTCCTCGCTCGGGGTCTTATCGCGAGGAGTATCTAACTACGCCTGAGCCTGCTCGAACAGCTGCTCCCAGCGCTCGAGAAGCGCGGTGAGCGCGTCGCGGCTGCGCTTGTGGGCGGCGAGGACGTCGACGTCGGTCCAGTCCTCGGCCAGCTTCTTCTCGAGCTCGGCAACCTCCGCCTCGCGCGCCGCGATCTCCGCTTCGAGCCGCTCGAGCTCCGAGGAGCGCCGCGGCTTCGGCTTGGACGCGGTCGCGCTTCGGCTTCGGCTTCGCGTGCTCGACCGGCGGCTCGGGCTTCGCCCGCGCCTCCCGCTCCTCGCGCGCGCGCAGCAGCTCGGCCCAGCCGCCGTCGTAGGCCCGCAGCTTGGCGTCCTCGATCGCCAGCGTCCGCTCGGCGATGGCGTCGAGGAGCGCGCGGTCGTGCGAGACGAGCAGCACCGTCCCGGGGAATGCGTCGAGGGCCGCCTCGAGCGCCTCGCGGCTCTCGAGGTCGAGGTGGTTGGTGGGCTCGTCGAGGACGAGGAAGTTCGCGCCGGAGGCGACCGTCACGGCGAGCGCGAGCCGTCGCCGCTCGCCTCCCGAGAGCACCGCGACCGGCTTCTCGTGCGCATCCCAGCCGGAGAAGAGGAAGCGCCCGAGCAGCGATCTGCGCGTCCGGGCGCGAGAGGCCCGTCATGTTCTGCACGCACTGGAGGACCGAGCCGCGCGCGTCGAGCTCCACCTCCTGCTGCGAGAAGTAGCCGACCTGGACGCCGTGCCCGATGCGGACACCGTCGCCGCGCACGAGCTGCTCGAGCAGCGTCGTCTTGCCGGAGCCGTTCGGGCCGACGAGCGCCACATGCTCGCCGCGCTCGAGCGCGAACGAGGCTTGACTGAGAAGCACCCGATTGCCCGGAACCGACACGTCCAGGCCGTCCGCCTCGACGACCGTGCGCCCGCTGCGCGCCGGCTTGAGGAACTCGAAGCCGAGCCCGCGCGTCTTGCGCGAGAGCAGGGCCACCTCGTCGGCAGCGGCGGCGCGCTCCTGCTGGAGCCGCTCGATGTGGGTCAGCTTCGCCTGCGCCTGCTTCGCCTTGTTCTTCTTGTAACGGAACCGCTCGACGAAGCGCTCGAGCCGGACGATGTCGGCCTGGACGCGCTGCACCTCCTTCTGGGCGTGCAGGGCGCGTGCCGCCTTCTCGCGCCGCCACGTGTGCCATGGACCGGGGAAGAACGTCGCGCGGCCGGCGTCGAGCTCGAGTGTCGCCGTCGTGACCGCCTCGAGGAACCAGCGGTCGTGGGCGACGAGGATCACGGCCGCGTCGAGCGAGGCGAGCTCCCGCTCGAGCCATTCGAGGTTCGCGACGTCGAGATGGTTCGTCGGCTCGTCGAGCAGGAGCAGATCGGGATCGCCGCCGAGCGCGCGAGCGAGCGACGCACGCGTCAGCTCGCCGCCGGAGAACGTCCGCAGCGGCCGGTCGAGGTCTTCCTCCGCGAAGCCGAGCCCGCGCACGACGGAGGTCGCACGGTCGCGCCACGCGTAGCCGCCGGCGTGCTCGAGCCGTGCCTGCGCCTCGGCGTACCGGTTCAGCGTCGCCTGCGCGTGGTCGCCCTGCGCCATCGCTTCCTCGAGACGCCGTAGCTCCTCCTCGAGCACGACGAGGTCGCGCGCGCCGGCGAGCACGTACTCGCGCAGCGTCAGCTCCTGCTCGAGCGGCGGGCGCTGGTCGTGCAGGGCGACGCGCGTCCCCTTCGCGAAGGCGAGCTCACCGCCGTGCTTCTCGGTCTCGCCGGCGAGGATCCGCAGCAGCGTCGTCTTGCCGGCGCCGTTCGGCCCGGAGAGCGCGACGCGGTCGCGCCGCTCGACGGAGAACGAGACGCCGTCGAAGAGAAGCGTGCCCGCAAGCTCCTTCCGCAGGTTGGAGGCGATTACGACTGCCATGGCCGACCCAGGGTAGACCGGCAGCCCGGTTTCTACGCGGTCGCGGGAAGCAGCGTCTCGGCCTCGCGGATCAGCGCCGTCGCGCCGACCTCACGGTAGAACGCGATCGCGCGCGGCGAGCTCGGCCTGCGATCCGGCCGCATCGCCCCGCTCGAGCAACGAGCGCGCGGCGTGTACGCGCGCCTCCGCCTCGGGCGTCGCGCTCCCATTCCGCCGTAGACGTCCGCGGCAGCGGTGAAGTCGCCGTCGAGGACGGCCGACGCCGCGTCGATCCAGAGGCTCGGCCGGTCGGGGCTCCGCTCGAGCAGCGTCCGGTAGCTGTCGAGCCTTCCCAGCGCCACGAACGCGAACAGGACCGCCGACTCCCAGAGGTGTGGGGGACGCGGGCGGTCAGCGAGAAAGGCCTCGATTTCATCGACCAGGCGCGCTGCGGCCGGGCGTTCGCCTTCGAGCGCGAGCAGGCGCGCATGCATGCAGAGCAACACGGGGAGCACTTGGCCACCGTCCTCCTGTGCGTATGCGGTCGCGCGGTCGGCGTCTTCGCGCCACCCCGGCAGGCCACGCGCATGCCGGATGTGAGCGCGGACGGCGTACGCGTTCGCCGACATGACGTCGTGCTCACCCGCCGCGTCGAAGGCTGTCAGCTGCTCTGCCAGTTCGAGCGCCGCGTCCCAGGTTCCGAACATCAAGCCGTGCTGGACCTCGGTGCCGTCGATCCAGCGGAGGTTGCTCGTGAAACCGAACCGCTGGCTGAACTCGCGCAGTTTCGCGAGGCTGCTGTCGATATCCCCGAGCCGGCCGGCGACGTAGTCGAGATACTGCCGGTTGTTGACGGCCCGCTGGAAGGCACCGATCGCCTTGCATTGCTCCGCGATCTGCGCCGCGCGCTCGAGGTCCGCCACGTCACGTACGACCGCACCACGAGTTGCGAGCGCATTCGCCTGGAGCTGCTCGAGGCCGAGCGCCTCGCTCAGCGCGAGCCCCTCGCCGGCGAGCTCGACCACGGTATCGGGGTCGCCGCCCGCCAGCATGACGAGCCGCGCCTGCTCGACGAGCACCTCGGCCTTCACCCGCGAGTCCGGCAGGTCGCGCACGAGTACGGCCGCGCGACTCCCATGCTCGCCCGCCTCGATGCCGCGGCCGGCGAACCAGCAGGCGCCGGCCAGCACGAGCAATGCCTCTGCCTCCCGCTCCGGGTCCTCGCCGACGAGCGTGAGCGCCAGCTCCGCATCCGAGACCGCACCCGCGATGGGGCCGGCCGCCCTCCGTGTCTTCGCGCGTGAGAGCAACAGCGACGCGAGCTCGGGATCCTCCGCCGGCCACAGCTCGATCGCCGCGCTGAGGAAGCGCTCTGCGGCCGCGACGCCGTTGAGCGAACGCACGGAGCCCGGCTTCGCGGAAGGCGAGTCGCGCCCGCTCCCGTAGATCCGTGGCGTCGACGCCCGCCGCCTCCGCGAGATCGAGGGCGGCGCCGTAGTGATGCGCGAGCATGGCGGCGTGGTCGGCGGCTCGGTCCGCCGGGAGCGTCGCGATCCACTCGGCCGCGCGCCGGTGCTTCTCGGCCCGTGCGGCGCGCGGGATCTGGCCGTAGGCGACGTCGCGGACGAGCGCGTGCGCGAACGTATACTCCTGCTTCGCCGGCGATCGCGCTCCGTCGCTCGCGACGTACGAACTCCTTGCGCACGAGCGCCTCGCAGCTGCTCGTCGTCGGCGCGCGATCCCAGCGCCCGGGCCAGAACGCGCGGCCCATCACCGCAGCGTTCTGCAGCAGCGACTTCTCGTCCGGCGGCAGAGGTCGAGTCGCGCAGCGACGATGCCCTGACCGTCTCCGGAAGCTCGGTCGATCGGGGCGCCCTCGCGACCATGCGCGCGTACTGCTCCGCGTAAAGCGGGTTCCCGTCGGCGCGCGCGAGCACCGCCGCCTGGTCTCCGCCGGGAGTAGAGCCCGATCGAGGACGGACGCGAGACATGCGTGCCGTGTCGGCGTCGTCGAGCGTCCGAGCGACATCGCGAGCGCGTTGCGCTTGCCGCCGCCCCAACCGGGTCGGCGCTCGTAAGCTCGGGACGAGTCGTGCAGACGACGAGCAGCGGCACGCCGGCGATCCAGTCGATCGAGCGCGTCGACGAAGTCGAGGAGCTCGTCGTCGGCCCACTGGAGATCCTCGACGACGACGACGAGCGGTCGTCGCTCCGCGAGTATCTCGAGCCAGCGCCGCCACGCGGCGGGGCTCTCGGCGCGCTCGACCGGCTCTCCGCTCGCAGGCCCGCGAGGGGTGCGAGGTGCAGCGCGATCCAGTCGCGCTCGTCTCGTCCGTCGACCAGGTCGCCGAGCGCCGCGTGGAGCTTCGTCGTCGTCGCCTCCGCGTCGTCGGACTCGAGGACGCCGAGCTCGACTTTACGATCTCGCCGAGCGCCCACAGGCTCACCTCCTCGCCGTATGGAGAGCGAGCGGCCTCGGCGCCAGCCGATGATCTCCTCGTCTGCGTCGATGGCCGCGTAGAGCTCTGCGACGAGACGGCTCTTGCCGATCCCCGGGACGCCTGCGACGGTGACGAGCTGCGGCTCAGCTCCCGTCGCGCGCGCTGGGCCGCGCCGACCAACAGCTCGAGCTCGGCGGCCCGACCGACGAGCACCGAGCGCGAGATGGTCTCGACCGTCGCCCGACCCCGGGCCTCGACCGCCTCCCAGCCCGCAGCGGCTCGGCCTTTCCCTTGGCCTCCACAGGCTGCATGCCTCGGTATATCGATCGCCTGCCGCGTCGCACGGTACGTCGCCTCCCCGACGAGGACGCCGTTGACGCGGCGCCGCCGTCTGCAGGCGCGCCGCGCTGTTGACGACGTCGCCGGCGGCCATTCCCTCGCCCTCCGCGGGCCGTGCGCCGATGCGAACGAGGGCTTCGCCCGTGTTGACGGCGACGCGCACCTGGAGCTCCTCGCCGGTCTCGCGCACCCAGTCGCGGATCGCGAGCGCGGCGCGCACGGCGCGTTCCGGGTCGTCCTCGTGCGCGACCGGCGCTCCGAAGAGCGCCATCACGGCGTCGCCGATGTGCGAGGCAGCTACTTCGAGTCGTGCAATTGCGACGCGATCTGCCCGTGCCGGCGCATCGACGGCGTCTCAGGCGGGCGCTCGACCCACGGCGTCTGCACCGGTGTCCTCTCGTGGCTGATCGAGGAGGGAGCAGCCGCCGGGACGGATCTCGCCGGGCTGACGGCCGCGATGGCCATCCGCTACGACGACGACGAGCCGGGCTCTCCGTGGAGCTGGGTCCTCTACCTCGACGAGCGTGGAAGCGCCGAGCAGCAGGAGGCGCTCGAGGCGATCTTCACGGGACGCCTCGGCGGCGACGCGCAGACGCACTTTCCGTGGGTCTGGAAGCCGAGCGACCTGCTCGCCGTGCGCCCGGTCGCGATCGAGCTCGACCACAGCCGCCGCCGGCAGTGGCTCCGCATCCGCGACCACGTCACGGTCCGGATCCGCGATCGTTTCCCGGGCGAAGAAGCCGTGACCTGCGTCATTCCCGGACACGACCGCGACGGCGAGGAGCTCGTCGCCGCCGAGCTCCGGGTCGACGACGGACCGCTCGCGTTCGACTACGAGGGCACGTGCGGCTACGCGGCGAGCTTCGCCTATTCCGGCTGATGAGCGCCTCCCCGAGCGACGAGCTGCGGGCGCTGGCGCAGCGCATCGCCGACGCATTCCCGCCGGAGGTGATCGAGGTCGTCCTCACCGGCAGCGTCTCGCGCGGCGTCGCCGACGACGTCTCGGACATCGAGCTGCTCGTCATCACCGAGGAGCACCTCTCGCTCGCGAAGGCGTTCGAGCTCGCGCGCCTGGCCGGCCTCGAGAAGCGGGACAGCTGGGGCGATCCGTCGACGCCGACCCGTCGCGTCTTCGGCTATCTCCACGGACAGCCGGTCGAGACGATCTGGTGGTCGCGCGGGCTCGCCGAGGAGCTCTTTGCGGCTGGCGGCTCGGCGGAGGCGCTCGCGGGCGGCGTCGCGCTCCGGACGACCGGGCTGCTGGCGCGACTGGCAGGAACGGCTGCCGACTACTCCGACGAGCTGGCCGCCGAGCGGATCGAGAAGGCCGCCGAGCGCTGGGGCGGCTTCGCTCCGTCAGGGCTCCTCACGATCGTACGGCCGGACTGCTCCCTCGCGCGCATGGAATGGATGGTGGAGTCCGCGCAGCGAGTGCTGGCACTCGTGTTCGCCGCTCAACCTCGTCCACCCGCCTACCGCGAAGCGCCTCGCTGCGCGAGTCGAGCCACTCGCCGTCAAGCCCGAGCGCCTCGCTGAACGCATCGACGAAGCGCTCGCCGAGCCCGATCCGCGGACGGCGTTGAGACAGATGACCGAGCTTCAGCTCGAGACGGTTCAGCTCGCGCCCCGCGGTCCGAACGTCGACCGCGCGCGGAAGTGGCTCGCTGAATCGCTCGAACTGCTCTAGGACGCGCTGACGCGATCCCGCACGAGCTTGCGCACCGCAGCCGCGATGCCTTCAGCATCGATGCCCGCCTCGGCCAGCAGCTCGGCCGGCTTGCCCGAGTGCGGCATCCCGTGCACCGCCAGCTGGACGACCGGTGGATGCTCGTCGACCTCCGCGATCGCGCTCAGAACCGCCTCGCCGAGGCCGCCCTCCGGCCAGTGATCCTCGACCGTGACGATCGGACATGCGAGCGACCGCAGCGTCTCGGCGTCGAGCGGCTTGATCGAGTAGAGGTCGATCACCCGCGCCTCGATCCCTTCCTGGGCGAGCGCGTCGGCAGCCTTCGACGCCTCGGGAACCGTGATCCCCGCCGCGACGATCGCGACGTCGTCGCCCTCGCGAATCGTCCGCGAGCCGCCGATCTCGAACTCCTCGTCCGGCCCGTAGATGACCGCGGTGTTGGGGCGGAGCGTGCGCATGTACGACGATCCCCTCGCGTGTCGGCCATGCGCGCGACGAGCTTCGCGGTCTGGTTCGCGTCGCACGGGTGCAGCACCGTCGAGCCGTGCACGGCGCGGATCGAGGCGATGTCCTCGAGCGCCATCTGCGACGGCCCGTCCTCGCCGATCGACACGCCGGCGTGCGAGCCGCACAGGCAGTAGTTCGCGCGGCTGATCGCCGACATGCGGATGAAGTCGTAGGCGCGCGAGAGGAAGGCGGCGAAGGTCGACGCGAACGGCCGCCAGCCGAGCACCTGCATCCCGACCGCGGTCGCGACCATCTGCTGCTCGGCGATGTACATCTCGAAGTAGCGCTCGGGGATCTCGTTGCGGAACTCCTCGGCGAACGTCGAGTTGGAGACCTCGCCGTCGAGCGCGACGACGTCGCCGCGCGCCTTGCCGAGCGCCGCGAGCGCGTCGCCGTACGCCTTGCGCGTCGCCACCTCCGTACCGAGCTCGTACTGCGGCAGCTCGAGCGTGCCGCCCGGGAACTCGTGCTTCGCGCCGCCCGTCTCCGGCTTCGCCACGTCGATCTTGAGGTTGCGCACGCCGCCGAGCTCCGCGATCACCTCGTCGGAGTGGTCGAGCGCCTTGCCGTGGAAGCCGTTCTTGTCCTCGACCTCGGGATCGCCCTTGCCCTTGATCGTCTTGGCGACGATCACGACGGGCTGGCCCGAGATCGTCGAGCGCCTCGGCGTAGGCGCGGTCGATCGCCTCGACGTCGTGGCCGTCGATCTCGATCGCGTGGCAGCCGAACGCCCGCGCGCGATTGGCGTAGGAGTCGAGATCCCAGCCGTGCATCGTCTCGCCGCGCTGACCGAGCCGGTTCACGTCGAGGATCGCGACGAGGTTGTCGAGCTCGTAGAACGCCGCGTGCTCGAGCGCCTCCCACTGCGAGCCCTCGGCGATCTCGCTGTCGCCGCAGAGCGTCCACACGCGGAACGGCAGCCGGTCGAGCTTCTTCCCCGCCAGCGCCATGCCGACCGCGTACGGCAGCCCCTGGCCGAGCGAGCCGGTGGCGACGTCGACCCAGGGAATCCGCGGCGTCGGATGCCCCTCGAAGATCGAGTCGAACTGCCGATAGGAGAGGAGCTCCTCCTCCGAGATCGCGCCGGCGGCGCGGAACATCGCGTAGAGGAGCGTCGAGGCGTGGCCCTTCGAGAAGACGAGCCGGTCGTTGTGCGGGTCGTGCGGGTTCTCGAAGTCGTAGCGCAGGTACTTCGCCAGCAGGACGGCCATCAGGTCGGCCGCCGACATGCCCGAGGTCGGGTGGCCTGAGCCGGCTTTCGCCGCCGGGCGGATCGCGTCGACACGGAGCTGCTGCCCAAGCTCCTGCCAGAGCTCGACGTCGTTCATGGCTCGATTCTACGGGCGGAGCGGGTACGGTCCGCTGCGTGAACGTCGCCGTCGCCTTCGACCACCGAGGCGTCCATCTCCGGGACACGATCCTCGAGGCGCTGCAGGAGGGCGGACACGAGATCGTCGACCTCGGCACCGACACCGACGCGGTCCGGATCGACTACCCGGACAAGGCAGCGGAGCTCGGCGCCGCGATCAAGGACGGGCAGGCTGAGCGCGGCGTGCTCGTCTGCGGCTCCGGCGTGGGCGCGGCGGTCGCCGCGTGCAAGATCGCCGGAATCCGGGCAGCAATCTGTCACGACGTCTACTCCGCACATCAGGGCGTCGAGCACGACGACATGAACGTCCTCTGCCTCGGCTCCGAGGTGATCGGGCCGAGTCTCGCCGCCGACCTCGTGCGCACGTTTCTGGCGGCACGGTTCGACGGAGGAGAGCGTTACGTCGCCAGACTGGAGAAGATCCGAAGGATGGAAGAAGGGATGCGGAATGGCTGAATCGAGACTCCACCAGCTGAGCGCGCGCGGGCAGTCGGTCTGGATCGACTACCTCTCGCGCGACCTGCTGCAGACGGGCGAGCTGAAGCGGATGATGGACGAGGACGCCGTCGTCGGCGTGACCTCGAACCCGACGATCTTCCAGAAGGCGATCTCGCAGGGCAACGCGTACGACGAGCAGCTGAAGGAGCTGCTCGAGCACGAGGACGACCCGAAGGAGATCTTCCTCCACCTCGCCGTACGCGACGTCGAGAACGCGCTCGACCTGCTCGCGCCCGTGCACGAGGCGAACGCCCAGGACGGTTACGTCTCGATCGAGGTCGACCCGACCCTCGCCTACGACACGCAGAAGACGTACGACGAGGCGATCCGCCTGCACGAGTGGATCGACCGGCCGAACCTCTACGTGAAGATCCCGGGGACGGAGCCCGGCCTCAAGGCGATCGAGGACTGCATCGCGGCCGGCCGCAGCATCAACGTCACGCTCCTCTTCTCGCTGAAGATGCACGAGGAGGCGATGGAGGCGTACGTCCGCGGGCTCGAGCGCTTCGTCGAGAGCGGCGGCGATCCGGCGCAGGTGCGCTCCGTCGCGAGCTTCTTCGTCTCGCGCGTCGACACCGAGACCGACAAGCGGCTCGAGGCGATCGGGACGGAGGAGGCGCTCGCGCTGCGCGGCAAGCTCGCGATCGCGAACGCGACGCATCGCGTACCAGAATTACCAGGCGGTGTTCTCCGGCCCGCGGTGGGAGGCGCTCGAGGCGAAGGGCGCGTTCCCGCAGCGCTGTTTGTGGGCGTCCACCTCGACGAAGAACCCCGAATATCGCGACGTCCTCTACGTCGAGGAGCTGATCGGCCCTCACACCGTGAACACGATGCCGGAGGAGACGATCCAGGCTTTCCAGGATCACGGCGAGGTGCGCGGCGACACGGTGCTCGAGGGAGTGGACGAGGCGCATCGCCTGCTCGAGCAGCTCGCGGCGGTCGGGATCGACTACGACGACGTCGTGCTCACCCTCGAGAAGGAGGGCGTACAGAAGTTCTCCGACTCGTTCGCCGAGCTGCTCGACGGCGTGAAGGCGAAGCGCGAGGCCGTGGCTGCCTAGGTGAACCGCGAAGGTCTGATCGAGGGCATCTGGGCGCGCGATGCCACGACGTGGACCGGGAAGGACGAGGCGCAGTGGCTCGGCTGGCTCGACGAGCCGCTGCACATCTCCGAGCAGCTCGACGGCATTCGTCCGCTTCGCCGAAGTCGCTGCACGACGAGATCGACCACGTCGTCCTCTGCGGCATGGGCGGCTCGTCGCTCGCACCGGAGGTGCTGCGGCGCTCGTTCGGCGTCGACTGGTTCCACGTCCTCGACACGACGCACCCGAAGGCGATCCGGGCGCTCGAGGCCGAGCTGGATCTCGACCGGACGCTCTTCGTCTCGTCCTCGAAGTCCGGCTCGACGCTCGAGACGCGCTCCCACACCGACTACTTCTGGGAGAAGACCGGCAAGCGCGGCGACCGATTCGCCGCGATCACCGACCCGGGCTCCGAGCTCGAGCACCTCGCCCGTGAGCGGGGCTTCCGGGCTGTGTTCTCGGGCGAGCCGTCGATCGGCGGCCGCTACTCGGCGCTCTCGCCGTTCGGGATCGTGCCGGCGGTGCTGATGGGCGCCGACGCGGCGCGGATCCTCGAGCGGGCGCAGGAGATGCGCGAGGCCTGCCGCTCCGGCGAGGGAAACCCGGGCTACGAGCTGGGCCGGCAGTTCGGCGAGGGCTGGCGCGACTTCCGCGACAAGGTCTGCATCGCGGACACGCCGGGCGGCTTCGGCCTGTGGGCGGAGCAGCTGATCGCCGAGTCGACCGGCAAGCACGGGAAGGGCCTCGTCCCGGCGCCCGGCGAGTCGCCGCAGGGCTCCGACCGGCAGGCCGCCGACCCCGACCTGCCGGACCCGTATGCGCTCGGAGCGGAGTTCTTCCGCTGGGAGTTCGCGATCGCGGTTGCGGGCGCGTACCTCGAAATCAACCCGTTCGACCAGCCCGACGTGCAGGCCGCGAAGGACAAGACGAACGAGGTGCTGGCGACCGGAGAAGAGCCCGAGCTCGCGCCGGAAGGCTCGGTCGACGAGCTGCTCGCCCAGGCGCAGGAGCACGACTATTTCTGCATCCAGGCGTTCGTCGAACCGACCGCCGACGCAGACGCGCGGCTCGACCGCGTGATCGCAGACGTGCGGAGCCGCAGCGACCTCGTCGTCACGCACGGCTACGGGCCGCGCTACATGCACTCGACCGGCCAGCTCCACAAGGGCGGCCCGAACACCGGCCTCTTCCTCCAGGTGATCGACGACCAAGGAGACGAGCTGCCGATCCCCGGGAAGCCGTTCGGCTTCCGCCGGCTGATCAGAGCGCAAGCCGCGGGAGATCTCGAGACGCTGAAGGCGCGCGGCCGGCGCGTTGCAAGGGTGAGATTGGAGGATCTATAGGTGCAACCGGAACACCTGATGCAGCTCGGGATGGTCGGCCTCGGCCGGATGGGCGCGAACATGACCGAGCGCCTGCGCGCCGCGGGCCACGACCTGAAGACATACGACCCCAACGTCGAGTCGCGCACGGCGGCCTCGCCCGAGGAGCTCGTGCAGCAACTCGACGCGCCGCGCTCGGTCTGGCTGATGGTGCCGGCGGGCATCGTCGACTCGGTCGTGGGCGAGCTCGCGCCGCACCTCGCCGAAGGCGACACGATCATCGACGGCGGGAACTCGTACTACGTCGACGACCTGCGCCGCGCACGCGAGCTCGGCGACCGAAAGATCCACTACGTCGACGTCGGCGTCAGCGGCGGCGTCTGGGGCCTCAAACGCGGCTACTGCCTGATGGTCGGCGGCGACGACGAGGCCGTCGGCCGCCTCACTCCGGTGCTCGAGGCGCTGGCGCCGGGACTCGGTTCCGCCGTCCGCACGCCCGGCCGCGAGGGCGACGCCGCTCCCGAGGAGCAGGGCTGGCTGCACTGCGGGCCGGCCGGCGCGGGGCACTTCGTGAAGATGGTGCACAACGGCATCGAGTACGGCCTGATGCAGGCCTACGCGGAGGGCCTGAACGTCCTCAAGCACGCGAACATCGGCCTCCACGCCCAGGAGACGGACGCCGAGACGACGCCGCTGCGCGACCCCGACCTCTACAAGTACGAGCTCGACATCGCAGCAATCAGCGAGCTCTGGCGCCGCGGCTCCGTGATCGCCTCGTGGCTCCTCGACCTCACCGCGCAGGCACTGCACGAGTCTCCGAACCTCGACGACTACGCGGGCCGCGTGAGCGACTCCGGCGAGGGCCGCTGGACGGTGCAGGCCGCCGTCGAGGAGGGCGTGCCGGCGCCGGTGCTCGCCGCGTCGCTCTTCGACCGCTTCGCCTCCCGTGGTGAGGCCGACTGGGGCAACCGCGTCCTCTCCGCGATGCGCAAGGGCTTCGGCGGCCATCTCGAGAAGAGCCCGGAACAGTGACGACGACCGCGCCGAAGCAGCAGGAGAACCCGCTTGCCGAAGGGCTCGCGCTGCGCCGCACGCCCGACCCGTGCGCACTCGTCATCTTCGGCGCCTCCGGAGACCTGACGCACAAGAAGATCATGCCGGCGCTCTATGCGCTCGCCGTCCGCCGCCTGCTCCCGCAGCGCTTCGCGATCGTGGGCGTCGCGCGCACCGAGGGCGACGACGACTCGTTCCGCGAGGACATGGCGAGCGCGGTCAAGCAGCACGCCCGCGATCCGTTCCGCCAGGACGTCTGGGACGACCTCGCCGCGCAGCTCCACTACGTCCCCACCGACTTCGCCGATGCGGGCGGCGAGGACAAGCTGCACGATCTGCTGACGCAGCTCGACTCCGAGCAAGAGCTCGGCGGCAACCGCGTCTTCTACCTCGCTGTGCCTCCGCCGGCCTTCCCCACCATCGTCGATGCGCTCGGCAAGCGACGCGACGAGCGCGGCTGGACGCGCTTGGTCGTCGAGAAGCCGTTCGGCCACGACCTCGCATCGGCGAAGGAGCTGACGGCGAAGCTGCTCGAGTACTTCCGCGAGGACGAGATCTTCAGGATCGATCACTACCTCGGCAAGGAAACCGTCCAGAACATGCTCGCCCTTCGCTTCGCGAACGGAATCTTCGAGCCGATCTGGAACCGTCAGTTCGTCGACCACGTCCAGATCACGGTCGCCGAGTCGATCGGGATCGAGGCGCGCGCCGGCTACTACGAGCATGCGGGCGCGATCCGCGACATCTTCCAGAACCACCTCCTCCAGCTCCTCGCGCTGACCGCGATGGAGCCGCCGATCGACTTCACCTCCGCCTCGGTGCACACCGAGAAGGTCAAGGTGCTGCGCGCGCTGCACACGCCGGCGCCGAGGTCGGTCGTGCGCGGCCAATACGGGCGCGGGTTCATCGAGGGCGAAGAGGTCGTCGCCTACCGCGAGGAGCAGGGCGTCGCCCCCGACTCGATGACGGAGACGTTCGTCGCGGCGAAGCTCTACGTCGACAACTGGCGCTGGGCCGACACGCCGTTCTACGTGCGGATGGGCAAGCGGCTCGCGCGACACGAGACGACGATCGCGATCCAGTTCAAGGAAGCGCCGCACCCGCCGTTCGAGGAGTCCGCCGCGGAGGGCCTGCGCCCCAACGTGCTCGTCGTTCACGTGCAGCCGGACGAGGGCGTCTCCCTTGCGATCGGCGCGAAGGTGCCGGGGCAGGGGATGACGATCCGTACCGTCCACATGGACTTCCTTTACGGCGGCACGTTCCGCACCGGGATGCCGGAGGCGTATGAGCGCCTGATCCTCGACACGATGCTCGGCGACTCGACGCTCTTCACACGGGCCGACGAGGTCGAGGAGCAGTGGCTCCTCGTCGACTCGATGGTGGCGGCCTGGCAGCGCGACAAGCCGGCGTTCCCGAACTATCCGTCGGGGACGTGGGGGCCGCCGAGCGCCGAGGAGCTCATGCACCGGGACGGCCGGTCGTGGCGTCGGCCCTGAAGGAACTGAGCTGGTTCGGCGAGGACGTCCGCCTCGCCGACGTCGACGCGGCGCTCGCGCGGCTGCGAAGCGAGGCGTCCGCCGACCGGCCGAGCATGCGGACATCGGTGATGACGCACATCGCCTGGGTGCCGACGGGTTGGGTGGAGCAGGCGCGCGCAGCGCTCGAGGGCATGGCCGAGCGGCACCCGTCGCGCACGATCCTCCTCTTCCCGGAGCCTCACGCGGACGACAACCGGATCGACGCGCGCGCGGAGGTCGAGCGGTGGGAGGTGCCGGACACCAACCGCGGCCTGGTGACCGAGGTCGTCGAGCTGACGCTGCGCGGCTCGCGGGCGCGAGGCGCCGGCGAGCATCGTCGAGCCACTCCTCATCTCCGACCTGCCCGTCTTCCTTCGCTGGCGCGGCGAGCCGCCGTGGGGCGAGCAGCAGCTCGAGCAACTGGTCGACGTCACGGACCGGCTGATCGTCGACTCGATCGAGTGGGAGGAGGTTCCTGGTCCGTACACGCGGCTGGCCGAGCTCTTCCCCCGCTGTGCGGCGTCGGACATCGCGTGGGCTCGGACCTCGCGCTGGCGCTCGCATCTCGCGACGCTCTGGCCGGCGATCGGGGACGTGCGGACGGTCGGTGTGCGCGGGACCGCGGCGCAGGCGTGGCTGCTCTGCGGCTGGCTCCGCTCGCGGCTCGGCCGGGACGACATCGCGCTCGAGCACGACCCGGCGGAACGGCTCGAGGGCGTGACGCTGGATGGAGAGGCGGTCCCGCTGCCGCCGGGCGACCCGCCTGCGCCGAGCGACGTCCTCTCCGACGAGCTCGAACGCTTCACGCCGGATCCGGTCTACGAAGCCGCCGTCCTCGCCACGGCCAACTAGCCCCTCGGGTGCCGCCGGGAGGCACGCGCCGGGATTCCTTGTAACAGACTGTTACAAGCTCGTCTTGTGCGCTCTTCGCACGAAGACGTTGCCATTTCGTGGCACTGATGAGGCGATGCTGCCCGCGTGCTCTCCTTCGCACCGAGGATCCCGCGCCGACTGCTCGACGAGATCGAAAGGCAGTCGCAGCGACGCGTTCCGATCGCCGAGATGAACCGCTGCGTCGGTAGAGCGGCCACCCGGATGGGGCTCTACAGGCCGAGTTACGAACAGGTGCGGGTCCTCGTGCACACCGCTCGACGCCTACGCCGGCAAAGCGGACCGCGGGTATCGACGCTGGCAGTGGACGTGGCCTTTCGGGTCAGGGCGCCGGAAGCGCTCCTCGTTCCTCTCTTCGAGCCGCCGCCCGCTCGCCTGCGAGACCGCGCACCACCCAAGTAACAGACTGTTACAAGGAATCGACGGCTCGGTCGCGTGCCGCGAGCTGGGAGGCGAGCAGGCGACCCGCGGCGAGGACGCGCGCGTCCGCGCCCGACGGCGCGGCCAGCTGCACCGACGCGGGAAGGCCGTCCTCCGCTGTGCCGCACGGAAGGGCGAGCGCCGGCCACCCGAGCGAGCTGAACGGATACGTGAGCAGCGTCCCGCGGCCTCTCATCTCGAGCTCGTCGATGTCTGCACGCGGCGGCACGAAAGCGACGGCAGGCGTTACGAGCAGATCGAGCCCGCCGAAGGCGTCGGCAAAGAGCTCGCGGTACTCCGCCCGCTCGCGCTCCGCCGCTGCGGCGTCCGCATCGCTCACCGCCAGAGCGCGCTCGATCTTGCCGCGGACGTTCTCGCCGTACAGCTCCTCGTTGCCGGGGAAGAGCGGGCGGTGCACGTCGGCGACCTCGCGCATGAAGTCGGACCGGTTGGCCGGCCCGAGCGACAGCTCGATCTCGCGACGACGCGGAAAGACCGACGCAGCCTCCGCAACGCGCTCGCGGACGAGCGGCTCGGCCTCGTCGAGCCACGCGATGCCGACCTCGAGCTCTTCCAACGACTCGAGCTCCGACGGCCGGAACCCGGGCGCGAGCGTTCGCATCAGCCGCTCGCAACGCTCCACCGACGACGCCATCGGGCCGACAGTGTCGTAGCTCGGCGCGAGCGGGAAGCATCCCTCGGCCGAGACGAGACCGTACGTCGGCTTGAAGCCGACGCAGCCGCACCACGCCGCCGGAATCCGGATCGAGCCCGCGGAGTCGCTGCCGAGCGCCAGCTCGACGTCGCCCGCGGCGATCGCGGCGCCGGAACCACCGCTCGAGCCGCCGGCGAGCCGGCCCGGAGCCGCAGGGTTGGGCACCGTCCCGTAGTGCGGGTTCTGGGACGAGATCCCGTACGCGAACTCGTGGAGGTTCGTCTTCCCTGCGACGGAGTACCCGGCCGCCTCGAGCAGCTGCACCGCGTCTGCGCTCGCGGCCGGGACGTGCTCCACGAAGAGCGCCGAGCCGTACGTCGTCGTCAGGCCCGCCGTGTCGAGCAGGTCCTTGACCGCCACCGGCTCGCCCGCGCCCTGTTCGTGTGCTGGAAGCGTCGTCGGCAAAGCCGCCGACGCCCGGCCAACGGCATGCGCCGACTGCGCCGGCGCGGGCGGGCGCGCCAGCCAGATGCCGTCCACTAGTCGAAGTGGAGGTACAGGAAGGCGACCCCGATCGACCCGGCGAAGATGAGCAGGACGGCTCCGAAGAGCATCCAGCCGAGCCGGACGTTGCGGCGTGCGAGCTCGGGATCCATCAGCCGATCACTGCGTCCACGGCCAGCGCCGCGAAGAGCAGCGCGAGGTACAGGAGCGAGTAGTGGAAGAGGAGCATCGCCTGCCGCGGCGTCGTGTCGCGCCGCAAGCGCTCGGCGAGCCAGACGAACACGCCGCCGAGCGCCAGCGCGCAGACGACGTAGAGCTGACCGGCGCCGCCCCAGGCCCACGGCAACAGCGTCGCCGCCACGAGAACCACCGAGTAGAGGACGATCTGCCGCGCCGTCGCCCGCTCGCCGCGCACGACCGGAAGCATCGGCACGCGTGCGTTCGCGTAGTTGTCCTTGATCAGCAGCGCGAGCGCCCAGAAGTGCGGCGGCGTCCAGATGAAGACGATCGCGAACAGGATCAGGGCGGCGATCCCGATATGGCCCGTCGCGGCGGCCCATCCGACGAGCGGCGGAACGGCTCCCGCGGCGCCGCCGATCACGATGTTCTGCGGCGTGGAACGCTTCAGCAAGCGGGTGTAGACGAGGACGTAGAAGAGGTTGCCGACGAGGGCAAGCACGGCCGTCAGCACGTTCACGGTGCTCGCGAGCAGGACGAACGACAACGCCGAAAGCGCGAGCCCGAACTCGAGCGCGCGGCTCGGCGCCACACGCCCCGAGGCGACCGGACGCGAGCGCGTCCGCTCCCCCATGAGCGGGTCGATGTCACGGTCGAGCACGTGATTGAGGGCCGACGCGCCGCCGCACGCAAGCGCGAGCCCGACCATCGCGGCCACGGCGAGCCAGGTGCCCGGCCAGCCGCGAGCGCCCGCGATCATCCCGCAGAAGCCCGTGATGAGCAGGAGCGACATGATCCGCGGCTTCGTCAGCGCCACGTAGTCACGCCAGCTGCCCCACCCCACGCGTTCGCCACGGAAGCTATCCGCGACGACGATGACGAGCGCAGCCAGTGCGAACGCGGCGAGACCGGAGTGCGCGTGGGGCCCGGGAACCGCCGCGGCAGCGGCGAACAGCGCCGCAGCGGCGAACGCGGCCGGCACGAGCCGCCGGTGCGCGTACCAGGCCGAGACGATGAGCGCCGCAAGCGGCGGAGCGACGAGGCCCGCGAGCAGCCGGTGCGCGGTACCCAACCCCTCCGCACCGGAGACGACCGCGAGCAGCGTCCCGCCCGCAGCCACGAGCGCCGACAGGCGCAGCCACGGGCCCGGTGCCAGCTCGGTCCTCATTGCGACTCCTCCGCGAGCCGCCGCCGCAGGTCGCGCAGCGGCCGCGCGCTCGTCACGTAGGGCACGGTGTCGAAGTTGTGCGGCGGAGGCGGCGAGGTCGTGTACCACTCGAGCGTGTCGGCAAGCCACGGGTCGTTCCCGGCGCGGACGCCCTTGCGCAGCCCATGCGCGATCCAGATGTTCGCGACGAACGCGGCGATCCCGAGTGCCGTGATCCCGCCGCCGATCGAGGACAGGAGGTTGTAGACCTCCCAAAGCCCGTGGTGGTTGTACGTGTAGACCCGTCGCGGCATGCCGAGGAGCCCGAGCATGTGTTGCGGAATGAACGTGAGGTTGAAGCCGACGAACATGAGCCAGAACGTGAGCTTGCCAAGGCGCTCGTCGAGCATACGCCCGAACATCTTCGGCCACCAGTAGTGGAGGCCGCCGAAGAGCCCGAACACGATCCCGCCGAACGCGACGTAGTGGAAGTGGGCGACGATGTAGTAGGAGTCGTTCACCTGCCAGTCCACGGGGAACGCGGCGAGGAAGATCCCGGAGAGGCCGCCCATCGTGAAGAGCCCGATGAAGCCGAGCGCGAACAGCATCGGCGTGTCCAGGATGAGGTTCCCGCGCCACGTCGTCGCGAGCCAGTTGAAGATCTTGATCCCGGTCGGCACCGCGATCACCATCGACGAGATCATGAAGAACGAGTCGAGCCCGACCCCCATCCCGGTCGTGAACATGTGGTGCGCCCACACGAGCATCGAGAAGAACGCGATGCCGAGCGTCGAGAATGCGACGGCCTTGTAGCCGAAGATCGGCTTGCGCGCGAAGACGGGCAGGATCTCCGAGATCATCCCGAAGACGGGCAGCACCATGATGTAGACCTCGGGGTGCCCGAAGAACCAGAACATGTGCTGGTAGAGGACGAGGTTCCCCTCCGGCGGGATGAAGAAGTGCGTTCCGGCGGTGCGGTCGAGCAGCAGCAGCGTCACGGCGGCCGAGAGCGCCGGCAGCGCGAGGAGCAGCAGGACCGCGTAGGTCTCCATCGCCCAGACGAAGAGCGGCATGCGCATCCACGACATGCCGGGCGCGCGCATGTTGTGGATCGTCACGATGAAGTTGATCGCGCCGGCAAGCGACGAGAGCGTGAGGATGTGGATGCTGAGGATCCAGTAGTCCTGGCCGTGGCCGGGGCTCGCCCACGGGAAGGCCTCCGAGAGCGTCGGGTACGACCACCAGCCGGCGTGCGCAGCGCCGCCCTTCGAGAACCAGCTCAGCCAGAGGACGATGCCACCGAGCAGGTAGAGCCAGTACGAGAGCGCGTTCAGGCGCGGGAACGCCATGTCGCGCGCGCCGATCATCAGCGGCACGAGGAAGTTGCCGAAGCCGGCCATGATCGGCACGACGACGAGGAAGATCATCGTCGTGCCGTGCATCGTCATGACCTCGTTGTACGAGTTCTTCGTCAGGAAGTGCTCGTTCGGCGTCGCGAGCTGCGAGCGCATGAGGAGCGCGAGGATCCCGCCCGCGACGAACCACATGATGGACGTCGCGATGTACAGGATCCCGATCCGCTTGTGGTCGACCGTGACGAGCCAGCTCGCAACGCGGCCGCTCTTCCAGCCGACCGGATAGACCGCCTCGGATCTAGCCGCCACTCGTCCCTCCCAGGGGCGCAGGCTTGTAGATGTGCTTCTTCACGTAGGCGACGATCGCGTCGATCTGCGCGTTGCTCCAGTCGATCCCGACCGGCGGCATCGCTCCGGGGCGCCCGGGGGTGTCGACGCCCTGCTGGAGGATCCCGAGGAGCGACGCCCGCGAGGTGACGAGCGTGCTCGCGCTGATGTCGGGCCCGTAGCCGCCCTTTCCGAGGTTCCCATGACACGTCGCGCAGACGCCTGTCCATTCCTGCCGGCCGATCGTCTGCCGGGCGGTCGTGGAGATGTAGGTCTCGTAGGCCTGCTGCGACTCGACCTGGACGACGGCCGTCATGGAGGCGTGATAGACGCCGCAGAGCTCCGCGCACTGGCCCTCGTAACTGCCGGGCCTTTCCGCCTTGAACCAGATGTGGTTGTGGCGTCCCGGGATCGCCTGGATCTTCCCGCCGAGAGCCGGAATCCACCAGCTGTGGATGACATCCGGCGAGTCGACGGTGAGATCGACGACCCGGCCGACGGGGACATGGAGGGTTCCGATCGATCGCGCCCCGCCCGGATACTCGAACTCCCAGTAGTACTGGTGCCCGACGACCGTGATCGGGATCGCGTCGTTGGCCGCCGGGCGCATCGTTGATCTTCGGCAGCTCGACGAAGACGACGACGCCGATCACGCACAGGATCACGACGGGAATCACCGTCCAGATCAGCTCGAGGCGCGTGTGGCCGTGCACCTGCGCTCCTTCGACGGCCCGGGCACGGCCGCGGGCGCGGTACTTCCAGATGAACGCGACGAGCAGTCCTTCGACGAGGACGAAGATCGCCGAGGTGAAGCCGAGGATGACGTAGTAGGCCGTCTGGGTGTGGCTCGCGTTCGGCGATTCGGGCGTCACGGGCGTGAAGCCGCCGTTCGAGGCTGCGGCGACTCCCGCCGTCGCAAGCGCGAACAGCACGACGAGCACGAAGGACGGCAGCTTGCGACGCAACCCGCCGGGCATTCTATGAAGGTGTCCGAGCGCTCGCGGATCGAACTGCCCGAGCACGTGCCCCCGGCCTTCGAGGTCTACGTGCGCGGCGTCCGCCAGGTGCCCGGCCGCGATTTCGAACTGCGCGGGCGCTCGCTCGTGTTCCCGCGTGCGATCGCCCAGGAAGGCAAGCTGGGCTTCTGGCGCTGGGCGTCGATGTGGCTCGGCGTCGCGGGCACCTATCGCAAGCACGAGACAGTCGATCTCGTCTACGAGATGGATGGACGGCGCGAGGTCGAGACGGGTCTCCGGCCCGAGCCGTACGACTCAGACTGACGCCACGGCCAGCTCTCGCTGACCGGCCACGTCTCCGAGCAGCGCCGCGACCGCGTCGGAGAAGACGTCGTGCAGCGGCGCGTAGACCGGGCGGAAATCGACCGCGCCGTTCAGCTCGAGCACGACGAAGCCGTTCCGCGTCGGCAGGAGATCGATGCCGACGAGATCCGCACCGCGCCGCGCGCGCCGCTGCGAGCGCCAGCGCACGCGCGAGCGGCGGCGGCTGGACGGCCTCGACCTGGGCGCCGAGCGCGGCGTTCGTCCGCCACTCGCCCTTCCGCGCGATCCGGCACGCGGCGCCGACGACTCGCCCGCCGGAGATGACGACGCGCAGATCCCAGCCGCGCGGCTCGACGAGCTCCTGGGCGAGCGCGCCGTACTCCCGGAACCACGGCTTCCGCTGCAGCCGGACGAGCGCGGCGTCGAGTTCGTCCGCGGTCGAGCAGAGCTCGACCTCGCGCCCCCAGCTGCCAAACCGCGGCTTGAGCACGAGAGGCAGCTCGGGAACCGCCGCGGGCACCGCGGGGCTGATGAGCGTCGTGTGCGGGTGCGGCAGTCCGGCGTGCCGGAGCGTCCGGGCGGTCAGCAGCTTGTCGTGCGCCACGACGAGAGCGGCTGGAGGGTTCCGCACGTCGACGCCGCCGGCCACGAGCCGCTCCAGCTCGCCGGTGCCGCGCTCGATGCCGTCGAGCTCCTCGCGCACATCGAGCCGGGCGAGCGCGACGTCCCCCGGCTCGAGGGACGTCAGCGCTCTGTGCGGGTCGAGCAGCTCGGAGTCCAGACCCCAGGCGCGCGCGGCAGCAACGAGGGCGTCATTCGTCGCGCTGCGCCGGTGGGCGACGACGGCGAACTTCATGCCGAGATCGTGCGGGCCGCGCCGCCCGTCGTGGGGGTCGATCCGGTGACGCGGCGGTGTCGGAGCCGCTACTTCGCGACCGGCTCGAGCCGGTAGCCGACGCCGTAGCGCGTCTGGATGAACGTGTGCGTGGAGGCCGGGCGGTCGACCTTCTCGCGCAGGCGCCGGACGAAGACGTCCACCGTGCGGTCGCGATGCGACTCGCGACGCCCCCACAGCTTCTGCAGCAGCTCGTCGCGGGTGACGACGCGCCCGCGATCGAGCGCGAGCTGGTAGAGGAGGCGGAACTCCGTCGGCGTCAGCTCGGCGCTGCGGTCGTCGACATACGCCTGCACCTCGAGCGGATCGATCCGCAGCTCCTCGATCTCGATCGGCTCCCCGCGCGGCGTCTCCTCGCGGCGCAGCGCCCGGCGCGACGCTGCGCGCACGCGCGCCACGAGCTCCTTCATCGAGAACGGCTTGACGAGGTAGTCGTCGGCCCCGATCTCGAGCGCATGCACCCGGTCGTGCTCGGTGCCGCGTGCCGAGACGACGACGATCGGCGTGCCGATCCCCTCGTTCCGCGCTGTCTCGATCAGCTTCCAGCCGTCGACGCCGGGCAGCATCAGGTCGAGGACACAGACGTCCGGCTTCTCGTAGCGGAGACGCGCCAGCCCCTGCGTGCCGTTTCCGACCGACACCGGGTCGAAGCCGGCGGCACCGAGGTGGCGAGCCATCCCCTGCGCAATCACCTCGTCGTCCTCGACGATCAGAACCTTCGGCATGGTTGACTCATTATCGGCCGCAATCGGGTAGGCGAAGGGTAGACACATGGTGAAGGAGTGGTGAACGAGGAACGGGCCAGATTGCTCGCTGCGAGCTGCGACGAGTCGCTCGTCGTCCTCGACAGCGAGCGGCGCATCGTGGCGGTGAGCCCGAAGGCGCGCGACGCACTCGGCGATCTCGACGCCGGCCGGCGCCTGCCCGAAGAGGCCACCGCAGACCACCCCGGCATCCTCGTCCTCTTCCTCGAGTCGCCGCCGGAGCTCTCCGCCTACCAGGAGCTTCGCGCGGGCTTCACCGCAGCCGTCTCGCACGAGCTGCGGACGCCGCTCGCGCGGCTGCTCGTGCTCCTCGAGGACGCGACCTTGCCGGGCTCCGACGTAGGCGAGCTCATGGAGCAGGCCCGCCAGGAAGTCGAGCAGGCGCGGGAGCTGATCGACGACGTGCTCTTCCTCGGCGAGCTCGAGACGGGCCGCGAGGTCGTCGCCCTCGGTCACACGCGGGCGCAGCCGATCGTGGAGGAGGTCGTCGCGTCGCTCGCGGACCGCGCCGACCACGCCGAGGTCGGGCTCGAGATCCGCGTCGACGGCCGGGTCGAGCTGCCGCTACGCCCGCGGATGCTGCGCGTCGTGCTCGAGAACCTGATCGCGAACGCGATCCGGTACGGCGGGCAGGGGAGCAGCTGCACGGTCGAGGTCTCCCGGTCCGCAGAGGCCTCGCTGCTCAGGGTTTCGGACGACGGTCAGGGCGTCGGACCGAGCGACCTGCCCCGGCTCTTCGAGCGCTTCTACCGCGGCGACCAGGCGCGCACGAGCCGCGGCACGGGGCTCGGCCTCGCGATCGTCAAGCACGTCGTCACGGCGGCCGGCGGCGAGGTCGAAGCGACGAGCGAACCGGGCGCGGGCCTCGTGATCACGGCTCGGTTCCCGAACTGACCTTGTAACAGTCTGTTCCTTGCGCAAATGGGTGTCCCGTCGGGCGCGAACACCGCACGTGACCTGCGTTTCCGGCACACCTCGTAACAGTCTGTTACCAGGAAAGACAGGACCGGCTCAGCCGAAGCGGCCGGTGACGTAGTCCTCCGTCCGCTTGTCGGACGGCGCGGTGAAGATCTTCTCTGTCGCGTCGTACTCGATGAGCTCGCCCCAGCGCTGCCCCTCGTCGCCGCGCGAGATCGAGAAGAACGCGGTCATGTCGGCGACGCGCGCGGCCTGCTGCATGTTGTGCGTCACGATCACGAACGTGTACTCGCTCTTGAGGTCGTGCATGAGCTGCTCGATCGCCTGGGTCGCGATCGGGTCGAGCGCCGAGGCGGGCTCGTCCATCAGCACGACGTCCGGCTCGACGGCGA
Source organism: uncultured Actinomycetes bacterium (assembly GCA_963790845.1). Classification (GTDB taxonomy): domain Bacteria; phylum Actinomycetota; class Thermoleophilia; order Gaiellales; family Gaiellaceae; genus Palsa-739. The sequence goes on along the minus strand of CAWBQC010000009.1, from coordinate 156,952 downwards.
TCGCGCGCGCGATGCAGAGGCGCTGCTGCTGGCCGCCGGACAGCGAGAGCGCGCTCGCCTTCAGCCGGTCCTTGACCTCGTCCCAGAGCGCCGCCTGCGTCAGCGCGCGCTCGACGCGCTCGTCGAGGTTGTCCTTCATCCCGAGCACCTTCAGGCCCCACGCGACGTTGTCGTAGATCGACTTCGGGAACGGGTTCGGCCGCTGGAAGACCATCCCGATCGTTCCGGCGCACCGCGACGGGATCGACGTCCTTGGCCGCGATGTCCTGGCCGTGGTAGCGGATCGTCCCCGTCTGGCGGAAGCCCGGGACGAGGTCGTTCATCCGGTTGAGGCAGCGGATGAACGTGCTCTTGCCGCAGCCCGACGGGCCGATGATCGCGGTGACGAGGTTCTTGTAGACCTCCATCGACACGCCCTTGAGCGCGGGCTTGCGAGCCGTAGAGCGCGTCGAGGCCCTCGATGTCGAAGACCCGCTCGAGCCGCTCGCGCGGCGGCAGCGGCTGGCGCTTCGTCTCGACGCGCACGGCGGGCTCGATCGTACTCGACCGGACACGGTTCTCCGCTCGTCACTCATCGTGGCGCGCCGAGCTTCCGCCGGCTGCGCGTGGCGAGCCAGCGCGCGGTCAGGCTCGCGAACGAGGATGAAGAGCAGCAGCACGAGCGCCGCCGCCCAGGCGCGCGCGTGATCGGCCGGATCGGGCGACTCCGAGAGCTCGAAGATCGCGACCGGGACCGTCTGCAGCGCGTGGCGCGGGTTCCAGTGCGATCTGCGTGCCGACGAGCGAGCGAGGTGAAGAGGAGCGGCGCGGTCTCGCCGGCGACGCGCGCGACCGCGAGCATCGTCCCGGTGACGATGCCGCCGACCGTCTGCGGCAGGACGATCGCTGAGCGTCGTCCGCCAGCGCGGCACGCCGAGCGCGAGGCTCGCCTCGCGCAGCGAGCTCGGGACGAGCGCGAGCACCTCGATCGTCGAGCGCGCGACGAGCGGCAGCATCAGCACGGCGAGCGCGAACGCGCCCGCGTAACGCGCTCTGGCCGTGGCCGACGACGAAGAGGCCGAAGACGAAGATGCCGATCACGATCGCCGGAACGCCGTTGAGCACGTCGAGCGCGAGCCCGACGCCGTTCCGGACCGCGCGCGGCGCGAACTCGTTCAGGTAGATCGCGACGAGGATCCCGACGGGCAGCGCCATCACCGTCGCGAGCCCGACGATCACGAGCGTTCCGGCGAACGCGTTCGCGAGCCCCTGCTTGACGTTCCCGAACGCGAAAGGCACCGGCGTCTTCGTGATCAGATCGAGGTTCGAGCTCGCTCGCGCCGCGCTTCGCGACCGACCAGACGACGACGCCGAGGATCGCGACCGCGAGCGCGGCCGCGAGCCAGGCGAGCAGCTCCATGCCGCGGTTCACGGCGCGGCGCCGCGGCAGGCCGATCGTTCGGACGCTCGGAGCGCGCTGCACGCTCGTGCGGCACTCACCGAGCCGACCACGTCCCTGCCGCCGCGCGACGCGCCGCACGATCAACTGCGCGAGCAGGTTCACGACGAGCGAGAAGACGAGCAGGATGAGCGCGAGGTAGATGAGCGACGAGACCTCGAGCTCCGTCGTCGCGCCCTGGTACGACGCGGCGATCTTGCTCGCCGAGCGTGTCGCCGCTGTCGAAGAGGTTCCAGTGGATGAAGACGCCGCCGCCGATCACCTGCGTGACGGCGATCGCCTCGCCGACCGCGCGGCCGAGGCCGAGGATCATCGCCGCGGCGATGCCGCCGCGCGCGTACGGGAAGACGACGCCGCGCACCATCTCCCAGCGCGTCGTGCCGAGCGCGAGCGCCGCCTCCTTCAGCTCGCGCGGCACGCCGAGGAAGAGCTCGCGCGAGATGCTCGAGACGATCGGCAGGATCATGATCGTCAGCACGAGGATCGCGGTGAAGATCGCTCGAGCCGGTCGGTCGACGGCGGCCGAAGAGCGGGATGAAGCCGAGCGTCGAGTGCAGCGCCGGCTCGACGTGGTCGCGCAGCACCGGGCCGAGCACGAGGATCCCCCAGAGGCCGATCACGACGCTCGGAATCGCGGCGAGCGTCTCGACGAGCGCGGTCACCGGCGCCGCGGATCCAGCGCGGCGCGAGCTCGGTGAGGAAGAGCGCGATGCCGAGCGCGAGCGGCGTGGCGATGAGCGAGCGCGACGAGCGACGTGACGGCGGTGCCGAAGAGGAAGCTGCCGGCGCCGTAGTCGGCTGTGGACCGGGTTCCAGGCGACGTGCGTGACGAACCCGAGGCCGTACGTCGAGAGCGACGGCCGCGCGCCGTCGACCACCTTCCAGGCGATCAGCCCGACGAGGACGACCGCGCCGAGGGCGGCCGCCGGCGACACCCTGCAGGAGCGAGTCGCCGAGACGAACCCGCCGCCCCGAGAAGGGGCGGCGGGCTGCCTCACCGGTCGCGTCGAGCGTGCTCACGATCCGACGCGATTCTCTCTTACGAGTGGATCTTCGCGATCGTCTTCTCCGCGACGCACGACGGAGCTCGGGATCGGCTGGAAGACGCAGCTTCGGCTCGAGCTCTGGCCCTTCGTGCCGACGGCCCAGAAGAGGAACTTCCTTGAGCTCGGCCGCCTTCGGCGACGGCGTCGGGACGATCACGTAGGTGTAGGTCGAGATCGGGTAGGCGAGCGGGCTACTTCTTCGGCGGGTTCGACGATCGAGAGCTCGTTCGTTCGCCGCGTCCGCTTCGGTCGCTCGTCGCGGCCGCGAGGATGCCCTTCGAGGCCCGGGCGTCGCGAACTTGCCCGAGCGGTTCTTCATCGCGAAGAAGTTGAGGTGGTTCTTGAGCGCGTACGCGACGTCGACGTAGCCGATCGCGCCCGGCGTCTGGCCGAGACGGCCGCCGCGACGCCGGCGCTGCCGCGTGCCGCCGATGCCCGTCGGCCAGTTGACGGTCGTGCCGGTGCCGACCTTCGTCTTCCACGCGGGCTCACGCTCGAGAGGTAGTCGGTGAAGTTGTACGTCGTGCCCGAGTTGTCCGAGCGGTGGACGATCGCGATCTTCAGGTTCGGCAGCTTGACGCCCTTGTTGAGCTTCTTGATCGCCGGGTCGTTCCACTGCGTGATCTGTGCCGATGAAGATCTTCGCGAGCGTCGGGCCGTTCATGTGAGCAGGTTCTTGACGCCGGGGAGGTTGTAGACGACCGACGTCGCCGCAGAGCGCCCACGGGATCTGCACGCAGCCCTTGCAGCCGGTGAACTGGTCGGCGTCAGCGGCGCGTCGCTCGCGCCGAAGTCGACCGTGCGCTGGCGTGATCGCCTGCGATCCCGCCGCCCGAGCCGATCGCGCTGTACTGGAGCTCGTAGCCGACGCGCTGCCGATCGGCGGCCAGATCGCGACGAGCGGGCGACGAACGTGCTGCCCGCGCCCGTTCAGGGTCGTGCCGGTCGCCTGCGCCGCCGGCGGCGCCGGCGCTCGTCGACCGCGACGGCGCCGAGAAGCGCCGCGGCGGCGAGAACAAGGGTGATGTGAACGAGCTTGCCGTTTTTCGGCATGTGTTTCTTCCTCCTCCTCGGGTTCGCCGAGCGACGTACGGCGAGGCCCCGGGCGGGTGGGATACGGCGCCGTTGCGAGGTGGTGACGAAGTGGTGACAGGGGCCTGGCGCGACCCCGTGAGGGCCCGGTAGTACGCTGGCTCACGATGTCGATCGACGACGCGCTCGACCAGGTCGAGGCGCAGCTCCAGGAGGAGGGGCAGCGTGTCTCGAGCGCCGTCCGCGGCGCGATCCGCGCGCTCGAGGAGCGCGACGGCGAGCTCGCCGACGAGGTGATCGCCTTCGACGACGAGATCGACCACCTCTTCCTCGCCATCGAGCGGCCGATCCAGTCGCTGCTCGCGCTCCAGACGCCGGTCGCGCGCGACCTGCGGCTGCTGCTCGCGATGCTCCACATCAACCTGCTGCTCGAGCGGAGCGCCGACGGCTGCGTGACGATCGCGAAGCTCTCGCAGCTCGTCGCCGACGCCGAGCCCGACCCCGCGCTCGTCGAGGTGCTGACGGAGATGGGCGAGCGCGCCGAGGAGATGCTGCGCGTCGCGCTCGACTCGTTCGCGCGCCGCGACCTCGCCGGCGCCGAGAGCCTCGTCGAGCTCGACGAGCTGATCGACCGCGCGAACCGGCGCTTCGTCGAGCGGCTCGTCGACGTGATGGCCGAGCCCGAGCTTCGCGAGTGGGGCCTGCGGATGGTCGTCGTCGCGCGCACGATCGAGCGGATCGGCGACCGCGCGGTCGACATCGGCGAGCAGACGGCGTACCTGCTCACGGCCGAGTTCCGCGAGTTCACCGACGCCTCGCATCCGGTCAGCTAGAACTCGCACACAGTGGACTGGCGCATCTTCAAGGCGATCTACGACGTGTCCCTCCACCATCACTGGGTGGGAACACTCTTCTCGGACATCGAGAAGGCGAGCATCCCCGTGATGGTGGTCGATCACCGCGGCTCTGTGGTTCCTGAGCCGGCCCGGCGGGGATCGCAAGTGGAAGCTCGCCTGTCGGAAGCGGGTTCGGCTGCGGCCGCGCTCTCATACGTGGCGGCCTTCTGATCCACCATGCCTACGACCGCCCTCGCCCCTACGAATCGCATCAGATCAGGCATCCGTGGTCGAACACGACCGATGCGACGTTCCCGAGCGATCACACCACCGTTTCGTTCGCCATCGCGTTCGCGGTGCTCTCGTTCGACGTCGCAGCCGGAGCGATCTTCCTCGTGGTGGCGGCGATCATCGGCGTTGGACGCCTGTTCGATCGGCGCGCACTACCCGAGCGACATCGGCGCAGGAATCGTGGTCGGCCTGCTCGCCGCCGGGGTCGTCGTGCGCTCCGACCGCGCCTCGTCATCGGGGTCGTGTCGTATGTCGAGCGGCTCGACGGATCCCGTGCTGCGATCGCTCTGGCCGGCGCACGGCGGAGTAGCTCAGGCCAAGCGGTCGCTCGCCTTCGGCGCAGGCCGCGCAATCGCATCGCCAGCACCGGCGTCAGCGCGCCGCGCTCGAGCCGCCAGCGCCAGTTCCCGTCGGCCGCGCCGGGCCGGTTCATCCGCGCCTCGCTGCCGAGGCCGAGCACGTCCTGCGCCGGGACGATCGCGAGCGCTGGCGCGCGACGCGTACGCGAGCTCGATCAGCCCCCAGTGCGGCTCGGTCGGGTCGAGGCCGGTCGCGGCCCGCTCCTTCGCCTCGAGCCACTCGAACCAGCCGACCGCGGTCGTCGGTGTCGTGCGTGCTCGTGTAGACGACCTGGTTGGCGCGGTGGTTCGCGGGGCGGTGCGGGTTCGCGCGGGCTCGGCCGGAACGCCCACTGGAGGACGGCCATGCCCGGCAGGCCGAGCTCGTCGCGCAGCCGGTAGACGGCCGGCGTGATCACGCCGAGGTCCTCCGCGATCACCGACAGGCCGCCGAGCGTCACGCTCGACCGCGTCGGAAGAGCTCGGCGCCCGGGCCGCGCCGCCAGCGTCCGTTCTTCGCGGTCTTGTGCGTTCGGGAATCGCCCAGTAGGAGACGAAGCCGCGGAAGTGGTCGACGCGCCAGAGATCGACGAGCTCGAAGGTGCGCCGGAAGCGCTCGATCCACCAGCGATAGCCGGTCGCGCGGTGCGCCGGCCAGTCGTAGAGCGGGTTGCCCCAGTGCTGCCCGTTGCGCGCTCAGCGCGTCGGGCGGCGCGCCCGCGACCTCGCCGTCGCGCGAAGAGCTCCGGCCAGGCCGCGACGTCCGCGCCGTCGTCGGAGACGTAGATCGGCACGTCGCCGATCAGCCGGACGCCGCGCTCCGCCGCGTACGCGCGCAGCGCCGTCCACTCCCGCTCGAAGCGCACCTGGTCGGCGATCGCCTCCGCGCCGGCGAAGCGCGCCCAGTCGCCGATCCAGTACGGATGCCGCGCGACGAAGTCCTCGATCTCGCCTGCCGTGACCCGCGCGCCCGGGTTCGCGCCAGGAGCTCGAGCGAGGCGGCGAACGCGGACGGCGACCGGTACGGCGAGCGGAACTCGTCCGGCGGCCCGAGCGGCAGCACCTGCCACCAGGACTGCCCGGCGGCCTCGAGCCAGTCGACGAAGCGGTACGCCTCGTCGTCCAGCCCCGGCCGGCAGCGACGTCGGATGGAGGAAGATGCCGGACGAGCGCTGCAGGTGCACGCGTTCTGATCCTCTCGCAGATCGTTGAAACTTCAGCACGTGCCGCTTCCGAAGACGAAGAACCCCGCGCGGATCCAGATCCAGCGCGTGACGCCGCAGGTCGACTGCGGCCGCTATCCGGTGAAGCGCACCGAGGGCGACCGCGTCGAGGTGACCGCGCGCATCTTCCGCGACGGGCACGAGCGCTCGGCGCCGTCGATCCGCTACAAGCCCGCGGGCGCGACCCGCTGGCAGGAGGCGCCGCTCGAGCCGCTCGGCAACGACCAGCTGGGCGGCGTCGTTCGCGTCGACCGCCGCGGCACGTGGTGCTACCGCATCGAGGCGTGGGTCGACCGCATCGCGTCGTTCCAGGAGGAGCTGCGCCGGAAGGTCGACGCGGGCCAGGCGGATCTCGCGAGGCGAGCTCGCCGAGGGCGCCGTGCTCCTCGGCGTCGAGGAGCTGACCGTCGAGGAGGCGCTCGCGGCGCCGGCGGCGACCGCTCCGGCAAGGCGTGGTCGGCGACCTACGAGGTCGACGTCGACCGGCTCGCTCGCGCGCTTCGGCTCGTGGTACGAGCTCTTCCCGCGCTCGTGGGGCGGCTTCGAAGGGCGTGCGCGCGCTGCTGCCGCAGCTCGCCGAGCTCGGCTTCGACGTCGTCTACCTGCCGCCGATCCACCCGATCGGCCGCTCGAACCGCAAGGGCCGGAACAACGCGCTCGACCGCCGGGCCCGAGGACCCCGGCAGCCCGTGGGCGATCGGCTCCGAGGACGGCGGCCACGACGCGATCAACCCGGAGCTCGGCACGCTCGAGGAGTTCGACCGGCTCGTCGCCGACGCGAAGAAGCTCGGCATCGAGATCGCGCTCGACTTCGCGATCCAGTGCTCGCCCGACCATCCGTGGCTGAAGCAGCATCCGGAGTGGTTCAACCGCCGCCCGGACGGGACGCTGAAGTACGCGGAGAACCCGCCGAAGCGCTACCAGGACATCTACAACGTCAACTTCGAGTCCGAGGACTGGAAGGGGCTCTGGGCGGCGCTGCGCGACGTCGTCCTCTTCTGGGTCGCGCGCGGCGTCACCGTCTTCCGCGTCGACAACCCGCACACGAAGCCGGTGCCGTTCTGGGAGTGGCTGATCGACGAGGTGCGGCACGGAGCACCCCGAGGTGATCTTCCTCGCCGAGGCGTTCACGCGGCCCGCGATGATGACGACGCTCGGCAAGGTCGGCTTCGCGCAGAGCTACACGTACTTCACGTGGAAGAACACGCGCTGGGAGCTGCTCGAGTTCATGGGCCAGCTGCTCGAGTGGCGCGACTTCTACCGGCCGAACTGCTTCGCGAACACGCCGGACATCCTCCACGAGTACCTCCAGTCGGGCGGCCGGCCGGCCTTCGAGGCGCGGCTCGTGCTCGCGGCGACGCTCTCGCCGTCGTACGGCATCTACTCCGGCTTCGAGCAGCTTCGAGAACGTGCCCGTGCGCGAGGGCTCCGAGGAGTACCTCGACTCGGAGAAGTACGAGGCGAAGGAGCGCACGCTCGACGGGCCGCTGCTGCCGCTCGCTCGCCAAGCTCAACGCGGCGCGGCGCGAGAACCCGGCGTTGCAGTATCTCGACAACGCTCACGTTCCTCGAGACCGAGAACGAGCAGCTCTTCGCCTTCCTGAAGCGGCGCGGCGACAACGCCGTCATCACGCGTCGTGAACCTCGACCCGTTGGCGACGCAGGAAGGCGTGTGCGTCCTGCCGGTCTCGACCGGGCTGCCGCCCGCCTACCCCGCGCGCGACCTGCTCGCCGGTCAGAAGTGGACGTGGCACATCGGCCGCAACTACGTCCAGCTCGGCCCCGGCCAGAGCCACGTCCTGAGGATCGGCGGCTGATGTCCGAGCAGTGGTTCGAGCGCGATCCGCTCTGGTTCAAGCGCGCCGTCTTCTACGAGATCCACATCCGCGGCTTCTTCGACGGGAACGACGACGGCTCGGGCGACTTCCGCGGCCTGATCGACAAGCTCGACTACCTCCAGTGGCTCGGCGTCGACTGCCTCTGGCTGCTGCCGATGTACGAGTCGCCGCTCCGCGACGGCGGCTACGACATCGCGGACTTCTTCGCGATCCATCCCGACTACGGGACGGTCGACGACTTCCGCGAGTTCGTCGAGCAGGCGCACCAGCGCGGGATGCGCGTGATCGCCGACCTCGTCATGAACCACACGTCGGCCGACCACCCGTGGTTCCAGGAGTCGCGCGCCGATCCGACCAGGGCCCGAAGGGCGACTGGTACGTCTGGTCGGACACCGACGAGCGCTATCCCGACGCGCGGATCATCTTCATCGACAGCGAGCCGTCGAACTGGACGTTCGACCCGCTGCGGGGCGAGTACTACTGGCACCGCTTCTTCCACCACCAGCCGGACCTCAACTACGACAACCCGGAGGTGCAGGAGGCGATGCTCAACGTGCTTCGCTTCTGGCTCGACCTCGGCATCGACGGCTTCCGGCTCGACGCCGTCCCGTATCTCTTCGAGCGCGACGGGACGAACGGCGAGAACCTCCCCGAGACGCACGCGTACCTGAAGCGAGTCCGCGCCGAGGTCGACGCGCGCTACCCCGACCGCCTGCTGCTCGCCGAGGCGAACCAGTGGCCCGAGGACGTCGTCGAGTACTTCGGCGACGGCGACGAGTGCCACATGGCTTCCACTTCCCGGTGATGCCGCGCATGTTCATGGCGGTGCGCCGCGAGGACGCGACGCCGATCTACGAGATCCTCGACCGCACGCCGCACATCCCCGACAACTGCGCAGTGGGGCCTCTTCCTCCGCAACCACGACGAGCTGACGCTCGAGATGGTCACGGACGAGGAGCGCGACTACATGTACGAGGAGTACGCGAAGGATCCGCGGATGAAGATCAACCTCGGCATCCGCCGCCGGCTCGCGCCGCTGCTCGACAACGGCCGCGACGAGATCGAGCTGATGCACGCGATCCTCTTCTCGCTGCCGGGTTCGCCGGTCCTCTATTACGGGGACGAGATCGGGATGGGCGACAACGTCTACCTCGGCGACCGCGACGGCGTGCGCACGCCGATGCAGTGGACGGGCGACCGCAACGCCGGCTTCTCGCGCGCCGACTGGGCGCAGCTGTACCTCCAGCCGCTGATGGATCCCGTCTACGGCTACCAGGCGGTGAACGTCGAGGCGCAGCTCCGCACGCCGACCTCGCTCCTGCGCTGGATGCACCGCTTCATCGCGCTCCGCAAGGAGCATCCCGTGTTCGGGCTCGGCACCTACGAGCCGCTGCGCGCCGAGAACACGAAGATCTTCGCCCACATCCGGACGTGGGAGGAGGACATCGTGCTGTGCGTGCACAATCTCGCGCGCTCGGCGCAGGCCGTCGAGCTCGACCTCTCGGAGTACGCGGGTATGGTGCCGGAGGAGATGCTCGGACGGACGCGTTCCCGGCGATCGGGGAGCTGCCGTACCTGTTGACGCTTGCGCCGCGCGGGTTCTTCTGGTTCCAGCTCAGGCCTGCTGGGCAGGTGGAGTGATGTGGACGAGCACGCGCTGATCGAGTACGTCACGCAGCAGCGCTGGTACGGCGCGAAGTCGCGCTCGGTCGCGCATTCCCAGGTGCTCGACTCCGTCGTGCTGCGCAGGCGGACCCGCAGTTCACGCTCGCGCTCGTCGAGATGCGCTACGACACGGGCGCGCACGACATCTACCAGCTGCTGTACGCGGACGGCACCGACGGCGACGCCCTCGCGGAGGACGCCGCGCTCGCGCGCGAGCTCGTCAGCGCGATGCGCTCGGGCCTGACGCTGCAGGGGCGCAAGGCACCGCCGAGTTCCGGCCGGTCGAGGGCTTCGCCGGCCTCGGCCGCGAGCTCGACGCCGCCCGGCTCGTCGCCCGGAGCAGTCGAACACCTCGGTCGTCTTCGACGACGAGCTGATCCTCAAGGTCTTCCGCCGGCTCGAGCCGGGCATCAACCCGGAGCTCGAGATGCTGCGCTTCCTCACCGAGCACGGCTTCGCGAACATCGCGCCGCTCGGCGGCTGGTACGCGTACTCCGGCGGGCCGCTGAGCGCGACGCTCGGGATCCTCCAGGAGTTCGTCGCCGGCGCGTCGGACGGCTGGGAGCTCGCGCTCGACGAGATCGCCGACGCGCCGGAGCGCGTTCCTCGACCGGCTCGGTCGGCTCGGCGAGGTGACGGGCAGATGCACACGGCGCTCGCGCCGATCCGACCGATCCGGCGTTCGCTCCCGAGACGCCGAGCGTCGAGTCGCTCGGGCTGCTGACGGCGACGGTCGACGAGGAGATCGAGCGCGTCTTCGTCGCGCTGCCGGAGGACGACGAGCGGCTCGAGCCGATCGTCGGCCGCGGCGAGGAGGTGCGCGAGCAGCTGCGCCTGCTCACGCACGCGGGCTCGGCGGGAAGAGTCATCCGCACGCACGGCGACTACCACCTCGGCCAGACGCTCTGGGCGGAGGACCGACTGGGTGATCCTCGACTTCGAGGGCGAGCCCGCGCGCTCGCTCGCCGAGCGCCGCCGCAAGCGCTCGCCGCTTCGCGACGTCGCCGGGATGCTCCGCTCGTTCGCCTACGCGGCGACCGCCGCCGAGCTCCCGCGCGACGCCGACGTCCCCGAGGGCTGGGAGGAGCGGGCGCGCGAGCAGTTCCTCGACGGGCTACCTCGAGACGGTCGACCCGACGCTGCTGCCGTCCGGCCAGGCCGCGATCGAGCGCCTGCTCGCGGTCTTCGAGCTCGAGAAGGCGGTGTACGAGCTGCGGTACGAGCTCGACAACCGGCCGGACTGGGTCGGAATCCCGGTCGCCGGCATCCAGCGCCTGATCGACAGGCGGCCGCGCAGGCGCTGTGAGTCGAGCTCGGCGCCGAACCCGCACGGCGTCCTCGGCGCGCACGAGGCCGACGGGCGGCGTCGTCGTGCGCGCGTACCGGCCCGGAGGCGCAGGCGGTGCGCGTGCAGCCGCGCGCGGAGTCGAGGCGGAGCTGAAGGATCCGAGCGGGCTCTGGGAGGCGCTGCTGCCGAAGGCGACGCTGCCGCTCGACTACGAGCTCGAGGTCGAGTACGCCGGACGGCAACACGTTCACGCGTCCGCGACCCGTACGCGTTCCTGCCGACGCTCGGCGAGCTCGACCTGCACCTCGCGTGCGAGGGCCGCCACGAGCAGCTCTACGAGCGGCTCGGCGCGCACGTCCGCGAGCTCGACGGCGTCGCCGGCACCGCGTTCGCGGTCTGGGCGCCGAACGCGCGCTCGGTCGCGGTCGTCGGCGACTTCAACTGCTGGGACGGGCGGCTGCACCCGATGCGCTCGCTCGGCGTCGTCCGGGATCTGGGAGCTGTTCGTCCCCGGCGTCGACGGAGGGCACGAAGTACAAGTTCGAGATCCGCACGCAGGACGGGCGGCTGCGCCTCAAGGCCGACCCGGTCGCGTTCGCACACCGAGGTGCCGCCCGCGAACGCGTCGGTCGTCTGGCGCTGCGAAGCACGACTGGACGCGACGACGACTGGCTCGAGCGCCGCGCGGCCTCGCGACCCGCTGCGCGAGCCGATCTCGATCTACGAGGTGCACCTCGGCTCCTGGCGGCGCAATCCGCTCGAGGGCAACCGCCCGCTGAGCTACCGCGAGCTCGCCGACGAGCTCGCCGACTACGTCGCCGACCTCGGCTTCACGCACGTCGAGCTGATGCCGGTGATGGAGCACCCGTTCGCCGGCTCGTGGGGCTACCAGGTGACGGGCTACTACGCGCCGACCTCGCGCTTCGGCACGCCGGACGACTTCCGCTACTTCGTCGACCGCCTGCACCAGCGCGGCATCGGCGTGATCCTCGACTGGGTGCCCGCGCACTTCCCGCGCGACGACTGGGCGCTCGCCACGTTCGACGGCACGCACCTCTACGAGCACGCCGACCCGCGCCGCGGCGCGCACCCCGACTGGGGCACGCTCATCTTCAACCTCGGCCGCAACGAGGTGCGGAACTTCCTCCTCTCGAACGCGCTCTACTGGCTCCACGAGCACCACGCCGACGGGCTGCGCGTCGACGCCGTCGCCTCGATGCTCTACCTCGACTACTCGCGCAAGGCCGGCGAGTGGGTGCCGAACGAGTACGGCGGCAGCGAGAACCTCGACGCGGTCGCGTTCCTCAAGGAGCTGAACGAGACGCTCTACGCGCCGCGAGCCGGGCGTGATCTCGACGGCGGAGGAGTCGACCGCGTGGCCCGGCGTCTCACGGCCGACGTACCTCGGCGGGCTCGGCTTCGGCTTCAAGTGGAACATGGGCTGGATGCACGACACGCTCGTCTACTTCCAGAAGGATCCCGTCTACCGCCGCTTCCACCACCACACGCTGACGTTCTCGCTCATGTACGCGTTCAGCGAGAACTTCGTCCTGCCGCTCTCGCACGACGAGGTCGTGCACGGCAAGCGGTCGCTGCTCGACAAGATGCCGGGCGACCGCTGGCAGAAGTTCGCGAACCTGCGCTCGCTCTACGCCTACATGTGGGCGCATCCCGGCAAGAAGCTCCTCTTCATGGGCGGCGAGCTCGGCGAGTGGGAGGAGTGGAACGCACGACGGCTCGCTCCACTGGAACCTGCTCGAGTACGCCGAGCACGACGGGCGTGCAGCTCGCTCGTCCGCGACCTGAACCGCGTCTATCGCGACACGAGCCAGCGCTGTGGGAGCTCGACTTCGACCCGGCCGGCTTCCGCTGGCTCGAGGCGAACGACGCCGCGAACAACGTCCTCGCCTTCGCGCGGCTCGGCGACGGGGACACGCCGCCGCTCGTCTGCGTGCTCAACCTCTCGCCGGTGCCGCGCTACGACTACCGCGTCGGCATGCCGGCCTGCTGCCGCTGGCGCGAGGTGCTGAACACCGACTCGGCGTTCTACGGCGGCTGCGGCGTCGGCAACCTCGGCGGCGTCGAGGCCGAAGCCGTGCCGTGGCACGACCAGCCGTTCTCGGCGCCGCTGACGCTCCCGCCGCTCGGCGCCGTCTGGCTCGTTCCGGAGTAGCGAGGGTGCGCCGCCTGGGTGCCGTGCCGCGCGACGACGGCACGGTCGAGCTGTGCGTGTGGGCGCCTGCCTGCGAGCACGTGGCCGTTCGCGCGGACGACGAGGTCGCGCTCGAGCGCGACGAGGAATGCTGGGTCGGGGCGTTCGCCGGTGACGAGTACCGTTCTGGTGGCGGACGGCGGCGTGTGGCCCGACCCCTGCTCCCGCTGGCAACCGAAGGGCGTGGGCGGCCCGTCACGCGTCCTCGACGCGAGTGCCTTCGAGTGGAGTGACGCCGGCTGGAACGGGATCGCGCTCGACGATCTCGTGATCTACGAGCTCCACGTCGGCACGTACAGCGAGGAGGGAACGTTCGACGGAGTGATCCCGCACCTGCCCGGCCTGCGCGAGCTCGGCGTCACCGCGATCGAGCTGATGCCGGTCGCGACCTTCCCCGGGACCCGCGGCTGGGGCTACGACGGCCTCTACACCTACGCGGCGCATCCGGCGTACGGCGGGCCGTTCGGGCTCGCGCGCCTCGTCGACGCCGCGCACGCCGAAGGGCTCGGCGTGATCCTCGACGTCGTCTACAACCACGTCGGCCCCGGCGACGAGGCGCTGCGCGCGTTCGGGCCGTACTTCACCGACCGGCACGAGACGTTCTGGGGCGACGCGCTCGACTACGCGCAGGGCGGTGTGCGCGAGTGGGCGATCCAGAACGCCGAGCAATGGGTTCGCGACTTCCACGTAGACGGGCTACGCCTCGACGCGGTGCATGCGATCTTCGACGAGTCGCCGCTCCACGTCTGCGCGGAGCTGAAGCAGCGCGTCGGCGACGCCCTCGTCATCTCCGAGATGCAAGTCGGCGACTGGCGGCCGGTCGACGAGTGGGGGCACGACGCACAGTGGGCCGACCGCTCGCATCACGAGCTGCACGTCCTCCTCACCGGCGAGCGCGAGGGCTATTACGCCGACTACGGCTCGGTCGCCTCGCTCGCCGAGGACCTCGCCGGCGCCGGCCGCGATCCGCGGCGCCTCGTCATCTGCGCGCAGAACCACGACCAGGTGGGCAATCGCGCGCTGGGCGACCGGCTGCCGGAGGACGCCCTGCGCGTCGCTGCCGCGGTGACGCTCTTCTCCCCGTGCACGCCGCTCCTCTTCATGGGCGAGGAGTGGTTCGAGACGGCGCCGTTCCAGTTCTTCACCGACCACGTCGACCCGGCGATTGCCGAGGCGACGCGCGAGGGGCGGCGCCGGGAGTTCGCCGACTTCTCCTCGTTCTCCGGCGAGGAGGTGCCCGATCCACAGGCGCTCGAGACCTTTCTCCGCTCGAAGCTCCACCCGCGCGAGCCGGACCCGCTGTACCGCGAGCTTCTCGCGCTTCGCCGCGAGCTGCCGCTCGAGCTCGAGGCGGAGGCGGACGAGGAGGCAAGGATCCTGCGCCTGCGGCGCGGCGACGCGACGCTCGTCGCCGACTTCGGCACCCGCCGCGTGGAATTCTCCCGCTGATGGAGCTCTGGCCGGGACGGCCGTTCCCACTCGGAGCGACGTGGGACGGCGAGGGGACGAACTTCGCGCTCTTCTCCGAGCACGCCGAGCGCGTGGAGCTCTGCGTGTTCGAAGGCGACCACGAAACGCGCTTCGAGCTGAGTGACGTCACGGCCCACAACTGGCATTGCTACGTCCCCGGCGTCGGACCGGGACAGCGGTACGGCTATCGCGTCCACGGGCCGTACGACCCGGCCTCCGGCCACCGCTTCAACCCGAACAAGCTCCTGATCGATCCGTACGCGAAGGCGATCGAGGGGCCGGTGCAGTGGGACCGGGCGAACGTGCTGCCGTACGTCCCTAGCCCCCTCGAGGACGCCGATCTCGAGCCCGACGACGAGGACGATGCGGAAGCGGTTCCGAAGTGCGTCGTGACCGACACCACGTTCGACTGGGAGGACGATCGCCAGCTGCAAACGCCCTGGCGCGACACCGTGATCTACGAGGTGCACGTGAAGGGATTCACCCAGCGGCATCCGGAGATCCGTGACGACCTGCGGGGCACCTATGCGGCGCTCGCCTCGGAGCCTGCGCTCGAGTATCTCCGCGAGCTCGGGGTCACGGCGGTCGAGCTGCTGCCGATCCACCACATCGCCGACGAGGGCTTCCTCCACGACAAGGGCCTGACGAACTACTGGGGCTACTCCTCCATCGGCTTCCTCGCGCCACACGCGCTCTACTCCGCGACCGGCACCGCCGGCGAGCAGGTGCGCGAGTTCAAGGGCATGGTCAAGGCGCTCCATCGCGCCGGCATCGAGGTGATCCTCGACGTCGTCTACAACCACACGGCCGAGGGGAACCACCTCGGGCCGATGCTGTCGTTCCGCGGCCTCGACAACCGGAGCTACTACCGGCTGATGCCCGACGACCCGCGCTTCTACATGGACTTCACGGGCACCGGCAACTCGCTCAATCCCGTGCACCCGTCGGTGCTGCGCCTGATCATGGACTCGCTGCGCTACTGGGTGCTCGAGTGCCACGTCGACGGCTTCCGGTTCGACCTGGCCTCGGCGCTCGCGCGCGAGTTCTACGACGTCGACCGGCTCTCGACCTTCTTCGACACGATCCACCAGGACCCGGTCCTGTCGCAGGTGAAGCTGATCGCCGAGCCGTGGGACGTGGGCCCGGGCGGCTACCAGGTCGGCAACTTCCCCGTGCTCTGGGCCGAGTGGAACGGAAAGTACCGCGACTCGGTGCGGGACTTCTGGCGTGGGCAGGGTGGCGTCGGCGAGTTCGCGGAGCGCTTCTCCGGCTCCTCCGACCTCTACGGCGAGGACGGCCGCGACCCGTTCGCGTCGATCAACTTCGTGACCGCGCACGACGGCTTCACCCTGCGCGACCTCGTCTCGTACAACGAGAAGCACAATGAGGCGAATCTCGAGGACAACCGCGACGGCACCGACGACAACCGCTCGTGGAATCTCGGCGTCGAGGGGCCGACCGACGACCCGGCGGTGCTCGCGCTGAGGGCGCGCCAGCAGCGCAACTTCCTCGCGACGCTGATCCTCTCGCAGGGCGTGCCGATGCTCCTCGGCGGCGACGAGCTCGGGCGGACGCAGGGCGGCAACAACAACGCGTGGTGCCAGGACAACGAGATCTCCTGGTTCGACTGGGAGTCGGCGGATCCGGACCTGCTCGAGTTCGTGCGCAGGCTGATCGCGCTTCGTCGCGAGCACCCTGTGTTCCGCCGGACGTCGTTCCTGAGCGGAGCGGCCGGCGACAGCGGGCTCCCCGATGCATGGTGGTTCCGGCCCGACGGGCGCCGGATGACACAGCGGGACTGGACGAGTCCCGACACCAAGACTCTCGGCGTCTTCCTCAACGGCCGGGAGATCGCGGAGAGGACGTCGCACGGCGAGCCGATCTTCGACGACTCGTTCCTGCTCGTCTTCAACGTGCACTCCGAGCCCGTTGTCTTCACGCTGCCGGCGCGGCGCTTCGGCGCCCGCTGGGAGGTCGAGCTCGCGACCGGCGAGGCGCCGGAGGGCCAGCTCGGCGCACGCTCGCTCGTTGCGGTGCAGGAGCACTCGCTGCTCTTGCTTCGGCGAAACTGAGTCGATGCGCATCTACCTCGCCGGATCGATCTTCACGCCGTACGAGCGAGCGTTCCTCGACGACTGTGCGAGCCGGCTCCGCGGGGAGGGATTCGACGTCTTCGTGCCACACGAGCAGGGCCTCGTCGGGCTCGACGCGACCCCCGCGGCGGTGTTCGCAGTGGACGCAGGCGGCGTCGAATCCGCAGACGCCGTGCTCGCCGTCCTCGACGGGCCGTCGGTCGACGACGGAACGGCCTGCGAGATCGGGCTCTTCCACGGACTCAAACAGCGAGACCCGGAGCGCAAGGGAGTGGTCGGCCTGCTCACGGATCTCCGCGCGGAACGCCGCGGCGAGTTCGCGACAAATCTCTTCGTGCGCGGCTGCATCGAGGCGGGCGGCGGCGCCGTGGTCAACTCCCTCGACGACGCGCTGGCGATCCTCCACGGCTGGGAGTCGCTCTAGCGGGTAAGCACGGTCTTCGTGGCCGGCTTTCGCTGCACGTACCGACTTCAGCTCACGCCCGAGCTCAACTTCCGCCGGGTGCGCGAGGTCGTGCTCCCGTACGCACGCGAGCTCGGCGTCTCGCATCTCTATCTCTCGCCCGTCCTGCAGGCGCGGCACGAGTCGACGCACGGCTACGACGTCGTCGATCCCACGCGTGTATCGGACGAGCTCGGCGGCGAGGAGGAGCTGCGCTCGCTCTGCGAGGCAACCCGAGGGGCCGGTCTCGGCACGATCCTCGACGTCGTCCCGAACCATATGGCGACCTCGGAGGACGAGAACCCCTTCTGGCGCGACCTGGAGACGCGCGCGAAGTTCTTCGACTGGGATCGCGAGACCGGCTGGTACCGCCGCTTCTTCGACATCGGAGAGCTTGCCGGCGTCCGGGTCGAGGATCCCGAGGTGTTCGAGGCGACACACGCGAAGGTGCTCGAGCTCGTGCGCGCGGGGCTCGTCGCGGGGCTCCGAATCGACCATCCGGACGGGCTCGCGAATCCGCGCGAGTACCTCGACCGCCTGCGCGAAAGCGGCGTCGAGCGGATCTGGGTGGAGAAGATCCTCGAGCCCGGCGAACGGCTGCGCCCCGACTGGCCCGTCGAGGGGACGACGGGTTACGAGTTCGCGAACGACGTCACCGCGCTCTTCGTCGACGCCGCGGGCGAGGAGCCGCTGACGTCTCTCTACGTGGAGCTGACGGGAGAGCGGCGCAGCTTCGCGGAGGTGGCGCACGAGGCGAAGCTCGAGGTGGCGAGGACGACGTTCGCGCAGGAGTTCGGGCGGCTTCGTGCGCTCTGTCCGTACGACGGGCTCGAAGAGGCGGCTGCCGCCCTCCACGTCTACCGGACGTACGTCGAGCGTGATCGAATCGCCGAGGATGACCGCGAGGCGTGCGCAGTCCTACCCGAGGATCTGCGCCGGATCATCCTCGGCTTCGAAAACCCGGAGTTCGTCGTCCGCTGGCAGCAGACGACCGGCCCCGTGATGGCGAAGGGCGTCGAGGACACCGCGTTCTACCGCTGGTTCCGGCTCACGGCGCTGAACGAGGTCGGCGGGAATCCCGACCGTTTCTCGCTCTCGCCGGACGAGTTCCACGACGCGGCGATCGAACGGCTCGAGCGGCATCCGCACGCGCTGCTCGCGTCCCAGACGCACGACACGAAACGCGCCGGCGACGTGCGGGCGCGCATCGGCGCGCTCGCGGCTGCCCGAAGAGTGGGCCGAGCGCGTTCGCCGCTGGCGCGCGCTCACGGGCGGGATGGACGATCCGAACGAGGAATACCTCGTCTGGCAGACGCTGGTCGGCGCCTGGCCGATCGTCCCGGGACGCCTCGAGCTCTATCTCGAGAAGGCGCTGCGCGAGGGGAAGCGAACGACGAGCTGGATCGAACCGAACGAGCCGCACGAGCAACGTGTTCGCGAGTTCGTGCGGAGCCTCTACTCGAACCACGAGTTCCTCGACGACTTCGAGCCGTTCGCAACGCGCATCGCAAGGGCCGGGGAACACGCGTCGCTCGGGGCGCTCCTGCTCCGTTTGACGAGCCCCGGTGTGCCCGACCTCTACCAGGGCGACGCGCTCTGGTCGCTCAACCTCGTCGACCCGGACAACCGGCGGCCCGTCGACTGGCCGGCGCACATCTCCGTGCTGCGGGAGCGGGCGCCGACGCCGGAGACCATGAAGGCCCACCTGATCCAGCGGTCCTGCGGCTTCGGGCCGAGTGGCCCGAGGCATTCGCAGGCGGCTACGAGCCTCTCGACCTCGGCCCGGACCGCATCGGATTCGTGCGCGGCGGAGCGATCCGCGTCGTCGTGCCGCTCCGCGCCGGCGACCGCGCGGCCGGCGGCGACTGCGACCTCCTGCCCGAGTACGACCAGGAGCTGAGCGTCGTCTCTTAGCTATCTCCAGCCGCACAGCCCGGCGCCTTCACCGCAGGGGATCCGGGAAGACGCCGGACCGGGCTGGCCGCGGCCCGCGGACGAGCCGGACCGGGAGGGGTTCGATGCAGCGCGCATCGAACCACACCAGGATGAAAAACACCTAAGAGCCGCTTAAGACTTCTCGACCCTGCCGGCGCGGGCGGCGCCGTTCAGGCTGAGGCCGCACGAGAGCGCCGCCGCCCGTCCGCGTTCTCCGCCTCGACGCGTGCCGCCGTGCGCCTCGGCGACCTCGCGGACGATCGCGAGCCCGAGCCCGGCGCCCGGCATCGCGCGCGCCGCGGCCGAGCGGTAGAAGCGGTCGAAGACGAGCGGCCGGTCCTCGTCGGCGAAGCCCGGCCCGTGGTCGCGCACGCGCAGCTCGCCGCTCGAGCGAGCGAGACCTCGACCGAGCCGCCCTCGCCGCTCCACTTGCCCGCGTTCTCGAGCAGGTTCCAGACGGCGCGCTCCATGCGCTCGCGGTAGCCGTCGACGATCGTCGGCTCGAGACCGTCGCGTCTGCCACGTGACACGCCGGGAAGCGGGCCGCGCCCGGTCGACGCCGGCCTCCACGAGCTCGTCGAGCTGGAACTCCGTCCTTCGCGGTCTGGGCGCCGCCGCGCGCCAGCTCGAGCAGGCCGGCGATGAGCCCGCGCATCTCCTGCGACTCGCGGTGCAGATCGTCGAGCAGGCGCCGGCGCTGCTCCGGCTCGAGCTCGATGTCGCCGCGCAGGACGTCGATGTTCGTCTGCAGGCTCGTGAGCGGCGTGCGCAGCTCGTGGGAGGCGTCGGCGACGAACCGCCGCTGTGTCTCGAGCGACTCCTCGAGCGAGGCGAGCATCGTGTTGAAGGAAGCGCCGAGGCGTGCGAGCTCGTCGCGCCCTCCCTCCGGAACGCGCTCGCTCGGCTCGCCGGTCTCGGCGATCCGCTCGGCCGCAGCGGTCAGGCGACGCACCGGCGCGAGCGTCGCGCCCGAGACGAGGGCACCCGCCGCCGCGGCGATCAGCAATCCCGCCGAGCGAGACGAGGAGCAGGATGAGCCGCAGGCGGTCGAGGTCGTGGTCGATGTAGTCGATGTCGCGGGCGACTACGACGGCGCCACCGGCGATCGGGAGCACGCGCTCGCGGGCACGAAGCACGATCTGGCGGCCGCGTGCTGGTCTGAACCGCCTTGAGGGTCGTATTACGGAAGAACCCTCGCCGGTGACCGGCGGCGACCGCGCGAATCTGCGCGTCGATCGGCACCGGGTCGCTCTGCAACGTGCGCTGGCCGTTTGGCAGGACGATCGCGACGAAATCCTGCTGGAACGGGTTGAAGCCCTCATAGTTCGTGGTCGGGTTGTGCGCGTGCTCGGTCAGCTGCGTGTCCACCTGCGAGTAGAGCTCGTGCCGCATGACGAAGTACGTCGTCGCGATGCCATCGCGACGACGACCGCGACGACGCCGGCGGCGACGAGCGTCAGGCGGGCGCGGAGCGTCATGGCTCGCGCAGAACGTAGCCCGGTGCCGCGGACGGTGTGGATCAGCCGCGCCTCGTCCTCGGCCTCCGTCTTCCGCCGCAGGTACCCGACGTAGACGTCGAGCGCGTTCGAGGAGTGGCTGAAGTCGTAGCCCCAGACGCGCTCGTAGATGAGCGCGCGCGGCAGCACCTGGCGCGGGTTGCGCATGAAGAGCTCGAGCAGGTGGGCCTCGGTCGTCGTCAGCTCGAAGCGGCGGCCGCCGCGCCGCGCCTCCATCGAGCCGAGATCGAACGTCAGGTCGGCGAAGCGCAGCAGTCGGCCGGCGCCTCGGGCTTCGAGCGGCGGAGCAGCGCGCGCAGGCGCGCGAGCAGCTCCTCGAGGACGAACGGCTTCGGCAGGTAGTCGTCGGCGCCGGCGTCGAGCCCGTCGACCCGGTCGCCGACGGCGTCGCGGGCGGTGAGCAGCAGGACCGGCACGCGGTTTCCCTGCCGCCGCAGGCGGCGCGTCACGTCGAGGCCGTCGAGCCCGGGCATCATCACGTCGAGGACGACTGCGTCCGGCGTTCGCTTCTCGACGGCGGCGAGCGCCGTGTCACCGTCGGAGGCGAGCGCGACCTCGTAGCCGTGCGAGCTGCAGCGCCCGCTCGAGCGCCTCGCGCACCGCACGATCGTCGTCTGCCACCAGAACGAGCATTTCGGCTCTAAGTTTGCCGCGGGAAGTGAGAGACCGCTAAGCGGCCGGCAGATCGACGACGAATGCGGCACCTTTCCCGGGTCGGGAGCGGACGGTGAGAGAGCCGCCCATCCGGGTGACGAGCTCGCGCGAGATGAAGAGCCCGAGCCCGCTGCCGCCGACGCCGCGCGTGAGGGCGGGATCGAGCCGGTAGAACTTCTCGAAGATCCGCTCCTGCTCGCCCGGCGGGACCCCGAGGCCCTGGTCGCGCACGGTGATCCGGACCCGGCCGGCGCCTCTCGCCGAGCTCGACCCCGACCTCGCCGCCGTCCGGTGAGTACTTGATCGCGTTGTCGAGCAGATTGACCAGCACCTGCCGGAGCTTGTCCTCGTCCGCCAGCGCGATCGGGCGATCGCCGTTCTGTGCGACCCGCAGCTCGATGTGCTCGGGCGTCCGCACGCGGGTCGAGACGAGAACGCTCTCGACGAGCGCCGCCAGATCGGTCGCCGCGGTGTCCAGGTCCACCCGCCCCTCCTCGAGCTGTCCCGCGAGGAGGATCTGAGAGACGATCGTCGTCAGTCGCTCCGTCTCGCTCACGATGATGTCGAGGAACGCTTCCTGCTGCTCGGCCGGGAGCTCGATGTCGTCGCGCCGGAGGGTTCTCGCAGCGCCGTAGACCGCGGCGAGCGGCGTGCGGAGCTCGTGCGACGCGGTCGCGACGAAGTCGCTTCGTGCCCGCTCGAGCTCCTGCTCGTCCGTGACGTCGCGCAACGCGTAGACGACGCCCTCGTCGAAGGCGACCCCGGTGACCGCGACCCAGCGGTCTCCGGTTGCCGTTTCGATCGGCACCGTCACCGAGCGCGCGCGTTGCGGTGCGTCCGCGTCGGCGAGCTCAGCCAGACGCGCGAGCTCCCCCCAGGCCGGCAGCACGTCGCCGGGCTGCCGGCCGAGCGCGTCCGCCTCGCGAATGCCGGTGATCGCTGCGACGGCGGCGTTCCAGAAGCGCACGCGCCCGTCCTGGTCGAGCAGGACGACGCCGTCGCCGACGTACGCGAGCGCGAGTGCGGCCGCCGCCCGACGCTCGGCTTCCTGGTAGAGCCGCGCGTTCTCGACTGCGATCGCGGCACGCGCCCCGAGCTCCTGCGCCAGCTCGAACTCCGAGTCCTCGAGCTCTCTGGACTCGGAGACGAGCGTCAGGGCGCCGAAGGTCCGCTCGCCGGCGCGCAGGGGGACGGTGATCGCGCTGCGGATCGAGATCTCCCGCAGCGCCTCCGCCGCGTTCGGGTCCCGGCGAGCCGCCTCGTCGAGCAGCTCCTGCGGCACCTCGCGGAGAAAGACCGGCTCGGCCGTGCGAATCACCCGGGCCGTGAGGTCGAACTCGTCGTCGATGTGGATCGTGCGGGAGCGTGACCGCATCGCCTCCGCCCACCGCTTGCGCTCGGGATCCTGATGCGCGACGACGAGCTGCTCGATCTCTCCGGTCTCCTCGACGAGCATCGAGAGCGAGCACCAGTCGGCGAGCTGCGGAACCGCGAGCTCGGTGAGACGCTGAAGCGTTCGCTCGAGCTCGAGCGAGGAAGTGAGCAGCGCGGTCGCCTCCCCGAGGAAGGAGAGCCGTTCTCGCAGCTCCTGCTCGGCCGCCGAGAACCTGGCCCTCTCGAGTGCAAGCGCCGCCTGCCGCGCGAGCGCCAGCTTGAGCGCGCGGCGCTCCGGCGGGAACTCCTCGTCCGTCGAGAACGAGAAGACCAGGCCCGCCGATCGGACCGTGCGCGCCCACGAGCGGGAGACAGACCAGCCCATGGCCCGGCTGCGAGCGCCCGACGAGCTTGGGGTAGCGTCGGTCGCGCTCCGCCTCCGAGCCGATGAAGATGCCCTCGCCGGTTCGCACCGCCTCGGACAGCGGGTAGTCGCCTGCGACCGGAAAGCGGCGGAACGGATCGATGAACCTGCTGTCGTAGCCTCGCGTGGCGATCACATCGAGCCATTCGCCGTCGCTGCTCAGCGTGGCGATCAGGCCGCCGCGGGCGTCGGTCGCGTGTACGCCTTCGACGAGCACTGCGTTCAGCACTTCCTGCGGGGTCCGTGCCGAGACGAGCGCGTCGGCGACGTGTTGGAGGCGAAGTGCGGTGTCGAGCGCATGCATCCTCGACGACGCCTCCTCTTCGGCCCGCGTCCGTGCACCGCGCTGGCGGGCGAGCACCTCGCCGCCGAGGACACCGGTCAGGACGAAGACGGCGAGTGCGACCGCACCCTCGGACTTGACCGTCCAGGTGTGGTGCGGCGCGAGGAAGAAGTAGTAGAACGGGACGATCGAGACCGCCGCCGCGACGAGCCCCGGGCCGCGCCCGCCGAGCGAGGTGGCGAAGAGCACCACCAGGACGTAGAGGAGGGCGGGCAGCGCCTCGTGCGGGTTGCGGAAGGCGAGCATGCTGACGGCCGCAGGCCCGGCGACGGCGACGACCGCGGCTGCAGCGGTGCGCGGCGCAGATCGGCCGGTCATCCCTCGCTCGAGAGCTCGCGGTTGAGTTGCTCCCGCTCTCCCCTGGCGACGCGCTCGAGCACCTCGCGAACAGTTCCGCGCAAGCTCGAGCGGGTCGAATGGCTTGACCACGTAGCCCACCGCGCCGAGCTCCTGGGCGCGAAGCCGATCCTCCGGCGCCGCGCGCGCCGACAGGAAGACGACCGGGATGTCCCGCGTTTCGGCGTCCGCCGCCAGCTCCTCTGCGACGCCCCAGCCGTCGATGCCCGGCATCATCACGTCGAGGAGCACGAGCGAGGGCCGCTGCCGCCGCACCTCCTCGAGAGCCTCGGCGCCGTCCTTCGCCTCGAGCACCGCGAGCCCGTCACCTTCGAGGTTCACGCGGCAGATCGTGCGAATCGCCGGCTCGTCGTCGACCAGGAGGACGGGTGCCGGCGCATCCGGAGCGCTACCCCCGCCGACGCCCCCGCCCGGCTCCGGCCGATGCAGGACGCGGCTGCGCCACGTGCCGTGCGCGAGATGCGCCGGCCGGTGCGCGCGCGAGGCCGGGAGGGGATGCGACCTCGTCGACCTGATTCGTTGAACAGTCGTCACCTTCCCCCCGAGTGCTGATCTCCGGTCAATCTTGCCCGAAGGTCACGGAGTCCGCTAGCTCTCTGCGTGCTCCCGGTTCCACTCCTCGGCGAGCTCGCGAAGGCCGGGACCGCGGACGCGGATCGCATCACGCGCATGGAGCCGCATCCGGCCCGCGAAGTCGCGGTCGTGCGCTCCGAGCAGCGCCCGCGCCGCGTACTGCGCGCCGGTGAAGACCGCGGCGACTGCGGCACCCGCAGCCGAGTGGTGCTTTCGCCAGTAGCGATGACGGCCGCGCCACATCTCGTTGATCCGCCGCTCGGGGATCCCCACGCTGAACTGCGATTCGTGATGCACGACGGTCACCTGCGGGAAGTACTGCGTCCGCCAGCCCGCTCGGCGCAGGCGGCGGGAGAGATCCGTCTCCTCGGAATAGATGAAGAACTCCTCGTCGAAGAGGCCGACCTCGTCGAGCGCCTCGCGGCGGACCATGAGCGCCGCCGCCATCGCCCAGTCGACGTCGCGCGTCTCGGTCCCGCCCGACTGGAGGATTCCGGCACGGCCGAGCGTGAGCAGGCCGAGCGCAGCAGTTGCCGGGGACGGAAAGCGCCAGGCCGAGGACTGCAAGCGCCCGTCGGGGTAGACGAGCCGCGGGCCGAGGGCGGCGACGCGCGGGTTCGCGTCGAGGTGGGCGACCATCCGCTCGAAGCCCCAGTCCTCGCTCGTCGTGTCCTCGTTGAGGACGAAGACGTAGCGGCCGGTCGTGGCGCGGATCACGGTGTTGTGATTGGCGCCGAAGCCGGCCCGGCGGCGCTGCTCGATCACGCGGACGTCGGGGAAGCGCTCGCGGACGGCCGCGGCGGAGCCGTCCTCGGACGCGTTGTCGAGGACGACGATCTCCGCGTCGACGCCCTTCAAGGACTCGAGGCACGCGAGCAGGAGCTCCCGCGAGTTCGTGTTGACGAGAGAGACCGAGACGTCCGGCACTAAGCGGTCTGCGTCAGACCGGCAGCCCACGACGGCGGCAGGTTTCGCAGCACTTCGACGCTCTCGAAGCGAACCGGCTCGCGAACGCCGGCCTCGCGCGCCCCCTCGGCCATCCGGCGCAGGCCCTCCTCGAGCGACACCGTGGGCTCGCGGCCGAAGACGCTGTGCAGCTTCGCGTGGTCCGAGAAGGCGTGCACGACCTCCTTGCCGCGCGGGAAGGAACTCGATCTGCGGCTCGGCGACATCGAAGGCGCGCGCGACCGCGTGGGCGAGGTCGAGAACGGTGTACGGGGTGTCGGCGCCGACGTTGAAAGCCTCGTTCGCGGCCGCGGGGACGTCGATCGAGCGGGCGATGACAGGGGCGACGTCGTCGATGTGGGTGAACGCCCGCGTCTGCAAGCCGTCGCCGAAGATCGTCATCGGCTTACCGCTGAGGAGCTGGTTCATGAAGATCCCGATCACGTTGCGGTACGGGTCGGCGAGGTTCTGCAGCTCGCCGTACACGTTGTGCGGGCGGAAGACCGTGTAGTCGAGACCGAACATCCTCTGCGCGGCCGCCAGGTCGAGCTCGACGGCGTACTTCCCGATCCCATACGGGTCTTCCGGCTCGGGCACCACGTCCTCCGTCATCGGGGTCTGCGCAGGGCCGTAGACGGCGATCGAGCTGGTGAAGACGAAGCGCTCGACCGTCTCGGCTCGCACCGCGGCGTTGATCACGTTGACCGAGCCGATGACGTTGTTCGTGTAGTTGAAGCGCCGGATGAAATGCGAGAGCCCCTCGGCCGCGTAAGCGGCGATGTGGAACACGTGGGAGAACTCGTGCTCGCGGAACAGGTCGTCGACGAGCTCCGGGTCGGTGACCGAGCCGACGACGAAGGTCGACGCCATCCGGGACGTTCGACTCGTAGCCGCCGCTGAGATCGTCGAGGACGACGACCTCATGGCCGGCAGCGAGAAGGTGTCGAGCGACGTGGGCGCCGATGAACCCGGCGCCACCGGTGACGAGGACGCTCATGGCGGCCTGAGGCTAGCCGTTTCAGTCCGCCGACGGGTGGGTACGCGCTTGGTCAGGGGGAAGCAAAGGGACGGCCCTGCGGGCGAGGGAATCACGGTTTCCTCGCCCGCACTACGCTCCGGGTCATGCGGCGTCCGAGCCGGGCTGTCGTCCGCAGCGCGCTCGGCGTTGCGCTCATCGCAGGCGTGTTCGCGGCGGTCGTCCCGCGCATCGCGAGCTACGGAACCGTCGCTCATCGTCTCGGCACGGTGTCCGCGCCGTGGCTGGCGGGGCTCGCCGCGGCAGCGCTCGCCGACGTCCTCACGACGGCTCTGCCGTGGCGTGCGGTGCTCCCACAGCTCTCGTGGCTCGGCGCACTCGGCTTCACCCAGGCATCGACGGCCATGACCATCGTCCTCCCCGGCGGTGCGCCGCTCGGGATGGCCCTGTCGTTCGGCTTTCTGCGCCGGCTGCGCGTGACCGCCGGGGAGGCCGGCTTCGCCGTTGCGCTGACCGGCATCTGGAGCCAGGGGCTGATCTTCCTCTACCCGCTCGTCGGGGCTGTTCTCGTCTTCGGGACGGGCCGTCTCTCGAGCTCGACAGCGGCGATCGCCGGCGCAAGCGCCGCGGCAGGCGTCGCTGCTCGCGGCTGCCGCCTTCGCGGTTCTGCGCAGCCCGGCAGCAGCGCGGCGTCTCGGCGACACCGCCGGCCGGCTTGCCACCCGGCTGGCACGGCTCTTCCGGCTAGAACCGCCTGACTGGAACGGGGAGATGCTCGTCCGGCTGCGACAAGAGCGACTCTCCGCTCTCCGCCGCCGCTGGACGTCGCTCACGCTGGCCACGCTCGCGAACCAGCTGACCGCGTATCTCATCTTCGAGCTCTCGCTCCGCTCGGTCGGCATCTCGGTCGCGCAGCTTCCTCCGAGCGAGGCATTCCTCGCCTGGGCGATCGGCCGCGTGATCAGCTCCCTGCCCCTCACCCCGGGTGGGATCGGCGTCGTCGAGCTCGGGATGATCGGCACGCTCGTCGGCTTCGGGGCTCCGCACGGCCACGTCGTCGCGGCGGTGCTCCTCTACCGCGGGTTCGTGATCCTCCCGACACTCGTCGTCGGAGCTGTTGCGCTGCTCGGATTCCGCCGGAGGCCGCCGGCGGAGCCTTCCTAGGAAAGAGCTTCCGCGATCTCCTCGTGCGGCTCGTCGGAGCGCAGCCGCTCCCGCACGGCCGCGACGATCCATTCCAGCCGGCGGAAGACGAGCGAGTCGCGCCGCTCGGCCTCGAGACGCCCCCGCGTCCGGGCGAAGCCGCGGTCGATGTAGCGAAGCGGTGCGAGAGGAGCGTCGGGGTAGAGCCGCCGCAGCGCGCCCTCCAGC
The DNA here is from genome assembly GCA_963790845.1 of uncultured Actinomycetes bacterium. Lineage (GTDB taxonomy): Bacteria > Actinomycetota > Thermoleophilia > Gaiellales > Gaiellaceae > Palsa-739. The sequence continues at coordinate 129,271 of CAWBQC010000009.1, read as the reverse complement.
GGTTCGTGGGCGAGTACCGCGTCCGCGTACTCGACGGTCTCGCCGGGCAGCGCGTCGAGCACCGCCTCGGCACGAACGAGGCCCTCCACGAGGGCCCACGGGTGGGTGTCGAAGACGCTCGCGGCCCGAGCGGGATAGAGCCACTCCCGCTTCAGCATCGTGTAGGCGACCTCCGCCACGTTCCGGCGCACCTTGAGCACACTGAAGTCCTGGAGGCCGTCCCAGCCACCGACCACGAACGGCTGCACGACGTCCTTGTACGCGAAGCCCTGCCGCAGCGCGGTGCGATCGAGGTAGCCGGTCATTCCCGCGAACGCGTCGGGAGCCGCACCCAGCAAGGTGAACCGCTCGTCCGACGGAGCAAGGCACTGCAACCTCCTCGGCATGCGGTCGCGGTTGAGAATCTCGCCGTCGCTCGTCCACGTCGGCTCCGCGAGCCCGATTGCGTGGACCGCTGCGCTGTAGAGCAGGCTCGAGAGTGACCGCGGCAGGGAGGCGACAAAGAGTGAACGGAGCTCCTCCGCGTGCGCCTGCCCAGTGTCCCGCTCGAGCAGCCGCAGCCGTTGCATCCCGGCAGCGTACGGACCGCTGACGGGGGATTCATGTGAGCGAGATATGAATGAAACCGCGGAGCTAGCTCAGCGCAGGAACGCCGCCGAGCTCGAACCTCGGCTCGGTGCATTCGGGCGACTGGACGCTCCGGCCCGTTCGCCTCAGGCTCGCGAACATGGCGGGCGAGAGCAGGACGCGGTGGTCACACTCGGACCCGCACTCGCAGAGGAACTCGCCCGGGAGATCCGGCTCGGCGGACGAGAGCAGCTCGTAGATCCGGTCGTTGACCTCGCGGAAGAGCCAGGAGCGCTGGGCGGGACTCATGCCGAGAGCATGCTCCTCGGAGCCGGCGCAGAGGAAGAGGAAGAAGCCGGGGCTTACCGACGTTTTACGCAAGGTCATCGCGCGTTTGCGACGAGCTCGCCAAGAGCGTTAGGGTCGCTGGAAAAGGAGGGAGATATGGGATTGAGGATCGGCGACACTGCGCCCGACTTCGAGGCGCAGACGACTGAAGGGTCGATCAGCTTCCACGACTGGATCGGCGATTCGTGGGCGGTGCTGTTCTCGCACCCGAAGGACTTCACGCCGGTATGCACGACCGAGCTCGGCTACATGGCTTCGATCAAGCCGGAGTTCGATCGGCGCAATGTCAAGATCATCGGGCTCTCGGTCGACCCGGTGGACAAGCACGAAGGCTGGTCGGACGACATCGAGGAGACGCAGGGAACGAGGCCGAACTACCCGATGATCGGCGACTCCGACTTCGCGGTCTCGAAGGCCTACGGGATGCTCGGCGGCGACGTCTCCGGCGACCCGGCCGACCGCACGGCGGCCGACAACCAGACCGTGCGCAACGTGTTCGTGATCGGGCCGGACAAGAAGATCAAGCTGGTCCTCGTCTATCCGATGACGACCGGGCGCAACTTCGACGAGGTGCTGCGCGTGATCGACTCGCTACAGCTCACGGCGACCCACAAGGTCTCGACGCCTGCCCAGTGGAACGCGGGCGAGGACGTGATCATCGCCGGCTCGGTCTCGAACGACGAGGCGAAGGAGCTGTTCGGAGGCTGGGAAGAGCCGAAGCCGTACATCCGGATCGTCCCGGACCCGTCCAAGGTTCCGGCGGGAGCCTGATCAGGCGCGTTTGACATCCGCGGGGACGCGGTAGGGGCGTGTCATACGGCACGAGGAGGTGGTTGCCGTGCTGCACCCGCACCTACCGCACCCGCACGTCCACCCGGGATTCGACGAGCACCCGTGGCGGATGCTGCCGGTCACGCTGGGCACGATCGTCGTCCTCGTCGCGGTGCTGATCACCGTCTGCTTCGAGGTCGCGAAGGCGCTCACCGGACACGCGTACTAGCTAACAGAGATATCCCTGATCGAGTGCCTTGACGCCGCGCCTCCGAGTGGAGAGAGTCTCGGGACCGTCATCGACCCAGGAGGGAACATGCTGAAGCGCCTTAGGGCTCCCAGCCCGGCGTTCGTCATCGCAATGGTCGCGCTGTTCGTGGCGCTGGGCGGAACCTCGCTCGCCGCGGCGACCTTGATCAACGGTAAGAACATCAAGAAGCACACGATCGCCAAGGACAGGTTGACGAACAAGGCGGTCAAGCAGCTGAAAGGCAACCGAGGTCCGAGAGGCCCCCAGGGGACCCAGGGCATCCAGGGGATCCAGGGGATCCAGGGGATTCAGGGGAACGTGGGCGCCCGCGGCCCGTCTGATGTCTACGAGGTTGCGTTGGCCGCCACGTCTGCTCAGCAGACAGCCAATACGCCGCTCACGCTGACTCTCTCGAATTTGCCAGCCGGCGCGTACGCGATCTTCGGCACGGCGTCGATCGACGCGACCCAGATGAATTCGAGCTCGAGCCGCTGCATTCTCGCGGCCGGAACCGATTCCGATACCTCGTACAACCCGCTGCGCACGGACGCGACTTGGATCAAGGCGATCTCGACGCAGCTGACCCACACGTTCACGTCGACCGGATCCGTAACGATGACGTGCACGGCATTTTCCGACACATGGAAGCTGGGCGGCGACAGCAACGGCGGAACTACCCGCATCGTCGCGATTGCAGCAGGCACACAGCACAAGACGACCGCTGCTGCCGCGTTGGGTCATATGACAGCGATTCACGGCTCGGGCCTCGCTACGAGCCATTGACCTTCCAAGGGGCCGTCTTCGGGCGGCCCCTTGGCCCCCTTTCCGACTCCGGCCCGGCCCTGCGATACCCCGTCCGGGGGAGGCGCAACTCCCCAAGATAGGCCGATTCCGAGTGTGTGTCTGCGGTCCCGGTTGATTTCCGAGGCGATGACGATCGCGCGTCCTCGGACGACGTCGCTCGCCGCTACCGCACGCTGATCGAGCAACTACCGCTCGTCGTCTACGTCGACGCGCTCGACGAGGTCAGCTCGAACATCTTCACGAGCCGCCAGATCGAGGCGCTCCTCGGCTACAGCGTCGAGGAATGGGCGGCGGAGGCAAACCTGTTCGAGCGCCTTCTCCACCCCGAGGATCGGGAACGCGTGCTCGCCGCCCATGCTCATGCCCACGAGACCCATGAGCCGCTCAGCCTCGAGTACCGCCTCATCGCCCGTGACGGACGCGTCGTCTGGCTCCGCGACGAGGGCGTTGTCGTGCTCGACGAGCGCAACCAGCCTCTCCACCTGCAGGGCTACCTCCTCGACATCACGCGGGAACGCGAAGCCGAGCAGCAGCTCCGGCAGCTCGCCCTCTACGACCCGCTGACCGGCCTTGCCAACCGTGCCTTCTTCCAGGAGCGGCTGCGTCACGCGATCATGCTCCGACGCGAAGAGGGCGAGGCGACCGGCCTGCTGTACGTCGATCTCGACGGCTTCAAGCTGATCAACGACCGCTGGGGACACGACCTCGGCGACGAGGTGCTGCACGAGATCGGCCGCCGGATCGAGCGCTCCGTCCGCCCCGGCGACACGGCCGCCCGCCTCGGCGGCGACGAGTTCGCCGTCGTCCTGACCGAGCCGCTCACCCCGGACGACGCGGTCGGCGTGGCCGAGCGGCTGCTCGCCGAGATCTCCGTTCCCATGGAGAGCCGCGCCGGGACGCTCCAGATGACTGCGAGCATCGGCATCGCCTTCGGCGACAACGACGAGGCGTTGCTGAAGGAGGCCGACATCGCGATGTACCGGGCGAAGGGCCACCCCGACATCGGCTACGCCTTCTTCGACGCGCAGCTCGACCGCGCCGCCGTCGAGCGCTCGGAGCGGATCGCCGAGCTGCGCGAGGGGATCGCGCGCGCCGAGTTCCGGCTCGACTACCAGGCTGTCGTCGACCTCGACCGCAACGAGATCACCGGCTACGAGGCACTCGTCCGCTGGGAACATCCCACTCTCGGCGAGCTCCCGCCGGGCGAGTTCATCCCGCTCGCAGAGGACACCGGCCTCATCGTCAGCCTCGGTGAGTGGGTGCTCACCGAAGCCTGCAGGGAAGCAATGCGCCTCTACCGCCTGCACGGCCGCCCGATCCAGATGTCCGTGAACGTCTCGGCCTGCCAGCTCCACCATCCCGAGTTCCTCCGCCACATCGAGCACGCGCTCAGCTCGTCGGCGCTGATGCCGAAGCTCCTCACGCTCGAGCTCACGGAGAGCACGCTCCTCTCGTCGAACGAGCGGGTCTCCGAGACGCTTCAGGAGATCAAGGATCTCGGAGTCGTCCTCGCGCTCGACGACTTCGGGACGGGCTACGCGTCGCTCTCGTACCTGCGGCAGTTCCCGATCGACGTCGTCAAGATCGACCGCAGCTTCACGGCGAATGCCGACAGCCAGGGCGGCGACCTCGTGCTGCTCAAGGGGATCATCGATCTCGGTCACGCGCTGCAGCTCAACCTCGTAGCCGAGGGGATCGAGACCTCGGAGCAGCACTCGATCGTGCGCAAGCTCGGCTGCCACCAGGCGCAGGGGTTCTACTTCGGCCGGCCTTCGCACCCGGCGCAGCAGCAGCTGAACCCGCCGATCGTCTAGCGGGCTAGCGCGGCTTGCCTTCCGGAAAGCGCTCGAGCCCGTCCTCCGGGATCGGCTCCCATTCGCACGCGTAGTCGACGAACGTGTGCCACTGCGGACGGATCCCGTGGCCCGGGTCGAAGAGCCCGAGGCGGACGCTTCCGATCTCGCCCGTGTCCGGATCCTTGCTCCAGAGCGCGCTCCCACAGACCGAGCAGAAGCTCTTCGGCCAGCCATCTTCGGGTGCGTAGTCACGTACGAGCTCTTCGCCGGCCAGCAGCCGGACGGCGCCGGCCGCAACCCGCGCCTGGGCGGAGGCTGCGGTACCGGTCCGGCGCTGGCAACGCGTGCAGTGGCAGTAGCCCGCACTGAGCGGCTCCTCGATCAGCTCGAAGCGCACGCCGCCGCACATGCAATGACCGGTATAGGGAGCCCCGGCCACTACCCGAGCGGGGATGGAGGAATGCGGGTCTCCCCACTGACCCCGTCGATCGCGAGCGCGACCTCGTCCACGTAGCACCAGCTCCAATCCTCCCCGGGCTCGAGCGAGCGCATGATCGGATGCGTCGTCTCGTGGTGGTGAGCGGTCGCGTGCCTGTGCGGAGAGCTGTCGCAGCAGCCGACGTGCCCGCAGCTCAGGCAGATCCGCAGGTGGAGCCACTTGCCACCGGCGCGGAGGCAGTCCTCGCATCCGTCCACCTCGGCCGGGAGCTCGGTCAGCTGGACGTCCTCGAGATGGGTGCAGACGTCGCTGCTCATCCGACTCCCACCGGCTTCGCGGCGAGACGTTGGTGCACGAGCTGAACCGCCATCGACCCCTCGCCCACGGCTGCCGCGCACCGCTTCGTCGAGCCCGAGCGAACGTCGCCCGCGGCGAAGATCCCAGGGATGCTGGTCTCGAGCAGATAGCCGTCCCCGGCAGCCTCGCCGGTGAGCACGAAGCCGTCCGCATGTCTCGCGACCGTGTCGCCGAGCCACTCGGTGCAGGGCTTCGCGCCGAGAAAGAGGAAGAGGAACGAGAACGCGAGGCGATCGCCGTCGGTGAGGGTCGCCGCTTCGAGGTGTCCGTCACGTCCGTGGAGCTCGGCGATCTCGCTGCGGTCGCGTACGGCGACGCGGTACCGCTCGAGCTCGCGGATGAGGTAGTCGGACATCGTCTCGCGCAGGTCGGCGCGGCGATGCAGGAGCGTGACGAGCGCGCCGCCGCGGGCAAGCCAGACCGCGGCTTGGCCGGCGGAGTTGCCACCGCCGACGACCGCCACGCGCGAGGCGCCGCAGCGCTGTGCTTCGGGCGGCCCGGCGGCGTAGAAGACGCTCGTGCCCTCGTACTCGGAGAGGTCGTCGAGAGGAAGCCGCCGGTACTGCGCCCCGGTCGCGAGGACGACCGCCCTCGCGGCGATCTCGTGGCCCTCCTCGAGGTGCACGACATGGCGTCCGCTTCCGGGCTCGAGGGCGACGGCTCGGTACGGAGTCGCAGGCCGTGCTCCGAACTTCCTCGCCTGCCCCACGGCGCGGAGGGTCAGCTCCGCACCGCTGATCCCCGCCGGAAAGCCGAGATAGTTCTCGATCCGCATCGACGATCCCGCCTGCCCGCCGAGCGCGGTGCTCTCGACAACGAGCGTGCCAAGCCCTTCGGACGCGCCGTACACCGCTGCCGCAAGCCCGGCCGGCCCGCCGCCGACGACCAGCAGGTCGACCTCCTCCCGGCGCTCCAGCTCGCGACTGAACCCGATCGCGCGCAGCAGGTCGCCGCTCGACGGGTGCTTCAGCTCGATGCCACCCGGAAGGCGCACCAACGGAGGATCTTCGCCGGCGGGGAGATCCTCGTCGTGCCAGGTGAACGGGAGCCGGTTGGCCCGCGCGACTCCGACCAGACGCATCGTCGACTCCGACGAGCGCGGGCCGACGATCTCGACCCCGATCCCCGCCACGCGCTGCAACGCCTCGCGCCGCGCGATGAACGTCGTCAGCACGAGATCGCTGAGAGGCCCGTCGTCGTACAGCAGACCCCGCAGGTCCTCCCGCTCCACGGCGATGTAGCGCAGCGGCTCGGTCGCAACCGCGGTCAAGTACACGGTCTGACCGGAGAGCAGGTTCAGCTCGCCGAGGAAGCTCGAAGTGCCGTGACGGACGAGCTCGTTGCCGGCGGCGTCGAGGATCGCGACCTCCCCCTCCTGGATCGCGATGAACGGATACGTCTCGTCGCCGACCCTGAACAGCACGTCACCGATGCGTGCAGTCCGCTCCTCCCCGATTTCCGCAAGCCGCGCCAGCTGTGATTGAGAAAGCGACGGACTGGCGGGACCGGTCATCGGCCGAGCCTAGCCGCACGCCGTGAGTCTGCGCCACGCGCCCTTGACGCATGCCTCCGCCACCTGCCAGTCTCGCCTCCGAGATGATGCGAAGGCTGTTCGCTGCGCTGTACGACACGATCGGCAAGGGGTCGGAAGAGGCGGGGCTGCGCGAGGAGCGGCGGCAGCTGCTCGCCGGCGCCGAGGGAGAGGTGATCGAGCTGGGCGCAGGCACCGGCCTCAACCTCGACCTCTACCCCGAGCAGGTCACGCGACTGGTGCTCACCGAGCCTGACCGGCACATGCGCCGTCGTCTCCGCCGGAAACTCGAAGCACGCGACCGGCCGGCGGAGATCGTCGACGCCTCGGCCGAGAGCCTGCCCTTCCCGGACGCGACCTTCGACACTGCGGTCGTGACCCTCGTCCTGTGCAGCGTCTCCGACCAGCAGTCCGCGCTCGCCGAGATTGCGCGCGTCCTCAAGCCGGACGGCCGCCTGCTCTTCCTCGAGCACGTCCGCTCGGCCGACCCGAAGATCGCGAGACGCCAGGACCGGATCAGGCCGCTGTACAACCTGTGTGGCTGCAACCCCAACCGAGACACGCTCGCAGGTATCGAGGCATCGGACTTCACGGTCGAGTCGGTCGAGCGCGGTGAGGTGCCGAAGGCGCCGAAGGTGGAGCGCCCGATGATCGTCGGCACCGCGCGCCGCTAGAGCTCCTGCCTGAAGTCGTCCAGTAGGCCAACGGAGGGCCGCCGGCCCCGCGGCCCTCCACATCGTGTTGTGGTTCAGTCGTCTCGCGCTGTCTTGCGACTGTCGGCTAGGCCTTCCCGGACCTAGCCGAGCAGCTCCGCGAGCTGCTGCCGGGTTTGCTCCTCCTCTCGCTCGAGAGCGGGCGCATGGGCGCCCGCGGCCTCGAGCAGAAGCTGCCTCCGCCGCTGCGCATCGATCTGCCCGAGCAGCTCGTCGATACGTTGCCGGTGCTGGGCCCGGTCGTCGCGGCCGGTCACGCCGCCTCCCGGAGCTCACCCGTCTCGGCCGCCTCCTCCACCCGCTCGCGAGCCGGGCGGAGAAAGACCCCGACGATGACGATCGCGGCGACCATCAGTCCGCCGAGGACGTCGAACGACGTCTGGAAGCCGCTCACCGCGGCCGGCGCGCTGGTGACCGCGAGCGAGTGGGCGCTTGCGTAGCTCGAGCTGGCGCTCGCCGCGATGGTGCTGATGGCTGCGAGACCGATCGCGCCGCCGATCTGCCGGCTCGTGTTCACGAGCCCGGAGGCGACGCCGGCGTCAGCGCGCTCCACGCCGCCCAGGCTGGCGATCGTGACGGGCACGAACGAGAAGCCCATGCCTGCGCCGCCGAGGACGAACGCCGGGAACAGATCCCAGAAGTAGTGTCCGTCCACGGGCAGCCGTGCAAGAAGCGCGATCGAGATCGTCGCCAGCACGAGACCGGTGGCGAGCGTCGCCCGCACTCCGACGCGCCCTACGACGGACTGCGCGACGTTCGAGGTGACGACGACCGTCAGGGCGAAGGCGACGAAGGCCACGCCGCTCTGCACTGCGGAGTAGTGGAGGACGTCCTGCAGGTAGAGCGTGAGGACGAAGAACTCCGAGAACGTGACGGCTCCGACGATGGCCATCGTCGCGTTCGCCGCCGACAGAGCGCGCAGGCGGAAGATCCGCAGCGGCAGGAGCGGCGAGCGCGAGCGCGACTCGATCGCGACGAACGCCGCGACGAGCGCGACGGCGGCGCTCAGCAAGCCGACCGTGACCGGAGAGCTCCAACCGTCCGACGTTGCCCGGGTCAGCGCGTAGACGAGCAGCATCAGCCCTGCGGTGATGGAGGCGGCGCCTGCGAGGTCGAAGTGCCGGTGCGCCGGCTCCGCGCGGCTCTCGCGCAGCAGGTACGGCGTCAGGGCAATCGCGACGACTCCGACGGGAACGTTGACGAAGAAGATCCACGACCAGCCGAGGTACGAGGTGAGGACGCCGCCGAGCAAGACACCGGCGGCTGCGCCGCTACCCGAGGCAGCGCCGTAGATCCCGAGCGCGCGGTTGCGCTCGCGTCCTTCGGCGAAGGTCGTCATCAGGAGCGAGAGCGCGGCGGGAGCAAGCAGCGCGCCCCCCAGCCCCTGCAGGGCACGGAAGCCGATGAGCGAGCCGGACGACCAGGCGATGCCGCAGAGCAACGAGCTCAGCGCAAACAACCCGAGACCGGCGACGAACATCCGCCTGCGGCCGAGCAGGTCTGCGAGCCTGCCGCCGAGAAGCAGCGTCCCGCCAAAGAGGATGGCGTACGCGGTGATCACCCACTGGAGCCCCGTCGACGAGAACCCCAGATCGGACTTGATCGACGGGAGGGCGACGTTCACGATGGCCACATCGAGAATGACCATGAATTGAGCGGTGACGATGAGGGCAAGAGCACTCCATCGCCGCCGAGGTGAAACCGGATGAAACGTGGGAATCAAGCACTTCCTCCAATCGTTGGTATGACCAACTATACATGAGGGGAACGCTTGGCCGCGCTACCCTATTCCACGAAGGACGAACGAAATGAGCATTGACACTCCGATCGACCCAAAGCAGAGCGCGCGTCTACCCGCCGAGCTCGTGGCGTCGAGCCTCTTCCTGCTCAAGCGACTCGGCTTCGCCGCCAAGAGCCGCTCGCTGGAGATGTACGAGCGGGAGGGCCTGAACCCGTACCACTACGCGATCCTCGCCCTCCTCGACGAGGGCCTGCCCGAGACGCAGGCCGCGATCGCGGACTCACTCGGTTACGACCGCGGGACGCTGGTCGGGCTCCTCGACGAGCTCGAGGAGAAGGCGCTCGTCGAGCGCAAGCGGGATCCGGACGACCGGCGCCGGCATATCGTCCGCCTCACCGCAGACGGCAAGCGCACGCTTGCCCGGCTCCGCACGCTGAGCAAGCGGCTGGAAGACGAGTTCCTCGCACCGCTCGACGCCGAGCAGCGAGAGGCACTCCACGCGCTTCTGCTCGAGCTGGCCGCGCGGCACGAGCCGCGCTGCGCCCCGCTCTCCTAGGCCGGACGCGCTCTCTCGCAGCCGCTGCCAGGCCGAGGGCAGGCGCTCCTGCACGCGCTCGCGCCGCCTGCGCTGCCGCTCGGCGAGCCGGCCGGCGGCGAACGCGGCGGCGGTTCGCACGTCCTCGACCGCCGCGCCCCGCAGTCGCTGCTCGGCCACGACGGACTCGCCGTGCTCGCGGATCAGTTCCTGGAGGGCGTGGACGTCGGCGAGAACCCGCTTGCGCGCAGCTTCCACCGGCGTCGCGAGCTCGGCAGCGTGGCGAATGCGCTCGAGAGCGTTCCGGAGCCGATGAATTGCCGCCGTGTCGGGCTCCTTGCCGAGCCGGGCACTCACTCTCGCGAGCCGCCGGAACTCCCTCCCGGCGAGCGACCCGAGCGGCACCTCCTTGACGCCGTCGGCAAGCCGCGGAGGAACACGAAGGCGCGCGAGCACGAGCCGGTACTCGGCGCTGTCGAGCGTTTCGAGCAGCGGCCGGCGACGGCGCTCCCGCTCCTCCTCGAGTCGCTCGAGGATCAACGCCTTCGCACGCTGGTCGGTCTCGTCGAGGCTTTCGAGCTCACTCCGGAGGCGTGCAAGCGCGACGTCGGCGTCATGCACCGGTTCGGTCGCGTCGTCGAGCCGCCGGAGCGCGTCGGCCATGGGACGCCGCCAGCTCGGGTCGAGGTAGGCGCGCGCACTGCGAAGGAGCGTGCCGGTCCGTCTCGCAGCGCCCCGATGCAGCCGGAGGTTCTCGGCGTCCTTCCCCACCCGGACGCCCGGATCGTGGGTGAGAAGCGTGACTCGCTGCTCCTCGAGCATCTCGCGCAACCGCAGGACGCCCGGCTCGTGGCCCAGCGGCGGCCCCGGGACGAGCTGCTTGCCGGCGGTGACGCTCCCGATCAGGCGGACGATGTCCTCGGGCGGCGCGAGCCCGTTCGTCCCCGGCTCCCATGCCTCGACCCGCTCGCCGCGGGGCAGCGTGAGCCGCCACTCGACGCCCGCCTCCGACGGAAGCCGCGAGAGCGTCATGCCGAGCCGCTCGAGATCCCGGTCGGCCGTGTCGTAGTCGTGCGCGACGGTGAACTCCCGCTCGGCGCGAAGCCAGTCTTCCTCCGGCGTCTCCGCGTCCCAGCTCTGGGAGATCTCGTCCGCGCGACGGCGGATCAGCTCGTCCACGCACCGGAGTTCCCCGGCCGCCCGGCCGCTTCCTGCTCAGCGCAATGCGCGAAGGCGAGCTCCGGCGGTCGCCTCGAGACCCGGCAGCGGCTGGCAGATCAGGCAGTGGTAGACGCGCGCGCTGCCGTCCTTGCTGCCGGTGAGGATCCAGTTGCCGTCCGGGCTGAAGCTCGCGCCGGTGAGAGGCGCCGTGTCACGGCCGAGATAGAAGAGAAGCCGACCGGTGCGCGCGTTCCAGAGGCCCGCGGTGAACTGGCTCGCAGTGACGATCCAGCGCCCGTCGGGACTGAAGCTCCCGGAGTAGACCGGGAAGAAATGGCCGACGAGAATCTGTTGCAGCTTCCCCGTACGCGTGTTCCAGACGCGCCCTCTGTGGTCGTCGCTGACCGTGACAAGTTCGCGCCCGTTCGGAGAGAACTCGGCGTCCGTCACGAGCGAGCGGTGGCCTCTCAGCGTGTGGAGGAGCCGGCCGGTCGTGGCGTTCCACAGCTGTGCGACCCTGCCCTTCGTGGTCGCGACGCCGCGTCCGCCGTGCGAGAGAACAGCATGCTGAGCGTCCGTATGGATCGTGCTCAACAGCCGGCCTGCATCCGTATAGACGCGGACTTCACCCGGAAGGAGCACGAGGAAGCGATCGCCGCCGGCAGCGAGGGCGCGCACGGGCCCTGGAGTGTGAAGACGGAGCTTGCCTACGACGACACTGTCGGTCGAAACCAAAGAGCAGCGTCCCCGCGTAGGCAAGCGCGGTGACTCCACGAAGGTGCTCTGAGGGAGTCGACGTGGTCCGAGAAGCGATCGTCAGATCACCTGTCGCGTCCGCAAGAGCGACGAACCGCCCGTTGGCCGCAGTTGCCGTGATCGGGCCCGGCAGCGTCACCGTTCTGAGGACTCTGCCGCTCGTCGAGAGGATCCGCGCCTGCCGGCCGGAGACGCTGACGGCATCGTTCCCCACCCAGAACGCCTGCACTGCCGTCTTGCGCTGATCGATCGGCTCGAGGGTGCCCTCCGGAAGCGCATCCCACAGGCGTGCAGTGCCGTCGGCGCTGCCGGTCACGATCGTCCGTCCGCTCGAATCGAAGGCGATGCTCGTGACGGCGTCGCGGTGGCCGGCGAGCGGCGCGAGCACCCGTCCGTCCTGGCTGTAGTAGATGCGCGCGAGCCCGTCCGCCGAGGCCGTCGCGATCTCGCTTCCGTCGGGGCTGATGGCGGCCGCGTTCGTCGGCTCCCAGCGCACCGACGAGGAGCAGCTCACGCTGTCCGTTCGAGACGTCCCAGACGTAGCCCGCACCGTCCTGGCTCGATGTCACGAGGGTCTGGCCGTCGGGAGAGAACCGTTCGGCGAGGACGTAGCCGCTGTGCTGCAGGACGTGGATGAGCTTGCCGGTGGCGGTGTCCCAGATCCTGGCGGTGCGGTCGTAGCTGCCGCTGGCGAGATGGCGGCCGTCCGGGCTGAACGCGAACGAGCGGATCCCGGCGTCGTTGAGGCGCGCGATGACGCGGGCGGTGCGCGCGCTGAAGAGCGAGGCGCTCGTTGTCTTCCCGTGACGGAACGCGACGGCGAAGACCGTTCCGTTCGGGTCGAGCGCACCGGCGAGGACGGCGCCCGGGAAGTCAAGGGTTCTGATGCGGCTGCGTGGTCAGATCGACGAGGCGGACGTGCGTCCCACTTCCGATCAACAGCGTCCTGCGGTCGAACGAGAGCGCCATCACCGGCGAACCCGTCGGCATCAGAGCCGACGGCGTCGGGTTCCGACCGCCCAGATCGTGACGTCGCCGTCTGGTGCCGGTGGCGAAGAGCTGTCCGTCGAAGCTCCAGGCCGCCGCGGTCAGCGGACGCTGCCGCGGCGGTGCTGACGAGCTGATGCCCGGAGCGGTCGTAGAGACCGATGCGCCCGTTGTCGCTCGCGACGAGCAGCTTCTCGCCGCGCGGTGCGAACGCTGCCGCGACGATGTGGCCGCCAGGCTGCAGGATCCGGGTCTCGCGCATCGCGCCGAGGCTCTCGCGAAGGACATCGGCCGTCTGGCGGCCGGGAGCAAGCGACGCAGCCTGAAGCGCGAGGTGGATACTGATCTGGGGATTCGTCGCTATCTCCGCGAAGGCCCGCTCTGCGAGCGCGCGCCCATGCGCGTGCCGCGCCTGCGTCCGCGCATCGCTCCGCTGCACGAGCGCGTAGGCGGCGATCGCCGCCACCACCGCGAGAGCGACGAGAATCGCGCCGATGATCGCCTGCAGCCGGCGACGCTGCCGCCGCGCGCGAATCCTTTCCCGTCGCAATTGGTGCTCTGCCTGCCACGCGAGGATCGGCGGACCGAGCACCTCGTGGAAGATCTCGTAGCGAATCGGCGCACCATGCGTGCCGTTGACGCCGCGAACGATCCGCTCGCGGCCGAGCGTCTCCAGCAGTCCTCGAAGCTGGTCGGGTTGGACGTCGGCGTACTCGGCGAGATCGGCAGGCTCGTGCGAGAGCTTCCGTCCCGACGGTGACACGAGCTGGCGGACGACGCGCGCGGCCGCCTCCTGCTCCACGAGCGGCAGCGCATCGAGTGCGACCTGGACATGGTCGCGCACGACGGCGCGGGCGCCGCCGATCTCGCGCAGCGTGTCGAGCCGGAGCTCGTGCGAGCCGTTCTCCCGCTCCCGCTCCCACAGCCGCTCGAGCACGAGCTGGAGGTAGGGCGCCTCCACTCCCCCCTCGGTCGAGGCTTCGTCGAGCACCGCCTCGACGAGCGTGTCCTCCGCCGTGAACTCCTCTCCGCTCAGCTCGCTGTAGCGGGCGAGCGGGCCGAGGATCGCGGCCCGGCCGGCGTCGCGGTCGAGCCGGTCGAGGCGGAGCAGGTTCCCGAACAGCTCGGGAATCCGCCCGGCGAACTCGTCGAGCTCGGCCAGCGTGTCGTCCCGCAACGCGAGGAGGACGTTGACGCGGAGCCCGGGGCGGCGCAGCAGCTCGGGCAGCGCCTCGCTCAACGGCCCCTCGAGGCCGTGGTAGAGCAGGTACTCCTCGAACTGGTCGAGCAAGAGATGCAGCTCGCCGTTCCGCTGGGCCGCCGCTGCGACCGTGTCGACGAGCCCCGCCGTCGCTCCCAGGTCGCCGCACTCGGCGTGCACCGACTCGATCAGCCGGGCGGCCGGATCCTCGGCCCACGAATCGTGGAAGACGACCGGCGCGCCGCTCTGCTCCCGCAGCCTGCGGGCGACGCCGGCGCCGAGGAGCGAGCTCTTGCCGACGCCGCTCGGCCCGTAAAGGACGGTCAGCCGGCTCGCGAGCACGTTCGCCGCCACGGCGGCGACCTCGCGCTCGCGGCCGAAGAAGAGGAGCGCGTCGAGCTCCGAGTCCTCGAACGCCGCGAGACCCTTGTACGGGCTGTCCGGGAGGCCGGTCATCTCGCCTTCTCCAGCACTCGTTCGAGCTCGGCGACGTAGGCGGCGGGCGCCATGTCGACCACCTCGACGTCCCGCCTCCGCCAGAACTCACGCTCGAGCGGCTGCGGCCCGGCGTGCACGGACCACGACCGGTACGGCAGCGGCTCGCTCCCCCAGAACCGCTCGAGCACCACACGCAGCGTCCAGGTGGAGAGCGTGTAGCCGAGCAGGAGAAGATGGGTGCGGCGCAGCCGCGCGGCCAGCGACACGGGCAGGCGGCGGGCGACGTCCCCGTAGTTGATGAAGTCGTCCTCGGTCACGGCGAAGCTCTCCCACGCGCGCTCGGTCGACTGGTCGACCCTCCCCTGGAGGTGCAGGAGGACGGTGCGCTCGTCGAGATCGAGCCCCGCCGTGTACGCGTTCGGCCGCTCGATCACGTTCGCCGCTCCACCCGGGAGGATGTGGCAGAAGCTGCCCCGCATCTGCCCCGCGGCGAGGTAGCAGACCGTGTCGTACGACTCGTCGGCTTCCTCGAGTGCGCGTTCGAGCGCGAGCTCGTAACCGGTCGTGACGAGGAGCGGCTGCCCGTTCTGCCGCTCGCGCAGGACTCCGGGCAGCCGTGCGAGGAACCGATGCACCGCCGACGGCTCGCCGTCGCCTTCGACGAGCGTGTGCAGCGCGTCGTAGAGCGGCCCCGACCCGTTCAGGACCGCCACCGCCTGCGAGATCCGCGCGAGCTCGGGCGTCACCGTCTCCAGCCCGAACCGCCGCGCCAGCTCGGAGGCGAGCGGCTCGGAGTCCGAGCCGACCACGACGGTGACCTTGCCGGCGAGCAGCGCCGCGGCGACCTCCTCGAAATGCTCCATCTCGGGATCGCGCCACGGCCGACCGCGAAGGTCTCCTGGCGCAGGATCGACGCGTGCACGCCGCGCAGGAGAGGGCTCGGCTCGAGGCCGAGCTCCTCGACGAGCAGCTCCCGGCCCTCGCGATAGACCTCGAGCGCCTGCGCCTGCCGACCGGAGCGGTAGAGCGCGAGCATCAGCTGCGCCCGGAGCCGCTCCCGGAGCGGATGCTTGCGAACGAGCGCCTCGAGCTCCGTGACGAGGTCGGCGTGAGCGCCGATCGCGAGCTTCGCCTCGGCGCGTTCCTCGAGCAGTGCGAGGTGGAACTCCTCGAGGCGCGCGATCTCCTCCTGGGCGAACGTCTCGTAGCGGAACTCGGCGAGCGGCTCGCCGCGCCAGAGGGCGAGTGCCTGGTCGAGCAGCTCCGCCCGCCGCGCGGGCTCGTTCGCCCGGGCCTCGTCGACGAGCCGCCGCATCCTGGCTACGTCCAGCTGCTCCGGCTCGAGGCGCACGAGATAGCCCGGCGGCCGCGTCTCGATCACGTCCGGCCCGAGCGCCTTCCGCAGCTGGGCGACGAAGTTCTGCAACGACGCCGTGGCGGTCGCGGGCGGTGTCCCGTCCCAGAGCGCATCGAGGAGCCGGTCGAGCGAGACGACGCGCCCGGCCTCGAGCAGGAGCGTCGTCAGCAGCGCGCGTTGCTTCGGGCCGCCGAGAGCGATCGGCTCGCCGTCTGCACGAGCTTCGAGCGGGCCGAGGATGGCGAAGTCGACCAATGCCGAAGGGTTGTACCACCGTGGCAGGCCGATCTCGCACCGTGATTAGCGCGCCGTTAGAGCGCGGTTGGAGCCGTCTCCGACCGTGGCGGCATGCACTCCACGGCGAACCCACTCCACGATCCACGGCTCGGACGGTTCCTGCGCAACCGGAGGCAGCGCGCAACCGTGGCGACGCTCGGCTCCGGCGTCGCGGTCGCAGCGGCGATCGCGATCGTCTTCGGGATCGTGCTCGCCCCGAGCCGCGCCGGAACCGGACCGCTCCTGGCCGGCTTCCAGGCGCGCAGCTACGCACCGGGCCAGACGGCCGTGCTTGCCGTCGGCGGCGGGACGACCGACCGGGCCACGCTCCAGCTCTTCCTTGCCGGGAGCCCGGTCACGCCGACGGCGGGTTCACTGGGCTGGGACCGGACGCTGTTCGGCAAGGCGGTGACGGCCCCCCGGCAGGTGCGACGCCCGGCCGGCCGGTCGCACTGGCTCGTGCACATCCGCCTGGACGCGACCTGGCCGAGCGGCGACTACGTGGCGCGGCTCACCTGGAACGGCCATACCGACTACGCGCCCTTCGTCCTCCGCCCGAAGCGGCTCGGCACAGAGCCCGTGCTCGTCGTCGAGCCGACGAACACCTGGCACGCCTACGACGTCACGGACGGCGACAGCTGGTACCTCACCTCGTCGGTCCACGTCATCGACCTCACCCATCCCTTCGCCGGCACCGACGTGCGCGGCGAGATCGTCGCCGACGGGGCTGCCCGAGCAGTTCTGGCGCTTCGACCTCGGCTTCCTGCGCTGGTACTGGCGCAGCGGGTACCGCGCGGACTTCGTCTCCGACGACGACCTCGAGCGCATCGCCGGCGCCAAGCAGCTGAGTCACTACCGGCTGATCGTCTTCGCCGGCCACGAGGAATACGTCACCTCGCATACCTACGACCTGATCACGAGCTACCGAGACGCGGGAGGCAACCTCGCCTTCCTGGCCGCGAACAACTTCTTCTACCGCGTGACCGTGCACGGCGACACGATGGTCGGCCGCACCCGCTGGCGCGACCTGGAGCGGCCCGAGGCGGCGCTCGTCGGCTCGCAGTACGTCGGCTGGAACGAGTCCAAGTACCCGAACCGCCCCTACCGCATCGTCGACACCTCGGCCGCGACGTGGCTGTTCGCCGGCACGCAGCTTCACGACGGAAGCCTCCTGGGCCGCTACGGGATCGAGATCGATGAGCCCAACTCGGCCTCGCCCCCCGGCACGCACGTCCTCGCCACGATCCCGAACGCGTTCGGGCCCGGCAAGTCGGCCAACATGACGATCTACCAGCGCGGGCGCTCGACGGTGTTCGACGCCGGGGCGATCAACTTCGGCGCGAGCGCTCACTGGCCGGCCGTCTCACGGCTCGTCTCCAACCTCTGGACTCACCTCAGCGGGGAGCCGCAATGGCTGGGCGTCTGGCCGCCGCAGGGCTGATCGCCGCTGCGGCCGGCGCGCTCGTGGGGTGCGGGAGCAGCCGGCCGCAGACAACCTCGACACCATCGCCGCCGACCACCACGCCGCCGACCGTCACGCAGCCGGCCAAGACGCCCGCGCTGAGCGCGTCCGTTCCGTGGCCGACGTACGGAGCAGACAACGCGCGACTACGTGCCGTCGCAGCGCCGCGGCTCCGGCCGCCCTTCCGCCGCGTCTGGACGTTCCACGGGCGCGCCCTGCTCGAGTTCCCGCCCGTCGTCGGGTACGGCAGCATCTTCGAGGAGGCGTTCGACGGGCGCCTCTACGCGCTCGACCCGGCGACGGGCCGGGTGCGCTGGCGCTACAACGCGCATCGCTGCGGCTGGTCGTCCCCTGCGCTCGCGGGCCACCTGCTCTTCGCCACCTTCATCGCGCACAGCAGCTGCCGGTCGCGGCTGCAGGGCGGGGAGCTCCTCGCCTTCTCCACCACGACCGGCCGCATCCGCTGGCGACGGGCGATCGGCCCTTCCGAGTCTTCGCCTCTCGTCGCCGACGGCATGGTCTACGCCGCCGGCCAGAACGGCCGCGTCTACGCCTTCGCCGCGCGGACCGGGAAGCTGCGCTGGACGTTCGACACCGGAGCGCCGATCAAGGCCTCGCCGTCACTCGCCTATGGGCGCATCTATATCGGCAACTACGCCGGAGAGATGGTCGCGCTCAGCGCGCGCAGCGGCCGCCTCGACTGGCGCACGGTCGGCTACGGGAAGTTCTACTCGACTGCCGCCGTCAACGCCGGCCGCGTCTACGTCGGCTCGGTCGACGGTCACGTCTACGCGTTCTCGGCGACTACGGGAGACCTGCTCTGGAGCTTCGGAACCGGCGGCTACGTCTACGCGTCGCCGGCGGTCTGGCGCGGCCTCGTCCTCGTCGGCTCGTACGACCACTCCTTCTACGCGCTCGCCGGCGACACCGGCTCGCTTCGCTGGAGCTTCAATGCCGGTGCCCCGATCTCGGGCGCCGCCTCGGTCGTCGACGGCATCGTGTATTTCTCGACCTTCGGGCACCGCACCTATGCGCTCGCCGCCGCCAGTGGCCACATCGCCGCCGAGTGGGCCGACGGCGAGTACTCGCCCGCCGTCGCCGGCTACGGCCGCCTCTACCTCGTGGGCCTGGGACGGCTCTACGCGCTCGTTCCCCGTTAGGGGAAGCGCTTCGCACGCCGATTAGAGGAAGGTGCCTATCGCGTCAGCGTCACCTTGTGCAGCCCGGCGGGATGGTCGAGGTCCAGACCGCGCAGACGCGCCAACTGCAGCGCCGTCACCTGCCCGGGTACGACGGCGGTGAGCGGGCTCAGCCACTCCGGCACGCCGGGGGCAAGTGGCAGCTTCGTCCGCGCGCGGCGCAGGACGGCGCGGACGTCCGAGATCGCGACGAGCCGCGCGCCCCTCGCCCGCAGCGGCGGGACTATCTCCTCGACGCTCGGCCGCGCCGGCCCGGACGGCGCAACGACGACAACCGGCCAGTCCGGCTGGATCGCCGCGATCGGGCCGTGCATCAGGTCCGCGGGCGAGTACGCCTCGGTCACGAGCCCGGACAACTCGCGGATCTTGAGGGCGATCTCGAAGCCCGTGCCGTAGTTGACGCCGCGCGCCACGACCGTCAGCCCGACGGCGTCCCGGTACTCGTCGAGCGGCGGCGGCGCGTCGAGCGAGAGCTCGATCTGCCTCGCGAGCGCGTCGGGCATCCCCGCGAGCTCCGCCCGCGCAACAGCGTCGTTCGACATCTCCGCGAAGAGGAGCGCGACGGCGCCGAGAGAGTTGACGTACGTCTTCGTCGCGGCCACCGCATGCTCCTCGCCCGCCTCGAGCGGCAGCACAACGTCCGCCGTCTTCGCAAGCGGGGACTCCACGTCATTGGTCAGCGCGAGCGTCGGCCGGCCCTGCTCCCGCGCCTCCGCGAGAACCGCGACGACGTCGGGGGAGGCGCCGGACTGCGAGATCCCGATCGCGAGCGCGCCGTCGAGGCGCGGCGGCTGGTTGTAGATCGTGTACAGCGACGGGGTTGCGAACATCACCGGCACCCGGTGCGCGCGACCGAGGAGGTATTGCGCATAGCGCGCGACGTTCGAGGAGCTCCCGCGCGACGCGATCAGGAGGAAGCGGACGTCGCGCCCGTGGAAGAGCCGAGCCGCCGCACGCGCCACCTCGGCCTGGCGCTCGAGCAGATGCCGAAGCGCCTCGGGCTGCTCCCGCAGCTCAGCCTCGAGCCACGACATCGCCCTGACCCGCGCAGAGGACCGTCTGGATCTCGAGCCGGTCGTCGAGGACGACGACGTCCGCATACGCGCCGGGCTCGAGGAAGCCGACGTCGCCGCGCCCGAGGAACCCCGCGGGAACTTCGGTCGCAGCACCGACCGCCTGCTCGAACGACACACCGAGTGCGTGCAGGTTCCGTACCGCGTCGATCATCGTCAGGACGGTGCCGGCCAGCGTGCCGTCCTCCCGTCTCGGCGCGGCTCCGTCCTCGACGGCGACCTCGACATCGCCGAGCTGGAACGTGCCTCCGTTCCGGTCGGTACCGGCTGCGGCCATCGCGTCGGTGACGAGTGCCGTCCGCCCGGCAGCGCACGCCCAGACGAGCCGCACCGTCTCGTCGGCGAGATGGTGTCCGTCTACCACCATCGCGATCACGACGCCGGCGCACGTGAGCGCCGCGCCGGCGATCCCCGGGTCGCGCGAGCGGAACGGGCGCATCGCGTTGAAGACGTGCGTGACGCCTCCGACCCCGAGATCGAAGGCGTGATGCGCCTCCGCCGCGGTCGCGTTCGTGTGCCCCGCCGACACCGCGACGCCGCGCTCGCGCAACCGCTCGATGAGCGCGTCCGCGCCCGGCAGCTCCGGGGCGAGCGTCATCTGCGTCACCGTTCCCGCGTCGAGCAGCCGGTCGAGCAGCGCGACGTCCGGAGCCTTGAGGTGCTCGAGAGGATGCGTCCCGGGCCGGTCGGGCGAGAGGAACGGGCCTTCGACGTGAGCACCGAGGACGCGCGGTCCCGGCTCCGTCGTCGGCATCGCCCGCAGGGCCTCGACCGTCGCGGCCTCGGCTGACGTGATGAACGTCGGCTGGTACGCAGTGACGCCGGCGAGCAGGAGCGCCTCGCCCGCGCGCCGGTAGTCGTCGGTGGAGGCGGAGAGGAAGTCGACCCCGCCGTACCCGTTCACCTGGAGGTCGACGAAGCCGGGGATCGCAACCCGCCCGCGGGGCCCCTTCGCGAGCCCGACCGCGACGACCCGGTCGTCCTCGACCTCGACGTCTCCCACCACGAGCTCGCCCCGGACGAGAGCGGCTTCCACGCCGAGCCTCATTCCGCCGCCTTCCGCACCGAGCCGTTGGACGCCTCGAGTCGCGCTCGCGCCGCCTCGGCGTCGACGCCCGCCAGAAGCGAGACGAGCGCGACCCGCGCATCACCTGCTGCCGCCTCGAGCGCCTGGTCGACCTGCTTCTCCGAGGCTCCGCTCGCGACAGCGACGTTGCGCCGGGCGCGGTCGCGGAGCTTCGTGTTTCCGCGCACGACTCCCACCATCAGTCCCCCGTACGTGCGACCGAGCCGGATCATGGTCACCGTCGAGATCGTGTTCAGCACGAGCTTCTGGGCGGTTCCAGCCTTGAGCCGCGTCGACCCTGCGATGACCTCGGGCCCGACGACCGCGGCCACCTCGTGCTCTGCGAGAGCCGCGGCTCTGCTGTCGCGCACGCTCGCAACAGCCACGCGCAAGGCGCCTGCCTCGCGCGCGACCTCGAGGGCCGCGAGCACGAACGGGGTCGAGCCGCTCGCACTGACGGCGACGACGCAGTCCTCGGGCCGGAGGGCTAGCTCGAGCAATGCGTTCGTCGCCGCCGCGCGATCGTCCTCACCCGCGTCGCCGTCGGCCACGATCGCGACGACGTCTCCGGGTGGAGAGCCGAAGGTGCTGCTGCACTCGGCCGCGTCGAGCGCGGCCAGGGCGCCGGACGTACCGGCGCCCACGTAGACCAGCCGTCCGCCACGGCGCATCCGCTCGGCGATCGCATCGATCGCCGCGGCCAGCTCGTCGCCGGCCTCCGCGACGGCGTCGGGCACTGTCTTGTCCTCCTCGTTGAGCAACCGGACGAGGTCGCGCGTCGAGCGAAGGTCGAGGTCGGCGGCGTCGGTATGCACCGCTTCGGTCGTCGCGACCTGCGCCCGTCCGGTCAGCGCCGCGCTCACCGCTTCCCAGACGAGCGGGGAGTCGGGAGTCGCGAGATGCGTCATGTGCCGGCACGCCTCGTAGCCCCAGGTCCAGAGATCGCCGACACCCTCCTCACGTGCGCCCGCGATCCCCGCCTCGAGGTCGGGGATGTCGCCGCGGTCGAGGCCGAAGCTCGGCACCCAGAGCTGCGCGCCGACACCGTGACGCTCGGCCGTCTCCGACAGCAGGCGCGCGAAGCGGCGCACGAACGGACCCGCAGCTTCGCCCCAGTGCTTCCAGTACGGATCGGTGGCCAGCGTGGCGAGACCCGGAAGTGCGGCCACCTCGTCCCAGTCGGCGAGGCCCTGCGTTCCCTCGAGCGACGGCAGGAGGCAGATGGTGTTCGTTCCGCCCCGTTCGGCGACGTGAGCGAGCACCTCCCGGAGGAAGCCGACAACGGACTCCTGGCGGAACCGCGTGACGTCCGGCGTCAGCTCGCCGGGGATCGGCGCGCCGAAGCGCTCGGCGCACCGTTCGCAGCGGCAAGTCCACCGGGCGGGGTCGTCGACCCCCACGTGCACGGGCACGACCCAGGCGGGCTCGTCCCAGAAGACCGAGTCGACGCCGCACTCGAGCACCCAGTCGGCCCACTCCTTCAGGAATTCGCGGTACGCAGGGCTGTTGAGACAGGCCGCCGCCACGCTCCGGCCGTCGTCGAGCACCTGGCACTCCTCGGGATGGAGGGCCACCCAGCGGCTCTCGGCCTCACCGCCGAACGTGCGGCCGAGGCCCCACGGGCTGGCCTGGACGAAGAGACCTTCGGCGTGCGACGCGGCGACGATCTCGGCCATCGTGTCGCGGTAGTAGGCGAGGTCGTTCTCGGAGAACGTGTGGAGCACGCCGGTGTAGCCGCGGGCGGCGAGATCGGCCATGTCGCGGCGCGCGTGCCGGGGGATCCTGACCCCGAAATACGAGCAGCCCGCGCGGTTCACGTCAGTGGTCATGACCACTCATCCTTTCACCGCACCGACGGTGAGGCCGAACGCGATCCGGCGCTGGACGAGCAGGAAGAAGATCACGACGGGAATGGCGATCAGCGTCGACGCGGCCATGATCGCGCCCCAGTCGACGGAGCGGGCTCCCCCGTACATGAGCGAGAGAAAGACGGTGATCGTCTGCTTGTTGTTGTCGTGGAGGAGGGTGGTCGCGAAGATGTACTCGTTCCAGCTCGTGATGAAGGCGAACACCGACGTCGCCACCAGCCCTGGAGCCACGAGCGGCAGGAGGATGCGGACGAACGCTCCGAGCCGGCTCGATCCGTCGACCATCGCCGCCTCCTCGAGGTCCTTCGGGATTCCGAGCAGGAACCCGCGCAGCGTCCAGACGCAGAAGGGGAGCGCAAACGTGAGGTAGACGAGGATCAGGCCGGACAGCTTGTTCACCTGGCCGTGCTTCGCGAGCACGACGTAGAGCGGGATGATCAGGCCGGCCTGCGGCAGCATCTGGATCCCGATCACGAGCACGATGAAGAGCTTGCGCCCGGTGAAGCGGTACTTCGCGAGAGCGAGCGCGGCGAAGAACGAGATCACGAGCGAGATCACGACCGTGACGACGACGACGATCGCGCTGTTCTTCACGTCGACCAGAAATACGGCCGGTTCATCGCGCGCCTGAAGTGGCTCAGGTCGGATGGCCGGGGAACCACATCGGGTTGAAGCTGTTGATCTGGTCGTTGTTCTTGAAAGCGGTCGAGACCATCCAGAAGACCGGAAAGACCATGACGGCGAACAGGACGAGCCCGATCGCGTTCCAGCCGAGACGACCACGAAGCAGCGCGGTTCACTGCTCCTCACCCACCCGCAGCATCTGCCGTACGTAGACCACGCTCAGCAGAGCCACGATCGCGAGCATCAGAAGAGAGATCGCCGCGCCGCGCCCGAAGTCGGTCTTCCCGAACCCCTCGACGTAGAGGTAGGTGCTCATCAGGTAGTTGGACGTCATCTGCTGGCCCGGGCCGATCAGCAGGTACGGCTGGGTGAAAGCACCGAAGTCCCAGATGATCGAGAGGCTCGTGAGGATCAGGAGCAGCGGCATCAAGACCGGCAGCGTCACGTCCTTGAAGACCCGCCACGCACGGGCGCCATCGATCTGCGCCGCCTCGACGAGCTCGTGTGGAACCTGCGCGAGCGCGGCGTAGACGGTGATCGCGACGAAGGGAAGCGCTCCCCAGACGATCAGCGTCGTCACCATCGCATACTGCGAGAACGTCGTCTCGTACCAGTTGTGCTGGAAGTAGTTGCCGAGATGGAGCTCGGTGAGGACGTAGTTGAGGACGCCGTTCTGGGAGTTCGTCATCCACGCCCAGACCTGAACCGCGACGACCTGTGGCATCGCCCAGACGAGCACGAGACCGACGGTCAGAAGGAGTCGCACCCAGGTCGAGACGCGCACGAGGAGCAGCGCGATCAGCGTCCCGCCCACGATCGTCGCTCCGACGTTGACGGCGGTGAACACGACCGTCCGCAACAGTGTGTGCCAGAAGACCCGGTCGTGCAGGACGCTCGAGAAGTTGTCCAGCCCGACGTAGGCGCCGTGGTGCTGGAGCAGCGCGAACAGGTCGTACTTCTGGAGCGACAACCGGACGAGGTTGTAGACCGGATAGCCGAGAATCGCGCCGAGCACGGCAACGACCGGCAGGACGAGCAGATACGGCGTCGCGCCGTCGGCCAGCCGCTGACGGCTGAGGCGCCGCCGCCGCGACACGGCGGTCGCGGCGGCGGCTGTGAGCGTCTGGTCGCTCCCGCTCAGGAGAGCCCTACTTCCCGTTGAGGGTTTGCGCGATGTTGTCGCTTGCGACGGTCGCGGCCTGCTTGACCGTCAAGCGTCCGGTGAGGATGGAGGCGAGCATCGTCTTCAGGATGTTGCCGTTCTCGACGTCCACCCAGTGCTTCGCCTGGGGCACGAACCAGCTTCGCGCGGCGGCTCGCTCGTTGATGCTGTTGCCGAGCAGGTTGGTCGCGTTCGGGATGTTCCCCTTCTTCTCGAGCGCCTGCTCGCTCGCGTTCGATGTGAAGTCGGCGAGCCATTCGATCGCCTGGGCCTTCGAGCTCGACTGCGAAGGAATCGCGAGCGTCGAACCGCCGAGGAAGCCCGGAATCGCCTTCCCCTTGACATGGCTCGGCATGACGAACTGCTTCGTCCCCTTCGCGTACTTCTTGCCGGTGCAGCACGTGTACCAGGCGGGCCCGTAGTTCGCGGCGGTCCGGCCCTGCGAGTAGACGGTGTACGGGAACGGATTGCTGCCGTCGAGCGTCGCGGTCGACCTCGACTGCGTCGCCTTGAAGAACTGCTTGAAGCGGGTCAGGCCGGCGATCGACGCCTTCGAGTTCAGCGTCCCGTGCCACTTTCCGTGCGAGAACGTCGCGATCGACCCGCCGTAGTCGAAGACGAAGCTGAGCGCCGAGTACCAATCCTCGCCGCCGACGTACATCGGGGCGAAGCCCTTGACGTGCTTCTGCATCTTGCCGACCTTGACGAGCTGGCTCTGGAACTGCGACGAGGCTCGTCGGCGGCTTCGCTGAAGCCGGCCTTCTTGAACAGGTCGCTCCGATACGTGATCACGCGCGAGCCGGCGTAGTACGGGACGCCGTAGAGCTTCCCGAGGTAGGTCCCCCAGGCCCGCATGCCGGTGAGCCACTTCGCCGAGTTGTCGAACTTCGAGGCGGTCAGGCTCGTGAACGCGCCGGCCGCCATGTATTTCGTCATCTCGGTGTTCCCCATCTCGATGACCTCCGGGCGTGTCGCTGCCTGCGATCGTCGCGTCGAACTTCTGCAGGTGGTCTGTCCACTGCTGGTACTGGACGTTCACCGTCCAGCCGGGATTCGCCTTCTCGAACGCATTGTTCGCGGCGGCGACGAGGTCCGGCCACCCGTTCTGCGCATCGACCTGGAGCCAGACCGTGAGTGTGTGAGCAGTCGCCTTCTGGCCACTCGCTGTCGCCCTCGCTGCGACGACCCCGAGCACGGCCGCGGCGGCGATCACCGCGATAACCCGGTATCTCATGCCAAATCTCCCTCGAGCCGGCGACGCGCGAGCGGAGCGTCCCAAACGTCTGTGGCCGAGGGACGCGGGACGCTCTGCGGTGCGTCGAATGGTCTATACCAATCGGCCACAGCCGCAATCTTCCACACCAGACCACTCTTGTCAAGGTCTGGTGTCCGACGGGTTACGACGGCGTCAGCTCGGAGACGATCTGGTACCGGTCGCCGCGATAGATCGAGTGGACGAACTCGAGCGTCCGGGCAGCCGCATCGCGACTTGTGCGCTCGAACAGGAAGGCCGGCGAGTGGAGGGGCACGCCGAGCGCCGACGACTCCTCCTCGTTGGTCACGGTGGGCTCGATCGTCTGCGTCGCAGAGGCGATCTCGATTCCGTACCGCGCCCGGAGGAGCTCGTAGAACGATCCCTCGAGGTCGCTCGGCTCGACGCCCGGCACGACGGCCGACGGGATGTGAAGCGTCTCGATCGCCATGGACACGCCGTCGGCGAGCCTCAGGCGCTTGACGACGACGATCTCGTCTCCTGGAGAGACATTGAGGAAGCGACCGAGGCGTGCGCCGGCGAGCTCGCGCTTCAGTGACAGGGTCTGGCTGCTCGGCGCCATCCCTCGTCTCCGCATGTCCTCGCTGAACGAGGTCATCGTGAGCTGTTGCGAGATCTTGGGCTGCTGCACGTACGTACCGCTGCCGCGCCGGCGCACGAGGTAGCCCTCGCGCGCGAGCTCGTCGAGCGCGGCACGGACGGTCAGGCGAGAGACGCCGAGATCCGCGCTGAGCTGCCGCTCGGAGGGGATTGCGGTGCCGACGCCGAGCCGCTCGATCAGCTCCATCACCTGCTGCCGTGCGGCGCTCTGCTTCGTCATCTTGCCCTGGGTGTCGATCACTTCCACCTTGCCGCGACTATAAAGGCAGTGCGCCAAGTGGTCAATGCCATTGCTTTCGACTCATAGATGCGGTATAGACTCCACGATCGCTCGAGTGGCCGAGATCAACCTCGACAACGTCAGCAAGGTCTTCTCCGGCGGGGTAACCGCCGTCGACGGCGTTTCTCTGACCATCGGCAGCGGCGAGTTCCTCGTCCTCGTCGGCCCTTCGGGGTGCGGGAAGTCGACGCTGCTGCGCATGATCGCCGGGCTCGAGCGGCTGAGCGACGGAACGATCTCGATCGGCGAGCGGAACGTGACCGACCTGCCGCCGCGCGCGCGTGACGTCGCGATGGTCTTCCAGAGCTACGCCCTCTACCCGCACATGACCGTGCGGGAGAACCTCGGCTACGGGCTCAAGGTCCGCAAGACGCCGAAGCACCAGATCCAGGACCGTGTCTCCCGGGCGGCCCAGCTCCTCGGCCTCGACCAGCTGCTCGACCGCAAACCGTCCGCCCTCTCGGGCGGGCAAAGGCAACGCGTCGCCATGGGGCGCGCGATCGTACGCGAGCCGCAGGCGTTCCTCATGGACGAGCCGCTCTCGAACCTCGACGCGAAGCTGCGGGTGAGCATGCGCGCCCAGCTCGGGGCGCTGCACGCTCGCCTGGCGACGACGACCGTCTACGTCACGCACGACCAGATCGAGGCCATGACGCTCGGCCAGCGGGTAGCGGTGATGCGCGAGGGGCGGATCCAGCAGGTCGACACGCCGCAGGAGCTGTACACGCGGCCGGCCAATCTCTTCGTCGCGGCCTTCATCGGCTCCCCGGCGATGAATCTCGTCGAGGCCGAGATTGCGGACGGCGAGCTTCGCTTCGGCGGCTACTCGATCCTCCTGGGCATGCCCGGCGCGGCGCCGGCGGGCCACGTCATCGCGGGCATTCGCCCGGAGGCCTTCGAGGACGCCGCGTTCGCCGATCCGTCGCTCCCGCAACTCGACGTGCGAGTGGAGGTCGTCGAGGAGCTCGGCGCCGACACGCACGTGATCTTCGCCGTCGATGCTCCGCGCGTGGAGGTGAGCGAAGTCCGTGAAGCGGCGGGCGACGAGGACGCCGCGCTCGTCGCGGTCGAGGGCTCGCTGTTCACCGCCCGGGTCGACCCGGGGACGGCCGCCCGGCCCGGCGCGCAGCTCCGCCTCGCGGTCGATCCGGCGCGGTTCCACTACTTCGACCCCGAGACCGGGCTTCGCCTCGGGCTCGACCGAGAGCGCGTCGCCGTCGCGAACTAGCTGTCCCGCACTCGCCGCGCGAAGACGCGTTCGAGCGCGGCATCGACGCCGGCGGCCAGCGCACCCTCGATCACCGCGGCCTCGCCGAGCGCCGAGACCTCGACTCGCGGCGCCGGGAAGGGGAGCCACCCCTCGAGGTGTCGGCGGACCGGCTCGACCAGCTCGGGGTTGGCGCCGACGCTGCCGCCGAGCACGACGAGCGGGAGATCGAGCGTCGCGGCGAGCGGGAGAACGTGCAGCGCGATGCGGCGGGCGGTCTCCGCGAGGACTGCACTCGCGACCTCGTCTCCCCGGTGCACAGCCGCGAAGATCTCGCGCACCTCGTAGGGCGGCTCGAGCACCGTGCCCTTCCCCGCGGCCGCGTCCGCGGCGAACTTGGAGATCGCCGCCGCGCACGGGTCGACGTCGTCGGTACGTCCGCTGCGGACCGCGTCCAGCTCGCCCGCCGCGCCGTTGTGGCCGCGGTACAGCTTCCAATCGAGGACGACCGCGGCGCCCAGGCCGGCGCCGACGAGCAGGAACGCGAAGTCGGCAACGCCTTCGGCGACGCCGTTTCGCTGTTCGGCGATGGCCGCAAGGTTGACGTCGTTCTCGAGCCTCACCGGCACGCGAAGCGCCCGCTCCAGCTGCTCGCGCAGCTCGGCGGAGCCGAGCCCCGGAAGGTCGGCCGACGACACCTTTCCGTCCGCGGGCGAGACGACGGCCGGCAGAGCGACCACGGCGTTCTCGAGCAGGTCGGGTGGCAGCTTGCTCGTCCGAAGGAGCGAGCGGCAGGTGCTCGCGAGCACATCGACCCGCTCGGCGACCGAGCCCCGGCTGCGGATCTCCTCTCGAGCGCGCACCTCGCCGCTCAGGTCGCAGAGGCAGTGCGGACGGCGCGGGCCCCGAAGTCGACGCCGAGCACGAGGGCGGCCTCCGGATCGGCCTCGTAATAGGTGGCGCCGTAGTGCGGCCGCTCCGGGTCGTGCCCGGTCTCGCGAACGAGCCCGTCTGCGAGCAGCGTGCGCAGGACGAGCGAGACGGTCGGCCGCGAGATGCCTGTCTGGCGCGCGACCTCCGCGCGTGAGACGGGACCGGACGCGCGGACAGCGTCGAGCACCGTGCGCTCGTTCAACGCCCGCAGTAGCGCTGGAACGGCCTTGGCCTCCGTCACCTCGTAAGTAAGATTAACGAGAATGAAGGTCGCCGTCATCGGCGGGGGATCCACCTATACGCCGGAGCTCGTCTCCGGGCTGACGCGCCTCGACGTCGACGAGTTCGTCCTCGAGGACGTCGACCCCGAGCGGCGCGAGGTGGTCGGCGGGATGGCGAAGCGGATGCTCGCGCGGCAAGGCTTCGAAGGGCGGCTCGAGGTGACCGGAGATCTCGACACGGCCGTCGAGGGTGCCGACTTCGTCCTGATCCAGATCCGGGTAGGCGGCCAGGAGGCGCGCCTGGGCGACGAGACCGCGCCGCTCGCCTGTGGCTGCATCGGCCAGGAGACGACAGGCGCCGGCGGCTTCGCGAAGGCGATGCGCACCGTCCCGGTCGTGCTCGAGATCGCCGAGCGCGTACGCGCGCTCGCAGCGCGGGACACCTGGATCGTCGACTTCACGAACCCCGTGGGGATCGTCACCCGCGCGCTGCTCGACGAGGGCCACCGCGCGGTCGGCCTTTGCAACGTCGCGATCGGCTTCCAGCGCCGGTTCGCCGGCTGGCTCGGAGTCGAGCCGGCGCGCGTCGTCGTCGACCAGGTCGGCCTCAACCACCTGACCTGGGTGCGGCGCGTCCTCCTCGACGGGGAGGACGTGCTGCCCGACGCTGCTCGCCGAGCACGGCGATGAGCTCGCCGAGGAGCTCGAGCTTCCCCGCCGGCTGCTCGACGAGCTCGGAGCGGTGCCGTCCTACTACCTCCGCTACTTCTACGCGCACGACGCCGTCCTCCGGGAGCAGCTGAACGGCGAGCCGCGCGCCGCGGTCGTGCAGGACATCGAGCGCAACCTGCTCGAGCTCTACCGCGACCCCACTGTCGACGAGCGGCCCGAGCTCCTCATGCAACGCGGCGGCGCCTACTACAGCGAGGCAGCGCTCGGGCTGATCTCGTCGCTCGTCTCGGGGGACGGAGCCGTGCACGAGGTGGACCTGCGCAACGACGGGACGCTGGCCGGCCTGGCCGACGACGACGTCGTAGAGGTGCCGGCGCGCGTCGGCCGCGACGGGCCGGAGCCGTTGCCGCAGGCGCCGCTCGCACCCGAGCTGCTCGGGCTCGTGCAGCACGTCGCCGCCTACGAGCGGCTGACGGTTCGAGCCGCGCTCGGCCGCGATCCTGCGGACGCACGGAAGGCGCTGCTCGCGCATCCGCTGATCGGCCAGGTCGAGCTCGTGGACGGCCTGCTCGACAGACTCGTCGCCGAGGCGGTCCGCTGAAGACCCTCTTCGCCGTCGACGGCGGCGGCTCGAAGACCGACGCGGCGCTCGTCCGGGAGGACGGCTCGGTGCTCGGCTTCGCTCGCGGCCCACTCAGCCACCCGCACCACATCGGCGTGCAGGCGAGCGCCGACGTGCTCGACGCGCTGGCCGCAGAGATCGGGGCACCTGCCGACCTCGCGGTGCTTCTCGTCGCCGGCCTCGACTTCGAGGACGAGGAGGACGCGTACAAGGCCGAGGTCGAGCGTCGCAGGTGGGCAACCGAAATCACGGTCGGGAACGACACATATGCCGTGCTCCGGGCGGGCACCGAGCGCGGCTGGGGGATCGCGGTCACCTGCGGAGCCGGAATCAACTGCGTCGGCGTCGCGCGGGACGGGAGGCAAGCGCGCTTCCCTTCGCTCGGGGCCGTCAGCGGGGACTGGGGGGGCGCCGGGGACGTCGGCCTCGCGGCCGTCTCCGCGGCCGCCCGCAGCGAGGATCGACGAGGGCCGAAGACACAGCTCGAGCAGCTCGTTCCCGGCCACTTCGGGCTCACGACGCCGGTCGAGCTCGCACGCGCGATCCATGCGAAGAAGATCGACTGGAGCCGGCTACGCGAGCTCGCTCCGCTCGTCTTCGAGACGGCTGAGAAGGACGCCGTGGCGGGGGAGATCGTCGATCGGCTCGCGGACGAATGCGTCGCCCTCGTCCGGGCCGCCGTCGAACGACTCGAGCTCGTGGCCGAAGAGGTCGAGGTCGTCCTCGGGGGTGGCCTGCTTCAGTCAGGCAACCGGCGGCTGCTCCAGAGGATCGAGGACGGGCTGCGCGAAGTCGGGCCACATCTGGTTCCGCACGTGGCGCGATCGCGCCCGATCGCCGGCGCGGTGCTGCTCGGGCTCGACAAGCTCGGAGCCGAGCCCGACGCCTACACGCGGGCTCGCGAGGAGCTGGACGGCGCGATCGCCGCTCTAGGAAGCAACGTGGCAGGCGACGCGCCGGCGGTCGCCGAGCTCCCGTAGGACCGGCGTCACGCTGTCGCACTCCGCCACCGCAAGCGGGCAGCGCGCCCGGAAGCGGCAACCGGGCTTGGGGTCGACGACCTTCGGCGGCTCGCCGACGTCGCGCGCATCCGCGAGCCCGAGCGCCGCCCTGCGGATCGGGCACCGCCGAGACGAGCAGCTGCGTGTACGGATGCTTCGGCCGGTGCAGCACCTCCTCCGTCGGCCCCTCCTCGACGATATGGCCGGCGTACATGACCAGCACTCGATCGGCGAGGTAGCGCGCGCTCGCGACGTCGTGCGTGATGTAGAGGAACGACACGCCCTCGCGCTCGCGCAGCTCGCCCATCAGGTTGAGGACGCCGACCCGGATCGAGACGTCGAGCATCGAGACGGGCTCGTCGGCGACGATCAGCTTCGGCCGCATCGCCAGCGCCTGTGCGAAGCCGACGCGCTGGCGCTGGCCGCCGCTCAGCTCGTACGGGAACCGCCGCCGCGTGTCGCTGACGGCACAAGCCCGACCGCCTCGAACACGCGGCCCGCCTCGGCGCGCCGCTCGGTGCGCGAGAGATCGCTGCCGATGCAGCTTCATCCCGCGGCACGATCCCGTGCGAGACCCGGTACGCCGGGTTGATCGAGCTGAACGGATCCTGGAACACCATGGCACGTCGCCGCTGTAGGCGAGCCTGTTGCGGCGCCCGCGCAGGCGGCTGCAGCGGCTTGCCCTCGAACAAGATCTCCCCGCGGGTCGGCTGGTAGACGCGCGCGAGCAGCCGGGCGATGGTGCTCTTGCCGCTGCCGCTCTCGCCGACGAGCGCGACGATCTCGCCGCGGCCGATCGCGAGGTCCACGTCGTCGACGGCGTGCAGCGTCTGCCGCGACAGGAGCTTCCCGACGCTGGAAGTGGCGCGTCAGGCCCTCGGTGCGGAGGAGCGTCTCGGTCATGCGCTCCGCGTCCGCTCCTGCAGGACGCAGCGGACGAGGGCCCCGTTCACCGAGTAGAGCGGGACGGCTCGGCTTCGATGCACCGCGGCTCGACGTGCGGGCACCGCGGCGCGAAGCGGCAACCCTCCGGCGGGTGCGCGAGGTCGGGCGGCGCGCCGGGGATCCCGAGCAGGCGCACCTTCGGCCCCCGCAGCGAGGGGAAGGCCTCGAGCAGGCCCTGCGAGTACGGATGCCGCGGCCGGTCGAACAGCTCGCGCGTCTTCGACAGCTCCGCGACCTGGCCCGCGTACATCACGAGCAGCCGGTCGGAGAAGTGGCTCACGAGCGACATGTCGTGCGTGACGAAGATGACCGCGAAGCCGAGCCGCTCCTGCAGTTCCTTGATCTGCACCATGAGCGACCGCTGCGCGACCACGTCGAGCGCAGAGGTGGGCTCGTCCATGATCACGAGGTCGGGCGTGAAGAGCAGCGCCATCGCGATCATCGCGCGCTGCCGCATCCCACCGGAGAGCTGGTGCGGGTAGCTGTGCAGATGCACCGGGTCGATCGAGACGAGCCGCAGCACCTCGCGCGAGCGCTCCTCGATCTCGCGCCTGGACATGTTGGAGTGGGCGCGGCAGACGTCGCGCATCTGATCCGCGACCGTGAGCACGGGGTTGAGCGCGTTCATCGCGCTCTGCATCACGACCGAGAGGTCACGCCAGCGGACGCGCCGCAGCTCACGCTCCTCGAGCAGGACGAGATCCTTGCCCTGGAAGAGGACGCGGCCGCCGACGATCTCGCCGGGGAGCGGCGAGCCGAGGAGCCGCGCGATCGCGTACAGCAACGTCGACTTCCCGCAGCCCGATTCTCCGACGATGGCGAGGAACTCGCCGCGCGCGAGCTCGAGGTCGACGTGGTCGACAGCGACGACCGGCCCGCTGTCTGTCGCATAGGCGACGGTGAGGTCCTCGACCTTCAGCACGGGCGAATCAGTGCCCGGCGGCGGCACCGCCTGCGCGGGCGGAGGCAAGCGAGCCGGAATCCGCTCCCGCTCGAGCTTTCGCACCCGCAGGGCGGGGCTGCTGATCTCGTCGAAGGCGTAGTTGAGCAGCGCGAAGGAGGCGCCGAGGAGCGCGATGCAGACGCCCGGGCGCGATCGCCCAGAGCGGCATCCCGGCAAAGAGCGCCTCGCCGTTCTGCGCCCAGTAGAGCATCGTCCCCCAGCTCTGGCTGTTCGGGTCGCCGAGGCCGATGAACTGCAACCCCGCCGCGGTCAGGACCGCATAGAGAGCGGCGCCGAGGAACGTCGCCACGATGAGCGACGTCATCGTCGGCAGGATCTCGAAGAGGATCACGTAGATCTTCCGCTCTCCTCGCACGCGCGCGGACTCGAGGAAGTCCCGCGTCCGCAGCGAGAGCGTCTGAGCCCGGAGCTGGCGTGCGCCGTACGACCAGCCGAGCGCGCCGAGAACGACGATGAGCGTGAACAGGCCCGAGTTCTTCCGGTAGGCCGCGATCACGATGATGAGCGGAAAGATCGGAAGGACGAGGATCACGTCGGTGAGGAGCGACAGGACCCCGTCGGCGATCCCACCGAGGTACGCCGAGGAGACGCCGATGAGCACCGACAGCGCGGTGGCGAGAGCGCCGACGGCGAGCGCGATCACGAGCGAGAGCCGCGTCCCCCAGATCGAGCTGCGAGAAGACATCTTCGCCACGTCCCGTCGTGCCGAGCAGGTGGTGCCACGACGGGCCGAGCGCGGGGTCGTAGATCTGCGCCGTCGGATCGTCCGGCGCGATCTGCCCGGGGAAGATCGCGAGCACGACGAAGACGAGGAGCAGGAGGACGCCGACGAGCGCCTTCTTGTTGCGGCTGATCGCATGCCAGACGTCCGTCCAGCGGCCGCCCTTCATCTCCGCGACGAGCGGCGCCGGCCCGACCGGCGGCGTCGCGAGCTGATCGGAGGCGCCGACCGACGTCGCGCTCATCTCAGGTCTCGCGTTCGCGGGTCGAGCAGCGCGGTCGCCGCGTCGGCGGCGAGGATCGCCGTCAGCACCGCGACGACGATCATCAGGAACAGCCCCTGCATGAGCGCGTAGTCCTGCTGCTCGACCGACTGGAGGAACATCCAACCGACGCCGGGATAGTTGAAGACGAACTCGACGAGGATCGCGCCGCTCACGACGAACCCGAGCGACATCGCGAATCCGGTCAGGTTCGGCAGGATCGCGTTCCGGCCCGCGTACGTCCACATGACCCGCCACGGGCTGAGCCCTTTGGCACGCGCCATTCGCACGTAGTCCTCGGTCAGCACGGTGATCGTGTTGTTGCGCATCGTGAGGATCCAGCCGCCGATCGAGGTGACGAGGATCGTGAGCGCGGGCAGGATCGAGTGCTTGACGGCGTCGCCGACGAACGTCCAGGTCCAGCCGACGTCGTTCGTGAAGTCGTAACCGCCGCTCTGCGGCAGCCAGTGGAGCTTGATCGCGAACAGCCAGATCGCGAGCATCGCGAGCCAGAAGTACGGGAACGCCGACGTGATCACGAAGATCGGCGGCAGGACGCTGTCGAGGATCCCGCCGCGCCGCCACGCGGCGACGAGCCCGATCAGCGTCCCGAGCAGGAAGGCGAGGATCGTGGTCATGCCGACGAGCGCGAGCGTCCACGGGAGCGCCTGCAGGACGTTCTTCATCACCGGGTCCGGGAAGAAGGTGAGCGAGACGCCGAATCGTCCGCGAAAGACGTTTCCGAGATAGGTGAAGTACGAGCTGAGCAGGCTCTGGTGCTTGTTCACGCCGAACGCGATCTCGATCGCGTGCAGCGCGCTCGGGTTGATGTGCCCGCGGTAGCGGGACATCAGTGCCAGCGCCGGGTTGCCGGGCATGAGACGCGGGATGAGGAAGTTCGCCGTGACCGCAGCCCACAGCGTGACCACGAAGAAACCCAGTCGCCGGACGACGAATCTCAAGCCACGCGCCTCATGTCAGCAAAGTTTCCCTCAGCCGGTCACCCCTTGGGCTTCAGATGCAGGAGAAGGACGCCCCAGTCGGGCACTTCGTAGGCGGCCGGCTTCGCGTACGGGTTCTGCTTGGTCACCCAGCCGGCGAGCGACTTCGTGTTGTACTGGTACCAGTCGACGCCTTCGGTGATCGGGATGATCGGGACGTCCCGCACCATGGCCGCCTCCAGTTGGTTCACGATCGCGTGCTGCTTCGCCGAGCTCGTCGTGGCGGCATAGGCCTCGATCAGGTTGTCGACCTTCTTGTTGTAGTAGCGCTCCCAGTTCGACGAGGCGAGCTTCCCGATCGGCGCGGAGTTCGGCGAGTAGAGCTCCTGGCGCAGCTCGTAGTACGGCGCCGGCCCGCCGGCCTCGTTCCCGTCGTAGGCGAGGTCGAACTTCCCGTTGTAGACGTCGTTGTCGTACGTCGTGCTCGAGAGGTTCGACGCCGTCACCTTGATCCCGATCGCCTTCAGGTTCTGGATCACGATCTGCGCCGAGGCGACCCAGTCGGAGTAGCCGCCGATGTTGATCATCGTGAAGCTGAGTGCCTTGCCCGTCTTCGTGTGGAAGACGCCGCCGGAGAACTTGTAGCCGGCCTTCGTGAGAGTCTGCTTCGCCTTCGCCGGGTTGTACGTGATCTTGCTCGCGAGGCTCTTGTTGAGCCAGCTCTTGAACGTCGGCGTCACGATCCCGGTCTGGTTCGACGGCGGGCTCGTAGCCGTACTCGCCGATCTTCGAGACCCGCGCGCGGTCGATCGCGTACGCCATCGCGCGCCGGATCGCCACGTCCTTGAGGATCGGGTTCTTCAGGTTGATGAAGACCGAGACGTTCGAGACCGGCGGGAACCAGTAGTGGTTGTCCTTGCTGCGTGAGAGATAGAAGTTCTTGATGCTCGGGATGAACTGACTGCCCCACTGAGCCTTGCCGCTCGCCAGGTCCTGGTTCGCCGGGTCGTTCGACGTGTAGGCCGGGTAGTAGACGGTGTCGACCTTGGGCAGGCCCTTCTGCCAGTAGTGCGGATTCTTCGAGTACTTCATGACCTGCGGCGAGCAGGAGCTCATGGTGAAGGGGCCGCTGCCGACCGGGTGAGGATCCTTGAAGTTGACCGGGTCCTTGACCGACTTCCAGACGTGCTGCGGCACGATCGGCGTCTGGCCGGCGACGTAGTAGAAGTAGGGCACGGCGGCGGTCTTGAAGTTGAAGGTGACCTTGCTGCCGCTGCGAGTCACGCTCTTCAACACCGACCAGACAGCCTGCAGGTCGAGGGCACCGTGCTTCTTGATCAGCTGGAAGGTGTAGAGGACGTCGGCGGCCGTGAGCGGCCTTCCGTCCGACCACTTCACGCCCGGCCGGATGGTGAACGTGATCGTCTTGTTGTGGTTCGACCACGCGTACTTCGCGGCGAGCCACGGTGTCGCCGAGCCGCTCTTCAGCGCGTCGACGAAGACGAGCGACTCGTAGACGGGCCCGAACGACCAGTCGATCAGGTTCCCGCTGAAGGGGTTGAACCCGCACGTCCAGGTCGCGCCCTGCTCGTTCGAGATCGTGACCGACGTGCCGGCAGCCGCATGATCCGTGGCGGCCGAGGTCTTGTCGCTGGAGCCATTGCCGGCGGCGGTCCAGACTGCCGCGACCATGCCGGCGAGCAGCACGACGAGTAGCCCTCGTCTCATCTCGTATCCCTCCTTGGCCGCCGAAGGGCGGTCCTCGCGGTGAGCCATGCGCGGCGCTGACAGCAGCGCAGCCGTGCGCCTTCCATGAGTTAGGAAACTAACCTATCTTTATCGTGGTGACAACCTCGTGACCACGAAGGCGGGGACCGGGGCGGCGCGCCCGAGGCTGATCCGAACGCTCAACGAGCAGCTGCTGCTCGAGCAGATGCGCGGCAACGGGCCGGTGTCGCGCAGCGAGCTCGCGAGCGCCTCCGGCCTTTCGAAGCCGACCGTCGGCCTCGCACT
The DNA here is from genome assembly GCA_963790845.1 of uncultured Actinomycetes bacterium. GTDB lineage: Bacteria > Actinomycetota > Thermoleophilia > Gaiellales > Gaiellaceae > Palsa-739. The sequence continues at coordinate 92,134 of CAWBQC010000009.1, read as the reverse complement.
CGCCAGCCTCGAGCGGGACGAGCTCGTACAGCACGCCGGCCGCCGGGCCGGCGGCCGCGGTCGCACCGCGGCACTCTACGAGATCCGAAAGGACGCAGGCTTCGTGCTCGGACTCGACGTGGGACGAGAGTTCGTGCGCGGCGCGGTCGCCGACCTCGGGGGCACCGTCCGCGCACGCGAGAGCCGGCCCGCCCGTTCTTCGAGCGGCGTCGCCCGTGTGCGCGAGCTCGCGTCACTGGCGGGCGACCTGCTGCGCGACGCCTCCGTCGAGCGCGACGGCACGCTGCTCCACACCGTCGTCGGAAGCCCGGGCGTGGTCGAGCCGAGCGGCCGCTCGCTTCGGCTGGCGCCGAACCTGCCGGGATGGGAGCGGCCGGGAGTGCTTCGCGAGCTGCGGAGCCTGCTCGGCGGCGAGGCGACGATCGAGAATGACGTCGACGCCGCCGCGGTCGCCGAGCGCGACCACGGCCACGGCCGCGACGTCTCGACCTTCGCCTTCGTCTCCGTCGGCACCGGGATCGGCATGGGCCTCGTCCTCGACGGCAAGCTGCATCGTGGCGCGCACGGTGCGGCAGGCGAGATCGCGTTTCTCCCGCTCGCCGGCGGACCGCTGGAGTCGGCCGCCGGCGCTGCTGCAATCGTCAAGGCCGCGGGACAAAGAGGAGCACGACTACGCAGCGCACGCAGTGTCTTCGCCGCGGCCGCTGCCGGGGACGGACCGGCTCAGGAGATCGTCGCCGCAGAGGCCGCCGTCGTCGCACACGCGCTGGCATCGATCGTGGCCGTCGTCGATCCGGAGCTCATCGTGCTGGGCGGCGGGATCGGCCGTGCGCCGGGCTTCGCCGAAGAGGTCGTATCCCAGCTGAGGCACATTTCGCCGGTCGTGCCGGAAGTGAGACCGAGCGCGCTCGGCGAGGACGCGGTCGTCGACGGCTGCCTCGCCGTCGGGGGCGACGAGCTGTGGGAGCGCGTCCTCAGCTCCCGCGTCGCCTAGCCCGCGGTCACGACCGACGCGGTCCCGTCCGGTGCGATGCGCCTGATGATCCCGCGTCCGCCGAGGTCGACCGCGTACACGGTGCCGTCTGGAGCGACAGAGAGCGCGTAGGTGTCTCCGAAGCGCGGCCCGACGAAGCCGAGCCGCTCACCCGAGGCGCTGTAGTGGGCGATGCGATGGTCGTCGGCCGCAGCGACGTAGACGCTTCCGTCGGGAGCGACGTCGATCCCGCGCGGATGGCCGAGAGAGGCAAAGGTCGTCACCGTGTCTCCGTCCACACGGAGGATGCGGTTGTTGTCCGTGTCCGAGACGAGCAGCGCGCCGCCGGAGGCGACCGCGATTCCGTGAGAGCCGGCCAGCACCGTGCCCGGGGCAAGCTGCTGTGGCGTCCCGGGCTTCCCGCCGGGCAGGAGATAGAGCGAGGACACGGTCGCGTAGACGACGTCACCCGCGGGTGTGACGGCGACCGGCCCGATCTCGAGCGCTGGATCGACCGAAGCCACGGCCACCGGCTTCTGACCGGGATCGATCCGCTGCACCGTGTTCTGACTCGAGACGAAGACGGCGCCCGACGCGGCGCGTGCGACACCCCACGGCTTCGCAAATGTCGCGACCTGCGTGACCCGCCCCGTCGAGGGAACCACGCGAAGGAGCCGGCGACGGTCGAACTCGACCACGAGCAGCGACCCATCGGGCTGTGCGGCGATGCCCGTCGGCTCCTCGAGCACGAGCGCCGCTCGTGGGCGCACGCGGACAGAGCCGAGCCGGAACCGCGCCCCACCGGCCGTCGCCGTCAGTCGCCACCGGCCCGGCGCTGGAAACACGAGCCGAGCCCGATACGCGCCGTGACCCGCGATCGCGCGGACGGACAGGCGGGACGGACCGGCCGCAACGACCTTGACGGCGCCCCGGAACGCCGCCGGCCGGACGACGAGCTTCAGGATCCAGACGTGCCCGGCTCGAGCGGTCGACCCCGCGTCGGCTCGGGTCACCCGAACCCCGCCGCCTCCTGCGGACGCGTGCGCCGCGCTGAAGAGAAGTGCGGCGCATGCACCGCCGAGGACGGCTCGCCGGTCCATCTGAAAGCTAGGACGAGGCCGAGCGGCGATCGTTGGCAGGCGCTAGACGAGCCGGAGCGCCACGCGCGGCAGGCGGTGGCCGCGACTCAGCATTGCGCGCAGCTCCGCGGCCGGCATCGGCGCGGCGAGGTGGAAGCCCTGACCGGCGTCGCAGCGCAGGCGCTGCACGGCGACGAGCTCCTCTTCCGTCTCGATTCCCTCGGCGACGACCCGCAGCCGGAGCTCGCGCGCGAATGCGAGCACGCCGCGCAGCAGCACCTGCTCACGGTCACCGCCGTCGGCCACGAGCGACCGGTCGACCTTGAGCACCTCGGGCGCGAATTCCTTCAGCATCCCGATCCACGAGTGATCGGCGCCGAAGTCGTCGATCGCGAGCCCGACACCGAGCTCCATCACCATGGAGAGGTTCGTTCGGGTCGTCTCGGTTGCCTCGAGGAGGACGCTCTCCGTCAACTCGAGTCGCAACGCCGAAGCGGGGAGGCCCGCAGCCGCGAGTGCGCCGGAGACATCCGAGGCGAATCCCTCCTCACACAGCTGCAGCGCCGAGACGTTCACGGCCACGGCCGGAGTCGTACCGCAGAGCGCACTCCAATCCGCCGCCTCGCGGCAGGCGGCCCGGAGCACCCAGCGTCCGATGCCGACGATCGTGCCGTTCTCCTCCGCCGCGGCGATGAACACGCCCGGTGAGAGGTACCCGTGCTGGGGATGCTGCCAGCGGAGGAGCGCCTCCACGCCTTCGATCTCGCCGCTCGACAGGTCGAATACGGGCTGGTAGTGGAGGACGAGCTCGTCGGGCAGGGTCGGCCGGCCGAGCTCTGCGTGCAGCGCGAGCCGCCGCTCCGCGACCTCGTGCATCGCAGGCGCGAAGAACGAGAAGCCGTCACCGCCGCGCCGCTTCGCCTCGTACATCGCGAGATCGGCGTTCCTCAGGAGATCCTCGGCAGCCTCGCCGGTGGCGATGCCGATACTGGCGCTGAGCCGCAACTCACGACCGTCCAGGACGAGCGGCTCGCCGACCGCAGCGAGCAGGCGGGTCGCAAGCCCCTCGAGCATGTCGTGGTCGGTCATCTCCGCGAGCACCGCGAACTCGTCGCCACCGATGCGCGCAACGAAGTCGCCCTCACGGATGACGTCCTCGATCCGCCGCGCGAGCTCCACCAACACGCCGTCGCCGACGAGGTGGCCAAGGCTGTCGTTGATCGTCTTGAAATCGTCGAGGTCGAAGAAGAGGAGCGCCCGTGGTGAGCCGGTCTCGCCCTCGCCCAGCCGTTCGACGAGCAGCGCCCGGTTCGGGAGCGCCGTCAAAGGGTCGCTCCACGCCAGCCGGCGTAGTTCCTCCTCCGCCTCGCGGCGCCGCGTGATGTCGAGCATGTAGCCCTGCGAGTGCACCGGCCGGCCGTCTTCGGCGTACGTGGTCGACTCGTCCCTGATCCAAACGGTGCTGACCGTCCTTCGCGAGCACGCGGTACTCGGAGACGAACCGCTCACCCGACACGTTCGTCCGCTTGATCTCGCCGAGGACGCGCTCGCGATCGTCCGGGTGCAGGATGTCGACGAAGAGGTCCGGATCGGAGGTCCACTCCTCCATCGAGTACCCGAGCAGCGGCTCCACCTGCGGGCTCGTATAGATGTTGGCCGCGTTGTCCGTCAGCTCGTCGACGTAGACCACGAGCGGGAGCTGCTCGACCAGCTGCTGGTAGTGCGCTTCGAGCGCACGATTCCCGGCGTTGGCCTGGTCGAGAAGCCGCGACGCCTGCCAGACGAGGCCCACGAGCGCCGCCACCATGAGTGCCGTGAAGAGCCCGAGGTCGACCGGGCCATAGATGGCGGTGCGCTCTCCGACCCACGAGAAGACGCTGCTCGCCACGACGACGGAAACGCCCGCCGGCAAGAGCCGCAACCACAGGACGCGGCCGCCCGAAGTAGGCCGCTCCGAAAGCAGGGCTGCGAAGCTCGACGGCGCCTCGACGCTGCCGCGACGTGCCGGCGTGGGACCCACGGGGCCCTCATCGGCAATTCATGCCGTGAAATCAAGGCCTTCCTCAACACAAGGGGTTAATCGGTCACGCTGACGGCGAAGGCCGCCGCAGGGTCGTCCTTCACGGGTTGGACAGGCGACTGCGCCGGCAAGGCGGCGTCGTGATCGCGATGACCGCCGATCCTCGGTCACGGCGGCATCATCCTCCGCCAGGCAGTCGCCGAAATGGAAGACGCCTGGAAGCAACAACTCGGCGCGAAACGCTTTGCCCAACTCCGCACCCTCCTCCGGGAGCTCAACCAGCCCGCGTAGCCTTTCGAGTCCCCGCACGCGTTCTTGCTCGGCGCCTATTCCTTGGGCTTTACCAGCACCGCTCTTTCATACAGATAGTCGTTACGTGTGTAGCGGGGCCAGCAGCACCTGAAGTACACCACCTCGCCTCGAAAAGTCTTGATGGGTTTGTCGACTTCGCTCTTTGGCCGTTGTGGATGGGGTGTTGGGCTCATGACGAACCGGTACGTCCGCCACACACCGTTCCACTTGATCTTTGCCAGGTAGCCCGGTTTGATCAGGTAGAGGCGGTAGAACGGGCCGTGCCTGCCATAGCCAGGCACAGGTGTCACATCGTGTGCATCGATGACCATCGTCAAGCCCTGTCCGGGCCGCGTTGCGAAGCCCCCATCCCAGATAGGGCCGTACGCGAGATCGCAAACTCTCGTGCGGATCGGCTGATTGAACATGTGCAGAGCCTTGACAGTGAGGAGAGCCGGGTGTCTCGATTCCGGCCCCTTTGGGCAACTTTGGCCGGCGACGCCGGGAGGCGTCGCCAGAACTCCCCATGCCAGCCCAACAGTGATGGTCAGCATCACTCGTTTCATGCCATGAACCACCCTAGGTTGGGCCGGCTTGTCATGCAAACCCGCTTCAGAAGCGGTCTCGCGACTAGTGCCCCCGGCATGAATCGAACATGCGCACGCGGTTTAGGAAACCGCTGCTCTATCCACTGAGCTACGGGGGCCGCGGGACATTGTGCCGCTCGCGCCGAACGTGCGAGGATCGGCGGCATGAGTGACCCGAAAGCGATCGCCGACCTCCTGCACGAGGCGGCCGAGACGCACCACGTCGTCTACCGCATCGTGGACGGCGACGATCCCGACTGGGCGTCGTGGTATGCCGACTGGCTGCTCACCCTCTCGGAGCTGCCGCAACTCATCGGCTCGACGCCTGTTCGCAGCCATCTCGTCCACGCGCTCGTCGAGCTCGACCGCGTCTACACGACCGAGCCGCGCGAGGAGCGCTGGGAGGACTGGTACGCAGCGCGGCTGCTCGACCGCTTCGCGGACGCCTAGCTAGCTCTCCGCGCCGACCTTCTCCATCGAGCGGCTCAACGCGTCGTCGGCATCACCGGCTGCGAAGAGCTGCTCACCGCGCTCGGCGACGTAGACGGCGCCCGCCGCGCCGATCCCCATCGCCGCCGCAGCCACGATCGGGCCGCGGAGCCGGATCCCGAGGGCCTCGTCGAGCGACAGCTCTCCCGGCCCCTCGTCGGCGAGGGCTGCGAGCACCGCGAGGATGACTGCGGGATACTCGATCCCGCCCTCCGTGACCCAGAGGCCGTTCTGGAGGTGGACGTGACGAATCGCGTTCGTCATCACGCCGGTCAGCATGCTGACGGCGGCCGGCGTGAAGAGGCCGAGCGCGAGAAGCAACCCGCCGCCTGCCTCGGATGCGCCGGCGAGCACCGCGCTTTCGCGTCCCGGCCGCAGGCCGATCTGCTCGAAGTGCTCTCCGGTGCCTTCGGGTCCGGCGCCGCCGAACCAGCCTGCGAGCTTCTGCATGCCGTGTCCGACGAAGTAGCCGCCGACCGTCGCGCGCAACACCAGCCTGCCGAGACCCCTCATGCGCCACGGCTACCCGGGTGCTGAGAAGGAAAACCCGCGAGCTAGAGTCCTGCTCGATGAGCGATTTCAGCCTCGAATCGCTGCTGAGCTCGCGTCGCGGCGAGGATCTCGACCTCTGGGCGCGCACGATCAACCCGCAATTCGTGCGCGTGCTGCGGACGATCGGCTTCGACCGGACCTGGGCGCGCGCCGAGGGCGCGTACCTCTACGACGCCGACGGCACGCGCTTCCTCGACCTGCTCGGCGGCTTCGGGATGTACGGCGTCGGCCGGAACAACCCGCGTGTCCGCGCAGCCCTCGTGGAAGCGCTCGAGCTCGAGACGCCCGGGATGCTCGCCCTCGGCACGACGCTGCTTCCGGGGCTACTCGCGGAGCAGCTGATCGCGCTCGCCGGCGGCCGGATCGAGCGCTGCCTGTTCACGAGCAGCGGCACCGAGTCGGTCGAGGCCGCGCTCAAGCTCGGACGCGCGGCGACGAAGCGCGAGCGCGTCCTCTCCGCGGAGCACGGCTTCCACGGCCTCACGCTCGGCTCGCTCTCGGCGAACGGGAACGCGGAGTTCACCGCGCGGTTTCAGCCGCTCCTCCCGGGCTTCGAGCAGGTGCCGTTCGGCGACCTCGAGGCGCTCGAGGAGCAGCTGCGGCGCGAGGACGTGGCGCTCTTCCTCGTCGAGCCGGTGCAGGGCAAGGGGATTCACCTGCCGCCCGACGGCTACCTCGAGGGCGCGCAGGCGCTGTGCCGCCGCTACGGGACGCTGTTCTGTGTCGACGAGGTGATGACGGGCTTCGGGCGGACGGGCCGGATGTTCGCCTTCCAGCACTGGGGGCTCGAGCCGGACCTGGTGACGGTGGCGAAGTCGCTGTCGGGCGGCTATGTCCCGGTGGGCGCGCTCCTCATGGCGCGCTCGGTGCACGAAGCCGTCTTCGACTCGATGTCCCACGCGATGTCGCACGGCTCGACGTTCGCGCCGAACGAGCTCGCGATGGCGGCCGGGCTCGCGACGCTGCACGAGTTCCGCGAGCGGCGCCTCGTGGAGGAGAGCGCGCGGCTGGGCGATCAGCTCTTCGCCCTGACACGGCCGCTCGTGGAGGAATTCGAGGTGGTGCGGGACGTGCGCGGGCTCGGGCTCGCGTGGGCGATCGAGTTCGGCGAGCCGGAGGGCGGCCGAGTGGCGTACCGCGTGATCGAACGCGCTCAGCGCGGACTGTTCGCGCAGCTCGTGGTGGTGCCGCTCTTCAGGAAGCACCACATCCTCACCCAGGTCGCCGGCCACGACATGGCAGTGATCCGGATCCTCCCGCCGCTCGTCCTGACGGACGCGGATGTCGAGGAGTTCGCTGAGGCGCTGCGCGCGACGATCAAGGCGGCGCGCCGGATGCCGAGGCGCGCTGACGAAGTTCGCGCTCACGGCCGCGGGCGGCGCTGGTTTCTCGCGGCGCTAGCCGCGCTCGAGCGGCAAGCCGCGCTTCGACCACTCGCTCCACGAGCCCGGGTAGAGGCGGCCCTCGCGACCGGCGAGCCAGGCGCGGTGGAGGGTGACGCACGACGTGACTCCCGAGCCGCAGTAGGCGACGAGCTCGCCCGGAGGAAGCTCGGGAGCGGCTCGTTCCAGGGAGCGTTCGCCGCGCCGGGAATGCGGCCGGGCGGGTCGTCGATCTCGTTCGGCTCCCCGCGCCAGCGGTTCGCGGTGCGCGCGTCGACGAGCAGCAGCGACGGGTCGGCGAGCCGGCGCGCGATCTCCTCCGCCGCGATCGTGTCGCCGCTCCGCTCACGCGGGACGAACTCGGCCGGCGCGATCTTCTCCTCTCCCGCGCGGAGCTCGCCTCCCCACGCCTCGATCCCGCCGAGCAGGACGGCGCAGTCGTCATGGCCGAAGTGGCGGAGCAGCCACCACAGCCGCTCGGCGCCGCCCATCGAGCCGTACGCGACGACAAAGACGTCCTCACCGATGCCCGCGAGCCCCGCTGCCGACGGCGAACTTCTCCGCCGAGGGCAGCGGATGCCGTCCCGCGTCGGGCACCGACAAGTCCGAGAGGTCTTCGTCCACGTCCAGAAACGACGCGCCCGGGATATGCCCCGCGAGGTAGAGCTCGCGCCCGCGCTCGGGGTCGCCGAGCTCCCAGCGGCAGTCGACGAACTGGTACTTCACTCGCCGGCGAGCCTCACGCCTGTCGGCCCGACCTCATCCATCGCGGCTCGCGACATGGCTACGCGCCGACCACCGTCGAGCGGCGCTCGAGCCAGACCGTGTCGCGCCAGACGCCGTCCTTCTCAGCGAGCCGCTCCCGCACGCCGATCACGCGAAAACCGCACGCCTGATGAAGCCGGAGAGACGCCTCGTTCTCGGGAAAGAGCCCGGCATTCAGCGTCCAGTACCCCGCCCGCTCCGAGCGCTCGACCAGCTCCTCGAGCAGGAGACGGCCGACGCCCGAGCCGCGCGCCGCCTCGCCGATGTACACGCTCACGTCGCCTACGCCGCGGTAGCAGTAGCGAGGGGAATACGGGGACAAGGCTGCCCAACCGACGACCTCGCCGTCGCGCTCGGCGACGAGCCGCAGGTCGGGGTGGGCCGCATCCCAGGCCTCCCACGAAGGCGCCCGCGTCTCGAAGGTCGCGCCACTCCGGATGCCGTCTTCGTAGATCGCGCGCACCGCAGACCAGTCCTCCGGCCGCAGGTCGCGGACGACCGCCGCACCGGTCACTTCGCGTGGCTCGGCGACCAGACCGCCGCGAGGATCCCGAGCCCGACGAGCACGCTGCCCCCGAACCAGCGCTGCACGCGCGCGATCCCCTCGGAGCCGCGGAGGCGGTCGGCGATCGTCCCGGCCGCGAGCGCGTACATGCTGTCGCTGAGGAAGCCCAGCACCGCGAAGCTGAGCCCGAGCACGCACACCTGCACCCACGCGTGGTTCGCGTGCGGGTCGACGAACTGCGGGAGGAAGGCAAAGACGAAGACGATCGTCTTCGGATTCGTGAGGTTGACGACGATGCCCTGCAGGTAGGCCCTCTGGTGCGTCCGCGGCGGTGCCTCCGCGTCTGCCTCGTCCAGGCCGCGGCCGAGGAGCCGCCGCACGCCGAGGAGGACGAGGTACGCCGCGCCGGCATAGCGCACAGCGTCGAAGGCGGCGGTGGAGGCGAGGAGAAGGGAGGAGAGCCCTCCCGCGGCGAGCGCGACGAACACGACAGTTCCGGTCGTGATCCCGGCGACCGATGCCAGCCCTCCGGCGCGTCCCATCTCGATGCTCCGGGTGACGACGTAGAGCACGGCCGGGCCGGGCACGAGCAGCAGCGCGATCGCGGTCGCGAGGAAGACGGCATAGGTCGAGGCCGAGGGCACCCGAGCGAGCCTAACCCTCGGCAGCGGGAGCGAGGCGCGGCTCCGGCAGCGGCGCCGCCGCCGCTCGAGCGTGCGCGTGCGCGGGGCCGAGATGGCCGTGCGACTCGGTCCCGTAGCCACCCGGAACCGGGATGTAGAACTCGGGGTAGCCCCACATGCCGTGCTCGGCCACGTCGAGACCCGCGGTCTCGACGTGCGGGTCGACGCGGATCCCCCAGAGCCGGTTCATCGTCCAGAGCGATCCGTACGACGACGCGAACGTGAAGCCGCCGACGGCGACAAGGCCCAGCGCCTGCACCGCCAGTTGCCGCGCCGAGCCCGTGTAGACGAGCCCTCCGTGGCCGACACCGACGGTCGAGGCGAGCATGGGAACGGCGAACAGCCCGGTGGCAAGCGTTCCCCAGACTCCGGCCAGCCCGTGCACGGCGACGGCGCCGATCGGGTCGTCGATCCCGAGGCGTTCGACGAACGGCACCGCAACGACGGCGACACCGGCCGCCACGAAGCCGATCACGACCGCGGCCCACGGCGCGACGAAGCCGCACGCCGCGGTCACGGCGACGAGCGCGGCGAGGACTCCGTTCAGCATCATCGACACGTCCGGCTTGCGCAGCACGAGCCACGCGACGCAGATTCCGCCGACGCCGCCGGCCGCTGCCGCGAGATTCGTCGTCAGCGCGACGTAGCCGAAGAAGCCGACCCGTCCGCCCGTCGCGACGCCGAGCGTCGAACCGGGGTTGAAGCCGAACCAGCCGAACCAGAGGATCAGCGTCCCGAGCACGGCAAAGGGCATGTTGTGGCCGGGGATCGCGTTCGCGCGCCCGTCGTGGCCGAACTTCCCGATTCGCGGCCCGAGGAGGAGCGCGCCGGCCAGCCCGGCGAGCGCTCCCTGGTAGTGGACGACGGTCGAGCCTGCGAAGTCCTGCATCCCGAAGCGCTGCAGCCAGCCGCCGGGTGCCCAGATCCAGTGCGAGACGAGCGAGTAGACGACCGTGAAGACCGCGCCGAAGGCGAAGTACACCCAGAGCTTCGCGCGCTCGGCCATCGCGCCCCACACGATCGCGAGGGAGACGCCCGCGAAGACGACCTCGAACAGCCAGCCCGCGGCGCCGGGGATCGCCGTGAACGCGTCGAACGGCGCCTTCCCCACCGCGAGCAGGGCCCCGACCGACGGCGCGAAGCCGTGCAGGCCGACGAAGCTGTTTCCGTTCCCGAAGGCGATGCCGAAGCCGACGAGCCAGTAGACGAGCGAAGCGACTCCGAAGACGAGGACGTTCTTGCCGGCGATGTGGGCGGCGTTCTTCATCCGCGTCAGCCCGGCCTCGAGGAAGGCGAAGCCCGCCTGCATGAACATCACGAGGACGGCCGCGACGACGACCCAGACGGTGTTCGCGGCGATCAGCAGCTGATGGTGGGTCATCCGAGACGCTCCCCTGTGCGGTGGTGGACGACGCCGGCGACGGGTGACGTCCAGCAGAGGCCGTCGCCGGACGAGTGACCGGTGCGGGCGGCATCGGCGATGGCGGCGGCGACCCGCTCCGCGAGCGCGTCCTCGACCACGAAGGTCAAGTGCGCCTTCGGCAGGAAGCGCGACTCGAACGTGCGGCCGCGGTACTCGTGCGTCACCCCGCGCTCGCGCCCGTGTCCGATCGCCTCCACCACCGTGACGCCGACGTGGCCCGTCTCCTCCTCGACCGCGTCGATCACGGTCTCGACCCGCTCCCTCACGACCACCGCCTCGACCTTGACCATCCCGACCCCTTCCGCTGGAACAACAAAAAGCCCCGCGACCGCTCCGGTCGCGAGGCTCCATCGCCCCGGCGGCCCGCCTGCTTCGGCGCACCGCCCGCCGTCGAAGCTAGCACCGCCGTCGGCGGGCGTCCGGGAAAACGCCCGCTCAGACCCAACACTTGACGCCGAGGGCGCAAGCGCCTAGCCTTCCCGGGCCATGTTGCTCGTGAACTTGATGGATCGGATTCCGGTGGGCGGTTGCGGTCGCCCCGCCGGAGCGTGCGTCGACCTCTAGGTCCGCGCACCGCCCCTAGCGGCGGTTCCCGTCCTCGGTTCCAACCTCGTTTCGAAGGAGCAGCATGCCCACTCTCGCAACACCCACAACCGATCTCACCGCACGTCTAGACCGCAGCGCACCCGCCGTCGAGGTGCGCGACCTGCGGAAGACGTTCAACCGCCGCGACCGCAAAGCGGGCCGCTTCGCGCGCAAGCGTCCGTGGCCGGCGCTCGACGACGTCACCTTCACGATCGCCCGTGGCGAGTGCGTCGCCATCCTCGGCCAGAACGGCTCGGGGAAGTCGACGCTCGTCCGCCTGCTCTCGACGCTCCTGATCGGGAACGGCGGCGAGGCGCGGGTCTTCGGCCACGACGTGGACCGCGAGGCGTCGACGATCCGCCGGCTCGTCAACCGCGTCTCGGTCGAGGCGAGCTTCTTCAAGAAGATGTCCGCCGCCGAGAACCTCTCGTACGCGGCCCGCTTCTACGGGATGACGCCGCGCCAGACGCGCACGGCCGTTCCCGAGATCCTTGCCAGCGTCGGCTTTCCGCCCGAGCGGCGCGGCGAGTCGATGGAGCACCTGTCGCGCGGCATGCAGCAGAAAGTCGCTCTCGCCAGGGCGCTCCTGACCTCGCCCGTCCTGCTCCTGCTCGACGAGCCGACGACCGGGCTGGACCCGCGCTCGAAGCTCGAGGTGCAGGAGTTCATCCGCGAGGTGCGAGTCGAGCACGACGCGACGATCCTCCTCTGCACCCATGACATGGCCGAGGCGGAGACGCTCGCCGACCGGATCGGGATCCTCGACCGCGGCCGGCTGCTCTTCCTCGAGCCGGTCGAGGACGTGAAGCGGCGATTCGGCGTGCAGACGCTCGAGCAGGCGTTCTTCGCCGCGACCGGGCGCGAGTTCGAGAACGAGGGCCAGGACGAAGACGACGAGTACCGGGAGGTGTTCGCATGAGTGAGTACGCAGTCGAGATGCGCAACCAGCTCGTCGGCCTGTTCGGGATCGTCGAGCGGAACGTCTACCTCACGAAGCGGTACTTCCTGTGGGACATCGCGTTCATGGTCTGGACGATCGCGAACACGCTCACGATCGTGTTCATCGCGCGCTCGGCGGGCCTGGGCGCAGCCGCCGAGAACACGCTGGCGACGAGGCTCCTCGTCGGCGCGACGATCTGGGCATTCCTCGGGATCATCTTCGAGTTCATGACGGAGACGGTCGCCTGGGAGCGCTGGGAAGGGACGATCGAGTACACGTTCATGGCGCCGTTGTCGCGCCTCGTCCACCTGTTCGGGCAGGGCGCGTTCGCGGTGCTCTACGGCCTGATCCGGGCGACGATCCTCTTCTTCGCGGTCGCCGCGTTCATCGGCATCCACGCGCCGCAGGCGAACTACGGCGCGGCGTTCGCCCTGCTCGCACTCGGGTCGCTCTCGTTCATCGGCGTCGGGATCATGACCTCGGTGCTGCCGCTGATCTCGCCGGAGAAAGGCGCGCAGCTCGGCTTCGTCGCGCAGGGCGTGATGCTCGCCGTCTCGGGCGTCTACTACCAGGTGAACGTCATGCCGGAATGGATGCAGTGGATCGCGAAGATCTCGCCGGCGACGTACGTCCTCCGCGGCGACCGGAACTCGATCGTTTCACGGAGCCGGGCTCGCGTGGGCCGACGTCTGGCCGCTGCTGATCATCGCGGTCCTGGCGACGCCGATCGGGCTCGCGGTCTTCCGCGTCGGCGAGCGGCACGCGAAGAAGCACGGGAAGCTGAAGCGGTCCGGATGATCGAGCTGCGCGAAGCGGAGACGGACGACGAGCTCGATAAGGAGACCGCGACCGCGTGGGCATCGGAGCACGGCATCCGCGAGATCTACACGTGGACGCAGACCGGCAACGAGAACATGCGCGCCGTCAACGAGCGGCTCGGCTTCGTCACGCGCGCCAACTCGATCAGCGTGCGCCGAAAGCTGCCGCTGTGAAGGACTGGTTCGCCGGCGAGGTCGCGGCGCGCTACGACGCGGACACCGCAGACATGCCGGTCGAACCGGTCGTGGACTTCCTCCTCCCGCTCGCCGGCGGCGGCGCCCTCGAGCTCGCGATCGGCACCGGGCGGATCGCGGTCCCGCTCGCCGAGCGAGGCGCGCGCGTCGCGGGAATCGACCTCTCGCCCGACATGGTCGCCGAGCTGCGGAAGAAGACCGACGCGATCCCGGTCGCGATCGGCGACTACGCGACGACGCGCGTCGACGGCCTGTTCTCGCTCGTCTTCATCGTCTTCAACTCGATCAGCAACCAGACGACGCAGGAGGGACAGGTCGCGACGTTCGCGAACGCCGCAGCGCACCTGGAGCCGGGCGGCTGCTTCGTCGTCGAGGTCGGAATGCTTGGCACCGGGCGGCTCGAGGTCTTCGACCTGAGCGACACGCACGTCGGGATCGACGAGTACGACGCCGACACGCAACGACTCGTCTCCCACCACTTCACACTCGTCGGCAGGAGCTGGCAGCGCATCTCGATGCCGTTCCGCTCGGCCTCCCACGGCGAGTTCGACCTCATGGCCCAGCTGGCCGGGCTGCGGCTGCGCGAGCGCTGGGCGGACTGGGACCGCTCGCCCTTCACGGCCGAGAGCACGAAGCACGTCTCGGTCTGGGAGAAGCCGTGAGGCGACCGTCCGCGGAGACGCTCTACTACGGCCTGTCGTTCGGGCTGCGCATGCCGACGTGGGTCGTGATGGCGGTGTACCTCGTCCGTACGCTGCACCTCTCGCCGCTCGAGCTCGTCCTGATGGGGACGGCGATGGAAGCGGCCGTCTTCCTCTTCGAGGTGCCGACGGGCGTCGTCGCCGACACGTACAGCCGCAGGCTGTCCCTCATCGTCGGCTACCTGGGGATGGGAACCGCGTGGCTCGCGGTGGCCCTCGTCTCCACGCCGTCGATCGTGATCGTGCTCTGGGCGCTGTGGGGGATCTCGTACACGTTCACGAGCGGCGCCGAGGAGGCGTGGCTCGCAGACGAGGCCGGCCCCGAACGCGCGAGCGGCATCTTCCTCCGCGCCGCGCGCTACGGCCAGGCCGGGGCGGTCGTCGGGCTCCTGCTCCAGGTCGCGGTCGGCGCCGCGTCGCTCCGCGCCGGCGTCCTGCTCGGCGGCGCGTTCACGATCGCTGTGCGGGCTCGCGTGCATCGTGCTCATGGAGGAGCACGGCTTCCAGCGCCGCCCGCGGGAGGAGCGCCACTCTCCGCTCCGCGAGATGCGGACGACTGCGGTGGCCGGAGCCCGGTACGCACGAGCCGCTCCCGTGATCGTGCTCCTCGTGACCGTCGGGGTCTTCGCCGGGATGTCGAGCGAGGGCTTCGACCGGTTGAAGGAGGCCCACTTCCTCCGCGACGTCGGCCTGCCGGCCGTCGGCCAGTCTGAGCCCCGTCGTGTGGTTCGGTGTCTTCTACCTCGTCGGGATGGCCCTCGGCTTCGTCGGCACGACATACCTCATCCGCCGCTTCGAGCGCGACGGATCCGAGACGATCGCTGCGGCGCTCCTCGGCCTCGTCGTCTTCGAGCTGGCCGCCATGGTCATGTTCGCGGTCGCCTGGTCGGCGTGGGCGGCGATCGCCGCTCTGCTCGGCGTCTTCCTCGCTCGGGACCTTGCGGACCCGCTCTACACGATCTGGCTCAACGAGCAGATCACCGACTCGAGCGTCCGCGCGACCGTGTTCTCGATCACCGGGCAGGCAGACGCGATCGGGCAGGCGGCCGGCGGGCCGGTGATCGGCGCGATCGGGAACGTCTGGGGGATTCGAGCCGCGCTCCTCGCGGGCGCGACCGCGCTCGCTCCGGCGGCAGCGCTCTTCGCGCGTGCGATCGGCCGGCACGGCCGCGAGCCCGAGCTGGAGGAGCTGCCGCAGCCCGCGAGTTAGCGTTCGCGCATGCCCGCGCGCGCCCGCCGCTCCTGCCTCACGGTTCCCGCCTCGAGCGAGCGGATGCTCGCGAAGGCGCCGTCGCTGCCGGCCGACGAGGTGATCGTCGACCTCGAGGACGCGGTACCGGCCGAGGACAAGGAGCGGGGACGTGAGCTCGCGCTTGCCGCATCTGCGCCGCGGGCCGCTCGGCCGGACGACTGCGCTTCGCGTCAACGGACGCTCTACGCCGTGGTGGGAGGGCGACCTCCACGCGGCGGCAGAGGCGCGGCCCGACGTCGTCGTACTCCCCAAGGTCGAGTCCCCGGAGGACGTGTCCGCAGCGGCCGAGCTGCTTCCCGAGGGCATCGGCCTCGAAGCGCAGATCGAGACCGCGCGTGGGCTCGTCGAGGCGGAACGAATCGCGGCCGCCGGTCACGGCCTCGAGGCGCTCGTCTTCGGTCCGGCCGACCTCGCCGCCTCGCTCGGCGTTCCGGTGCTGACGATCGGCGCGGGGACCTCCGACTCGGCACTTGCACGCGTGGTCGCCGCTGCACGCGCGTTCGGGTTGCAGGCGGTCGACGGGCCGCATGCACGGCTCGGGGACGACCTCGGTCTCGTGGTGTCGGCGCGGCGCGCGCTCGAGCACGGCTACGACGGCAAGTGGGTGATCCATCCGAGCCAGATCGAACCGGTCAACTTCGTCTTCACCCCGTCGCCGGGTGAAATCGAGCGGGCGAAGCGGCTACTCGACGCGGCGCAAGGCGCGGCCCGCTTCGAGGGCGAGCTCGTGGACGAAGCCTCGCGCAAGCTCGCGGAAGCCCTTCTCCGGCGCTTGCCGGACTCCCAGAGAGGGTAGTTTCGAGGCACGGCTGCATTCGACGGCCGCGTTCGAAAGGATAGGGGCACTGCTTCATCCACGACGGAAAGGACCGGAGATGACGTACACGAAGGAGAAGGTCGCCGGCGCAGCCTCCAGCGCGCGGCCTTACGTCGAGCGCGCGCTTCGCGACAAGGAGCTGCGCAACAACGTCCGCAACGCCTACGGCTCAGCGCGCGCCGTCTACGACGAGCTCGCCTCGAAGCGCAAGGTCTCGGACGCCGCCACGCGCCTCGCCGGCGACAAGGGCCTGCAGGACGAGCTACGGAACGCAATCGACGAGCTCAGGAGCGCAGCCGGCCGCGTATCGGCCGTGAAGCGCCAGTCGCCGGAACCGGCCCAGGCCGCGAAGAACGGTCTGCTCCTGCTGGCCGCGATCGCGCTCGGCCTGCTCCTCAACCCGATCACGGGGCCGGCGGTGCGGCGGCTCCTCGCCCGCAAGCTGTTCGGCAGCGGGAACGGGTTCGTCTACCAGGGGAACGGCAGCAAGAGCTAGCGACTGCCACCGAGGTGCTCGCGCGCGAACGCGCGGAAGCGGTCGCGCGCGGCATCGTCCGGCGCAATCGGCTCGTCGTCGGCGTACTCCGGGTCGGCGGCGATCTCCTCCGCGACCGCGCGCACCTCCCGCTCGATGGCGGCACGGTGGGCGGGGTCGCGGAGCAGCGCGTCGACCCAGCTCTCCGAGCCGTCCCAGTCGGGGACGTCGTGGTCGAACAGGAGCTGGCCGAGCAGGATCCCGGTGCGGATGTAGGCGAAGGTCTTGAAAGCGAGGATGCGGTGAGGCGTCTCGATCAGCGCCGCCAGCGCGGGATCCTCGCGCACGACACGATCGACGATGCCGCCGATCGGCTCGTCGACCAGGGGAATCCAGAGCTCGTCGAGTTCGGGCACGCTCGGATTATGGCCGCTCCGCAGATTTTCTCGCCTGCCGGGCAATCTGGCCGGCCGTGAGAAGCAGCAGAACGGCGAACATTCGCTCGAGATCCGCTGATGGGAGGGCGAGCGCGAGCGCCGCGCCGCCGACGGCAGCACCGGCCGACGCGACCCCGATCGTCGCAGCAGCGCGCCAGCGGATGTTCCCGTATTCGTGCTGACGCCAGACGCCGACGAGCACGGCGGGCACGATCGCGAGCAGCGACGTCGCCTCCGCATGCACCTGCGTCAGCCCGACCGCGACGAGTGTCGGCACGAAGAGGACGCCGCCGCCGACACCGAACATCCCGCCGAGCACGCCGGCAACGACCCCGAGCAGCGCCGCGAGCGACGTACGTCATGCGACGACGAGCATGTAGACGGCGATCCCGACGAGCAGCGCGGCGAAGAGATACGAGAGCGTTCGCACATGTAGGCGTTGCTGCAGCGCCGTGCCGAACACGACTCCCCCGGCGGCCGGAACCCCCACGAGTGCCGCGTAGACCGGCTCGACGTCGCCGTGCACGGCGTAGACGACGGCACCCGCCGCCGCTGTGATCGCGATCGCACCGAGCGACGTGGCCGTGGCGGCCCGGATCTCCAAGCCCGCGAAGAGCAGCAGCGGCACGATCGACGATCCCGCCGCCGACGCCGAAGAGCGCGCTGAAGAAGCCGGCAGCGAGCCCGATCAGGACGAGACGCGCCACCGGCCTATGCTACGAGCCGTGGCCGCCAGGGCCGACGCACTGTCGAGCAGCTTGCGGCCGAGCCCGCCGCGGCTGGGCTGTTCCTCGACTTCGACGGCGTTCTCGCGCCGATCGTCGAGCGGCCCGAGGACGCCGTGCCGCCGCCGGAGACGCAGGCCGAGCTCGAGCGGCTCGTAGGGCGGTACGCGCTCGTCGCCGTCGTGAGCGGTCGCGCCGGCGACGACGTGCGCGCGCGGCTCGGCGTGGACGGCGTCGTCTGCGTCGGTTCGCACGGGCTCGAGCTCGAGCCGCAGGCCGACCGCTGGCGGCGAACGCTCGCCGCGTTCGCGGCCGACGCACCGTGGCCGCCGCAGGACATCGAGCTGAAGGGGCTCGCGGTCGCATTCCATTTCCGCAACCGGGACGACGAAGAGCAGGCGATCCGTGCGCTCGACGCGATCGCGGAGTCCGCGCGGGAAGAGGGTCTGGTCGCGCGCTACGGACGGAAGATCCTCGAGGTGCTGCCGCCGGTCGGCTCGCACAAGGGCACGGCCGTCCGGCGGCTACTCGAAGAGCGCGAGCTGGCACGCGGCGCTCGCAGCGGGCGACGACACGACCGACATCGACTCGTTCGCCGCGCTGGACGGGCTCGAGCTCGCGCTGCGCGTCGCCGTCGCTCGGCCGAGGACGCCGAGCGTGCTACTCGACGCCTGCCGACTCGTCGTCGCTTCGACCGGAGAGTTCCTCGCGCTGCTCCGCACCAGGCTCTAGGCGAACGGCTTGTGCACCGCGCACCGCGGTGCCGTAGGCGCAGATCTCCGTCCACTGGCCGCCCATCTCGGACGTGTCGAAGCGCATCGCGATGATCGCGTTCGCGCCCTTCCCCTCGGCCTCCTCGATCATCCGCTCCATCACCTGCTGGCGGCTGTCGATGAGCGCCTTCGTCATCCCCTTCAGCTCGCCGCCGAGGATCGACTTCAGGCCCGCGCCGATCTGCGAGCCGATGTTGCGCGAGCGCACGGTCAGGCCCATCACCTCGCCGTACACCTCGTCGACCTCGTAGCCGGGGATGTCGTTCATCGTCGTCACGATCATCTCGTGCCTCCTTGTTGAGCACCTCCCATGCCCGCCGCACGTCGGCCTCCGTCGTTCGCGCGTTGCCGATTGCGAGGCGCAGCACGTAGCGCCCGTCGAGCTTCGTGTGGATGATGAAGATCTCACCGGACTGCGTTCACGCGCTCGAGCGAGCCGCTCGTTCTCCTCGTCCGAGCCCTCCCGCCGGAAGACGACGAGCGAGAAACGCTGGGGCGCGACGAGCTCCCAGTCCGGAGTCTCCTCGACCCAGCCCGCGAAGAGCTCCGCCAGCCGGACATGCTCGCGCTGACGATCGCCCGCAAGCTGCTCGGCGCCGTAGCAGCGCAGCACCGCCCAGAGCTTGAGCGAGCGGAAGCGGCGGCCGAGCGCCGGCCCGTACTCGGAGAGCGCGTACGCGTCCTCCGGGGTGCGCAGGTACTCGGGCACGAGCGAGAACGCCTCGCGCAATTCGTCGGGCCGCGACGTCCAGACGAGCGAGCAGTCCATCGGGAACGAGCATCCACTTGTGCGGATTGACGTCGAGGCGAGTCGGCGAGCTCGACGCCGTCCGGCGACCAGCGCTCCTCCTCGCAGATCCAGGACGAGCCGGCGTACGCCGCGTCGACGTGGAGCCACGCACCGGCGGCGTGCGCCCGCTCGGCCAGCTCGCGCACCGGATCGACGGAGGCGAACGACGTCGTTCCGACCGTCGCGACGACCGCCGCGGCGTCATCGAGCGTGTAGCCGTCGACGCGCATTCGTAGCTCCTCGTCGGCGGCCACCTTGCGCAACTCCATCCCGAGCATCCGCGCGTCCTTCTCGACCGACGAGTGCGCGTGCTCGGAGCAGACGACGACGTTACGTCCGGTGACGTGACGCGCCGCGATCAGCGCCGCGAGCGTCGACGTCGAGGCCGTGTCCTCGATGTGGCCGTGCCAGCCGTCCGGGAGACCGAGCAGCTGCCGCACCCAGTCGACGACGCGCAGCTCGAGCTCGGTCGACGCGGGCGACGCGCGCCAGACGATCGCCACCTGGTTCAGCGTCGCCGCGATCAGCTCGGCGAGGATCCCCGGCTCCGACGCCGTGACTGCGAAGTACGAGAAGAAGCGCGGGCTGCTGCCAGTTCGTGAGCGCCGGAACGAGCAGCTCGTCGAGGTCACGGAGCACGTTCGCCGAACGGCTCCGGCTGCTCCGGTGCGGCGCGGCGGCAGCTTCGCCGACAGCTCGCCCGGCTTCACCTGCGCGAGCACCGGCAGCTCCGCCGACCCGCTCGAGGTAGCGCGCCGCCCACTCGAGCGCGGCCGTACCGTCCTCGCGGAAGTCGATGCACGCGCTCGCTTCCTCTGCAGCTTCTCGAGCTGCTTCCACGTGCGCGTGTTGACGACGTCGGCCTTCGTCAGCCAGCCGCGCCGGGCCTGCGCCGACCGCCGAGCTCGACGTAGGCCTGCGAGCGAACCTCGTGGCCGTCGGAGGAGACGACGAGCTTCAGCCCCGCCTCCTTCGCGGCCCGCGCGTGCACGTCGCGCAGGTCGAGCCGGTCGGGCTGGCCGTTGATCTCGAGGAAGCATGCCGATCTCGAGCGCCTTCTCGATCACGCGCGCGACGTCGACGTCGCGCGGTCCGCGCGCTTCGGATCCGGCGACCCGTGAGGTGCCCGATGCAGTCCACGTACGGGTTCTCCATCGCCTCGAGCACCCGCTCGGTCGGGCGGATGTCGGGCGCGTTGTGCACCGACGCGACGACCCAGTCGAGCAGCGCGAGATCCTCGTCCGCGACGTCGACCTCGCCGTTCGAGCGGATGTTCGCCTCGACCCCCGCGAGGATGCGCAGCTTCGGGAACCGCGCGCGCAACTGCTCGATCTCCTCGAGCTGCGCCTGCAAGCCGCCCCTCGCGCAGGTAGTGCGAGTGGTCGGTGATCGGCGTAGTACTCGTAGCCGCGCGCGACCGCGCCCTCGACCATCTCCTCGAGCGTGTTCTTGCCGTCGGCCGACCAGTGCGAGTGCGTGTGCAGGTCGCCGCGGACATCTCGCAGCTCGACGAGCTTCGGCAGCTCGCCGCGCCGCGCCGCCTCCAGCTCGCCGGAGTTCTCGCGCAGCTCCGGCGGGATCGGCTCGTAGCCGAGGAACTCGTACACCGCGTCCTCGTCGGCGCTCCGGAAGACCTCGCCCGTCTCGACGTTCGTGACGCCGTACTCCGAGATCGAGAGCCCGCGCCGCACGGCGTCCTCGCGCATCGCGACGTTGTGGTCCTTCGACCCGGTGAAGTGCTGGAGGAGGTTGCCGAACGACTCCGGCGGAACGACGCGCAGGTCGAAGCGGTGCCCGTCGTGCGAGACGACCGTCGCCTTCGTGTCGCCCTGCGCAGCGACGTCGACGACCCAGCTGAGGCTCGCGAAATGCCCGGTCAGGTCGGCCGGATCCGTCGCGCTCGCGATGATGTCGAGATCGCGGAACGTCTCCTTCCGGCGCCGCACCGACCCCGCCTCCGACACGTTGATCGCCGCGGGCAGCTCGCGCAGCGCCGCGACGACCGCCTGCACCGCGGGCAGACCCGAGCCGAGGAGGTACCGCCCGGTCTCCGGGTTCTCCGCCTGG
Source organism: uncultured Actinomycetes bacterium (assembly GCA_963790845.1). Taxonomy (GTDB): domain Bacteria; phylum Actinomycetota; class Thermoleophilia; order Gaiellales; family Gaiellaceae; genus Palsa-739. The sequence goes on along the minus strand of CAWBQC010000009.1, from coordinate 70,810 downwards.
AACGCGAGCGCGTCGAGGATCTTCTCCTCGCTCTTCGCCCCGAGCCCGGCGAGCGTCCGCAACTGCTCCCCCTCGGCGGCGGCCTTCAGCTCGTCGAGCGTCTCGATGCCGAGCTCGCGCCAGATCCGCGCGGCGGTCTTCGGCCCGAGGCCGGGGAGCCTCATGAAGAGGACGACCTCGGGCGGGACGCCGGCCTTCTTCTTCGTCAACGCCTGGATCTCGCCCAGCTCGACGATCTCGACGATCTTCTCCTCGATCGTCTTGCCGATGCCCTGCAGCTCCTTCGCGCGGCCGTCGAGCGCGAGCTGGGCGACGGAGCCCGACGTCTCGCGCACGCGGGCGGCGGCGCGACGGTAGGCGACGACGCGGAAGGTGTCCTTGCCCTCGAGCTCAAGGAGGTCGCCGAGCAGGTCGAACTGGTCTGCGACGTCCGAGTTCCGCGGTAGTTCCGACACCACTCCCAGCGATCATAGGTGCGCCCATGCCGAACGCCGTCCTCTGCCTCCCGACGTACAACGAGCGCGAGAACCTCGAGCCGATGATCGAGGCGCTCGAGCCGCTCGGCGTCCGCGTGCTCGTGATCGACGACAACTCGCCGGACGGCACGGGGAGATCGCGGACCGCCTCGCGGCGGAGCGCGAGTGGCTCGCCGTCCTCCACCGGGAGCGGAAAGAGGGTCTCGGGCGTGCGTACGTCGCAGGCTTCCGCGAGGCGCTTCGGGGAGACGCCGACTACATCCTGGAGATGGACTGCGACTTCTCCCACGACCCTGCGGACGTGCCACGCCTGCTCGCGGCGGCCGAAGCCGGCGCCGACCTCGCGCTCGGCTCCCGCTACGTCCCCGGTGGCGGAACCGAGAACTGGGGCCTCGTGCGGCGCCTGATCTCCCGTGGCGCCTCGATCTACACGCGCATCCTCCTGATGCCGATTCACGACGCGACGGGAGGCTTCAAGTGCTTCCGCCGGCACGTGCTCGAGGCGATCGACCTCGACACGATCGACGCCGCCGGCTACGTGTTCCAGATCGAGACGACGTATCGCACGCTGCGCAAGGGCTTCCGCGTCGTCGAGGTTCCGATCCGCTTCGTCGACCGACGGGAAGGGCCAGTCGAAGATGAGCCGCGCGATCGTGCTCGAGGCGATCTGGAAGGTGCCCCGTCCTCCGCCTACGTGCCCTGCTGGGGCGCTTGTAGCATTGGCTCGGCCGTGCGCGAGCTGACGACCAGCGAGTTCGACGAGCGTTCTCGGCGCGGACACGCCTGTGATCGTCGACTTCTGGGCGCCGTGGTGCCGGCCGTGCAAGGCGATCCGGCCGATCCTCGAGGAGCTCGAGCAGGAGACCGGTGGTCGTGTCGAGTTCGCCGGCGTCGACATCGACGACTACCCCGAGATCGCCGCGCGGTACGACGTGCTCTCGATCCCGACGGTGATCCTCTTCGCGAACGGCGAGCCGCAGGAGACGCTCGTCGGCGCGCGGCCGCGAGGCCACTTCGTGAAGCCTTCGGGCGGTGGCTCGCCTCAGCGGAAGTGCTCCCAGCTAGCGAGCTCGACGGCTCGCCGCCCAGCGTCAGCTCGACGCCTGCCGCCCTCCTCGCACCGGCCGATGACCGGAAAGCCGAGCGCCTCAGGCGTGGCGGCGAGCAGCTCGTAGTCCTCGCCGAAACCGACGTCCTCGAGCTCCGCTCCAGGGGCAAGCGGCACGCGCTCGAGCTCGATCACGAAGCGCACGCCAGAGCGCACGGCGATATGGCCGGCGTCGCTCGCGAGACCGTCCGAGATGTCGAGCATCGCCGTCGCGACCCGCGCGAGCTGCTTGCCCTCCTCGACGCGGTCCGGAACCGGTGGCAAGCCTCCCGTCGCGGAACGCGGCGCCTGCGGCGCCGAGCGGCCCGGTCACGACGATGGCATCGCCGGGCTGCGCTCCCGCCCGACCCGGGACGCGCTCCGCGCGGCCCAGCGCAGTCACCGAGAGGATCACGCGATCCGCGCGCGTCGTGTCGCCGCCGCGAACCGGCACGCCGCGCTCGTTCAGGCCCGCGTAGAGCTCGAGCACGTCGTCGAGCTCGGTCTCGGCGGGCAACCCGAGCGAGACGAACAAGGCGAGCGGATCGGCGCCGGAGGCGGCGAGGTCGCTGATGTTGACGGCGGCCGCGCGCGAGCCGAGCTCGCGCCAGTTCAGGAGGTCGAAGCGGAAGTGAACGCCCTCGACGAGCGCGTCCTGCGTCACGACGAGGCCGCCGACCACGGCGGCGTCGTGCTCGATCCCCTGCACGAGCCCGCGCCGCTCGAGCTCCGCGAGGAGCCCGAACTCCCCGAGCTCGTCGAGCCTCGTCACAGCTCGGAGATGCGCGCGCGGCCGTCGAGCGTGCCCGGATCGAGCGCCGCGAGCGCGTCGTAGAGGCGCGCATGGAAGGTGCCGGGGCCGCCGGCTCCGGCGGCGGCGTCCTCCGCCGCAACGCCGAACGCGGCGAGCGCCTCGGCCGCGGCCTCGAGCGGCTCGTCCGGCTTCGCGGCGAGGAAGCAGCCCGTGAGTGCGGAGGAGATGCAGCCCGTGCCCGTGACGGTCGCGAGCAGCGGGTGGCCGTTCGCGACCGCGAGCGACCGCTCGCCGTCCCACACGTGGTCGACCGGGCCCGTGACCGACGCGACCACGCCGAGCCGCCGCGCCGCCTCGCGCGCGAGCTCCGGCGGCTCGAGCCCGCTGGCGATCGACTCGACGCCGCGCACCTCGGCCTCCGCGCCGACGAGCGTCGCCACCTCGCCTGCGTTTCCGCGCAGCACGGTCACGTCGCACCTCGTCGAGAAGCCGCCGCGCAGTGTCGGTGCGGTAGGCAGTCGCGCCGGCTCCGACGGGATCGAGGACGACCGGGATCCCGTGTGCGCTGGCCGCTCCGCCGGCCAGAACCATCGCCTCGATCCAGTGCTCCGAGAGCGTGCCGATGTTGAGGACGAGCGCCGAGGCGAGCGCAGCCATCTCCTCGACCTCCTCCCGAGCGTGCGCCATGACCGGCAACGCACCGAGCGCGAGAGTGGCGTTCGCCGTCTCGTTCATCACGACGTAGTTCGTGATCTGGTGGACGAGCGGCTTCTGCTCGCGCAACCGGCGCAGCGTCGTCCCGGGCGAGACGGTCATCGTGTCGCCACCCCCAACACGTCGACCGGACCCTCGCCGGCGCCGATCTCGACGAGCCCTTGCGCCACAGCACGGGAAGCCGCAGCCGCCGCGCCGCGTGCCGCGTCGAGCAGCGAGAGCCCGCGTGCGAGAAGCGCCGCGAGCGTCGCGGAGTGCGTGCATCCGGCGCCGTGCGTGGCGGCGACTTCGTGCCGCTCGACCGGGATCTCGTGGTGCTCCTTTCCGTCGAAGAGGTGGTCGACGGACTTCTCCGCGTGGCCACCGGTGACGAGCGCCGCCCGTGCACCGAGGCCGACGAGCGCCTCGGCCAGCTTCGCGGGCGACGCGTCGGATCGGGTCAGTGCCCGCGCCTCGAGCAGGTTCGGGGTGACCACGGTGGCGAGCGGTAGCAGCCGGTGCAGCAGCGACCCCACCGCATCGTCCTCGAGCAGTTGCGCACCCGAGCTCGCCAGCATGACCGGGTCGACGACGAGCGGGAGCGGATGCTCCTCGAGCCAATCGGCGACCACGTCGATGATCGTGCGGGAGTAGAGCATTCCGGTCTTCGCCGCGTCGATCCCGATGTCGTTCGCGACGGCGTCGAGTTGCGCGCGGACGAGCCACGGCGGCAGCTCATAGACGGACTCCACAGCGCGCGTGTTCTGAGCGGTGAGGGCGACGATCGCCGTCATCCCGTGGACCCCGGCCGCGGCGAACGCCTTCAGGTCGGCCTGGATTCCGGCTCCTCCACCGGAGTCGGACCCAGCGATCGTGATGCAGCATGGAACCAACGCACTCCCTTCGCCGGCATGACCCGGATCAGGTTCGACGGGTGTGATCTCAGCCTCGCCGCGAGGCACCCCGGTGGCCGAACGTTAGCGTCTTCGCATGCGAAGGTTGCCGCCTGCCCTTGCCGCGAGCGCGACCCCACAGATCCTCGAGCTGCTGGGAGACGGGCCGGGCCGCGTCCTCGAGCTCGGCTTCGCCGGGATTCACGTGCGGCCGCTCGAGCTCGCGGGCTGGGAGGTCGTCGTGGTGGAGCCGGATCCGGCGCAGGCCGAGCGGGCGCGGCAGCGAGGAGCTCAGCTCGTCGAGGCGCCCGAGGGACACTTCGACGCCGTCGTCGCCCCGGCCGGCACAGATCTGGCCGGCATCGCAGTCGCAAGCATCGTCCTCGTGGACGAGCGCGGTGTCGCTTCAATGTCGGGATGACCTCGAGCCCCCGCTACGACGGCATCGCCGACTGGTACGACGCGGAGTTCCAGCCGGAGCCGCTCGCGAGCGAGGCGTGGCATGTGCTCACCCGCCTGCTCGGCGCGGGCACAGGCTCGCTGCTCGACGTGGGCTGCGGCACCGGCAGCTACACGGCGGCTCTGGCGGAGCGCGGCTGGGATGTGACCGGCGTCGACATCTCCGAAGACATGCTGCGCCGGGCACGCGAGCGAGGCGTGCCCACGGTGCAGGCGGACGCGACGTCGCTGCCGTTCGAGGACGCGTCCTTCGCTGCCGCGGTCTCCGTCCTGACGAACACCGACCTCGACGACCTCGCGGCCGTGGTGGCGGAGATCGTCCGGGTCCTCCGCCCGGGCGCGCCGCTCGTCCACCTGGCCGTCCATCCGTGCTTCGTCGGACCGCATTCGGTGTACGACCCGGATCGCGGGCTCCCCGAGCTCCAGCCCGGCTGGTACCGGCGCGTCGGCCGCTACACGGAGGCTCCCGGAATCTGGCGATCGTCAGGAGTGCGCATGAGAGTCGGAGCCAGCCATCTGCCGCTGGGCCTCTTCCTCCAGACCTTCCTCGACGCCGGGCTGCAGCTCGAGCGGATCGAGGAGCCGGACGAGCGGGAGTACCCGTTCATCCTCGGGCTGCGGTGGCGTCGATGAAGCTGCGCATAGCTCTCACGGTCGCGGACTTCGACGAGGCGGTCGCGTTCTACCGTGATGCGCTCGGGCTCGAGCAGCTCGCGGACTGGAGCGGCGAGAACGGCCGCGTCATCTTGCTCGATGCCGGCCGCGCGGAGCTCGAGCTGTTCGACGAGCGCCAGGCGGAGAGCGTCGACCGGATCGAGGCCGGCCGGCGCGTCTCAGGGACGGTTCGGCTCGCACTCGAGGTGGACGACCTCGACGGGACCGTGCAGCGTCTGGTCGCGGCGGGCGCGACGGCCGAGGCCGAGCCGGTCGTCCCGCCCTGGGGCGGCCGCAACGCCCGGCTCCGTGCTCCGGACGGGATGCAGCTGACACTGTTCGACGAGGCGTAGATGACCGCGACCGGGCTCTGGGACGAGCTGCTTGCCGGCGAGGAGCTCGCGCACATCACCACCGAGCCGGCGCGGGAAGCGCGGACGGCGCCGCTCCCGGATTCACTCCAGCCCGCAGTTCGCGAGGCGCTCGCCGGCCGCGGGATCCACGAGCTCTACGCACACCAGGCCGACGCGTACGCAGCTGCGCGCGGTGGCGGCAACGTCATCGTCACGACCGGAACCGCGTCGGGCAAGACGCTCGCCTTCAACCTGCCGGTGCTGGACGCGCTGGCCGCCGACCGGCACGCGCGCGCGCTCTACCTCTATCCGACGAAGGCGCTCGCGCAGGATCAGGCGCGGTCGCTCGGAGAGCTCGGGCTGGCCGCCGTTCGCGCGGCGATCTACGACGGAGACACGCCGACGGAGCGCCGCCGCCAGATCCGCGGCTGGGCGAATCTCGTGCTCACCAATCCGGACATGCTCCACATCGGCGTCCTGCCACGGCACGACCTCTGGGGCGACTTCCTCCACAACCTCCGCTTCGTCGTGGTGGACGAGGCGCACGTCTACCGCGGCGTCTTCGGCTCGCACGTCGCGAACGTCCTGCGGCGGCTGCGGCGGCTCGCGCGGATCTACGGTGCCGAGCCGCAGTTTCTCCTCGCGTCGGCGACGATCGCGAATGCGAGCGAGCTCGCGCACGCGCTCGTGGGTGAGGACGCGACGGTCGTCTCCGACGACGCGGCGCCGCGCGCAGAGCGCACGATCGCGCTCTGGAACCCGCCACTCCTCGACGCGGAGCTCGGGCAGCGGGCGAGCGCGCTCGGCGAGGCGTCGCTCCTGCTGGCCGGCCTCGTGGGCCGCGGCCTGCGGACGATCTGCTTCACGAAGAGCCGCAAGTCGGCGGAGCTCATCCACCGTTTCGCCAGCGACCGGCTCGACTCGGCCACGGCCGCGCGGCTCGCGCCGTACCGGGCCGGCTACACGCCACAGCAGCGGCGGGAGATCGAGCGGCGACTCGTCGAAGGCGAGCTGCTCGGCGTCACCTCCACCGACGCGCTCGAGCTCGGCATCGACATCGGCGACCTCGACTGCGCGATCTCGGTCGGCTTCCCCGGCACCGTGGCGAGCCTTCGCCAGCAGTGGGGACGCGCCGGACGCCGCGCCCACGGCCTCGCCATCCTCGTCGCCTCCGAGGACGCGCTCGACCAGTACTTCATGCGCGAGCCCTCAGCGCTCCTCGGACGCCGGGTCGAGGCCGCCATCCTCGACCACGCCAACCCGCGCGTCCTCGACGGGCACGTCGCGGCGGCTGCGTTCGAGGCGCCGCTCGACGACGGAGATGCTGCGACGCTCGGGCCGGAGGCGCTCGAGCGAGCACCGCACGTGCCCGAGCTGCGCGAGACGCGGCGCGGCTGGGTCTGGGCGGGAAAGGAGTCGCCCGCCGCCCGCGTTCCGCTCCGCTCCACCTCGGCGGACACGTTCCTCGTCGTCGACGCCTCGACCGGAGACATCCTCGGCCTCGCCGAGCAGGAGCGCGCCTACTCGACGGTGCACGAGAGCGCCGTCTATCTCCACCTCGGCCGTCAGTACGTCGTCCGCGAGCTCGACCTCGTGACGCGACGCGCCGTTGTCGAGCCGTTCGACGGCGACTGGTACACGCAGGCGAAGAAGGAAACGGAGACGTCGATCGAGGAGCGCCTGCGCGTCGAGCGCCGGCTCGGCCTCGAGCTCTCGTTCGGTCGCGTCTCGGTCACGGAGCAGGTGGTCGCGTACCAGCAGAAGGCAGTCGCGGACGGCGCCACGCTCGCGACGATCCCGCTCGAGCTGCCACCCACGACGTTCGACACAGAGGCCGTCTGGTTCGTGCCCAGACCGCACCAGCTCGAAGGGCTCGAGGCGATGCCGCTCCTCCTCTCGTCCCTCCACGCCGCCGAGCACTCGCTGATCGCGCTGCTCCCGCTGTGGGCGATGTGCGACCGCTGGGACATCGGCGGCCTCTCGACGAACCTCCATCTCGACACCGGAGCGCCGACCGTGTTCGTGTACGACGGCCACGCCGGCGGCGTCGGCATCGCGGCCCGCGGCTTCGACCAGTTCGAGGGCTGGGTCGCCGACACGGCCGAGCTCCTCGCCGGCTGCCCGTGCGAGCGCGGCTGCCCCTCCTGCGTCCAGAGCCCCAAGTGCGGCAACCTCAACGAGTTCCTCGACAAGGCCGGGGCGCTCACGCTGCTGCGCCGTATGCTCGCCGCGTGACCAGGATCCTCGTCCGGCCGCCTGCGCTGGAGGACATCTCGTCGTGGCGGGAGCTCGGCTGGCGCGCCGAGCCGGACCCGATCGGTCTCGCCGACGAGCACGCTCGGTTCCGCGCGGCCCTCGCGAGCCTGGGCGCCGAGCTGATCGAGGCGCGCGGCGAGCCCGGGAACCTCGACTCGATCTACGTCTACGACCCGGTGCTGGTGACACCTGAGGGAGCGATCCTGCTCCAGCCCGGGAAGACCGGCCGCCGCCGCGAGCCGGACGCGCTGGCGGGCGACCTGCCTCTGCCGGTGCTCGGCCGGCTCCAGGGCGACGAGCTCGCGGAGGGCGGCGATACCGTCTGGCTCGACGAGCGGACACTCCTCGTGGGTCACACATACCGCACGAACGCGGCCGGCATCGAGGCGCTCCGCCGGCTGCTCCCGGGTGTGGACGTGCTCGCGTTCCCGCTCCCACACTTCCACGGCCGCGGCGAAGTGCTCCATCTGCGCTCATTGCTGAACCCGCTAGCGCCGAAGCTCGTCGTTGCGTATCTGCCGCTGATGCCCGTCCCGCTCGTCGAGCTGCTGGGGCAGCGCAAGGTCCGGATCGTCGAGGTTCCGGACGACGAGTTCGAGACGATGGGCCCGAACGTGCTCGGGCTCCCGGGCGCGCGGGCGCTTGCTCTGGCCGGAAACCGGGTCACGAAGCAGCGCCTCGAGGAGGCAGAGATCGAGGTCGTCGAGTACGCCGGCGACGAAATCTCGCGCAAAGGCGACGGTGGCCCGACGTGTTTGACCCTGCCTGTCGATTTCGGCGCCCCCTGTTCGTCGTAGAGGCGTCAACCAACTCCGAAGGAGGAGACCATGCAGTACATGCTCCTGATCTACAGCCCGCCCGGCGACTGGGAGTCGATGCCGGCAGAGCAGCGGCAGGCGATCAGCGAGGCCTACTTCCACTTCACCGAGGAGTTGCGGGGAAGCGGGAAGATGGTGGCCGGCGACGCCCTCCAGCCGACCTCGACGGCGACATCGGTCCGCGTGCGTGACGGCGAGACGCTGACCACCGACGGCCCGTTCGCGGAGACGAAGGAAGTCCTCGGCGGCTACTACCTCATCGACGTCGACACGATCGACGAGGCGCTCGAATGGGGAGCGAAGATCCCGGGCGCGCAGTACGGCACGATCGAGGTGCGCCCCGTCGTCACCGACTACGAGACCGTCGCATAGACGAGCTCACCCGCGCCTACCGCGACGAGCGGGCTCGCTCGATCGCGATCCTCGGCCGCGTCCTCGGTGACCTCGACCTCGCCGAGGACGCGGTGCAGGACGCGTTCGTCAGGGCGGCGGAGCGCTGGCCGCGCGACGGAGTCCCGGCCAACCCCGGCGCCTGGATCGTGGCGACGGCACGCAACCGAGCGATCGACCGGATCCGCCGCGAGCAGACGCTCGCCCGCAAGACGGAGCTGCTCGCGCGAGTCGAGGAGCTCCCGGCAGACGAGGAGGCTGTCATTCCCGACGAACGGCTCGAGCTGATCTTTGCCTGCTGCCACCCGGCTCTTGCGCCGGAGGCCCAGGTCGCGCTCACGTTGAGTCTCGTGGGCGGCCTCACGACGCCGGAGATCGCGCGCGCCTTCCTCCTGCCCGAGGCGACGCTGGCGCAGAGGCTCGTCCGCGCGAAGCGGAAGATCCGCGACGCCGGGATCCCGTTGCGCGTCCCTCCAGAGCACCTTCTGCCGGACCGGCTGCGCACCGCGCTGGCCACGATCTATCTCGTCTTCAACGCCGGCTACGGCCCGCCCGTGCGGGTCGAGCTCTGCGGAGAGGCGATTCGCCTGGCCGCAGTTCTCGCGACCCTGATGCCCGACGAGGCCGAGGTGCACGGGCTGCATGCGCTCCTCCTTCTCCAGGACGCCCGCCGCGCCGCGCGCGTCTCGCCCAGCGGCGACCTCGTGCTGCTCGACGAGCAGGATCGGGGCCTCTGGGACGACGACGAGATCGAGCAGGGACGCCACGCGCTCGAGCGTGCGATGGCCTTGCGCTTGCCCGGCCCCTACCAGCTACAGGCAGCCATCGCCTCCCTTCATTTCGACGAGACGACGGACTGGGTGCAGATTGCGCTCCTCTACGGCCGCCTCGCGGACCTCAATCCGTCACCCGTCGTGGAGCTGAACCGTGCCGTCGCGGTCGCGATGGCAGACGGGCCCGAGCAAGGCCTCGAGCTCGTCGACGCGCTTGCCGGCCTCGAGGAGTACCACCTCTGGCACTCGACCCGCGCCGAGCTACTGCATCGCCTCGACCGGGACGAGGAGGCGGCTGCCGCCTACGCGCGTGCGCTCGAGCTCGCTCCGAGCGAGACCGAGCGCACGTTCCTCCGAACGCGCCTCGCCACCGCGCGCTAATACGCCGTCGCGAGCACCTGCTTGCGCCGGAGCTCGAGCAGCGACACGATCTGCGACGTCGGCTTGAACGGGTCGTAGAGCGTGGTGCCGTCATCGACCGAGACCGCCGCCACCGGCACTCCGTCGAGATCGGCGACCAGCCAGTCGCCGTCGTGGAGCGGCCGCTCGCTCAGCGCCGCGAGGCGCTCGAGCTCCTCACGGCACTTGCTCAACCTCAGCTCGATCGACTTCCGGACGGGCTGCGGCGGATGGAACGAAGCCTTGCGCGCCCTCCGATACCGCGCGGCGTCGCGCCGGAAGTCGGCCATCCGGGCCACTGCCACCTGACGAATGAGCTCGGGATGCATCACAACTCCTCCTCTCCGTGCTACCCTAACCACTGTTCGGAGATTACCAGTTACGTAACTATCTAAGCAAGGACAATGGTTACGAGTTTACATTCGCAGCTCGACCTCGTCCGCGACTACGTCAACACGTTCGACTTCGAGACCGGCATCGACTCCATCTCGTCGCCCGACGAGCTGGCCATGTGGTTCTCGGAGCAGGGCCTCGTCGGCGATCTCGTCGAGCCGACCGAGGAGGAGCACGCGGACGCCGTAGCGGTGCGGGAGGCGATCCGTGACCTCTTGCTCGCGAACAACCGCGTCGCCGCGGATGCCGAGGCGGCGTCGCAGACGCTGGAGGCCGCGGGACGAGCGGCGAATCTCGGCGTCCGCTTCGAGAACGGCCGCCCGCTCCTCGCCCCCGAGGGCGAGGGCGCACGCGCTGCGATCGGTCACATCGTCGCGGCCGTCGCGGAGCTCGCTCCCACCGACGAGTGGAAGCGACTGAAGGGCTGCCGCGACGAGAACTGTCGCGTCGCCTTCTACGACAAGTCGCGCAACCGCTCCCGCGCCTGGTGCTCGATGGAGGTGTGCGGCAACCGCGAGAAGGCGCGCAGCTTCCGCCAGCGTCACGCGCACGCGCGCTAGCTGCTAGGCCCAGGGCAGACGAGCCCAGTTCGGCGGCCGCTCCCGCCGGAAGCTCTCGACGCTCGCGTACGCCTGCCTCCAGTCGGAGGTCTCCTCCGCCACGCTCGCGCCGTAATGCGCCGCGGCCTCCGAGAGGGGGTAGCGCACCTGCGGGCCCGAGCGCGCACCGAGCATCAGGATCACGCACGGCTCCTCGCCCACCCCGGCAAAGCCGTGCTCGGTCCATGGAGGACAGTGGAAGAAATCCCAGGGCCGGAGGCGCCGCTCCTCGTTCTCGACGATGAGCGCGCACTCCCCCGCGAGGACGAGGAACGCCTCCTGGTTCGACTCTGCGTGGTAGAGGACGGTCTGCCCCTGCTCCAGGACGGTGAGGTTGATCCCGAGCTGCTCGAACTCGACCGGCGGGTCGCCGTACTCGTTCTCGAAGGCGCACCTCGCGCCCCTCGTCGCCGCGAACCACCACTCGGCGTCGCGCACGTTGACGACAAACCAGCCCTCGGTGACGGGTGTGAGCCCCGATCCGGAGTCCTCGAGCCTGGCTTCGGCCACGCTAGGCCGAGTGGGCGAGGTCGTCGGGGCCGGCGGCCGGCAGCGGCGCCTTCCGCCACCGGCGGAGGCACGGGCGGCGGAGCGCTCTTCAGGAACCGGTAGACGAAGACCGCGAACGCGGTCGCGCCGCACGTGGCAGGGATGAAGAAGACGAGGTTGAGGAGCAGCACGTGCGTCATGTCACTCGCGTATCCCGCACCCCGGCCAGGGCAAACTCGACCGCTTCCTCGGGTGTCTGCGCGCGCTCCGTCCCGTCCACCTTCCAGCCCGGCTCCAGCACCACGACCGGTCGCCCGAGTGTGAGCGCGAAGCCGATCTCGGCGAGCGTGCCGTAGCGGCCTCCCACCGCGATCACGGCGTCTCCCGAAGCGACGACGGCGAGGTTGCGGCCGTGCCCGATGCCCGTCACGACGACGTGGTCGAGCCACTCGTTCCCAGCGGCGCGCGTTTCGCCGGGGAGGATCCCGATCGTCGTGCCACCCACGCTCTTGGCGCCCCGCGCCGCGGCGGCCATGACTTCGCCGAGCCCACCGGTGACGACAGTCGCTCCTCGCTCGGCGAGTAACCGGCCGACCGTCTCGGCACGCTCCTCGTGCTCCACACCACTGCCGATCACGGAGACTTGCACCATGGAGCAGAGCGTAGAAGAGCGCGACGTCCTCATCGTCGGCGGCGGCTTCGCGGGCGGGTACGTCGCGCGCCTGCTGCGCGGGCGGCAAGCGACGATCGTCAGCCCGGAGAACTTCATGCTCTACACGCCGCTCCTTCCCGAGGCAGCGTCCGGCACGCTCGAACCGCGGCATGCCGTCGTGCCGCTGCGCGCGATGTGCCCGCACGCCGACCTGTTGCTCGGGAGGGCCGAGAGCCTCGATCTCGAGGCGCGCACTGCGACGGCCGCAGGCCGCACGATGCGCTGGAACGACCTCGTCGTCGCACTCGGTGCCGTCCCTCGGACGCTGCCGATTCCGGGCCTCGCCGAGCACGGCCTCGCGTTCAAGTCGCTTGCCGACGCGATCTACCTGCGGAACCACGTCCTCCAGCAGCTCGAAGCGGCCGACGGAGCACTCGACGACGCGCAGCGATCGCGGCACCTCACGTTCGTCTTCGTCGGCGCGGGCTACGCAGGGGTGGAGGCTCTCGCCGAGCTGTCTGACCTGGTCGAGGATGCGCTGCGGTACTACCCGCACCTTCGCTCGACGCGCCGCCGCTGGGTGCTCGTCGACGCGGCGCCGCGAATCCTCTCCGAGATCCCCTCCTCGCTCGGCGACTACGCAGCCGCCGAGTTGCGCAAGCGCGGGATGGAGATCCACGTCGACACGACCCTCGCCTCGGTCTCGGCCGAGGAGGTCGTGCTCGGGGACGGAACGGCGATCGGGACGAACACGCTCGTCTGGACGGCCGGCGTCGCACCGAACCCGCTGCTCCGCGAGTGGGGGCTGCCGCTCGACGAGAAGGGCCGGGTCGAGGTCGACGAGCTGCTCCAGGTGCGCGGGCATGAGCACGTGTGGGCGCTCGGCGACTGCGCGCGTGTGCCGAATGCCCGCAGCGACAGGCCCGACCCTCCGACGTGCCAGCACGCGCTTCGCCAGGCCCGGCGACTCGCGAAGAACCTGACCGGCCCACCCAGGCCCTACGGCTACCGGATGCTCGGCCAGGTCGCCACACTCGGCCGCCACAAAGGAATCGCGGAAGTGCTCGGCATCCACCTTCGCGGCTTCCTCGGCTGGTGGGTCACGCGGTCGTACCACCTCTACCAGCTCCCGCTCGCGCAGCGGAAGCTCCGGGTCGTCGCAGACTGGACGGTGGCGCTCTTCTTCCGCCGCGACATCGCTGAGCTCGGCCAGCTCGGGCACCCGGAGAGACTCGGCTGATGGACGATCAGGATCGGGCGAAGACCAGGCGCAGAGGCCGGAAGCTCAGCTTCGGTCTCGGCCGCGCCCGCGCCGGAACGCCGCCCGCCGCCTCAGCCTCGCGGATGCGGGTGAGAAGCTCCTGTTCTCTCAGGGCGGCCGAGACACGCTCGGCGTAGTCGTGCGCTCAGACGCGTGAGCTGACGGGAGAAGCAAGCATCGCCAAAGCGTACTCCGCCAGACCATTTCCAGACTCTTAATCCACGAGCTCGAGGCGGGGGTTGTCGCGCAGATGCCGGCCGAACTTGCCCGACGGCTGTCCGTCCGTCATCACGACGTCGGCGGTGAAGTCGTTCGAACCTCGGATGAGCGACGACCCGACGCCGTACGCATCGACCGGGACTCCGCGCTCCTCGAAGGCGCGGATCTTGTCGACCGTGAAACCCCCGGAGGCGACGATCCGCACGTGGTCGAAACCGGCGGCGTCGAGCGCGTCCCGCACCTTCTGGACGAGCTTCTCGTTCACGCCGGTCGGTTTGAAGTCCCCCATGTCCTCCCACAGCGACCGGTCGACGAGCGTCTCGGACGTGTCGAGCCGGATGCCCCAGAGCCGCTCGCCGAGCGCCTCCGCCACGGCGAGCGCGGTCTTCACGGAGTCGTTCTCGAAGTCGACGAGGACCGTCACGGACATGCCCTCCGGCGCCCATTCCGCGAACTTCCGCGCGGCGAGAACGGTGTCGCCGCCGTACGCTGCGATGAGGGAGTGGGGCACGGTGCCGATGCCGCGTCCGCCCCACCAGGACGCCTGCTCGTCGCTCGTGACGCCGATCTCGAAACCGGTGATCTGCCCCGCGACGTAGGCGGCGTAGCCGTCGCCTGCCTGCACGCGATGGTGATCGAAACGTGCGGGCATGAAGATGAGCGGCTTGCCGTTCGCCGCCTCGAGCACGTGGACGACGTTCGTCGTGATCAGCGTGCGTCGCGCGAGGGTGCCGAGGTACGCGGTCTCGAGATGCGCAAACGTCGTGTAGTCGCCTTCTATCGTCAATACCGTCTCCCACGGCGCGATCGTGTCGCCGTCGTACAGCGCGCGGATCGTCAGCGCGTCCGGATCGTGGGAGCAGAGACGGAGAATCGCGATCGCTTCGTCCATCCCGCCGAGCCACGCCTGGTGCTTCTGGAAGACCTGGACGACGACGCGTGGGTGGCGGCCGTCGGCGAGAAGCGCCGCGCGGGCGTGGTCGAAGTACGCGTCGGTGTACCAGCCGGCGCGCATCTTCTCGACGGGGAGGTCGAAGACCTCCGGTGCGAGGCGCTCCTGCCTATGCAGCGGCGGCATGCTCGAGCTCCAGGCACGCCTTGAGCGCGGCCTCGGCAACCTCGAGCTGGTCGGCGGTCGGCTCCGCCGTCGAGAAGCGATGCTGGAGCTCGTGCCCCGGCTTCGCGAGCGCCTGCGCAAGTGGGTGCGACGGGTGCCGCGTCATCCAGCCGAAGAGCTCGGTCGCAGCGGCGATCGCACCGAGTTGCGCCGCGGCCTGCGCCTGGCGCCTCATCCGTTCCGGCGCGAGCGTGGCGAGCGCGTTGCCGACTGCGGAGGTGGCGACAAGCGGGCCGACCAGGTGGCCGCCGCAGCGCTCGTGCTCGCGCGTCGCGCGCTTCCCGTGCTCGTAGCTGCCGATCGAGATGTGCTCCGCACCGTGGTAGGCGGCGAGCTCGCCGGAGCGCAGCGTGAACACGGCCGGCATGACCGACGCGACCGCCGACAGCATCTCCCTCGCAACGGGGCGCAGCGACGACTCGCGAAGGCCCTTGATGAACACCGCCGCGCCGAGCATCGACGCGAGCGCGCGCGGGCTCTCCATCGGGAGCCGCGCCGCTGGAAGCTTCGCCTTGACCTGCGGCAGGAGCGCGATCGCCTCGGCGAGCCGAGCCGGGCCGCGCAGGAGTGGGTTCTCGATGCGAGACGCGCGGAAGCGCTTCCGCGCCGAGGCGACCTCGATTCGCCCGTCCTCATGCCGGATCGCGCACGCCCACGAGCTCGGCCCGTGCACGAGCACGCCGTTGGGCATCGCCATGCCGCCGAGCCGGATCTTCTCCTTCTTGGGCATCGCGCCGAAGCGTAGTCGGCCTACCCGAGTACGGAGTGCGCTGCGTGGCGGAGCCAGTCGACGCCGAGCTCGAGGTCGGAGACCGGCACGCGCTCGTCGGCCGAGTGGACGAGCAGAGCCGCCGTCTCCGGCGGAAGGTCGCCGGTCACCGGGAAGAAGCCGTACGCGACGGTGCCGAACGCCTCGCGCAGCCAGTGGCTGTCCGTGAAGCCGGGACCGCAGAGCGGCGCGGCCCTCGCGCCCGGCTCCGTCGCCGCAACCCACTCCTCGAGCGCCCGCCACAGAGGCGTGTCGAGGGACGACCGGGTGCCGCCTTCGGGCTCGAGCCACTCGAGCTCGTACTCGACGTCCCCGCCGAGCACGGCGCGGAGCATCGGCTCGATGTGCTCCGGGTGCTGTCCGGGCAGGAGCCGGCAGTCGACCTCGATCGTGCACAGCGCGGGGATCACGTTGCGCTTGCGAGAGGCGGAGATGATCGTCGGCGAGAAGGTCGCCCCCAGCAGCGCTTCCACGAGATCGGCGCCAACAGCCGAGAGCGCCCGCGTGCGATCGACCGCCTCGGCCGGCGGAGGCACCTCCCCGAGCACCGCCCGGAGAAATCCCTCGATCTCCGGCCCAAGCTGCGGCTCCGGCT
Source organism: uncultured Actinomycetes bacterium (assembly GCA_963790845.1). Taxonomy (GTDB): domain Bacteria; phylum Actinomycetota; class Thermoleophilia; order Gaiellales; family Gaiellaceae; genus Palsa-739. Next base: position 54,711 of record CAWBQC010000009.1, on the reverse strand, counting down.
GGAACGCGGCAAGCCGCTCGATCAGCCTGGCTGCCTTCACGAGCGCGTTGTCGGCGATGCCGGGCATCGACGCGTGTCCCGATCGGCCGCGCACGTGGATCCTGAACGGCGCGGTCTTCTTCTCCGCAGACGTCGCCTCGTAGATCGACGTGCCGTCCATGAGGACAAGCCTGTCGCCGCCGCCCTCGTTGACGGCGTACTCGCAGCGAACTTGCGGCGGGATGCTCGCGGCAGAGCCACGAGAGGCCGAAGTCGTCGCCCACTTCCTCGTCGGCCGTTGCGGCGAAGATCAGGTCGCCGCTCGGCTGGAACCCGTCGCGCGCGAGCGAGGCGATCGCCACCGCACTCGCAGCCACCTGCCCCTTCATGTCGAGCGCGCCCCGGCCCCAGACCTCTCCGTCACGCAGTTCGCCCGAGAACGGCGGCACCGACCACTCGGCCGAGTCGGCGAGAACGACGTCGGTATGAGAGAGGAAGAGAAGGGACGGCCCGTCGCCGCCGGGGATCCGGGCGACGAGGTTCGCCCGCTCCGGCACCTTTGCGATCAGCTGACAGACGACGCCGTTCGCCTCGAGATACTCGCGGAGGAGCTCGGCTGCCGCCGTCTCGTTCCCGGGCGGATTCGTCGTGTCGACCCGGATCAGCCGCTGCAGGAGGTCTGTGACCTCGGCGCGCAGAGTCACCGGCGCACTCCGGAGACGAGGCGGTACTCGCGCTCGAGGACGCCGTCCGCGAGGAAGTCGAGGTACACGCGCTCGGCCCGCTCGCGAGCGTCCTCGTCGATCGACGAGAGCCAGGCGCGCAAGGGCGGCATCGACGTGGACGCGAGCTCCCAGAGCTCCGCGGCAGAACCCGCTTCGATGCGCCACCGGCCGGTCTCGAAGCTCAGCTCGAAGGCGTCCCCTAGCAACCCGCGGACGTGCTCCGGATCGAACCAGTCGCGGGCGTCGGCGTCCTCCACGAACGGTCCGGCCTGCGCGTTCGTGGGCGTCCGCCCAGGCGTCGTTCGGCCACGCCGTCAGTGCAAGCCGGCTTCCGGGCCGGGAGACGCGGGCGAATTCGGCCGCGGTGCGCGCGTGATCCGGCGCGAAGATCGCGCCGAAGGCGGAGACGACCGCGTCGAACGAGGCGTCGACGTAGGGGAGGGCCTGACAGTCGCCCTCGTCGAAGCGGATCTCCAGCCCCTCGTCGGCCGCAGCGCGGCGCGCCTTTGCGAGCTGGTCGCGCGGAGATGTCGATTCCCGACGACGTCAGCGCCGGCACGCGCTGCGCGAAGCGCCACCCCACCGGTGCCGCATGCGACGTCGAGGACTCGGTCGCCCGGCTCGATTGCGAGCGTCTCGACGATGCGGTCGTGGATCGGGGCGAACGTCTCGGCGATGCGCTCGTAGCTCGCGCCACTCCAGACGTCCGCGACAGACCCGGCCACGCGCGGAGCATACTGACGGCATGGGCGACCTCTTCTCCGACGCGGCCGCGCAGCGCGCAGGCGAGGTCGCGCCGCTCGCGCAGCGGCTGCGACCGCGCGACGCTCGACGAGTTCGTCGGCCAGCAGCACGTGCTCGGCGAAGGCTCGGCGCTGCGGCGCGCGATCGCGGAGGACCGCGTGCGCTCGTCGATCTTCTACGGGCCGCCCGGCGTCGGGAAGACGACGCTCGCGCGCATCGTCGCGGCGACGACGGGCGCCGCGTTCGAGGAGCTGTCGGCGGTGTCGGCGACCGTCAAGGACGTCCGCGAGGTGCTCGCGCGCGCCCGGGAGCGGCTCGGCACGACCGGCAACCCGGACGATCCTCTTCCTCGACGAGATCCACCGCTTCAACAAGGCGCAGCAGGACGCGCTGCTGCCGGCGGTCGAGGAGGGCCTCGTCACGCTGATCGGCGCGACGACCGAGAACCCGTACTACGAGGTCAACTCCGCCCTGCTCTCGCGCACGCAGGTCTACGAGCTCGAGTCGCTGACGCCGGAAGATCTCGCGGTCGTCGTGCGCCGCGGGCTCGGCGAGGTCGGCGGCGAGGCGTCGGACGAGGTCGTCGAGCTGATCGCGCACCGCGCCGGCGGCGACGCGCGCACCGCGCTCAACATCGTCGAGCTCGCGCACGAGACGGCCGACGGCGACGATCACGGAGGCAGCACGTCGAGGACGCGGCGCGCAAGCGCGCCGCTCGTCTACGACAAGGCCGCCGACGCGCACTACGACTTCACGTCCGCGTTCATCAAGTCGATGCGCGGCAGCGACCCGGACGCCGCGGTCTACTACCTCGCCGCGATGCTCGAGGGCGGCGAGGACGCGCGCTTCATCGCGCGGCGGATGATCGTGCTCGCCTCCGAGGACATCGGCAACGCCGACCCGCGCGCGCTGCTCGTCGCGGTCGCCGCAGCGCAGGCCGTCGAGCACGTCGGCCTTCCCGAGGCGCGGCTCAACCTCTCGCAGGCCGCGATCTACCTCGCGCGGGCGCCGAAGTCGAACGCGAGCTACCTCGCGATGAACGCGGGCGACGGCCGACGTGCGGGAAGCGCGGCAACGTCGCAGCCGCCGAAGGCGCTGCGCGACGGCTCGTACTACGGCCGCCAGCTCGGACACGGCGAGGGCTACGTCTATCCGCACGACGACCCGCGCGGCTTCGAGGCGACTATCTCCCGGACGAGCTGGAGGGCCGCCGCTACTACGAGCCGTCGGGCTCGGGCGAGGAGACCGCGGACGAGAACGCCGTCGTAGGCCTCGCCGCCGAAGACCGCGAAGATCGCGAGCTCGAGCGCCCGCGGCTCGAACTTCCGCGCCACCCCGACCATGATCCGCGCGCACTCCTCGAGCGCGAATCCGCCGACCCCCGTGCCGAAGGCCGGCAGCGCGAGCGAGCGGCACCCCAGCTCGTCGGCGAGCTCGAGACAGGAACGCGTCGTGCGACGGACGAGCTCGGCGTCCGTCCGCAGGTCCTGCCCCATCACTGCACCGTGGATCACCCAGCGCGCCGGCAACCGGCCCGCGGTGGTCGCAACCGAGCTGCCGAGCGGGATCGGCCCGAGAGCCATCGCCTCGCGCTCGATCTCGTCGCCGCCGGCCGCGCTTGAGAGCTCCGGCGACGCCGGCACCCATCCAGAGCCGGTCGTTCGCCGGCGTTGACGACGGCGTCCGCCTGGACGGCCGCGATATCCCCTTCGCGAACCTCGAGCTGAAGCATTAGAGGATGCGTGCGCCGAGCGCAGACGCGACGAGCTCGACCGCAAGCTGTCCGGTTGCGTTCTCGCGGTCGAGGATCGGATTGACCTCGACGACGTCCATCGAGTCGGTGCGCCCGTACTCGGCCACCGTCTCCAGCGCGAGGTGCGCCTCGCGGTACGAGAGACCGCCACGCACAGGAGTCCCGACACCGGGCGCATAGTCGGGATCGACGACGTCCATGTCGAGCGAGACGTGGAGAAAGCCTGCGCCCGACGCGTGGGCAAGCGCCTCCCGCATGCACGGCTCGATGCCGATCCGGTCGATCTCGCTCATCGTGAACACCTTTGCGTCGAGCCTCCCCAGCAGCTCCCGTTCGCCCTCGTCGAGCGACCGGACACCGACGAGCGCCAGCTTCCCCGACTCGACCGCCGGGATCTGCCAGCCGTCCCGCCGAAACGCGTCGCCTGCGAGCCCGAGGGCCGCGGCGAGCACCATGCCGTGGACGTTGCCGGTCGGGGACGTCTCGGGAGTGTTGAGATCGCCGTGCGCGTCGACCCAGACCACGCCGCCGGGCCCGCGTGCGAGCGCCATCCCCACGAGCGAGCCGAGCGCGACCGAGTGATCGCCGCCGAGAACGAGCGGCATGGCACCTCGACGTGCCGCCGCCTCGACGAGCTGCGCGACACGATCGCAGAGGTCGAGGATCTGGGGGAGGTAGCGCGCGTGCTCGTCGCCGACCTCCGCCGTCTCCACAACGGGGGAGATGACGTTCCCCACGTCCGTGACACGCGCACCGAGCTTCTCCGTGAGCTGCTGCTCGAGCCCCGCGTAGCGGATCGCGGACGGTCCCATGTCGACACCGCGCCGCCCGGCACCGAGATCGAGCGTCCCGCCGATCACGGCGATCTCGCGGCTGGCCTCGTCCGCACTCACGGCGCGGAGGCTAACGTGGCCCAGCAGCGGGCGGGCTACACTGACCGCCGCCCAGCCGCGGCGAGGTAGCTCAGCTGGTAGAGCACTCGGCTGAAAACCGGGGTGTCGCCGGTTCGAGTCCGGCCCTCGCCACTACCACTACTAGTCGCACGTCACGCTCGGCAGCTTCACGACGTGGCCGATCTTCGTCACGATCTTCGGGCTCGTCTTCACGATCGCAGTGCGGGCGATCCGCTTCCGCGACCTTCATCGAGGCGGGCTCGGGCATCGCGGCCGGCGGCCGCACCGGCGGGGTGGCCGTTGTCGCCGGGCTCCTCTTCTTCCCGTTCATGTTCATCTCGCCGCTGATCGGGATGGTGCCCGCACAGGCGACCGCGGCCGCACTCGTCACCTTGCGTAGCGCCAAAGGTGAGGCCCCCGTCGGCGGTGACGCCTGCGGGGGCCTCTGGTCGTTCGGACCGGTGCGACCGTGTCGCGGACGACCGTTGGTCTGACCTTACTGCCTCTTCGCGCGAAGCGCCGTAGCCGGCTCCGCCGAAAACTCCGCAAATTCCGCGAAGCCCCGCGTGCCCAGCTCTCGCCGCAGCCGGTCAGGCGCGACGTAGATCGGCGTGTCGGCGCCCCTCGAGAACGAGAGTGCCAGCGTCCCACCCGGCGCGACGACGCGGGCGAGCTCGTCGAAGAACGGGATCATGTTCGAGAGGACGACGAGGTCGAAATCGCCGTCGGAAGCGGTGAGCGCCGAAGCGTCACCGACCTCGAAGCCGACGCGGCCCGCGAGCTCGGCAGGAAGCTTCCGCCTGGCCTCGTCGATCATCCCGGGACTGAGGTCGATGCCGACGATCCCCGCCTCGGGATAGCGCTCGGCGAGCGCGATCGCCACAACGCCTGTGCCGGTTCCGAGATCGAGCACGCGCCGCGGCGGTGGAACCTCGGCGAGAGCCGCGTCGAGCGCCCGCAGGTGGTGCGGCCCGATCCGCGTCTGCCACGTCGGGGCGAGCCCGTCGAACATCGACCGCAACGGACGGCGCAGGACTCGCCAGAGCAACGGCCGGCGCACAACCGCGTCCGTCACCATCCGCGCGAAGCGCTGGCCGTCGATCACCGCGCGAGGTCGAGGACGATCTCGCCGCCCTCCTCGAGCCGAAGGAGCTGCGCGGCGCTGCCGCGCGAGACGGCGAGAGCGAGGTTCCCGTAGCTGTCCTCGTAGAGGATCAAGGCACCGCGCGGAGCATCCGCAAACGTCCGGGCGAAGACAGCGTAGAACCGCTCGCCGCGAGAGATGAGCTCCACGCGCGTACCGGCGCCGAGCTCGACGTCCTCTCCGAGGTGCGCGCGCCGCAGGTTGAGCGCGACGTTGCCGAAGCGATCGACGACGAGAGCGACAGCGCGGATCCGGTTCTGCCCCACCTCCGGTTGCGGGATCTCGATCCGCACGAGCGCCTCGGGATCGACCGGAGGGCCAAGATCCTCGAGCGGCACGCCCGCCGCCAGGTGCGCCGCGGCCGGCGCGAACAGATCGCGGCCGTGGAAGGTGCGGGAGACCGGCTGCAGCGAGTAGTCGGGATTGGCGAGCTCGTGCGCCTGGGCGACACCGCCGAAGGCGTCGGCGGCGGGCAAGAGGAGGCCGTTGTCGGGGCCGACATGGAGCCGACCCTCCTGGTCGCGCAAGGCGAGGGCGCGCCGCCCGCTCCCCACACCCGGATCGACGACCGCGAGGTGGACACCCGGCGGCATGTAGGGGAGCGTGTTCGCCAGCACGAGGGCCCCCTGCAATACGTGTCCCGGGCGCACGCCGTGCGTGACGTCGATCACCCGCGCGTCGGGAGCGATCGTCGCGATCACACCGTGACAGGTGCCGACGAAGTCGTCCTGCAGGCCGAAGTCGGTGAGGAACGTGATCGTCACGAAACGGAACGTAATGCTTCGACGAGCCCGTCGAGGTCGTGAATGTCCGCGACGGCAACGACGTCCAGCCCGGCTGCCTGCGCCTCGGTCGCCGTCTGCGGGCCGATGGCGACGACCGGCATGCGCGCGCCCGTCGCGGCGAGCGCACGAGCGGCGGAGCCGGACATGAGGAGCGCGATATCGGCGCCCGGCACGGCCGGGTGCAGCTCGATCGTCCGGTAGAGCGCCAGGAAGTCGCCTGGGAGGACGTCCCGCCGCGCACCTTCTGCGGCAGCGAGCAGGATCGTTCCCTCCGGCAGGTCCTCGCGGAGACCCTCCTGCGTATGGGTCGACGCGACGAGGTCGACGCGGAGCTTGTGCGAGCGCAGCGCGTCCGCCGTCGCCGGCCCGATCGCGGCGATGCGATTCGCAGTGACGCCGCGCCGCGCAAGCTCATGCGCGCCGTTGCGGCTCGTGACCACGAGCCAGTCGTACGCGGTCGCGTCGACGGGCTCGTCCCCCAGCGGCTCGACGCGGATCAGCTCGCAGAGGATCGCGTCGTGCCCGAGCGACTCGACGCGGGCGACGAGCTCCTCACGAGTGACGAGTACTCGCATCCGCCAGCTCCATCCCGAGCGCCGCGGGGTCGTTTCCCGTGCGCCGCTCGATCCATGATCCATCCTCCGCCGCGACGAGCCCGGTCAGCGTCGAGCCGTCATGGTGCGCTGCGACCGGGGCAAGGCAGCCGCCGCCGACCGCCGCCACCACAGTCCGCTCTGCCTCGACGCGCTCCCGCGTCTCCGAATCGTCGGCAGCGGCGACGAGATGCTCATCGCCCACCCGCACCTGGAGCGCAAGCGCACCCTGCCCTGCCTCGGGCAGCATCGCCTCCGGCTCGAAGCGGTGCCCGATCTCGTGTCCGAGCCCAAGTCGGTCGAGCCCGCACGCGGCAAGCACGATCGCGTCGAGCCCGCGCTCACCGCGTTTCCGCAAACGCGTGTCGATGTTGCCCCGCAGTGGCTCGATCGAGAGCGACGGATCGACCGCGAGCAGCTGTGCCTTGCGCCGTACCGAAGCGGTCCCGATGCGCATCCCCGGCCGCAGCTCGTCCGCCCCGCAGAGCGCGTCCCGCGGGTCGTCACGACGGAGAAACGCACCGATGACCAGCCCTTCCGGATCGGTGGCGGTCAGGTCCTTCGCGGAGTGCACGGCGACGTCGATCCGCCGCTCGAGCAGCGCCTCCTCGAGCTCCTTGACAAAGACGCCGCGTGAGCCGATCTCCCCGAACGGCCGAGTGCGGTCACGGTCGCCGGCCGTCGTGATCGGGACGAGCGCGAGCTCGATGCCAGGCGCGCGCAGCGCCGAGAGGGCGCGCTCGGCCTGGGTGAGCGCGAGCCTACTGCCGCGACTGCCGACGCGGACGAGCACAGGCCGGCCGGCCTCCGTACGGGCGGCGAGCAACCGACGCCGCGCGGCCGGACTCGGATGAAGGCCGTCGGTGCCTGCAGCGGCAAAGGACGGCCCGTTACGGGCTTGACTTTCAGCGCTCGTCCTCGCCGAGACCGAAGAGGTGCCGCACGGTCTCAGCATAAAGAACCCCATCGGCTGCCGCGGCCGCCTGCTTCATCCGCACGGTCGGCAGATGCAGGAGCTTGTTCACGATCTGCGCCGTCACCGCTTCGACGGCCCGGCGCTGGCTCTCGTCGAGCCGTCCGAGGAGCGATTCAGCCTTCTGAAGCTCTGCCTCGCGGATCTCCTCGGCGCGCGCCCGCAGCGAAGCGATCGCGGGGACGACGTCGAGGGAGGCGTGCCATTCGTGGAACTTCTCCGCCTCGCTCGCGACGATCGCCTCGGCGCGCTCGGCCTCCCGACGGCGGAGCGACAGCGTCTCGACGACGATCTGCTCGAGGTCGTCGATGTCGTAGAGGTAGCACCCGTCGAGCTCGCCGATCGCGGGGTCGAGATCGCGTGGAACCGCGAGGTCGACGAGCAGGAGCCGGCGTCCGCGCCGGCCGCGCAGTCGCTCCGCCACGGTCGCCGCTTCGAGCACGAGACCCGGCGCGTTCGTCGACGCGATCACGACGTCGACCGCGGCGAGCTGCTCGTGGATCCGCTCGCGCTCCGTCTTGCTGTTCGCGACGAGCGTGATCTCGGCGCCCCGGCTCCGCAGGTTGCGGGCGGCCTGCTCGCTCACCTTGCCCGCGCCGAGGAGGAGGATCGACCGTCCCTCGAGGCTGCCGAAGACCTGCTCCGCGAGCGCGGCGGCGGCGGCCGACACCGACGCAGGGCTCTCGCCGATCGCGGTCCGAGCTCTCACCTTCCGGCCCGCGTGAAGCGCCTGTCGGAAGACACGGTCGAGTACCGGGCCGGTCGTCCCGAGCTCATGCGCAACCCGCACCTGCCCGAGGATCTCGCCCTCGCCCGGCACGAGCGAGTCGAGCCCCGCCGCCACGCGGAACAGATGGTGCGCCGCTGCCCGGTCGCGTAGCCGGTAGAGCGCCGGCTCGACGTCGGGCTCGAGCGACGCGAGCGCGGCGACGGCGGCCGCCTCCGCCTCCTCCCCATCGAGAGCTGCGACGTAGAGCTCCGTGCGGTTGCACGTCGAGAGGCAGACCGCCTCGACACCGTCTTCTGCCAGCCGGGCTGCGAGCGCCTGCGCCTCGTCCCGGCCTAGCGCAACCCGCTCGCGCAGCTCGACCGGGGCGCGGTGGTGAGAGGTTCCCACGAGGAGGAGGCGGATCATGCGAAGTGAGTGGCGGGAAGGGCAAGACGGACCACGACGACGAGAGCGAACCCCGCGAGCGCAACATAGGCGGCGCGGCGCCCCGTCCAGCCGCCGAGCACGCGCAGGCCGAGATACGCGCACCAGACGATCCAGGTGGCGGCCGTCACCGCGATGAGCGCGTCGAGCCGGTCGCCGCGGGCGACGAGGCGCACGAGCCCTACGGCGGCACCCAGCGTGAGCAGCGGCACCGACCACGCGACCGTGCGAAGGGCAAGCGAGTCGAGCGTCGCCAGCGCCGGGATCTGCCTGCCGAGGATCGTCGCCGGCTGCTCACGCAACCGCCGTTCCTGCCAGACGTAGAGCCCCGACAGGGCGGCGGCGAGCGTGAGCCCGGCAAAGGCCGCGAGCACGAGCCCGACGTGGACGACGAGGAAGAGGTTCGAGTAGTGACTCGCATTCCCTATCCCCGTCCCGCCACCGGCGCGGGCAACCGCAAGCAGAGCAACCGCGAGCGGCATCACGACGAGACCGAGCAGCCGGTACGGCCGGCGGCAGCCCCAGATGAGATATGCGGAAACGACGAGCCAGACGAAGAGATCGAGCGACGACGCCCACGTCCCCCATGGGAAGCCGTCGTCACGCACCGCCTGCACGCCGAGCAGAGCCGTCTGCATGAGCCAGCCGAGCCGGACGCCCCAGGTTGCGAGACGACCCGAGCGACCCGGCCGCCTCACATCGCCGAAGTAGCCGACCGCCGCCTCCCCGTAGAGGAGCAGCGCCGGCCAGAAGAGCAACTCAGCCAACGTGCGCGGTCTCCCGTGGCGCCTCTTCCGCGTCCTCCTCGGGCGCGCGGCGGGCTAGCTCGTCGACATCGCGCTCGAGCCGCTGCAGCTTGAGCGCCATGATCAGGACGTACGCGAGGACGACGGCGAACACGACGCAGTACGCGGCCGTGACGTACTTCTCCGCGGTGGTCACGCGAGCACCTCCTTCAGGTCGCGCAGGCGTACGTCGAGCCGCTTGGCGCTGAGCTCCAGCCGGTACAGCGTGTACGCGAGGACGGGCAGCGCGAGTTGCGCGATGCAGTACGTGACGAGGATCCAGCCGTGGAAGTTCGGGCCGTCACGCGTGAAGACGACGGGGTGGATGAGCTGCTTCGAGAGCCTGATCGCGGCGAAGCTGACCGGGATGAGGACCACCCCGAAAAGCGCGAACACCGCGCTCAGGTTCGCCCGCTGCGGCCCGGGATCGACCGAGAAGCGGAGCATGAAGTACGCGCAGTAGAAGAGGTAGAGCACGAGGAAGAGCACGAGCTGGTCCTCGCTCCACAGCCACCAGTGCCCCCACGAGACCTTCGCCCAGATCGACCCGGTGAGGAGCACGAGCGTCCCGAAGATCAGACCCTGGTGGACGAAGACGTAGCTCTCGAGGTCGGCGCGCGGATCGCGCTTCCAGAGGTGGCGGAGCGCTTTCCACGCCGCGCCGGCGAAGCACGCGTACGCGGTGATCGCGATCGAGACGTGGAAGTAGAAGATCCGTTGCGAGAAGCCCTGGTCGGCGTCGTTCGGCGCGACGAAGAAGACGAACGCGAGTGCCGTGGTGACGAGCACGAGCGAGACAACCGCGAGCGCAGGCAGGGAGATCCGGACGCGACCCACAGCCGGGATTGTCGCAGCAGACCGGTTCACTCGGCGACGACGTACTCGAACGACGCCCAGCAGACCACCGCGAAGAGCAGGTCGTAGAGCGCGAGGAACCCGAGGTAGCGACCCGGAGAGTGGACGACGCTCGCGCCGACAGCGCCGACGACGATCGGCATCGCCAGGGGCAGGAAGAGAAGCGGCAGGATCAGGTCGCGCGCCCGTGTCGCGACGGCCATCGCGCCGAGGAACGTCCCGACGCCGCAGATCCCGAGATCGGCGAGGACGACGGCCGCCACGGTGGCACCGCCGACGCTGTGGAAGAAGAGGGCATAGAGCGGCAGGGCAACCGCCTCGGCAGCGACGAGAAAGGCAAGCGTCGCGAGGGACTTCGCAAGCCAGATCGCGCTTCGGTCGCACGGCGCGAGGACGAGACCGTCGAACGTCCGCTGCTCACGCTCCGGCACGAACGCCCGCCCCAGCCCGAGTAGCGCCGTGAAGAGGATCGCGACCCAGAGCAGTCCGGCCGTCGCCAGTCTCGACTGCGTTCCGGGTAGAGCGAAGTGGAAGACGACGAAGACCGCGGCGACGAAGAGGAGCATCGCCGGCAGCGTGTCGCGCGCCCGCAGCTCCAGCAGGAGGTCCTTGCGCGCCAGCGCTCCGACGTCGCGGGCATAGCCCATCACGCGAGCGCGAGCCGCCCGCTCGCGAGAGGGTCGACGCGCGCCGGGTCGTGCGTGGCGAGAACAAAGGTGCCCTCACCGCGAAGCTCGGCCAGCTGCGCGTCGAGCAGCTCCGCCCCTCCCTCGTCGAGCGCGCTGTACGGCTCGTCGAGGACGAGCAGCTCCGGCTCGTGCAGCAGAACGCGGCAGAGCGCGAGCCGCTGCGTCATGCCGCGGGAGTACGACGCGACGCGATCGTGGCGAGCCTCCCACAGCCCAAAGCGCTCGAGCAGCATCCCGATCCGCTCCCGCCGCTCCGCCACCCGGTAGAGGCGCCCGTAGAGCTCGAGGTTCTCGAGCGCCGTGAGCTCGCGGTAGACGAGCGGCTCGTGCCCCAGATAGCCGACTTGCGCGCGCTGCGCGCCACGTTCGATCGTCCCCTCTGTCGGCTGAGCAAGGCCGGCGCAGATCCGCAGCAGCGTTGTCTTCCCGGAACCGTTCGGACCGGTGACGACGAGGAAGCCGCCGCGCGGAACCGCGAGATCGAGACGTCGCAAGACGCGCTTCTCCCCGTAGCGCTTGCCGAGACGACGGGCGGTGAGCACCCGGCCAGCATAGGCCGCTCGCGCCGATTTACGGCTGTTTTACGCGCCCCTTGCCCTCAGCCGTACCTCGCTCAGGCCTCATTCGGACGCGGCAAGACACCGTCGACCAGGAGGAGAAGATGTCAAGGAAGCGACTCGCACTGTTGGGGTTGTTCGTGGTGGCGATGGCGCTCGTCGCAGCCGGGGTAGCTGCGGCGCGCGGCCGGGGCCCGTCCGTGCAATCGGCGACGGCTACGTTCACCACGGCCGCCGTCTCGCAGAAGTACCAGGCCACGTGCTCCGTCAACGGTGGCGACACCTTCGAGGCGACGCGGGCAACCTACACAGGGGCGGCCGTCAGCTCGGATCCGCGCCTGGCCGGAGCGCTCACGATCCGCGCCTGGAGCCTCGTCGACACCGCGTCGGGCGTCGGTCATCTCTACGGCACCTTTCACATCAAGGGAGTCGGCACGGGTGCACACGGCACGCTCAACGCGGCGCTCTCGGGCGGCAAGGCGTCCGGGCTGGCACGCGGCTTCGTCCGCGGTCGGTACGGACGCGTCGTCGCGTCGCTCGGCTCCACGTTCGATCCGAACACGGGGTTCTCGGACGGCTCACTGGGCGGCAGCACCACCGGAGCGGGATTCATCCGCTCGGGCCGCTGGTGCCATCCGCCGCACTGGCCGGCGAGCTAGTCGGGAGTGACCGGGGGCGCCGTCATTACACGGCGCCCCCGGCTCAGGTGACGGCGTCGACGACGACGAAGACCGCGAAGGCGACGCTGATCACGCCGTTCATCGTGAAGAACGCCATGTCGAGCCGGCGAAGGTCGGTGGGCCGGACGAGCGAGTGCTCATACCCGAGCAAGAGCGCCACGACGCCGACACCGAGCCAGTAGACGGCACCGACGTGGAGGCCGAGCCCCGCCGCCACGAGACAGGCGACGGTCGCCGCATGCGCAAGCCGTGCGCCGACGAACGCTCCGCGCACGCCGAAACGCGTGACGATCGAGTGCAGCCCTTCCCGCCGGTCGACCTCCTCGTCGAACAGCGCGTAGAAGAGGTCGAAGCCTCCCACCCAGAGCGCGACCGCGGCCCCGAGCATCCAGGCCTGCCACGGCAACCTCCCGGTGATCGCCACCCACGCACCGACAGGCGCGAGCCCGTCGACGGCGCCCAGCCAGAAGTGGCAGAGCCAGGTGAAGCGCTTGAGGTACGGATAGACGACGAAGCCGACTACGGGGATCGGCCACAGCCAGCGAACGAGCGGGTCGAGCTGCCACACCGCGGCCAGGAACAGGGCGAGAGAGGCAACGCAGAAGACGACGACCTGAGCGACCGAGAGCTGGCCGCTCGGGATCTCGCGGCCGGCCGTCCGCGGGTTGCGTGCGTCGATACCCGCGTCGATCAGCCGGTTGAGCGCCATCGCCAGCGAGCGAGCGCCGACCATGGCAAGCGTGATCCAGAGGAGATCGTGTCCACTCGGCGTCCCGTCGACGGCGAGGAACGCGCCGACGTAGGCGAACGGCAGCGCGAAGATCGTGTGCTCGATCTTGACGAGCCGCGCGAAGCGCGTGGGAAGAAGCGCAGGCGTTGGAGTGGCGGTCACGTCTGCTCGTGCGCTGTCGGCGCGTCCGCAAGCAGCTCGAGCGCGTGGGCAAGCGCGGGCCGCAGAACCGCGAAGCCGTCACGGCACCCGCCCGTGGAGCCCGGCAGGTTGACGACGAGCGTCGAACCGAGAACGCCTGCCGCGCCTCGCGAGAGGAGGCCGTGCGGCGTCTTGGCGATCGAGTCCGCGCGCAGCGCCTGCGCGATTCCTGGCGCCTCCCGCTCCAGCACATCGCGCGTTGCCTCCGGCGTGACGTCACGCGGCGCGAGCCCGGTGCCGCCGGTGGTGAGGACGAGCCGTGCCGAGGCCGCGAGCTCTCGGATCGCGGCCGCGATCTGGTCGCGTTCGTCGGGGACGGCACGGCGTTCGACCTCGTAGCCCTCCCCGCGCAGCAGCTCATCCAGAGCGTCGCCGCTCCGGTCCTCGCGCGTCCCGGCCACGACCCCGTCCGAGACGGTCAGCACCGCGGCCCTCAGGCGAGACTCTCCTTCGTCTTCTCGACCAGCACGACCTCAGCGATGCGCATCTGCTTGTCGACCGCTTTCGCCATGTCGTAGACGGTGAGCGCCGCCACCGAGGCCGCGGTCAGCGCCTCCATCTCGACGCCAGTCTGCGCTGTGGTTTCAGCACTGGCAACAATCTCGATCAACCCGTCGCCCACCTCGAGCGTCACCTCGACGTGCGTCAGCGGGAGGGGATGGCAGAGCGGGATCAGCTCACTCGTCCGCTTCGCGGCCATGATCCCGGCGAGCTGCGCCGTCGCGAGCGCATCGCCCTTCGGCAGCTCGCGCAGGATCCGCGAAGTCTCGGCAGCCATCCGGACCTCGGCTCGCGCGACGGCCCGGCGACGCATCGGCTCCTTGCCGCCGACGTCGACCATCCGTACGGCGCCCGACTCGTCGACATGCGAAAGCTCTTCCATCACGCTGATCGTACGGCGTCGAGGTCGGCCAGCTGCGCGTCGATCCACTCGCGGATGTCATGCGTGCGGACCTGCGCGCGAATGGCGTCAGCCCGCCGACGCCGCTCGGCCGGCTCGAGCACGAGCGCATCGTGCAGCGCCTCCGCCTGTCCGACCACATCGAGCGGGTTCACGCTCAGCGCCCATTCGCCGAGCTCCTCGTGCACCCCCGCGTTCTCGGACAGGACGAGGACACCGTCGTGCTCGTTCACGAGAAACGCCTCTTTCGCCACGAGGTTGAGCCCGTCGAAGACGGGGTTCACGAGCAGCACGTCGAACTGCTTGTAGCCCGCGACCGAGCGGAAGAAGTCGTCGGCGATGTCGAGCTCCACGGGCTGCCAGTCCTCTCGCCCGAAGCGGTCGTTCACTTCTCGCGCAGCGGTCTCGACGGCGGCGGCATACTCCGCGTACTCCGGGATGTCCTGTCGAGACGGCGCCAGGAACGCCATCATCCCGACCCGACCGTGCAGTTCGGGATGCCGCTCGAGAAGCAAGGCGAACGCGCGGAAGCCGCGCACGGCGTTCTTCGAGGGATCGGTCCGGTCGACGCGCAGGACGAGCTGCTCCGGGCGCCGCTCCACGAGGGCGGCCTCCCGTTCGAGCACCTGCGGCTCGTCGCGCAGTCGCCCGAACTCCTCGGCGTCGACCCCGATCGGCCTCGCGACGACGTGTGTCGTGTGCCCGCGGTGCTCCACGGTCCCCGTGGCTCGATCCACCCGAGCCCCGAGCAGCCGTTCCGCCGCGCGCAGGAACGCTTGCCGCCACCGGTCGGTGTGGAAGCCAACGACGTCGTTCGCGAGCAGCCCCTCGTGCACCGCGACGCGCAGCTCCTTGGGCAGCGCGTGCCAGTAGTCAGGCTCCGGCCACGGGATGTGGATGAAATGCGACGTGACGACGTCCGGCCGCGACTCCCGCACGATCCGAGGCGCGAGATAGAGGTGGTAGTCGTGGAACAGCACGGCCGCGTCCGGCTCCCGGTCGAGCTCCTCGAGCGTGGCCTTCGCGAACGCCTCGTTCACGGGCACATAGCCGTCCCGCCACGCTTCATGGAGCTTCGGGTCGAAGTCAGGGGCCGAGCCAAGCCCCCAGAGGTAGTGCTGGAGGAACCAGAGAGTCGGGTTGGCGACCACGTTGTAGAAGCGGTCGTATGCCGCCTGACCGTGAGTGACGAGCCGCAACCGGTAGGCCGCACCGGCCGCCGTCTCCTCGAGAAACGACCCGTCACGCTCGGCCGCCACAGCCCGGTCTTCTTCGCTCATCGCACTCGACACCCACGTCACGTCGTGATGAGCGAGCAGGCCGCCGAGAGCCGTGACGACACCGCCGCCGCCTCGCCGCGCCACACGCTCGCCGGCCGCGTCACGCCCATATGAAACCGGAGCGCGATTGAAGACGACGAGAAGCTTACGACGGTTCGTTGTCGAGCGTGACAACGATCAGGAGGGGTGGTGCAAGCGCTTGGCGAACCGAAGCCGCGAGCCCCGAACACCGGGCCGCGAGTGGAGCTCGAACTGGTCGGCGATCGTCCGGATGATTGCGATGCCGAGACCGCCTTCCGTGAGCTCCTCCCCTTCGAGCGCCGGCGGGCGCTCGGGATCGAACCCCTCACCGTCGTCGACGACCTCGATCGCGAGTGCGTCATGGCTGAGCTCATAGGCGATCGAGACGAAGCCGCCTTCGTCTGCATACGCGTGGCGCACCGAGTTCGAGACGGCCTCGGTCAGCGCGAGCTTGAGGTCCGCGAGCAGCTCGTCGGACAGCCCGACGATGTCGGCGAGACCGCTGAGCGCGAGGCGGGCAAGGGCGATGTACTCCGCCCTTGCGGGAATCCGGAGGCGGACGGTTCTCATCCCCTCGAGCTCCTCGTCCGCCGCCTCGACCAGTGCCGTCCCGTCCATCTCTCCTCGCCATCTTCCCGTAGATTCCGGGTTCTAAACCCGCCGATTTCTACCAGTAGCGATCGCGCGTCGGGACTCCTAACATCGCCCGATGTTTATTCGTGACCTCGGCCTTCCCGCCGACCTCGAGCCCTAACCACTCCGTTTCCACGGGAAAACGTCCCGCCCGGATCCCGTCCTAGACTGGACGATCGTGACGGCCGCCTCGCCCGCATCCGAGCGCCGCCGGTCGCGGCCGGGATCGCTCGAGCGTCCGGTCAACGGCCGCCTCTACCGAGGCACGTGGCTGCTCGTCGGGTTGCCGCTGCTCCTGCTCGCGTTCAGCGTTGCCCGGCCGTCGGCGCTCCAGGCGCCGAACTTGCCGCCGGCGTTCGACGCGCCTACGGCTGCCTCCCTCGCGAGGGATCTCGCCTCGCGCTATCCGGACCGGAGCCCGGGCACCTCGGGCGCGAAAGGTGCCGCCGCGTGGTTCCGGCGCGAGCTCAAGCCGTACGGATTCGACGTCCAGCCCGACCGGTTCACGGCGACGATCCGCGGCCACCGGACGACGCTCGTCAACCTCGTCGTCGAGAAGACGGGCCTTACGCCGCGCGCCGAGATCGTCGTCATGGCGCACAGAGACGGCACCGGAGCCGATGGTGGGCTGAACAACAACGCTTCCGGAACGGCGGCGTTGATCGAGCTCGCCCGCTCGTACGCCCCGACAGCGGCCGCGCAACGCGTTTCGCTGCCGTACTCGCTCGTCTTCCTCTCGACGGACGGTGCAGGTGACGGCGTCCGCGGCGCCGCACATTTCGCTGCCCAGCCCGGAGCCCGCCAGAACATCCTGGGCGTGATCAACCTCGACTCCATCGCCGGTCCCGGTAGACCAAGGCTCGTCTCGAACGGCAACACTGCCCGGTCGCCGGCGCCGGGGCTCGTCGAGACCTTGCGGGCCGCCCTCGCGCAGGAAGCGGGCGGTGATCCCGCGAGGCCGAGCGGGCTTCAGCAGCTTTTCGGGCTCGCATTTCCGTTCAGTCCGTACGAGCAGGCGCCGTTCGTCAGCCGCGGAATCCCGGCTGTAACGGTCACGACGGCAGGCGCGAGACCGCCGGAAGTTCGACGCCGGCAGACCGGACGCCTCGATGTGCGGCACCTCCGTTTGATCGGTCTGGCCGCGCAGGACACGGTGGACGCAATGGAGGAAGGGGTCTCGCTCGCACAGGGCCCCACGAGCTACGTCTACCTGGGACAACGGCTCATCCGTGGCTGGGCGATCGAGATCGTGCTCGCCGCGATGCTCCTGCCGTTCCTTGCGAGCGCCGTCGACCTGTTCGCCCGCTGCCGGAGACGGCGGATCCGGGTTGCTCCAGCGCTGCGCAGCTACCGCAGTCGTCTCGGGTTCTGGGCCTGGACGGGCGCGCTCTTCCTCATCTTCGGCGCGTTCGGCTTCTGGGGAAGAGGCGGCGGGCACCCGCCGTCGCTCAACGCCGTGGCGTGGCCGGGAGCCGCGCTCATCGCCTTCGTTGCGCTTGCAGCCGCGGGCTGGATCGTCGCGCGCAGCCGGCTCCTGCCACGCCGCGACATCCGGCCGGAGGAGCGACTCGCGGGCCAGAGCGGCGCCCTGCTGGCGCTTGGCGTCGTTGGCCTTCTCGTCGCAGCAACCAATCCGTTCGCGCTCGTCTTCGTCCTCCCGTCACTCCATTTCTGGCTCTGGTTGCCACAGGTGCAGACGCGACACCCGGCGATTCGCGCAGGCGTCTTCGCGGCCGGGCTCGCCGGGCCGTTCTACCTCGTCTGGTCGTTCGCCACCCACTACGGCCTCGGCTGGGACGCGCCGTGGTATCTCGCCAAGCTATTCGCGATCGGCTATGCGCCGTTGCCGCTATTCGTGATCGGGTTGGGCTGGCTCGCGGTCGCAGGTCAGCTCGCCGCCCTGGCGGCCGGGCGCTACGCGCCGTATCCGGCACCGCACGAGCGGCCCCGCCGCGGGCCGTTGCGCGAGCTGATCCGCACCCTCTTCTTGGTGCAGCGACGTCGTGCGGCGCTCGCCGAGGCACGCCGCGCCGTGAACGAATAGCCCGCCGTCAGCCGTCGAGCCGGAGCCACCGCGCGGTACTACCGGCAGCAAGCTGCCCGTTTCCACGTGGAACGTGAACGAGCGCATCGGCTGCGCTCGAGCGGACGATCATGTGCGACTCCTGGCCGACGATGGGGTCGAGCACGACTCCGTCCCCATCCGTGCTCACTCGTGCACGTACGAACTCGTCCCGTCCCTCGTTCCGCCGCAGCCCGGCCGCAAGGCGGCCGGTTTCGAGGCGAGGCCAGGGATCTAAGGCGCCCTGCAGCGCCTGCAACGCGGGCTTCACGAAGAGCTCGCAACCGACCAGCGCCGACACGGGGTTCCCCGGCAACCCGAAGACGAGCGTCTCGCCGCGGACGCCAAAGGACACGGGCTTGCCCGGCTTGATCGAGACGCGCCAGAAGACCTCCTCGACTCCGAGCTCCCTTTCGACGGCGCGCACAAGATCGTGCTCCCCGACCGACACGCCGCCCGAAGTGACGAGGACATCGCTCGCGAGTCCTCGTTCGAGCGCTCCACGCAGCACCGCCTCGTCGTCGGCGGCTGTCGGCTCCGCCACGACCTCTGCGCCTGCCGCCGCGAGTGCGGCGCCGAGCATGAGGCCGTTCGTCTCGTAGATCTGTCCGGCCCGAAGCGGCTCGCCCGGAGCAACGAGCTCGCTTCCGGTGGCGAGGATGCTGACGCGAGGCCGCCGTCGGCACGCCACGGTCCCAACGCCGGCGGCTGCGACTGCGGCGAGGCGCGCCGGCGTAAACGTCACGCCCGCGAACGCGACTGAATCACCCGACGCGACGTCACCGCCACGCGGACGAACGTGTGCCCCCGGCTCGAGCGACTGGGCGATATCCACCGTGTTTGCGGATCGGACAACACACTCGATGGGAACAACGGCGTCTGCCCCCTCGGGCACGACGGCTCCGGTCGAGATGGCAGCGGCGCAACCCTCGTCGAGTCGTCCCTCGAAGGGCCGGCCGGCGGCCGATTCGCCGACGATTCGGAGCGTCGCCGGCAGATCTCCTGCTCGCACGGCAAAGCCGTCCATCGCAGAGCTCGCGAACGGAGGGAGGTCGACGCGAGCCTTGACGTCCTCTGCGGCAACTCGCCCCGATGCTGCGCCGATCGGCACGGGCTCAGCCGCGAGCGGCCGCACCCGGTCGAGCACTCGCCCTTGCGCCTCCTCGAGATTCAGTAGCGAAGTCACCGACCGTAGTCTTGCGGCTCACGCCCAGACGCCGAGCGCCCGGAGGCGCCGGTGCGCGCGCAGCCGGAGGTCTTGCTCGAGGCGCAGCGCGGCCACGTCGTCTTCGGCGGCCGCTCGAACGGTGACGGTCGCGGAATCGATCAGCGAGCTGACGTAGACCTGCGCGTCCCGCTCGCCGGCGATGTCTTCGCGCAAGGCGTCGAGAGCGGCCTCGAGATCGGACGCCAGCGGAATCCGCACCGACACTTCGGCGAACGTCTCGCGACTGCGGATCGACGCATTGACGATCGTGTCGGACGCGAGCTTTTCGTTCGGCACGACGATCCGCCGGCGATCGACCGCCCGGATGAACGTGTAGGTGAGGCCGATCTCCTCGACGACGCCGGGCGTGCCGTCGTATTCGACGCGGTCTCCGATGCGCACGGGTTGTGCGAGGGCAATGAGGATTCCGGCGACGAAGTTCCCGAGTGTCCGCTGCGCCGCGAAGCCGAGCACGACTCCGAGCAGCGCGGACGAGGCGAGCAAGCCGCCGGCCACTGCGCGCACCTCGGGGATGGCGAGCAGAGCCGAGAAGAGACCCACGAAGAGAATGGCCACGGTCACGATCCGGCGGAAGACGCGGTAACGCGTTGCGGCTTCCGGCGGCAGAGGCCGGCGCTGCAGCGACCAGTCGATCGCGCGTGCGAGCAGGGTGATCAAGACGAAGATCACCGCCGCCACGACGATGTGTCGCCAGAACGGGCTCATCCCCCAACCGAAGTTCGCGCAGTACCCGCGAACTCCTCAGTCAAACGGCAGCGGTCGCCTACCTGCGAAGCCGTCCTCGACGCGATGCCACCAGGCGATCTCGGCCTCGCCGAGTTGCCAGCACAGAAGCACGGTCTCGCCGCGGCGCAGCGCCGGGAAGTCGATCAGGCCGCTGTCGAGATCCTTCACCTCCGCGCCGTGGCCGTTGATCTCGTCGACGAGGCGCGCGAGCCGCCGCGCCACTCCGTCGACCTCGGCCGTTGCCGAGGCGAGCTCTGCCGGCGGGATGCCTCCACCGTTCCCGCGGATCTTGCCCTCGAGCTCCTCCTGCCGCTCCAGGGCGGCCGCATGCTCCTGCCGGGTCGCGACGAGTTGCTCGACGAGCGGGCGGACGTGCTCTAGCTCGGCGTTCGCCTCCGCGGGCGTGAAATGACGCATCGGGCGAACCCTATGCTGCGCCGTCGTGGAGGCCGAAGCCGCACAACCTCGTCCAAGTCGAGGCAACAGGCGCCTCGCTGCCTGGATCCTCTTCGTCGGGCTGATCGCCGCGGTCAACTACGTCGCTCGATTCTCCGGGGGCCGCGGCACAGGCCGCGGCACGTCGCGCGACTACCTCTACTCGTACAGCACGTTCTCCGGCGGGACGATCGTCTATGCCGTCTGGCTCGGGATCGTGCTTCTGATCGCCGTCGACCGCTTCGATCTCCTCGCACTGCGACCGCCGCGAAGCTGGTGGAGCGCACTCAGGCTCGCCGCGGTCGTGATCGCCGGGATCCTCGTATGGGAGTCGCTCGTGTCGTTCCTGCCGCTTCCCCAGTCGCCCGGCAAGGAACAGGGGATCACGAACGTGCACTGGGAGCCGTCGCACGCAGGCGCCTTCGCCGCCAATTTCGTCCTCTTCGCAGTGATCGCCCCGTTCGTCGAAGAGCTCACCTTCCGCGGCGTAGGCCAATCGCTGCTGCGCTTCCTCGGCCGTGTGCCGTCGATCCTCGTCGTCGGAGTCGCGTTCGGGCTCACGCACGGGCTCGTCGAGGCGCTCATCGTGCTCGTCCCCTTCGGCATCGGGCTCGCGTGGCTTCGCGACCGGACGACCAGCGTCTTGCCCGGGATGCTCGTGCACGGCCTCTTCAACGCGGCCGCGCTCGCCTTCGTCATCGTGAGCTAGTCGCTCCCTAGTCTTCTTCGTCGCCGTTCTCGACGACGAACTGGTCGGGCGTGACGTCCTCGAGGAAGCTGCGGAACTTCAAGACCTCGGCTTCGAGTTGCTCCTCGTCGACCTCCTCGCCCTCGAACTCGATCGCGGACTCCGCGATCACGTCGTCGGCGGCGAAGATCGGCGCCTCGGCGCGAATCGCGAGCGCGATCGCATCGGACGGGCGGGAGTCGACATCGATCTCCTGGCCGTCCTGGACGACGGTGATCTGGGCGTAGAACGTGTTCTCGCGCAGCTCCGTGACCGTGATCCGGCTGATCGACGCGCCGAGCTGCTCGAGCATCTCGCTGAAGAGATCGTGGGTCATCGGCCGCACCGACGTCTGGCTCTGCAGCTTCATGAGGATCGCCGCCGCCTCGGGATGCCCGATCCAGATCGGGAGGAACTTGTTCCCGTCGGCCGTCTTCAGCAGAACGATCGGCTGTTTGCCGACCAGATCGAAGCTGACTCCGTAGATGAGCATCTCCTGCATCGGCCCGACCTCGTCTCGAATATAGCTCAGGAGTTGCGGCCGAAAACCCGGCGGCCGCAGACGCGGGATGGGCGATCCTGGATTCGAACCAGGGACCTCCGCCTTATCAGAGCGGCGCTCTAACCAGCTGAGCTAATCGCCCGCGCGGTGGCCGATTGTAGCCGCCGCATTCTCGAGCGCCTCGGCCATTTCGGCCAGATCGTGCTCGTCGGCGAAGTGCAGCTCCACGCGTCCGGGAAGAACGCGCGCGTGGCGTCCGGTCAGCAGCTCGACAGCGGTGCGCACCCGAGCGGCGAGCGCCGGATCGACCGGAGCCGACCGCGTGCGGGGTCGTTGCCGTGCGCCCGCCCACTTCGCCCGCTGCTCAGCCGCGCGCACCGAGAGGCCGCGCC
Organism: uncultured Actinomycetes bacterium; assembly: GCA_963790845.1. GTDB lineage: Bacteria > Actinomycetota > Thermoleophilia > Gaiellales > Gaiellaceae > Palsa-739. The sequence continues at coordinate 32,565 of CAWBQC010000009.1, read as the reverse complement.
GCACGATCTCCCGTGCGAGCCGGCGGCGGCCGTCGTGGTCGGGAACCGCAAGAACGGCTCGGGCGTGCCCCTCGCTCAGCTGCCCACGCTCCACCATCCCGAGCACGTCGTCGGGCAGCTCGAGCAGGCGGACTCGGTTGGAGACAGACGGCTTGGAGCGACCGACCCGCTCGGCCACTTCGCCGAGCGAGAGCGCGAACTCGTCCATCAGGACGGCATAGGCTCGCGCCTCCTCGATCGGCGTGAGCTGCTCGCGCGCGACGTTCTCGACCAGGCCGAGGAGAAGGGTCTCGCGGTCGTCGGCTACGCGAACGACCGCCGGCACCGTCTCGCGGCCCGCCTCGCGCGCCGCGCGCCACCGGCGCTCGCCGGCCACGATCTCGAAGCCGCCCGCGCTGCGCGGCCGCACGAGCAACGGCTGGATCACACCCTGCTGCCGCACCGAGTCCGCGAGCCCGGATGCTGCCTCGGGCTCGAAGCGGCGACGCGGCTGGCGCGGGCTCGGGAAGATCGCGTCGACCGGGATCTCGAGCAGCTCGGAGGAAGCCGGCGGGCCGCCCATGAGGACCTCGAGGCCGCGGCCCAGGCCACGGCGCTGAGGAGAAGACGAAGACTCAGGCGCGCTCGACAAGTTCCATCGCCACCTTCCAGTAGGCGTCGGCTCCGGCGGAGCGACGGTCATAGGCGATCGCCGGCAGGCCGTAGCTCGGCGCTTCGGCGAGTCGCACGGAGCGGGGTACAGCGGTGCGGAAGACGAGCGGGCCGAAGTGCTTGCGCACCTCTTCCTCGACCTGGGCCGCGAGCCGCGTTCGCCCGTCGACCATCGTGAGAAGGATGCCGCCGATGCCGAGATGCGGATTGAGCCGCCGCCGGATCAGCTCGACCGAGTGGAGCAGCTGCGACAACCCTTCGAGCGCGTAGTACTCGGCCTGCACCGGCACGAGCACCCGGTCGGCGGCGGCGAGGGCGTTGACCGTGAGCGGCCCGAGCGACGGCGGGCAGTCGAGAAAGACGAAGTCGTAGCGGTCGCTTCCGGACGCGAGAGCCTCCGCGAGATACCGCTCTCCATCCGCGAGGCCGGAGAGCTCGACGGCGGCGCCCGCGAGATCCGGCTTGGCCGGCACGAGGTCGAGGTTGGCGAAGGCCGTCGGATGGACGAGCTCGGCGAGCGGTGCACCGTCGAGAAGGTCGTAGCTCGAGGTCCCGTTCGCACGCATCCCGAGACCGGACGTCGCGTTCGCCTGCGGGTCGAGGTCGATCACGAGCGCACGCTCGCCGGCCTCGGCCAGACATGCGGCGAGGTTGACGGCCGTCGTCGTCTTGCCGACGCCGCCCTTCTGGTTCGCAAGCGCGTAGATCCGGGACATGGGCCCGGCCATTGTCGCTACGCCAGCGGACGCTTCTTCGCGACGCCCGCACGACGCGGGAAGCGCGCAGGCGTCGGCGCGACCTTCCGGACGACGACGAGACCATCGTGCAGCTCGGGCGCATCCCCTCCGAGCCGTTCTGCCGCAATCGCGAGCCGGCCGAGATCCGCCTGCTCTCCGACCCAGAGGATCGCGGCGCCACCCACCCGAACCAGGGGAAGGCAAAGCTCCGCCGCGACCGGAGGCTGAGCGAGGGCTTTCGCAACCGCAACACCCCAGCCCTCCACCGGCTGCTCCTCGGCGCGGCCCCAGACGACCCGCGCGTTCGGCGGAGCCCAGCGGCGCAGAAAGTCGCACTTCCGCTGCCCAGCCTCGAGCAACGTCACCTCGCGCTCGGGTAGCGACGCCGCGAGAGGGATGCCCGGAGAACCGCCGCCCGAGCCGACGTCGATCAGCGCTCCGTCGTAGGCCTCGAGCAGCGGCAGCGCGCGCAGGGCATCGTCGAGCAGCATCTCGCGAGCCCGGACGGGATCGCGAAGCGCCGTCAGGCCCGGCGTGGCCTGGACGGCCTCGAGCCAGTCACTCAGGAAGGACGACGACGTAGCGATTCGGCTCCGTGCCTTCGGACGCCGTGCCCACGCCCACCACGTCCTTGAGGCACAGGTGGACGACCTTCCGCTCGACCGCTGTCATCGGCTCGAGCTCCTCGCGCTCGCCGGAGTCGCGGACTCGATCGGCGACGCGAAGCGCGAGCGACTCGAGGGTCTCCTTACGCCGCGCTCGGTACCCGGCCGCGTCGACAGTCACCTCTTTCCGCTCCTCCCCGTACGCGCGCCAGCCCACCGCGTTCGAGGAGGTACTGGATCGAGTCGATCGTCTGGCCGTGACGGCCGATCAGCAGCCCCACATCCGGACCGGAGCACGTGATCACGATGGCCTCCGGCTCCTCGCGCGCGTCGACGTCTGCGTCGACGCCGAGCGTTCGCACGATCCGGGCGACGAGCGCGCGAGCGTCCGCGACCTGTCCGGCTTCGTCGTCCACCACGGCCGCGGCCGCCGCGGCCGCCGCGGCCGGCAGATGCGCGACGACGCGGGCAGGCTCGTACCCGACGCCGAGGATGCCGCGCTCGCCTTCGGCGACGACCTCGAACTGCACCGCAGCCTTGTCGAGCCCGGGATGCCGCCGCTCGAGCTCGCGCAGTGCCGCCCACTTCGCCTCACCGACCGTCTCGCCGGTCGCCTCGACCGTCAGGTCGGTGACCTCGTTCATCTCCGGCTCGGGCGCTTCTTCTTGCGGCGCACCTGGCGCGGCTGCTGCGAGGCGGACGGCGCCGGCTTCGGCTGCGGAGATTCGGCCTTCGCGCCGTTGCCGCTCGAGCCGTCGTCCTTCGGCGGCGTCCGCGAGCTTCGCTTCTCGACGACAGGCGCCGGTGTCTTCCCGCACCAGGCGTCGCGTGATCAGCCCCTGCCCGACCGTCCACAGGTTCGTCGTCACCCAGTAGAGGACGAGGCCCGCGGGGAAGCGCGCGATGACGAAGACGAAGACGAGCGGCATGAGCATGAAGATCGTGCGCTGCGTCTTGTCGGCGGTCGTCGATCATGTAGAACGTCGACGCCATCTGGCTCGCGACGTAGACGAAGAGCAGCACGTAGCCGCCCCAGTGCGTCGTCGTGTGCTCCGCGATCGACGGGATGAAGTGGAGGAACGAGAGGCTCGCCGGGTGCTCCGACGCCGGCTCGTGCGACTGAAGTTCCGCAGCGCGTAGTAGAGCGCGATGAAGACCGGGAACTGCAGCAGCATCGGCAGGCACGAGGCAGCCGGGTTGATCTTGTTCTCCCGGTAGAACTTCATCAGCTCTTCGTTCTGCTTCTGCTTGTCGTGCTTGTACTTCTTCTGGATCTCCTTCATCTGCGGCGCGTGCGTCTGCAGGTTCTGCATCGAGTGGATCTGCTTGACCGTCAGCGGCACGAGCAGCATCCGAACGATCGACCGTCGTGGCCACGATCGACCACGCCCACGTCAGGCCGAGGTTCGAGTGGAACCAGTTGAGGACGTGACGCATGCACGGTCTCGAGCTGGCTGATGATGGGGATCGCGTAGACGATCATCGGACCGGGTCGAAGCCTCCGTGGCTCCAGGGGTTGCAGCGAAGCAGGCGCCAGCCGGCCAGCAGGCTGCCGCGGAGCGAGACCGTGCCGGCGGAGCGCCTGCACCGCGTACTCCGAGCAGGACGGGTGGTACTTGCACGTCGTCGGGAACAGCGCGCCGAACGTCAGCCGGTAGAGCCAGACGAGGCCGACTCCGGCCAGCCGGGGCACACGCATCACGGCACTCACGCGGCGAGGACTCCCGTCTGCTCGAGGAGCTCGTCGACACGGTCTCCAAGCCACCCGAAGCCGTTGGCCTCGGCCGCCTCGACGAGCCCGGGACGGACGATCAGCACGTAGTCGTTGCCTGCCGGGACGCGCTCGAGGCGCTCGTCCCAGACCTCGCGCAGGCGCCGCTTGATTCGGTTCCGCTCGACCGCGCCGCCGACCGCGCGCGGCACGGCAAATCCGATCCGCGGATCCACCGGCTCGTCCTGCGGCAGCCAGTAGAGGACGAGGAAGCGGGAGGAGACCGAACGGCCGCGGCGATGCACCGCATCGAAGTCCCGGGAGCGGGACAGGCGGTTGGCGCGCTTCACGGAGAGCAGCTTAGTGGCTCGGTCCCGCCGAGCCGCCTACGCGGAGAGGCGAGCCCGGCCCTTGCCGCGGCGGCGCTTCAGAATGGCCCGGCCGGCTTTCGTCGCCATGCGCGCACGGAAGCCGTGCTTGCGCTTGCGGCGGCGGACGTTGGGCTGGTAGGTGCGCTTCACGACTGCGAAAAGGCTCGTCTTTGCCAGAAAAATCCCCGCGGATCGCGGGGCGCGGCGGTCAGTATAGCCGCGCTCCGTCCACCGGTTTGTCCACAGCCGCAGACGCGCGCAGGAATGCGGCGTGACCGAGTTGCCCCCACGACTGTCCACACCTGTGGAGGGATTCGGACCGTCTGGAAACTACCTGCAAACCGCGTCATTTTGTCCCTCTCGTAGGCACTGTTATGCTGGCCGCCGGGCCGGACAGCGGGAGGATCGGGGCGTCGGTGGAGCACCAAGTCGAGTTGTCTGCAGAGCACCTCTGGGAGGAGATCTCGGGGCGACTCAAGGAAGCGCTCAGCGACGGGACGTACGGCAAGTGGTTCGGTGAGGTCCGCGGCCTCGAGCTCGACGGCGACGCGCTCGTGCTCGTCGTCCCGAGCGAGTTCACGCGCGACTGGATCGAGAGCAATTTCCTCGGCCTGATCGGCGCGGCCGTCCGGGACATCGTCGGCGGCGAGCGTTCCGTGGTGCTCCGAGTCACGAAGGGAAGCGACACTCCGCCGGAGGGTGGCGCGGGCGCGGAAGGCGTCGTTCCCATGGTCCAACGCTTCCCGGGCCGGCCCGAGAGCGGTGGGTTCAACGCGAAGTACACGTTCGACTCGTTCGTGATCGGGTCGTCCAACCGCTTCGCTCACGCAGCCGCGCTGGCGGTGGCCGAGGCGCCGGCCCAGGCCTACAACCCGCTCTTCATCTACGGCGGGACCGGCCTCGGCAAGACGCACCTCCTCCAGGCCGTTGCGCAGTACGTGGCCGAGCACTCGTCCGAGCTCTCGGTGCGCTACGTGACGAGCGAGGCATTCGTCAACGACTTCATCAACTCGCTGCGGGACAAGCGCACCGAAGGCTTCAAGCAGCGCTACCGCGCGTACGACGTCCTCCTGATCGACGACGTCCAGTTCCTCGAGGGCAAGGAGCGCTTCCAGGAGGAGTTCTTCCACACCTTCAACTCGCTCTACGAGGCCGGCTCGCAGATCGTGCTCTCCTCCGACCGGCCGCCGCGTGACATCGCGACGCTCGAGGAGCGGCTGCGGAGCCGCTTCGAGTGGGGGTTGATCACCGACATCCAACCGCCCGACCTCGAAACACGGATCGCGATCCTGCGCAAGAAGGTGAAGGTGGACGGGATCCATGTCCACGACGAACAGGTGCTGACGTTCACCGCGAGCCGGGTCTCGACGAACATCCGGGAGCTCGAGGGTGCACTGACCCGCGTCGTCGCCTTCTCTTCCCTCACCGGACGGCCGATGACGGTCGAGCTCGCTCAGGACGTGCTGCGCGACGTCTTCCCGCAGGGTGAGGCCGCAGAGGTCTCGATCAAGCGAATCCAGGATCTCGTCGCCGAGCGCTTCGACCTCACGTACGACGAGCTCTGCGGTGAAAAGCGTTCCCAGAACATCGTCTATCCGAGACAGGTGGCGATGTACCTCTCCCGCGAGCTCACCGACTCGTCCCTGCCCAAGATCGGCAAGGAGTTCGGGGGACGCGACCACACGACGGTGATCCACGCGACCTCGAAGATCTCACGCCTCATCAAAGAGGACAGGTCTGTGTACAACCTCGTGCAAGAACTCACCGCACGTGTGAAGCAGGTGCGCTGACGCTTGCCGGCCTGTGGGACCAGCGGAATCGTCCACAATGACCCTCCACACGCCGCGCGCAGGAACGATGCGGCCGCAGGCACGTCTTCCCCGCCGTCCACACTCCCTATGACTTCTACGAGAATCTCCAGATGATTGAAAGTGACATTGCAGTTGGTGCCGGGTTGAGGATCACGTGCACAAAGGAAGACCTCGTTCAAGGTCTTTCGGTCGTGGGGCGTGCTGTCTCGACGCGTACCGCGATTCAGATCCTGTCGGGGATCCTGCTCGAGGCGCGCGGAGAGGATCTGCGCTTGGCGGCGACCGACATGGAGCTCTCGCTGCGCGCGTCAGTGTCGGCACGTGTGGAAGGGGACGGCGCCGTCGTGCTCCCGGGCCGCACACTGGTCGACATCGCCAGGCTCCTTCCCGGCGGGGATGTGACGATCGAGCACAGCGCGACGGAGTCGGTCGTGCACATCGGCTCGGGCAGCGCGAGCTACACGCTGCACACCTACAACGCCGAGGATTTCCCGCGGCTGCCGGAGCTCTCCGACACCCAGACGTTCGAGGTCGATCGCCAGGCGCTGCTCGAGACGATCGCACGTGTGGCGCGCGCAGCGTCGCGGGACGAGGCGCGCCCCGTCCTCACGGGCGTCCTCGTCCAGTTCGCGGGCGACAAGCTCGTGATGGCGGCGACCGACTCGTATCGGCTCGCGGTCAAGGAGACAGCTCTTGGCTCAGCGGCACCGGATCTCGAGGCAATCGTTCCCAGTCGGGCATTGCAGGAGCTCTCGCGCGTCGCCGGCGACGAGGACGAGATCGCCGTCGGCGTGCAGGAGAACCAGGTGCTCTTCTCGGTCGGCGGTGTCTGGCTCACGACGCGCCGCATCGACGGTCAGTTCCCCAACTACCGGCAGCTTCTGCCGGAGACGTTCGAGCACGAGCTCACGGTTCCGAGGGCCGAGCTGCTCGACGTCGTTCGCCGCGCATCGGTGATGATCCAGCGCGCCACGCCACTCCAGCTTCGCTTCGCCGACGGGGAGGTCACGGTCGTGGCGCGAACGCACGACGTGGGCGAGTCGAAGGAGTCGATGCCGGTTGCGTATACGGGCGAGCCGCTCGAGATCGGCTTCAACGCAGAGTTCTTGCGCGAGGGCCTCGAATCCGTCGAGGGAGACGATGTGCGGATGAAGCTCATCAGCCCGCTCCGTCCGGCGATCCTCACCGACGAGGGAGAAGACTTCACGTACCTCGTCATGCCGATCCGTCTGCCCGGCTGATCGCCGAGACGGTCTCGCTCCGCGATTTTCGCTCCTACGAGCGGCTCGACCTGGTGCTACGGCCTGGGCTCGTGCTCGTCGTGGGGCCGAACGGTGTCGGCAAGACGAATCTTCTCGAGGCGGTGCACGTCGCGACACAGGGATTCTCACCGCGCACCCGCACGGAGTCGCAGGTCGTGCGCTTCGGTGCGGACGGCGCGCGAGCGTTCGTGTCGGGCCGGCGAGGCGACGTGCGGATGGAGCTCGAGGTGACGGTGCGGCGCGGCGAGGGGAAGCGCGCTCGGCTGAACGGCTCCTCGCTGCGGGCGGCGGAGCAGCTGCGCACGATGGTTTCGACTCTCGTGTTCACACCCGACCGTCTCGGCGTCGTGAAGGGCCCGCCGGCCGCCCGGCGCGCGTACTTCGATCGCGTCCTCGGACGGCTCGCACCCGCCCGTGCGACGCTGCCGGCCGAGTACGGCGCGGCAGTGGCTCAGAGGAACGCCGCGCTTCGCCGCACATCGGCGGGCGTCGCGGGCCGCGAGGCGATCGAGCCGTGGAGCGAGCGGGTGGCCACGCTCGGTGCCGAGCTCGTCGCCGCCCGGCTCGACGTGCTCGAGTTGCTCGCCGCGCCCTTCGGCGCACGGGCAGCCGAGCTGGGCCTCTCCGCTGCCCGGGTGCGGTACGACGGCGATCCGCCTACGTTCGAGGCACTCGAGGTTGCTCTCGAACGCGATCTCGAGCGGGGCGCGACATCGCTGGGCCCGCACCTCGACGACATCGTGCTCGAAGCGGGTGAGCGCGAGCTTCGGAACTTCGGCTCGCAGGGGGAGCAGCGGCTGGCGTTGCTTGCCCTCCTCCTTGCGGAGGCCGAGACGATCGCCGACCGCACGGGCGTCCCGCCGCTCCTGCTCCTCGACGACGTCCTGTCCGAGCTCGACCCGGATCGCCGGCGAATTCTCGCGGATCGCGTGCGGAGCGCCGGCCAGGCACTGATCACCGCCACGGACGCCGCAATGCTGCCTGCGGAGCCCGATCAGCTGCTCGAGGTGACGCCCGGGGCTGTGCTGGAGGCCGCGTGATGGATCCGCTGGGCGAGCAGATTCGTGCCGAGATGCACCGCATGGGGGCCGACAGCGGCGCGGGAGATGCGGGAAGCGCCTGGCTGGCAGCTGTCGGCGACGAGATCGCACGCAACGCATGGCCTGCGCGGACGCAGGCGGACGGGACCCTCGTCGTGCACGTCCGCGATGCGATCTGGGGCTTCGAGCTGACCCAGCGCGCGGCCGAGATCTCCGGTCGGCTGCCCGGCCGGCCCGGGCTTCGCTTCGTGCCCGGGGAGTTGCCGGATCGGGCCTCCGATCCTGTGCCCGCCCCACCGGTCGAGGCGACTCCGGAGCAGGCGCGAGAGGCGGCATCGCTCGCCGCGGCGATCGAGGACCCGAACCTGCGCGAATCTGTCGTGAAAGTCATAAAAGCGGCGCTCGTACGGGCGTCGAACGACCGCTCCGTCTGATACACTTCTCTTTGCCCGCAAATGCGCAATTTGCAGGGCTTTTTTCATGACTGAAACCGACTACACCGCTAAGGACATCACCGTCCTCGAGGGTCTCGAGCCGGTCCGGCTCAGGCCGGGCATGTACATCGGCTCGACGGGCTCCCGAGGCCTCCACCACCTCATCGAGGAGGTTGTCTCGAACTCGGTCGACGAAGCCCTCGCGGGCCGCAACGACCGCATCGAGGTGACCCTCCATCCCGACCACTCCGTCACGGTTCAGGACTGGGGCTCGGGCATCCCCGTCGATGTGATGGCCGACCAGGATGCGCCCGCGCTCACGGTCGTCCTGACGAAGCTCCATGCCGGCGGGAAGTTCGGCGGCCACGGCTACAAGGTGTCCGGCGGCCTCCACGGCGTCGGCATCTCGGTCGTCAATGCGCTCTCCGAGTGGCTGATCGCCGAAGTGCACCGCGACGGCAAGGTCTATCGCCAGGAGTTCAGTCGCGGCGAGCCGACCACGGAGATGACGGAGGCCGGCAAGGCGGATGACACGGGCACCACGATCAGCTTCCTTCCCGACGCCGAGATCTTCGAGGAGATCGAGTGGTCGCGCGACACGCTCGTCCAGCGCATGCGCGAGACCGCGTTCCTCACGAAGGGCCTGCGGATCGGGCTCGTCGACGAGCGTGAAGGAGAGTCTCGCGAGGAGTTCTACGCCGAGGGCGGGATCCGCGACTTCGTCGCCTACGTCAACGGCGCGAAGGACCCCGTCCACAAGCACGTCGTCTACTTCGAAGCGGTCGGCGACGACGGCACGGTCGAGGTCGCGATGCAGTGGAACTCTTCCTATGTCGAGTCGGTCTTCTCGTTCGCGAACAACATCAACACCCACGAGGGCGGGGCGCATCTCACGGGCTTCAAGAGCGCGCTCACCGCCACGCTCAATCGCTATGCCCGCGACAAGGGACTCCTCAAGGAGAAGGAGGACAACCTCGAGGGCGAGGACGTCCGTGAGGGCCTCGCCGCGATCATCTCGGTCAAGCTCGCGGAGCCGCAGTTCGAGGGCCAGACGAAGACCAAGCTCGGCAACCCGTGGGTCGAGGGGCTCGTCAAGCAGAACGTCAACGCGAAGCTCGCCGAGTTCCTCGAGGAGAACCCGCAGGACGCGAAGCAGATCATCACCAAGGCCGTGTCAGCGCGGAACGCGCGCCAGGCGGCCCGCAAGGCGCGTGAGCTGACCCGGCGGAAGTCCGCCCTCGACGGCAACTCGCTGCCCGGCAAGCTCGCCGACTGCGAGCTCAACGATCCCGAGTCGGCGGAGCTCTTCCTCGTCGAGGGCAACTCGGCCGGCGGGTCGGCCGTCGACGCCCGGAACCGCCTCTTCCAGGCGATCCTGCCGCTGCGCGGCAAGGTGATCAACGCCGAGAAGAACCGCATCAACAAGGTGCTCTCGAACACCGAGATCCAGGCGATCATCACCGCCATCGGCACCGGGATCGCCGACGAGTTCGACGTGTCGAAGCTTCGCTACCACCGGATCATCGTCATGACCGATGCGGACGTCGACGGCTCGCACATCCGCACGCTGATCCTCACCTTCCTGTACCGCCAGATGCCCGAGCTGGTCGAGCGCGGCCACGTCCACATCGCTGTGCCGCCGCTCTACCGGGTCAAGGTGCGAAACCAGGAGATGTACATCGAAAAGGAGTCGCAGCTCGAGGAGCTGCTGGCGCGAGAGGTGATCAAGGACATCGACGTCACCGACCGCGACGGCGACACTCAGAAGTTCACGGAGGCGCGCTACGGCCGCTTCACGAAGTCGCTGCACGAGTTCGACGGGTGGGCGTCGCGCCTGCGGGTCGACTTCGGCGCGGCGCCGGCCAACCTCGTGATCAAGCACCGGCTGGTCGAGACCGACGCGTCGGCGCTCGGCGACCTCGAGAGCGCGCTCGCGACGCTTGGCGGCAACGGGTACGAGCTTTCCCTGATCGAGCAGACAGACGAGGGGGCGCGGCTGAAGGTGGTCGAGCGAGAGACGAGCGCGGCCACGCACGTCGTCGTGCCGGCCGAGCTCCTCGCCTCGCCGGTCTACGCGAACCTGCGCAAGGCGTACGCGCGCCTGCGCGAGATCCTCGGGCCGCCACCCTTCGACCTCGCGCTCGGCAAGAAGACGGGCCACGCCGAGACGTACGAGGACCTGCGCGGGCAGGTGCTCGACCTCGCGAAGGAAGGGATCACGCTCAACCGCTTCAAGGGTCTCGGCGAGATGGACGCGCAGGAGCTGGCAGACACGACGATGGATCCGGCAAACCGGATGCTCGTCCGGGTCGACGTGGAGGACGCCGCCGCCGCCGACCGGCTGTTCTCGATGCTGATGGGCGACCAGGTCGAGCCGCGCCGCCTGTTCATCGAGGAGAACGCGAAGGACGTGCGCTTCCTCGATGTCTAGCACTCCCATGGAGCCGCTGAATCCCGGCCGCATCGAGTCGCGCGAGCTCGAGCAGGAGATGCGCTCGAGCTTCCTCGACTACGCGATGAGCGTGATCGTCTCGCGCGCGCTGCCCGACGTGCGGGACGGTCTCAAGCCGGTGCACCGGCGCATCCTCTACGCGATGCACGAGGCGGGACTGCAGCCAAACCGGCCTCGCCTCAAGTGCGCTCGCGTCGTCGGCGACGTCATGGGCTCGTATCACCCCCACGGCGACTCGGCGATCTACGACACCCTCGTGCGCCTCGCGCAGCCGTTCTCGTTGCGCTATCCACTGATCGACGGCCAGGGGAACTTCGGCAACATCGACGGGTACCCGGCCGCCGCGATGCGGTACACGGAGTGCCGGCTCGCGAAGCTCGCCACCGAGCTGCTCGAGGACATCGACGCCGACACCGTCGACTTCAAGCCCAACTACGACGAGTCGCGGCGTGAGCCCGAGGTGCTGCCGTCGCGGTTCCCGAACCTGCTCGTCAACGGCTCGTCGGGCATCGCCGTCGGCATGGCGACCAACATGCCGCCGCACCACCTCGGCGAGGTCACCGATGCCCTCGTCGCACTGATCGACGAGCCCTCGATCGACGTCGACCGGCTGATGAAGCACATCAAGGGCCCGGACTTCCCGACGGGCGGCATCATCCTCGGCCGCGAGGGAATTCGCGAGGCATACCGGTCCGGCCGTGGCCGAATCGTCGTGCGCGCACGCGCCCACGCCGAGGAGCTGCGCGGCGGCAAGTCGGCGATCGTCGTCACCGAGCTGCCCTACACGGTCAAGAAGGGCGGCGACGACGGCGTCATCACCAAGATTGCCGAGCTGGTCAAGACCGGCACGCTGAGCGAGGTCTCGAACGTCCGCGATCTCTCAGACCGCAGCGGGATGCGCTTCGTGATCGAGCTCAAACGGGACGCCATCCCGCAGGTCGTCCTCAACAAGCTCTGGAAGCACACCCCACTCCAGTCGACGTTCGGCTACAACGCCGTCGCGCTCGTGGACGGCGTGCCGCGGACGCTCGCGCTGCGCGACCTGCTCCAGCACTACCTGGACTTCCAGCGCGAGATCGTCACGCGTCGCTCGAAGTACGAGCTGCGGAAGCTCGAGGCGCGCGTCCACATTCTCGAGGGCTACCTCAAAGCGCTGGACGCTCTCGACGAGGTCATCGCGCTCATCCGGGCAGCTGAGAACACCGAATCGGCTCGCGAGGGGCTCATGCGCGAGTTCGACCTGACCGAGATCCAGGCGCAGGCGATTCTCGAGCTCCGGCTGCGCCAGCTGACCGCGCTCGAGCGGGCCGAGATCGAGCGCGAATACAAGGACAAGATCGAGCGCATCGCCGAGCTCAGGAAGATCCTCGGCGACGAGTCCCGCATCGACGGCCTGATCCGCGAAGAGCTGCTCGAGCTCAGGGCGATCTACACGAAGAACGACGACCGGCGGACCGAGATCATGGCCGCGGAGGGCGACCTCGAGCTCGAGGACCTCATCGCGGAAGAGGACATGGTCATCGCGATCACGCGCTCCGGCTACATCAAGCGGCTACCTGTGACCACGTACCGCGAGCAGCGGCGCGGCGGCATCGGCGTGATGGGGATGGATCTGAAGGACGAGGACTACATCGAGCATCTCTTCGTCGCCTCCACCCACGACTACATCCTCTTCTTCACCAACGTCGGCAAGGTCTACCGGCTGAAGGTGCACGAGCTGCCGCTCGGCTCTCGCCAGTCGAAGGGCCGCGCGATCGTCAACCTGCTCCCGTTTCGTCAGGAGGAGCAGGTGATGGCCGTCATCCAGACCCGCGACTTCGAGGAAGCGAAGTACCTCGTCTTCGCCACGAAGAACGGCGTCGTCAAGAAGACCGAGCTCGCGGCCTACAACACGCCGCTCAAGGCCGACGGGATCATCGCGATCAAGATGCGCGAGGGCGACGAGCTCGTCGGCGTCCGGATGTCGTCGGGCCACGACGACATCCTCATGGTGTCGCGGAAGGGACAGGCGATCCGCTTCAAGGAGACCGACGCCCGGCCCATGGGTCGTGATACCTCCGGCGTCGCGGGCATGAAGCTCCGGAAGGGCGACGAGGTCATCTCGATCAACATCGCCGAGGACGACGCGGACCTCCTCGTCGTGACCGAGAACGGCTTCGGCAAGCGGACACGCGTCTCCGAGTACCCGGTCAAGGGCCGTGGCGGGATGGGGGTCAAGACCGTGCAGCTGACCGAGGCGCGCGGCTATCTCGTCGGCTCGCGCGTCGTGCGCGACGGCTACCAGGTGATGCTCATCTCCACGGCCGGCACGGTGATCAAGATCCCGGTTGAGGACGTCAAGCGGCTGGGTCGTTCCACGCAAGGCGTGATCGTGATGCGGCTCCGCGGCGACGACGAACGGGTCTCGGCCCTGGCACCCGTCGTGGAGTCCGACGAGCCGAACGGCGACGCCGAGCCGATCGCGGACGAGCCGGCCGACACCTAGCCCGACGTCGGATTCGCACGGCGGCCCCTTCCATTGGCGGCTTCCGAGCTTTATAACTCCCGGACGGGGGCAGAATCGAACGGACGAGGGCGGAGTGGCGGTCAGCCGGCAGGTCGACCTTCTCGAACCCATCAATCTGGCGGAGCATCTCGACAAGATCGAGCTCTACCTCGGGCAGGTCTGCCAGATCGCGGGGATCTCGAAGATGCAGCTCGACTACTGGACCAACAAGGCCCAGATCCCGACCAAGGGCAAGAAGCAGCGGATCTACGACATCGACGCCCTCGAGACCGTGATGCTGATCAAGCAGGCGAAGGACAAGGGCCTGAATCTCGGCGCTGCGATCGAAGCTGCGCGGAGCTTCCGTGAGCTCCGCACCAACGGGGGCGCGCAGGTTCCCGTCGCCTAGCGGTTCGTGTGCAGGCGCTGCCACGCGCCGTAGCCGCGTTCGAGCTCGAGCAGGATCGCTGCGAGTAGCGGCGCGCGTGGCCACTCTCGGCCGGTCTCGATGCGCAGTGAGGTCGGCGGCTTGGGCGTCTCGGCGGGCAACTCCTCGGCCGCCTGGTTGACGTTCACGCCGACTCCGAGCACGACCCTCCCGGCCGTTGCCTCCGGCAGGATCCCCGCGACCTTCCGGCCGCTGACGAGGACGTCGTTCGGGTGGCTCAGCTCGGCGGCGACGCCGGCCTCCTCGCGTAATGCCGCGGCGACCGAATCGCCGGCGACGAGCGAGAGCTCCGGCCACAACGCCATCGGCGGCGTCGGTTGGAGCAGAACGGAAAAGAGGAGAGCCCGGCCCGCCGGGGCTTCCCAACGCCGGCCGAGCCGGCCGCGCCCGTGTGTCTGGAGGTCCGTTGCGACGGTCGTCCCCTCGGCTTCGCCGTCCTCGAACAGGCGCTGCGTCGAAGCGCACTCCTCGACGAAGCGATATGGGCGTCCGAGGCGGCCGCGCAGCAAGGGCTCGACCGAGCCCGGAGATAGATCCGACACCCGCCTTTAGACTACTGCGGCTGTGAGGGCGATCAGGCAGCCGCTGCGGCAGCGCGGCCTCGACTACGCGAGTCTCAGCGACCCGGTCCTCGTGACCCGCGCGAAGGCCGGCGACGCGGAGGCGCTCGAGGCGCTCTGCGTGCGCCACTCGCCGCGGGTCGAACGACTCGCCAAGCACCTCTTGCGCGATCCGGAGGACGCGCGCGACGCGGCGCAGGAGGCGCTGGCGAAGCTCTGCGTCCGCCTGCGGCAGTTCCGCGGCGAGTCGCAGTTCTCGACCTGGCTGCACCGGCTGGTCGTCAACACCTGCCGCGACGTGGCCGAGCGGCAGCGCACGCGGATGCACGACGCGCTGCCGGACGAGCTGGGCACCGACTCCGAGCACGATCCGACGCGTGGGGTCCGGATCTCCGAGCTGCGCCGCGAGCTATGCGATTCCCTCGCCGATATCTCGCCCGAGCAGGCTCAGGTCATCGTGCTCAAGGACGCGTTGGGCTATACGTTCGAAGAGATTGCGGCGGCCGCCGGGATGCCTGTCGGGACCGCCAAGTGTCACGCACACCGCGGCCGCAATCGGCTGCGCGAGCGGCTCGAGCGCCGAGACGTCGCTTGACCCTCCCGCCTCCGCCGTTCGGCCGGGAAACGATCGAGTCGATCATCCCGCACCGGCCGCCCTTCCTCCTTGTGGACGAGGTGCTCGAGATCGAGCCCGGCCGTCGCGTGCGAGGGCGTTACCTCGTGCCCGAGGACGGCTGGTGGTTCCAGGGCCACTTCCCCGAGCGGCCGGTGATGCCCGGCGTCCTCACGGTCGAGGCGATCGCGCAGTGCGGCGCCGTTGCCGTGCTCGCGGACGAGGCGAACCACGGCAAGATCCCGTTCTTTGCCGGGATCGACGACTGCCGCTTCAAGCGGGTCGTGGAGCCGGGCGACGTCCTCGAGCTCGAGTGCGAGTTCCTCCGGGTGCGCGGCCCGATCGCGAAGGGCCAGGGTCGGGCGAGTGTCGACGGTGACGTGGCCGTCGAGGCGATGCTGACCGTCTTCGTGGGGAGCGAATGATCACCGACGCTCGCAGCGACGTACCCGTCACGATCACGGGCCTCGGGGCACACGTGCCCGAGCGGGTGATCACGAACGACGACCTCTCGGAGCTCGTCGACACATCCGACGAGTGGATCATGGAGCGCACCGGCATCCGCGAACGCCGGGTCGCGGCGGACGAAGAGGCGCTCTCGGATATCGCGCTTCCCGCGGCGCGGGCGGCGCTGAGTCAGGCCGGAGTCGACGGCAAGGACATCGACCTGATCGTCGTCGCCACCGTCACGCCGGACATGATGTTCCCCTCGACCTCCGCGCTCCTCGCCGACCAGCTCGGCGCCACGGAGGCCGCGGCGTATGACCTCTCCGCCGGCTGCACGGGGTTCATGTACGCGCTCGCGCAGGCCTACGGGATGGTCGCAGCCGGCCTCGTGCGGCGCGCGCTCGTCGTGGGCGGCGACCTGCTCTCCCGGATTCTCGACTGGAGCGACCGCTCCACGGTCGTCCTGTTCGGTGACGGCGCGGGAGCCGTTGTGCTCGAGCGCTCGGAGGAGCCGGGCTTCCTTGCTTTCGAGCTCGGCGCCGACGGAGGTGGCGGCGAGCATCTCTGGCTTCCGGGTAGCGGCTCTCGTCTTTTCGAGGATCCCGACCGGTTCGTGAAGATGAACGGCCGCGAGGTGTTCAAGTTCGCCACGAGGGTGCTGTACGACTCCGCCCAGGCTGTTCTCGAGCGCAACGGAACGCGTGTCGAGGACGTCGACGTCTACGTTCCCCACCAGGCGAATGTCCGGATCATCGATCACGCAACCAAGAAGCTCGGGATCCCGTCGGATCGGGTGGTGATCAACGTCGACCGTTATGGGAACACGTCGTCCGGCTCGATCCCGCTGGCACTCGCGGAGGCGCAGGCGGACGGCAGGCTTCGGGCGGGCAGTCTCGTATTGATGACGGGGATGGGCGCGGGCCTCACGTGGGGTAGCGCGCTGATGCGGTGGACGATCGGAGGACGAATGAGCAAGGTGGCTTTCTGCTTCCCCGGGCAGGGCTCGTTCGAGGCCGGCATGGGCCGCGACTTCGCCGAGGCGGTGCCCGCTGCGATGGAGGTATTCGCCCGCGGCAGTGCGGCAAGCGGCCTCGATCTCGAGCGGCTCTGCTTCCACGCAGAGGCGGAGGAGTTGTTCGACACCGCGGTGCAGCAGCCGGCGCTCGTCGCAACGTCGCTCGCGGTGCTCGCGGCGCTCCGGGACCGCGGCGTGCAGGCGGACTTCGTGATCGGCCATTCCGTCGGCGAGTTCGCGGCGCTCGCGGCCGCCGAGGCGATGACGCTGGAGGAGGCCATGGCGCTCGTGCGCGAGCGCGGGCTCGCGATGGCGGACGCCGCTGCACGCGAACCCAGGCTCGATGGCCGCGATCCTCGGGCTCGCCGACGACGTTGTCGAGGCTCTCTGCCGCCGGATCCTCGGCGTCTGGCCGGCGAACTACAACTGCCCCGGGCAGATCGTCGTTTCCGGCGAAAACCTTGCGGTCGAAGAGTGCATCGAGCAGGCTCAGGATCAAGGAGCCCGCCGCGCGGTCAAGCTCAAGGTCTCGGGAGCGTTCCATTCGCCGCTCGTTGCCCGCGCCGCCGATCGGCTGCGGCCCGCGATCGAGAAGGTGCGTTTCCAGGAGCCCACGGCACCGTTCATGTCGACCGTGACGGCCCGCGTCGAGTCCGCGCAGCGGATGGGCCCGCTCCTCGTCGACCAACTGACCGCGCCGGTGCGCTTCACGCAGGCTGCGACGGAGCTCATGCGCGACGGCGTTCGCACCTTCGTCGAGGTCGGCCCGGGCAACGTCCTCTCCGGGCTCGTCAAGCGGATCGACCGCAGCGTGAAGGCGGTCTCGATCAACAGCATCGAGGCGCTCGACCGGCTGCCCGAGCTGCTCTCGGAAGCATGATCACCCCGAAGTGAGCTTCGCAAGCCTCGAGGGCAAGCGGCTCTCGTCACCGGCGCGTCGAAGGGCATCGGCCGCGCGATCGCGGAGGAGCTTGCGCGCGGCGGTGCCGAGGTCGTCGTCGGCTACCGAACCGGCGCGGACGAGGCGGAGGAGCTCGCTCGCGAGATCGAGGGGCGCGCCGTGCAGGCCGACGTCTCGAGCGCCGAGGAGGCCGCGCGGCTCGTCGAGGAGGCGGGCGACCTCGACATCCTCGTCAACAACGCGGGGCTCACGCGCGACGGCCTCCTCGCGCGCATGTCCGACGACGACTGGCGCACGGTGATCGAGACGAACCTCTCGTCCGTCTTCTACACGTGCCGTGCCGTCTGCCGGCCGATGATGAAGAAGCGCTCCGGCTCGATCGTCAACATCTCCTCGATCGTCGGCGTGCACGGCAACTGGGGCCAGACGAACTACGCGTGCTTCGAAGGCCGGGATCATCGGCTTCACGAAGTCGCTCGCCCGCGAGCTCGGCAGCCGCGGCGTGCGCGCCAACGTCGTCGCCCCGGGCTACGTGCAAACGCAGCTCACCGACGTCCTGCCGGAGGAAGCGACCGCGGCGATGCTGACGAACACGCCGCTCGGGCGGCTCGGGGAGCCGAACGACGTTGCAGGCGCTGTACGCTTCCTCTGCTCCGACGAGGCATCGTTCATCACGGGCGATGTGCTCCTCGTCGACGGCGGACTCGGAATGTAAGTGACAACGGGGAACGGCTCTCTCAACGGACGCAGACGCGTCGTCGTCACCGGGCTGGGCGCGGTGACACCGCTCGGGCTCGACGTCGAGTCGACGTGGTCGCGCCTGCTCGCCGGCGACTCCGGCGCGGCCGAGATCACGCAGTTCGACCACTCCGACTACAAGGTGCATTTCGCCTGCGAGGTGAAGGACCTCGACCCGACCGAGTGGATCGACCGCAAGGACGCGCGGCGGATGGATCGCTTCACGCACCTGATCCTCGCCGCGGCGCGGCAGGCGGAGGCGGATTCCGGCATCGACATCGCGAAGGAGGCCGACCGCATCGGCGCGTCGATCGCGACGGGCATCGGCGGCATCCGCTCGTTCCAGGAGTGCTACGACACGCTGATCACGCGTGGGCCCGACCGGGTCAACCCGTTCGCGATCCCCTCGATCATCCCGAACCTGGGCGCCGGCTGGGTCTCGATCGAGCTCGGCACGCGTGGGCCGCTGGGGTCGCAGTGCACGGCGTGCGCCGCCTCGAACATGGCGATCGGCGACGGGCTCGACTCGATCCGGCTCGGCCGCGCGGACGTGATGCTCTGCGGCGGCACCGAGGCGGCGGTCAACGAGGTCGGCATCGCCGGGTTCGCCGCGATGCGCGCTCTTTCGCTGCGCAACGACGACCCGCAACGCGGCTCGCGGCCGTTCGACGCCGAGCGCGACGGCTTCGTGATGGGCGAAGCAGGTGCCGTTCTCGTGCTCGAGGAGCTCGAGCATGCGAAGGCGCGCGGCGCGAAGATCTACGCAGAGGTGGTCGGCTACGGGCTCTCCTCCGACGCAAAGCACATCACGGAGCCCGATCCGACCGGCCCGGTGAACGCGCTCAAGATGGCGCTCGGACGACGCCGGCGTCGCCGACGACGAGATCGACTACATCAACGCGCACGCCACCTCGACGCCGGTCGGCGACTCGTCCGAGACGAAGATGCTGAAGTACGCGCTCGGCGAGGAGAACGCGTACAAGACGCCGGTCTCCGGCACGAAGGGGGCGACCGGCCACTGCCTCGGCGCGGCGGGCGCGGTCGAGGCGACGTTCACGGTTCTCGCGATCCGCGACGGCGAAGCTCCCGCCGACGATCAACTACGAGGTCGAGGACCCGACCTGCGACCTCGACTACGTGCCGAACGAGGCGCGTGACGCCGACGTGAAGATCGCCGTCTCGAACAGCTTCGGCTTCGGCGGCCACAACGCCTGCGTCGTCTTCAGGCGCTTCGAGGACTGACGCTCCGCGCTCGATAGGCTCGCGGCCATGGCGGGCGGCGAGCGCTGGGCGACCTTCGACTGCTACGGGACGCTGATCGACTGGAACGGCGGGATCGGGCGCGAGCTCGAGCGGCTGTTCGGCGCGAGCGCGGCGGTGAGCTCCTGCACGCGCTACCACGAGCTCGAGCCGCAGGTCCAGCGGGAGGACCCGACGCGAAGCTATCGCGAAGTGATGGCCGTCACGCTCGCCCGGCTCGGCGCGCCGGCCGAGGAGCAGGACGCGCTTGGCCGCTCGCTGCCGGGCTGGGAGCCGTTCGCCGAAGTGCCGCAGGCGCTCGAGGAGGCCCGAGCCCGGGGCTGGCGCCTCGGCGTCCTCTCGAACACCGACCGAGACCTTCTCGACGCCTCGCTGGCGCGCATCGGCGTCCAGTTCGACGCTTTCGATCGTCGCGTCCGAGATCGGCTCGTACAAGCCGTCCCGCCGGCCACTGGGACGAGTTCTTCGCGCGGAGCGGCGCCGAGCGCGAGCGTCACGTCCACGTCGGCGCGAGCCTCTTCCACGACGTTGCGCCTGGCGCGGTTCTCGGGCTCCGCAGCATCTGGATCAACCGGCTCGGCGAGGAAGCCGAGCCACAGCCCGACGTCGAGCTCCACAGCCTGGATGGCCTGGCAGAGAGCCTCGATTCGCTCGTGCCGTGAAGATTCGTCCGGCAACGAGAGCTGATCTGGCGGCGATCGCCGAGCTGTACGGCTCGGTCGAGGAAGCGGTGAGCGGGCGACCGTCTCAGCTCGACGCGGCCGCCGTCGACGGCTGGCTGCACACCATCTCGTTCGAGACGAACACGTGGCTGTTCGAAGAGGACGGAAGGGCGGTGGCCGGTGCATTCGCCCAGTGCTTCGGCCCGCGCGGGAACGGCGCCGGCGCGGTGCGTCCCTCGGCCTGGGGACGCGGGCTCGGTGCACAGCTTGTGGACATCATGGAGGCACGGCTCCGCGAGGAAGGGGCCGAGAGGGTCCATTCCTGGGCCGTGGCCGGTGACGCGGCTGCCGCGACGCTCTTCGGGGATCGCGGCTACCGCGAGGCGCGGCGCTTCTGGGAGATGGCGATCGAGCTCGACGAGGAGACGCCGGAGCCGTCCGTCCGCGTCGACGCTTTCGCCGAAGCCGATGCCGAGACGTTCCACGCCACGCTCGAGGAATCGTTTGCCGACCACTGGGGACACGAGCCGGAGTCGTTCGGCGACTGGTGGACGCGACAGCGCCGCCGGGAGAACTACGACCCGTCGCTCTGGTTCGTGATCCGCGACGGCGTGGAGATCGCCGGCGTCGCCCGCTGCGAGGCGCGGCCGCCGGCCGGGTGGGTCGGCGCTCTCGGTGTGCGGCCGCCATGGCGTGGGCGCGGCTACGGACGCGCGCTGCTCCAGCACAGCTTTCGCGAGTTCCGGCGCCGCGGCTACACCCGGGCCGCACTCGGGGTCGACGCCGCCAACGCGACCGGCGCGACCCAGCTGTACGAGAGTGTCGGCATGCACGCCGAGCAGGAGATGGTCGTTCGGGAGAAGGTGCTCGCGTGAGCCTGCTCCGCGCGCGTTGTCCGAGCTGCCGCACGCTGACGGCGGTCGCGCTCGGCAAGGGCTACGAGTGCCACGCCTGCGGCCGCTCGTTCGGCGCCGGGCTCGTTCGCGTGCCGCGTGCCTGGGGTGACGGCGGCGAGCCGATGGTTGAGGCGGCGTCGCTTCCGCTCGACTATCCGGAGGCGGCGGTCGTCGAGGAGGAAACGCTCGCGATGCAGACGCTCGCCGTGGCCTCCGACCTGCCGGTCCGCCCGCTTCTGCTCGGCGGGTGTTGCTGCACGCACATCGGAGCAGTCGAAGGCCTCGCGGCTCGTCACGGCCACGTCGGAGTTCTCTGGCTCGACGCGCACGGCGACCTGAACACGCCCGAGACCTCTCCGTCCGGCAACGAGTGGGGGATGCCGTTGCGCATGCTGCTCGACCGGGGGACGGTCGCCGCGGCGGACGTCGTCTTGTGGGGAGCGCGCAACCTCGACCCGCCCGAGGAGGAGTTCATCGCTTCCGCGGGGATCGGCGACGAGCCCGGCGACCTGCTCGACCGCGCCGACGCGGTCTATGTCGCGCTCGACTGCGACGTCTTCGACCCTGATGAGCTCGCGGTCTTCATGCCGGAGCCCGATGGGCCTTCGCTCGACGACCTCGAACGGCTCCTCGCTTCGGTGAGGGAGAGTGGCAAGCTCGTCGGCCTCGGGTTGACGGGGCTCGCGCCCGATCCGGCGAACCTCGACAAGCTTCACCGTCTAACGGCGGCGATCGGCTACTAGGCAGAGTCGCTTCGCAACCTCCCTCAGGGGTGCGAGGTCTAAGCTGCTGACGTGGCCAAGATCGACGTCTCGGTCGAGACCAACGACCAGCCCAGCTCTCCGCCGTCCCACCCGAACACCTGCCCGAGCTGTCACTCGCACTACCGCGACGACGAGCTCGAGCGCAGTCTCTGGGTCTGCGAGCAGTGTGGGCACCACTTCCCGATGCGGGCGCGAGCCCGCATCGCATCGCTTGCCGACCCCGGCTCCTTCTCGGAGGAGGCGACGGAGCTCCACTCGGAGGATCCGCTCGGCTTCTTCGACCTCCGGCCATACACCGAGCGGCTCGCCGAAGCCGAGATGAAGACCGGCCTCGCCGACGCGATGGTGATCGGGCGAGGCGCGATCGAAGGACGCCAGTGCGAGCTCGCCGTGATGGATTTCGCGTTCATGGGCGGCTCGATGGGCAGCGTCGTCGGCGAGAAGCTCTCACGTGCCTGCGACGCGGCCGCGGAGGCCGGGATGCCGCTGATCGCCGTGACGAGCTCGGGTGGCGCACGCATGCAGGAGGGCATCCTCGCGCTCATGCAGCTGCCGAAGACGGTCGCGGCGGTTGAGGATCTGCACGACTCGGGCCACGCGCTTCTCTGCGTGATGGCGCACCCGACGACCGGCGGCGTGCTGGCGAGCTTCGCGACGCTCGGCGACGTCCTGCTCGCGGAGCCGAACGCGCTCATGTCCTTCGCCGGCCCGAGGGTCGTGCAGGAGATCACGCGCGAGAAGTTGCCCGACGACTTCGGGAGAGCGGAGCAGAACCTCCGTTACGGGCAGATCGACGCGATCGTGCCGCGGCCGGAGCTTCGCGCGACGCTCTCACGCCTACTGAGGCTGTTCAATGCCCCCGAGTGAGCACGAGCTGCGGCTGCGGGAGCGGCTGGGGCGTCTGAAGAACCTCCCGCTGGTCGGCGGCGCGCGGATCTCCGGCGAGCTCGAGCGGCTGCAGCGGCAGATCGAACGGATCGGGGAGGAGGCGACCGACGAGGAGATCTGGCGCAAGGTCGAGCTGGCTCGACACGAGGAGCGGCCGTACACGCTGGACTACGTGGAGCGCCTCTTCGACGACTGGTTCGAGCTCCGCGGCGACCGGGCACTCGGAGACGACGGCGCGATGGTCGCCGGGTTCGGCAAGCTCGACGGCCGCACGGTCGTCCTCGTCGGACAGCAGAAGGGGCGCGACATCCACGACCGCGTCAGCCGCCGGTTCGGGATGCCGAACCCGGAGGGCTACCGCAAGGCGTGGCACGCGATGGAGCTCGCCAACCGGCACGGGTTTCCTATCGTCACGCTCGTCGACACGCCGGGCGCCTACCCGGGGGTCGTCGCCGAGCAGCACGGCCAGGGCGCGGCGATCGCCCGGTCGCAGGCGATCATGGCGCGACTGACGGTTCCTGCCGTGGCGTGCGTCATCGGCGAGGGCGGCTCCGGCGGCGCAATCGCGATCGCACTGGCCGATCGCGTCCTCATGCAGGAGAACGCGATCTACTCCGTCATCTCGCCCGAAGGTTGCGCGGCGATTCTCTGGCGCGACGCGGGGCAGGCGAAGAAGGCTGCGGCCGCCTTCCGTCCCGATGCGGTTCACTGCCTCGAGCTCGGCGTGATCGACGAGATCGTCTCCGAGCCGGTCGGCGGTGCGCACATCGATCACGACCTGGCCGCGCGGCTGCTCGGTCAGGCATTGCGGACGTCGCTCGCGGACCTGCACGGGATCCCGGGCGACGATCTCCGCCGCCGTCGCCGCGCCCGTTTCCGGTCGCTCGGCGTCTTTGCCTGAGTAGGTTGCCGCAGATTTACTGAGATTCGAGCGGTTCTTCGCGGCGCCACTGTCCACACCGTCCACAGGCTTATCCCCGCCATGTATGCGTTGTGTGAACGGGGGGAGTATGACTCGAGACCGGGAA
Organism: uncultured Actinomycetes bacterium; assembly: GCA_963790845.1. Lineage (GTDB taxonomy): Bacteria > Actinomycetota > Thermoleophilia > Gaiellales > Gaiellaceae > Palsa-739. The sequence continues at coordinate 8,786 of CAWBQC010000009.1, read as the reverse complement.
AGGCCGCCGTTTTCGGGTACCGGCCGGCGGGGAAAGGGCGGCATGGCGCCACGTCCGATCTGGAGCGGAACGATCTCGTTCGGGCTCGTCAGCATCCCGGTTCGCATGTTGACCGGCGACGACCTCGCGGGAGCTCAAGTTCCATTTCGTCGACCGCCGCGACCTCGAGCCGATCGGCTACGACAAGGTGCGGAAGGACACCGGCGAGCACGTCGATCCCGACGTCGTTGTGCGCGCTTTCGAGCTCGAGGACGGGCGCTACGTCCCGATCGAGCCTGAGGATCTCGACAGGCTGGACGTCGAGCTCACGCACTCCGTCGACATCTGCGACTTCGTCTCCCTCGACGAGATCGACCCGATCTACTTCCGGCAGGCCTATTACCTCGTCCCGCAGGAGGGCGGTGAGAAGCCGTACCGGTTGCTCGTGGAGGCCCTTGCGGAGACGGGACGTGTCGGCATCGCAAAGGTCGTGATCCGGAACAAGCAGCACCTCGCGTGTCTGCGGTCCTACGACAGCGTTCTCGTGCTCGAGACGATGTACTACGCGGACGAGGTGCGGCGGCCGGCGGATGTCGCAGGCGAGGCCCTCGCCGAGGGCGAGCTCCGGAAGGCAGAGGTCGAGCTGGCGAAGTCGCTCGTCGAGAACCTCAGCGCGGAGTTCGATCCCGAGCGCTACGACGACACCTACCGCTCCGAGCTTCTCGAGCTGATCCGGTCGAAGGCGGAGGGCGAGCCGCTCCCGGAGCGGCCGGAGGAGGAAGCGCAGGTCGTCGATCTCATGCAAGCGCTGCGCGAATCGGTCGAGCGCACGCAGAGAGCGCGCGGTAGTAGAAAGGCTTCGTGAGCAAGAAGCTCTCGGAGTACGAGCGCAAACGCGACAGGAAGAAGACGCCCGAACCGTTTGGCGGCAAGCGCGCGAAGGAGGCTCGCCCGATCTTCGTCGTGCAACGGCACGACGCGCGTCGGCTGCACTACGACTTCCGCCTCGAGCGCGACGGCGCTCTCGCCTCCTGGGCGGTGCCCAAGGGCGTCCCGCTCGAGCCCGGCGAGCAGCACCTCGCTGTCCACGTCGAAGACCATCCGCTCGAGTACGGGAGCTTCGAGGGCGAGATCCCGAAAGGGAACTACGGCGCCGGCACGGTCGAGATCTGGGATCGCGGCACGTACGAGCTGCTGGAGGAGAAGCGCGACGGCGGCCTGACCGTGCGGCTGCACGGCGAGCGCCTGCAGGGAACGTGGGCGCTCGTGCCGGCGCACCTTTCCGGCGACGAGAAGAACTGGCTCATCCTCCGCAAGCGCGACGACGGGGCGGCGTCCGGGCCGCGGCGGGTCTACCGGCCGATGCTCGCGACACTGACGGAGGAGCTACCCCGCGGGGAGGGGTGGCAGTTCGAGCCAAAGTGGGACGGCTACCGCGCGCTGGCTTACGTCCGGGGCGGAGAGGCGAAGCTCGTCTCGCGCCGGGGCAACGATCTGACCGAGCGATTTGCCCTCGTGGCCAAGGAGCTGCCGAAGGCGCTTCGCACTCCGGACGCGGTGCTCGACGGAGAGGTCGTCGCGCTCGACGCGAACGGCAAGGCGAGCTTCTCGGCGATGCAGCAGGGAAGCGCGCAGCTCGCCTACGAGGTGTTCGACCTGCTCGAGGCCGACGGCGAGCCGGTCGTCGATCTGCCGCTGACCGAGCGGAGGTCACGGCTCGAGAAGCTGCTGGCGCGGAATCCCGTCGTCCAGCTCTCGGGTTCCTTCGACGACGGAGAAGCGCTCCTCGAGGCGGCGAAGGCGCAGGGGCTCGAGGGCGTGATGGCCAAGCGCTCCGCCTCCCGGTATCAGGCAGGAGGTCGCGGTCGCGACTGGCTGAAGATCAAGACGCACGGCCGCCAGGAGTTCGTGATCTGCGGCTACACGAAGGGCCAGGGACGGCGCAGCGGAAGCTTCGGCGCACTCGTGCTCGGCATCCATCGCGGCGACGAATGGGAGTGGGTCGGGAACGTGGGCACCGGCTTCACCGAGCGCACCATTGCCGAGCTCCTCGCAAAGCTCGAGCCGCTGCGGCGGGACGAGCCGCCGTTCCCGGTCGTCCCGAAGATGCCGAAGGTGCGGAAGGGCGATGTCGTCTGGGTCGAGCCCGAGCTCGTGTGCGAGGTCGAGTTCGCGGAATGGACACACGACGGACACCTTCGCGCCCCGTCGTTCCAGGGGCTCCGCGACGACAAGCCGGCGGTAGACGTGCGACGCGAGCGGCCGGCAGCGACGAAGCAGGGGAAGGTGAAGCTCTCCAACCTCGACAAGGTCTTCTGGCCGGCCGACGACCCGAGTGGCGGGATCACGAAGGGCGACCTCCTCGACTACTACGAGGCGGTCGCGAGCGTGCTCGTGCCGCACCTCCGCGATCGGCCCTTCACGATGCGCCGGTATCCCGACGGCGCGTTCGGCAAGGCGTTCTTCCAGAAGGACGCGCCAAAGGGGATGCCGGACTGGATTCCGCGGTTCCGGGTGCAGGTCTCGACGCGCGAGCGGCCGCCGAAGAGGCGGTGGATCGACGCGCCGATCGTGAACGGGGAGGACGCGCTCCTCTGGATGGTCAACATGGGCTGCATCGACATGAACGCCTGGTACTCGCGTGTCGACCGGCCGGACCGGCCCGACTTCGTTCTCTTCGATCTCGATCCGTCGCCCGACGTCGGATTCCCGGAAGTCGTGCACGTCGCCCTCGTCGTCAAGCAGGCGCTCGACGCTCTCGGGCTCGTCTCCTTCCCGAAGACGTCGAGCGCCGACGGGATGCACGTGCTCGTGCCGGTGGAGCGGCGCTACACGTATGCGCAGACGCGCGAGTTCTGCGAGATCGTGGCGGGAGCGATCGCGCGCACCCATCGTGGGCTCGCGACGACCGAGTGGTCGAAGGCGAAGCGGCGAGGCGTCCTCATCGACGCGAACCAGAACGGCGAAGGAAAGACGATCGCCTCCGTCTACTCGGTGCGTCCCCGAGCGGGCGCGCCCGTGTCGACGCCGCTCCGCTGGGACGAGCTGAACGAGTCGCTCGACGCGTCCGCGTTCACGATGGAGGCCGTGCTCGAGCGGATCCGGAAACACGGCGACCTCTTCCAGGGCGTGCTGACGACGAAGCAGCGGCTCGAGCCCGCGTTGCGCACCCTGCGCTGACTGGTACACAACAGCCATGGGCGGAACGATTCTCTGGGACGTCGACACGCAGGTCGACTTCGTCGAGCCCGGCGGGAAGCTCTATTTCGAGGGTGCTGAGGAGACGAAGCCCGCCATGGCGCGGCTCGTGGGGGCGGCCCGCGCGGCCGGCCTCGTCCACATCGCCTCGGCCGACGATCACGAGCTCAGCGATCCCGAGATCTCCGAGACGCCGGACTTCGAGAGCACGTGGCCGCCGCACTGCCTTCGGGGTACGCGCGGGGCGGAGAAGATCCCCGAGACGCAGCAGCTCGATCCCCTTCCGCTCCCGCTCGTGCCGCTGCCGGTTGCGATTCTGCGCCGCCTGCTCGAGGGGGGACGCGAGGTTCTCGTCCCGAAGAAGCACTTCGACCCGTTCACGAATCCGAACCTGGAGGCTGCGCTCGACGTGTTCGACCCGGACGAGATCCTGCTCTTCGGCGTTGCGACCGACATCTGCGACGACGCGGCCGTCCGCGCGCTGCTGCGGCGCGGGCGCCGGGTCACGTTCGTCGAGGACGCTGCGCGCGGCGTCGACGAGTCGCGGGTCGCCGCCTGCCTCGCAGCGTGGCGCGAGGCCGGCGTCGGGTTCACGACAGCGGAGGAGGCCGTAGCGCAGCTCGGCTAAGGGATGCGGGCGACGCTGCCGATGAGACGCTGAGATGGTGGGTCACTGGTTCAACGCTATAAACGATTTCGCGACGACCTGGCTGCCGCTGGCGTTGTTCCTGCTGCTGATCCTGATGGCCTGGCTCTTGTGGAAGACCGTCGGGATGATGCCGCGGGTCAAGCCCGCGAACATGACGCACGGCGCCAAGTCGCAGACGACCTGGTCGGATGTCGCCGGCGTCGAGGAGGTCCGGCATGAGCTGATGGAAGTCGTCGAGTTCATGCAGGATCCGAAGCGCTTCAAGAGGCTCGGCGCAAAGGTGCCGAAGGGAATCCTCCTCTACGGCCCTCCGGGAACCGGCAAGACGCTCCTCGCCAAGGCAGTTGCGCACGAGTCCGGCGCGAACTTCTACAGCGCCTCGGCCTCGTCGTTCGTCGAGATGTTCGCCGGCCTCGGCGCGGCGCGTATCCGCCGGCTCTTCAACGAGGCTCGCAAGAACGCACCGGCGATCATCTTCATCGACGAGATGGACGCGGTCGGCGCGCAGCGCACCGGCCACGGCTTCAACCGCGAGCAGGATCAGACGCTCAACCAGCTGCTCGTCGAGCTCGACGGCTTCGAGGGAGCCGAGCAGGTCGTCGTGATGGGCGCGTCGAACCGGATCCAGGATCTCGACCCGGCGTTGCTGCGCCCCGGCCGCTTCGATCGCCAGATGCTCGTGTCGCCGCCCGACCTCGCCGGACGCGAGGCAATCCTCCGCGTCCACACACGGGGTAAGCCGCTCAACCTCGACGACGTCGATCTCGGCATGGTCGCCCGCCAGACGTCGGGTCTGACCGGCGCCGAGCTCGCGAACGTCTGCAACGAGGCCGCGATCAAGGCCGGCCGTCGCGGAGACGTGTCGATCGGGCAGGCCGACTTCGACTGGGCGCTCGAGCGCGTCGTCGCCGGTCTCCAGCAGCGCAAGGTGCTGACCGAGAAGGAGCGGCGCATCCTCGCGTACCACGAGGGCGGCCATGCCCTCATGGGTCACTTGATGGGCTCCGTGATGGAGCTCCAGAAGGTCACCATCGTCTCTCGCGGGAACGCGCTCGGCTACGCCTTCTACCTGCCCGAGGAGGACCGTTACCTCCACACGAAGGACGAGCTCGTCGACCGGATGGTCGTCGCGCTGGCGGGCCGTGCCGCAGAGGAGGTCGTGTTCGGCCGCGTCACGAACGGGGCCGCCAACGACCTCGAGAAAGTGACGGAGATTGCTCGCTCCATGGTGTTCGAGTGGGGCATGGCCGACGCGGTCTCGTCCCGGACGATGCGCGCGGACAACTACGCCCTCTCGGAGGCGACGAAGCGGGTGCGCGACGAGGAGCAGGCGCACCTGACGGACGGTGCCTACGAGGAGGCCGTCCGGCTGCTGCAGAAGCATCGCGTCTCCCTCGACCGGATTGCCGCCGCGCTGCTCGAGAAGGAGACGCTCGTGCGGGACGAGCTGCTCGAGCTCATCACAGACGTCGAGCCCGAGTCGCGGGCCTCCGAGGCCGTCGGCGTGCCGCGCGTGGTCGCCACCGATCCGGGCCCCGGGCCTGCTGCCTAGTTCCTAGCCTCCGAGCTTCGAGATGTCGATGGCGTCCTTCGGCGGCGAGACCGAGAAGGACTTGTTCCAGTTGTCGAAGCTGATCGTCCCGGACTGGTTCTTCTTGCCGCCGACGATCGCCACCGGATACGGCTTGCCGGTGGCTGCGACGTAGAGCTTGCTCTTGTCGGACGTGTCGCGGATCTCGACGACCTTCTGCCCGTTGTACGTCTTCGCTCCGGCGTTGGCGAGCTTGCCGTGGTTCGAGGCGACCTTCCCGAAGAGGTCGCTGATGCTGGTGAGCGGTGCGAGCGAGGCATAGCGTCCGCTGACGATCGAGGCCTTGAGCCACTTGCCGTGGAGGAGCTGCGCGACCGCCGCTCCGGCGAAATGCTTGTAGAAGTCGTCGCTGCCCCGAATGTACGCGGTGTCGCCGACCCGGATGAGGTCGAACTCGAGGCCACTCGTCGACATCGAGCCCTTGGCCTTGCCTTTCCCCATGGTCAGGTCGATCGTGATCGGTGTCCCACCCGAGGAGATGCTGCCCGAGACGTGGGCCGAGGTCGCGCTGTCCGCTGCGGCCTTCGCGTCAGCGAGAACGCTGTTGGCGGACTTCGACGCCTCGCCGTTCGAGCTCGCCGAGGAGCCGTGACCGCCGCACCCGGCAACAAGGAGGCCCGCGAGGACGACAGCGAGGGCGGAAGCGCGCATCCGGTCGCGAGTCTTTCACTACGATCGGATGGTGGAGACGCCCCGCTCGGTGCACCACGTCGGTCTCGCGGTCGAGGATCTCGACAGTGCACTGGACACGTACGAACGTCTCTTCGGCGCCAGGCTCGAGCACCGCTCGCGCGTCGAGGAGCAGGGGGTCGACGCGGCGTTCATCCGGGTGGGCGAGAGCCGGCTCGAGCTGTTGGGTGCGCTCGACGCTGACACGCCGGTGGGCCGGTTCCTCGCCAAGCGAGGCCCCGGCATGCACCACGTTGCGTACGAGGTCGACGACATTCGCGCGGCGCTCGCGCACCTCTCCGAGGCGGGTGCCGAGCTGATCGACGACACGCCGCGACGCGGCATGTTCGGCCTCGAGGTTGCCTTCGTCCATCCCGACTCCGTGCACGGAGTCCTGTCCGAGGTGGTGTGTGCAAGTGCCTGACGAGCGCGTACGGATCGAGATCGGCTTCGCCGGCGGCCAGATCGTCGGGAGCTTCGTCGAGGCGCGGTCGGCCGACGAGCTCGAGGCGGCTCTTGGCTCGACCGGAGCCGGACGGCCGGTCGTGGCCCTCGAGACGGAGGACGGCCCCCTTCACGTCGTCGTCTCGAATGTCGCGTATTACAAGCGAGTAGTACGTGCGGGCCGAGTCGGTTTTTCCTCTGGTTGACGCGGCGCGGGAATTCGTGCGTTAGCTCCGATGGACTCGCGGGGAAACGAACAGGGGATGGCCACTCCCGCCGAACGGGCGCCTGCGCGCGAGTCGACCGAGCAGGTCCGAGAGCTCGTCGCACGCGGTCAGCAAGGTGACCGCGATGCGCTCGAAGAGCTGTACCTCATCCACTTCGACCGGATCTACAGCTATCTCCACGTGAGCGTCGGCAACCGGCACGACGCCGAAGACCTGACGACGCAGACGTTCCTGAAGATGCTCGAGAAGATCGGGAGCTTCAGGTGGCAGTCCGCGCCGTTCTCGGCGTGGTTGTTCCGCATCGCGCACAACCTCGCGATGGATCACTTCCGCGCACGCCGCCGCTGGCAGCCCGAGGAGGAGGTTCCGGAGCCGGTCGGAGACGCCGAGCCGTCCGCCGAGCTCAAGGCGATGCAGACGATCGGCCGCGAGTCGATGCTCAAGCTCATCGACCGCCTCTCGCCCGAGCAGCAACAGGTGCTGACGCTGAAGTTCGTCTTCAACCTCCCGAACGCCGAGGTTGCGGCGATCCTCGACAAGACAGAGGGCGCAATCAAGTCTCTCCAGCACCGCGCGCTCGTCTCGCTCCAGAAGCAGATCGCCCGCGAGGAGACGCAGCCCGGCTAGCCTCCGCGCGTGGCGCTGGAGGTGGGGATCGTCGGGCTGCCGAGCTCGGGGAAGACGACGCTCTTCCGCGCGCTGACGCATGCGGAGACGCACGGCTCCGGGAAGGAGCACGTCGGGATGGCGCAGATCCCGGACGAGCGGCTCGATCGGCTCGCCGAGACCGTCGGGGCCCGCAAAGATCACGCCTGCAGCTGTCCGTGTCGTCGACGTCCCGGGGACGGGGCCACAGCTGCTCGGCAACCTGCGGCAGGTCGACGCGCTTCTCGTCGTTCTCGACGGCTTCTCGGGCACGCGCGTTCCGGCGGACGACCTCGAGACGCTGAAGCTCGAGCTCCTCGTCGCAGACCGCGACCACGTCGAGCGCCGGCTCGAGCGAGTCGCGAAGCAGGCCAAGTCCGGCGACGCCCGTCTCAAGGCCGAGGCGGCCGATCTCGAGCGCCTGCTGGCGCACCTCGACGCCGGGCGGACGCTTGCCGAGTGGGAGGGCGAGCTGCCGCCCGAGCTCGATCCACTGACGACGAAGCCGCTGCTCGAGCTGGTCAACGGTCCGGGCGCCGCCGAAGGCGGCGCATTTGCCGCCGCTCTTGCAGCCACCAGGATCGACCTGCAGCTCGAGGCCGAGCTCGCCGATCTCTCGCCCGAGGAGGCGGCGGAGTTCCGCGGCGGAGGCGAGTCGGCGCTCGGCGAGGTCGTGCGCAGGCTGGCCGAGACGCTCGACCTGATCACGTTCTTCACGGCCGGCGAGAAGGAGACGCGTGCCTGGACGCTCGGACGGGGCGAGACGGCGATCGCCGCGGCGGAGACGATCCACTCCGACATCGCGCGCGGCTTCATCCGTTGCGAGGTCGTGCGCTGGGACGATCTCGTCGCGGCCGGCGGCCATGCCGAAGCTGCGCGGGCCGGCAAGCAGCGCCTGGAAGGAAAGACCTACGTCGTCGAGGACGGCGACGTCCTGAACGTGCGATTCAACGTATGACGCGTGTGGTCTTTGTCGGCGCCCACGCTCCGCTTGCGGCGGCACTGCGAGGCGGCGCCTTTGCGGGCCCGCCTCCTGAGGAGGCAGTCGCCGAGGCGATCGAGGAGCTCGACGTTCCGTCTCCGCCGCGTGTCGACGCGCCGGCAGCGGAAGACCTGATCGTCGACACGGGCGATTGGAACCTCCCCGACCCGGTCGGCCTCTGCCTCGAGGAGGTGCGCGAGTTGCGCGCCGTGATCGAGCAGAAGGTTTCTAGCCTGCCGATATGAGCGCCACACCGGCCAGCGCGACCGCGACGCCGGCGAGCTGAGGCCGGGCTATCCGCTCCGCGAGCAGGACGCGCGCGAGCACGACGAGCACGACGGGGTACAGCGATCCGAGCACCGAGACGACGCTGATCAGCCCGCGCCGCGCCGCGGGATTGGT